>NZ_QXFM01000096.1 GCF_003584015.1 Aurantiacibacter xanthus
GCGCGCAGGCAGACCGCACCCAGCGCCTCGCCGGGCTGGACCGCCTCCTGCAGCAACTTAACCCCGAAGCGCCGCTGGCGCGCGGCTATGCCTTGGTGAGCGCGCCGGGCCACCGGGCCATATCATCGCGCGATGTGGCGGCGGGCGAACCGGTGCTGACGCTCAAGTTCGCCGACGGCACACTCGATGTGGTGACCGGAGTGGTGAAGAAACCGAAACCACGGCCGTCCGCCGCAAAAGATTCACCGCCGGGCCAACCCAAATTGCTTTGACCCGCCCCTGCCCCTACATGAGGCTCCATGCTGATGTCATCGGATACCCCTTCGCACCGCGCGGCCACGCTGATCTATGGGCCGAACGACTTTCGGGTGGTGAAGCCCGGCCATTTCGTGGTTTGCGCCATGAGCGGCGAGGCGATCCCGCTCGACGCGCTGACCTACTGGAGCGTGGAGCGGCAGGAGCCCTATGCCTCCGCCGAACTCTCCACACGCCGCGCGCTCGAAGACCTGTGAGGCTTGCCGCCGCCGCCATGCTGAGCGGCGCTGCGCTGCTCACCGCCGCCTGCATCCCCGCCGCCGAGCCGGTTGAGTCCGCGCGGGCGGCGCAGCGACCGGCACCAGCTCCAGCCCCTGCACCGATTCCTGCTCCCACGCCCACCCCAACCCCCAGCGGCCCCGCGCAGTTCACCTATGCCGGCGAGACCGAGCAGGGCGGCTGGATTCGCGGGCAGGCCCCGGCGGGCACGGTTTCGGCCATGCTCGGCGAGGTGCCGCTGACGCTCGACCCCGATGGCATGTTCTTCGCCGCCTTCGACCGTGACGCTGGCCCCGAGGCGAGGCTCACCGCTACGCTGGCCGACGGCACCACCAAAAGCGCGACGATCACCGTGCGCCCGCGCGACTGGCAGATCGAGCGCGTCAACACCCCCTTGCGTCCCGGCGGGCAAAGCTCGGAGGCCTTCATGCGCCGCCGCCAGCCCGAACTTGATGCGATCTGGAACGCGCGCACTGCCGATTCGCCGGTCGACGGCTGGCGCGAGAACTTCATCTGGCCCGCGCAGGGGCGCATTTCCGGGCGGTTCGGCTCGCAGCGGATCTATCAGGGCGAACCCGGCAGCTATCACTCCGGGCTCGACATCGCGGGCGGTGCCGGTGCGCCGGTGGTGGCGCCTGCCTCGGGCAAGGTCACGCTGGCGACCACGCAGCCGTTCAGCCTCGAAGGCAATCTGGTCATCATCGATCATGGCGACGGGCTCAACTCGGCCTTCCTGCACCTGTCGCGCATCGACGTGACCGAGGGGCAGATGATCAGGCAGGGCGATCCCATCGGCCTGATCGGCGCGAGTGGCCGTGCGACGGGTCCGCATCTGCACTGGAGCATCAAGTGGCACCTCGCGCGGCTCGATCCGCTGCTGTTCCTGCCCCCGCGCTGACCCTCCGCCCCATGCGCAGGCCCCGAATCAAGCGGCTCGCTTTGGTGGTCGCGTTGTCGCTGCTGATCGCGCCGGGAACATGGCTGCGCGACGATCCGAATGCGGCGGCGCAAGATCTGGTGCGGCTCGAACAGCTCGATGTGGCGCAGCCTGAAGGATGGCCCGATGGCCTGACGCTGGCAGGGGCGTGGAATGTCGCCAACCCCAACCCGGATTTCGGCGGCTATTCGGCCCTGCGGATCGACCCGGAGGGCGCGGGCTTCATCGCCTATTCCGATCGCGGTACCTATGCCCGCCTGCCGCGCCCGCCCTTCGCCGGCAGCGCCCCTGCGCTGACCGCCGTGTTCCCGCGCGATCCGCTGCTGCACGATCCGCAGGACGTCGAATCGGTCACGTCCGATCCGGCCAGCGGCACGATCTGGATGGGCTATGAGAACCACAACGCGATTCGCCGCTATTCTCCCAACGGCACCTCGCAGTTCGTTCAGCCCAGGGCGATGGACAAGTGGAAGAGCAATTCCGGCCCCGAATCGATGGTGCGGCTGAGCGACGGGCGCTTCATCGTGCTGGCCGAGGCGGGCGGGGATGGCCTGCTGTTCGCGGGCGATCCGTTGACGAGCGATGAGCCGCTCAAGTTCATTATCATGCCACCGGGCGAGTTTCTGCCGACCGACATGGCGCAGCTGCCCGATGGCCGGGTGCTGATTTTGTTTCGCGACCTGCAGCTGGCGTGGCCGCCCTTTGCCAGCCTGCTGATGGTGGCCGACCCTGCGGCGATTCGCAAAGGCAAGCCCTGGCCGCTCACCGAACTGGCGCGGATCGATGGCGCGGGTCTTCGCGAGAACTACGAGGGGATGGCGATCGAGCCGGACGGCGATGGCGTGGCGACCGTGTGGCTGATCGCGGACGACAACCTGTCACTGCTCCAGCGCACGCTGCTGTTGAAGCTGCGCTATGCCTATGGCGGCTGACGGGATCGCTATGAAGGGAATGCGGGCAAGCAAACGGCCCGCGAGGCGCAATCGCCTGCGGGCCGCTAGCTAACGGGCAATCGCGCAGCGGTTACGCTGCGGCGATGGCCTTCTTCAGCTCGCGCTTCACCTTCTGGGCACTGGTCGAGAGCTTCTCGTCCTTGGTCTTCAGCAGCCAGTTGTCGAGGCCGCCGTTGTGCTCAACCGAGCGCAGGCCCTGCGTCGAAACGCGGAACTTGAAGCTGCGATCCAGCTTCTCGCTGATCAGCGTGACGTTCTGCAGGTTGGGCAGGAACACACGCTTGGTCTTGTTGTTGGCGTGGCTCACATTGTGGCCGACCTGACGGCCCTTGCCGGTAAGTTCGCAGATGCGCGACATGGCGAAATCTCTCGTTCGAAACGGTTTCAGTGAATCAGCAACTAGGCTGGGAAAGGCGCGCGCATACATAGCCTTGGCGGGGTCGTCAAGAAAATGGCACCCGAAACGCGATATTGCCGCGCGCTTTTCGATGCCCTAGCGCCGTGGCCATGACCCGCTGGCCCACGCCCCTGCCGATGCTGCGAGCCCTTGAATTGGCTGGAGAAGCTGCCGCTGTGGGCGAAGTGCCAGTGGGTGCGGTGGTGGTCAAGGGCGGCGAGATCGTGGGTGAGGGGCACAACCTCACGCGCACCACCAATGACCCGACCGCCCACGCCGAGATCGTAGCGATTCGCCGCGCCGCCGAGGCGCTGGGGCAGGAGCGGCTGGAAGACTGCGCGCTATTCGTCACGCTGGAGCCATGCGCGATGTGTGCGGGCGCGATTGCCCACGCGCGACTCGCCACGCTGACCTATGGCGCGAACGATCCCAAGGGCGGCGGGGTCGAGCACGGCGCGCGGGTGTTCGCGCAGGCGCAGTGCCATCACCGGCCCGAAGTGGTCAGCGGTGTGGGCGAAGCCGAGGCGGCGGAACTGTTGCGCGGGTTTTTTGCCGGGCGGCGGTGACTTGGCCAGACTGGCGCAAGGTTTACAGGAGTGAGAGTGATGCTGGTGAACAAGGTCAGGGAGATTCGCGGATCGGCAGCAGGCCTGCTGTTGCTGCTGCTGATCCTCGCCATTCCGATCCTGTTCCTGCTCGGCCTTGCCGAGTTCAGCGTCTGGGCGCTCAACTGGATACCGGATGTGTTCTGGATCGCGATGGTCCTGTGCATCGCCATGGTTCCGCTCGCGGTGATCCCCGCCGCCAGAGCCATTGCCGGGGCTGCCTATGGTATGGCGTCCTTCGTGTTTCTCGCGGGCCTGTGGCTCTATTCTCTGGCCTTTACCTACACCGAGTGGGGCATGATCGGCATGGTGCTGGGCGTGCTGGTGGCGGGCATCGGGGTGGTGTTTACGGCGATCCTGGCGGCGCTTTTCAGCGGGTCCTGGGCTGTTCTGGGCAATGTCGCGATCCTGATCGCCCTTGGCCTTGGCACGCGTTTCCTCGCGAGATGGCTGAATGCGTCAGCGCAGGAGCGCCTCGTTCGGCAACACATGCAGGAGCACCCCTCCGAAGCCATCATCACGCAGCCCTCGCGGGACGACTAGCGGGCCTACAACCCCCGCCAGATTCGCACCCTTGCGTCGTCCTCCGGTCCAAGTCGCCGCCGGTCGCAGCGCGTGGGCATGAAGTCGCGCCCGTAGCACAGGCGCAGTTCGGTGAGCCAGCCGCGCTCGTTCAGCACCAGACCGACCATCTCGGGTTCGAACGCGGTGTTGGCATCGGCAAAGGCGCGGCGGACGTCTGCGGCGGTGAGGCCGTCGCGGCGGGAAAGCGCGTCGTAATCGGGCAGGCGCAGCGAGCGCCACAGGATGCGGGTTGCGCGCAGGTAGGCGTCGGGATCGCGGACCATGCAGCTGCCGTGCTTGGCCCATTCGTGCGCCAGCAGCGCGGCATCGGGCGTCATGCACAGCGACTGGCGCAGTTCGGTCTGGCTCGGCTGGCGGACTGGCCTCGCACCATTGCGGCCAGCTTGAGCGGCCCTCGGGCCAGAGGCCGTGGACGATGAGGCCAAAGCTTCCCGCGCGGCCTGAACACTGGCGCGCGTTTTGCGGGCGCTCGGAGCGGGTGCGGCAGAATTCCGGGCTCCAGCTCAGCGCGAGGGTGTAGCCGGTGATGGGTATGTCGCGGCGCGGGCCGTCGGGCGTGACACGCGGCAGGGTGATCGCCCCGCGCGGGATGGAGCATTGGTAGGCCTGCGCCTGAGCGATGCCGGGTGCGCATAATAGGCCGATCGTCATCGCGAGCGACGCAGTCGTGCGGCGATCCATTGTCAGCCGTCGCCTCCAACGGGCAAGGGAGGAGTTGGATTGCCGCGTCGCTGCGCTCCTCGCAATGACGAGGGAATTGAACGGGAGTCTCGGGCTGACCCAGACAGCCCGCAAGTGCGACCGCGCGTCGGCCGGCAGGCCGCCCCCGCGGAGGCGTCGGCGCAGCCGACTGGCCGCGAGCGATATCATAGAGGCGTGAAGTCCAGCCCGATGTCCGCTGCGGGTGCGCTTTGCGTGAGGCGGCCCACAGAGCAGTAGTCCACCCCCGTCGCGGCCTTGGCGGCAATGGTGTCGAGATTGATCCCGCCGCTGGCCTCGGTCCGGGCCCGCCCGGCGATCAGGCCGACCGCCGCGCGCAATGTCTCGGGATCCATATTGTCGAGCAGCAGATGGTTCGCGCCTGCCGCCAGCGCGGGTTCGATCTGGTCGATCCGGTCGACCTCGCAGATGATCGACTCGATGCCCGCCTCGCGCGCGCGAGCGACCGCCTCGCCCACGCTGCCTGCCACGAGGATGTGGTTGTCCTTGATCATCGCCGCGTCCCACAGGCCCATGCGATGGTTCTGCGCGCCGCCCTGGCGGGTGGCGTACTTCTCCAGCACGCGCAGGCCGGGGATCGTCTTGCGGGTGTCGAGCAGCACGCACTGGGTCTCGCCCATGGCGTCGACATAGAGGCGCGTCATGGTGGCGATGCCTGAGAGGTGCTGTACGGTGTTGAGCGCGCTGCGCTCGGCGGTGAGCAGTGCGCGGGCATTGCCGGCGAGGCGCATGAGGTCGGCCCCGGCGGGCACGCGCTCGCCCTCTTCGCGCAGGATCGTGATTTCCATCTCGGGGTCGAGCTGGCGGAAGAAGGCGGCGGCGATCGGCAGGCCCGCCACCACGATGGCGTCGCGCGTGTCCATCACGCCCGAAAACCGCGCGTCGGCGGGGATCACGCTGGTGGCGGTGACATCCTTGCCGCCGCCGGGCCAGCCCACGCCAAGGTCCTCATCCAGCGTGCGCAGGACGAAACGTTCCAGATCGAAGCCTTCGAGTGTGAATTCCATGGGGTTCCTGTGCGGCGAACTGTGCGCGAGGGAAAGAGGAAAAGCGACCGTTGGGCCTGCGGCCCCTCTTCGAGTCCGACAAGCTCAGGGTGAGCGGGCGTGGTTCCGTAAAAGAGGAAAGGCAGTCCTTCGACAAGCTCAGGACGAGCGGGGGTGGGGCGGCTTATCGGTCGCGCAGCGACCGCAAGGGCGACCGCCCGCCCGGACCGGCCCCGCAGCGAAGCGGAGGGAATAGCCGGGAGGACGCGGCCCCGGATGGGGCCGCGCAAAACACATCAATGCACGAACCGCGCCACCACATCGCGATAGCTCCGCGACACCTTCACCTCGGCGCCCGATTCGAGCACCAGGAAGCACTCGCCATTCGTATGCGGGCGCACCTGCCGCACGAGGTCGAGGTTGACGATGGTGCTGCGATGCACGCGCTGGAACACCTTGGGATCGAGCCGGCGCTCCAGATCCTTCATCGTTTCGCGCAGGATCAGCGAATTGTCGCCGGTGTAGATCACCATGTAGTCGCCCGCCGCCTCGATATGCTCGATGGTGTCGACATCGACGCGGAAGATCTGACCCTTGTCCTTCACATTGATCATCTTCTCGTAGCGCCCGGACAGATCGTCCTCGGCACCGGCAAGGTCTTCGAGGCTCTCGGGGCTGACCTCGGCCAGCACGTCCTTCAGCTTCTCGGCCTCTTCGGTCGAGCGCTTCTCGGCCAGCCGCTGGCGCACGCGTTCGACGGTGTCGGCCAGCTTGTCCTCGTCGACCGGCTTCATCAGGTAGTTCACCGCATTGGCCTCGAAGGCGCGGATCGCGTGTTCCTGATAGGCGGTGACGAACACGAACAGCGGCGGCTCGATCTCCATCACCCCCTTCACCACCGAGAAGCCGTCGAAACCGGGCATCTGGATATCGAGAAACACGAGATCGGGCTTCAGCGTTTTGATCGCGCGGATCGCCTCGCGCCCGTTGGCGCAGGTCTCGATGATCTCGATGTCGGCAAATTTTTCGAGCCTCAGGGCGAGGCCCTGAACGGCCAGGCTCTCGTCGTCGACGAGGATAGTGCGAATGGTCATGCAGGGTTTCCGATTGCTTGGGCCGGGGCCGGAGGGGATGGCCGCGGCTGGGGGGAAGGGATGGCGTCGCGCACCGCATCGCTGCTGGCGATCGGTTCGAACGGAATTTCGATAATGACGGTAAAGCCGCCCTCCGCCGGGGTCTCGATGTCGAAGCGGTGGTCGTCGCCATAGGCCTGGCTCAGACGTTCGGCGATGTTGGCGAGGCCCACGCCGGTGGAGGAGGGCACCTTGGTCAGCTCGTTGGCGGGAAGGTTCAGGTTCTGGATGCCGGGCCCGGTGTCCGAGACCGACACCCGCAGCCGCGCGCCGATCACCTTGGCCTTGAGGCTGATGCGCGCGCCTTCCTCCTGCCTGGAGACACCATACTTGATCGCGTTCTCGACCAGCGGCTGGAGCAGCATCGAGGGAATGGCCGCGCGCGAGGCGAGCGGATCGACCGCGAATTCGGTCTGCAACCGTTCCTCGAACCGCATGCGTTCGATTTCGAGGTAAAGCTGCAGGGTCTCGACCTCCTGCGCTACGGCGACCTTGCCGCCCGGCTCGCTCACCAGCGTGTGGCGCAGGAAGCCCGACAGGCGCGTGAGCATCGCATTGGCGCGCTCGGTCTGTTTGAGCAGCACCAGCGTGCTGATCGAATTGAGCGTGTTGAACAGGAAGTGCGGATTGAGCTGATAACGCAGCATGGCGAGCTGCGCGCTGGTGGCCTGCGCTTCCAGCCGTTCGAGCCGGTCGGTCTGTTCCTCCACCTGGAGGAAGAAGTTGATCATGTAATAGAGCGCCGACCATGCGCCGAGCAGCGTCATGTCGATATAGAGCAGGCCGAGCACGAGGCTGAGGAAGCCGGTCTCGCTGGCTTCGGGGCGCAGGCTGATGGTCGAGGCGTTGATGAAGGCGGAAACCGCCACCGCCAGCGCCAGCACCACGATGGTGCCGGTCCAGGTGATGATCGGGCGGCGGTTGATCAGATAGCCATAGACCACCGAGAGGATCAGGCTGATCGAAAAGCCCGTGACTGTGGCGATCAGCACCGAGACGAGGAATTCGGGCGGCCGTTCGTTGGTGATGGCGGTGGCCGAACGCAACGCCATCGCGCCGCCCCAGCCGATCAGCTGCAGACGCCAGAATGCCCGGTTCTTGTCATGGAAGAACGGCGTGGGTTGGAACGGCAGCATTGCCATATACTCATCTTAGCCGAATTTGGCCTCCTGCAAGAGCCCGCGTGTCAGCCTTGCGACGATATGTGCCTGGCCAGCGTCCGACTCACGATTTGCGGGCGGCTTCGATGGCTTGGGAAATCTTGTCGATGCCGACCGCGCCGTTGAGCACCTGATCGCCCACGATCCAGCTCGGCGTGCCCGAGAAGCCCAGCGACTGGGCGAGGAACATGTTGTTCTGCAACTGCCCTTCGAACGCGCCGCCGTCGATGGCGGCCTGCGCCTTGGCGATGTCGACCCCGGCTTCGCGCGCGGCGGCGGCGATGTTTTCCTCGCTCGGCCCGTCCTTGGCGAACATGGCATCGTGGAACGCGGCGTACTTGCCCTGTTGCGCGGCGGCGAGCGCCATGCGCGCGGCGGCCCCGCTGCCTTCGGACAGGATCGGGAACTCGCGGATCACCACCTTGAGATCGGGATTGGCCGCGATCAGCGCCATCACGTCGTCCATCGACTGGCGGCAATAGCCGCAGGCATAGTCGCTGAACTCGACTAGCGTCACCTTGCCATCGGGATTGCCGAGCATCGCGCCGGGGAAGGGGGCCTCCAGCTCGTCGCGCAAGGGCTCGACCTTGGCCAGCGTCTCGCGCCGGTTGAGCACCTCGATCGCCTCGGGCAGCACCTCGGGATTGGCGAGCAGATATTCGCGGGTGGGATTGGGGCCGACCCCGGCGAACTGCCACAGGGCGGCGCCGGCAAAGCCGCCGACGAGGGCGATGACAAGGGTGAGTAACCAGCGCATGGCTGCGGTCCTAACTGCGGTCGCGGGCGCGTTCAAGCTGCGCGCGGGCCTGCAGTGCGATGTCCTGCGCGCGCAGCCAGTCGGGGCTGCCGACGGGCAGGCGGGCTTCGGCGGCCTCGGCGCTGCTGAGCGCGAGCTGCGGATTGCCCGACATGATCTGCTGTTCGGCACTGGCGAGCCGGGCACGGGGGATGTCACCGCGTTTGCCGTAGACGATGCCGAGCTGATACCAGGCAAAGGGGTTTTCGCGGTCGCGCCCCACCGCCGCGCGCAGCACCTGTTCGGCCTCGTCGAGGTTGGCCGGATCGTCGGTCGCGATCAGGGCATGGCCGAGCATTCCGGCGATCAGCGGGTTGGCGCCGGTGAGCCGGGTGGCCTCGCGCAGGGGTGGCAGCGAATCGGCCACACGCCCCGATTCGAGCAGGATCTGGCCCCTCAGTTCGAGGAAATAGGGATTGTGCGGCTCGGCGGCGATCAGCGCATCGGTTTCGGCCAGGGCCTGATCGACCAGCGCCTCCTTGTGATAGGCATAGGCGCGGGCATAGTGCGCCGGTTCGCTGTCGGTGCCGACCGGATAGAAGGTGAGCGTGCGCGCGGGCTCGGCGAGGTAGCCGAACAGCTTGGCCTTGGCCTTGGCATAGCGCGCTTCGAGTGCGGCGGTTTCCGCTGCCGGCTGCGGCGCGCTGCGGCAGGTGGCCGGGCCGCGCGGGATGACCTCGTCGTGCGAACTGTCATCGACCCCTTCGGTAACGACGGTGACCAGATCGGCTGGTGGTTGATCCGAGGGCGTGTCGGACGCGAGCGTTTCTTCGAGCCGCCGGATACGATCCCCGGTGAGCGGGTGCGAGCGGGCGAATTCGGCATCGCCGCCCTGGCGCACGCCTTGGCGATATTCGAGGTTCTGCAGCTTGCGGAAGAAGGCCACCGCGCCATCGCCGCTGATCCCGGCGCACTTGATGTAACCGACGCTGGCGGCATCGGCGCTGGCTTCCTGCACCCGGCTGAAGGCGAGGAACGAGCCCATCGCTGCCTGTTGCCCGGCAGCCAGCACGCCCATCGCCGCCTCGCCGCCGCCCGCCGCGGCCGCCGCCGCCGCCAGCACTGCGGACAGCAGTGTGATCGAGGTGGCCTTCGAGGCCCCTTCGGAGAACCGGTTGATATGGCCGCCGGTGATATGGCCCAGCTCGTGGGCGAGCACGCCCTGCACCTCGTTGGCGCTGTCGGCGGCGTTGATCAGGCCGGAGTGGACGTAGATCCGCTGGCCCCCGGCGACGAAGGCGTTGATCGAACTGTCGTTGAGCAGGACCACGTCGACCTGCCCCGGATTCATCCCCGCCGCTTCGAGCAGCGGGTCAAGCATGTCCTGCAGCAGTTCCTCGGTCTCGGCATCGCGCAGCACGCTTTGCGCGGCGACCGGCTGCGACGCCAGCGCAAGCGCGGCGAAGGCGGCCATCGAATGGGCGATCAGGCGGGCGAAGGGGCGAGCAATCTGGCGCATGGATTGCACAGGGGTAGCGATCCGGCGGCTGAACGCAAACTGAAGCTTGCGCCCGGACGCCGCCCGGTCACGCCAGCAGACGGCGCGCGGCCTTCTCCACCAGCGCCACGTCGTTGGGCACTTCGCCCAGCATGCTGACACTGCCATCGCCGCTGCGGCGGACCATGACGAGCGCAAACTCCTCACCTTCGGGGGCGAGTGCGGCAAGGCTGCGGGGCGCGATTTCGCGCAGCCTGCGGGCGATGACCTTGCGCGGTGCGCTGCGCGGGGCGTGATCGGGCTTGCCCGCGTCCTCGCGGCGCAGCCTGCGCTCGATCGCCACCACGCCCTTCAGGCCGCCTTCGGCCTCGCGCAGGAAAGCCGCGAGGCTGCCACGCGGCATCCGGTTGCGCCGGGCATGGGCGAGCACGGCGGCATATTCGGTGATGCGGGTCTTGTCGTATCCGGCGCCGAACACGAGCTTGACGATCGGCGTCATCGGGGCGCGCTTCTGCACCGTCATCCCGGCATCGTCGAGCATCTCGGCAAATTCCTCCGGCGCCGCGGCGGCGGCGAGAGCGAAGTCCCAGGCGCGGCTTACGGCATCGTACAAGGCGGAACGGGTGCGATCCTCGCGCTCGCAGGCCTGGGCGGCCTGTTCGCGGGCGCGGGCGAGCCAGTCGGCGAGGCCCATGGCCTGCGCATGATCGTGCACCTCGGCGTGGGCGCCGGCAGCGCCCGGCCCATCGGCCCAGTCGCCCAGCGGCGAATGTTCGGAGCGCTGGCGCAGCGCAGGCTCGATAGCCTGCTCGATTTCGAGCAGCAGTTCGTCGGCCATGGCCTGATCGGCCAGCTCCTTCCAGTTGATGACCCCGTAGATATGGGTGATCGTCTGGTTGTCGCCGGTGTAGGGCAGCAGGATGCCGCGATAGAGAATCGAGCTGCCGCGCTGATTCACGAACTCGGCCTCGAACCCGATCGGCGCCTGATTGGCGATGATCTGCATGTAGTGGTCGGTGATCCGGCTCAGCAGCGAGCGCGAGGGCACGTCGGACAGGCGCCGGATGTCGCGGGTGCCTACCTCGCATTCCTCGGCAAGCGCTGCGCCAAGGAAGGTGACGCGCGGGTCGTCGCTGCCGTCGGAGAAGTCGAGCAGCACGGCGTTGACGCCGAAATCGGCGACATTGGTCGGGTCGAGGCTGGCGATGTTGGGGAGGTGCCCGTCGCCGAGCTGGCTGGCCCAGAAATTGTACGCGCGCACCTGCATGCGGCGTTCGTTGTTGCCGATGGCGGGCGGCGGCGTATCGTAAGGCTCGTCGAGAAAATGCTCGTCGGCGCCTTCGAAATAGCCCTCGTAGTTGTTACCCGAGCTGCGGAACGTATCCATGCCGATGGCCCTTTGCTTGGTTTTGGCAGGGGCTGTTCTGGCGCGACATGGTAAATTATCGGTAAAGTTGCGCATTTTAGGCAAATGCTGCCCGCGCGCTCGGCACCGATAGCTAAAGCATGTAGCGCATGCGGATGGTCTGCGTGATCGGAGCCGCGCCCACCGTAAAGGCCGCATCCTCGAACCTGGGCGGGCCCATCCGCACCGGCGCATCGCGCGAGAAGCCGAACCCCTCGCGCGGGATCAGGGTCAGCGCGCGGTCGGCGCGGCCGTTCTCGTTCTCGTCGTGGAGCAGGGCGATGGCATAGGTGCCCGGAACGACTCCGGTGAAATGCAGCACCGCGTTGTCCGCCGCGGCGGCATTGGCCTTGTAGGAGCCGCCCGCGTCGCGGCAGCGCGGGAAGCGGCTTTCGTCGCTGGTCATGCAGGCGATGATGCGGCCCTTGGTGTTGCGCAGGCCGGTGACGGTGACATCGACCGACACCCCGCCCTCGGCCGGGATGGCCGGGGCAGCGAGCAGGGCCGCCAGAGCGAGAGCGGTCAGGGCGAGGAGAGGCCTTTGTCGGTTTTGCACAAGCGATCCCAGAAGCGAAAGTAGAGGCCGTAGTTACACAGGTAAGCCTCGTGGTGAACGTGATGGTGGCTGGCCGTTATCAGCCAGTCGCCTAAGCGTGAATGAACGAGCCAGCGCGGAAACATCTCCCAGCCCATGTGGTTGGTCACGCCCATGATCGTCATGATCGCCAGCACCAGCCCGAGCACGCCGACGTGGATCGGCAGCACGAACACCAGCACCGGGATGACAAAGGCGCCGGTCAGCGCCTCGATCGGGTGGAAGCTCATCGCCGCCCAGGCGGTGGGCGGGCGGCTGGCATGGTGGACGGCATGGGCGATGCGGAACCAGCGCGGCACGTGCAGCAGCCGGTGCGTCCAGTAAAACCAGGTGTCGTGCGCGAAGAGATAGAGGAACAGCGAGAGCGGCAGATACCACAGCGGATAGGCGCCGACCTCGGTGTAGATGCGGGTCCAGCCGTGCTCCTGCCAGCCCCAGGCGACCACGCCGGCGGGAATGCCGTAGATCGCGGCCGAGGCGAGCGACCAGCCGATTTCCTTGCGAATCTGCGCTCCGCGCCCGGCATAGTGGCCGGGCCGCACCCGCGCCGTTGCCAGCGCGAAGATCCCGCTGGTGGCGAGATAGCGCAAGGCCACGATCGCCGTCATCGCAAGCGTGGACAGGATAATGGCGGAGGTAACGTCGAAGGTCACGCTCAGGCTCTAGCACCCCGCAGCGGCGGGCGACAGATGGCCCGCGCTCTATTCGTCCCACCCGGCGCAATGCGGATCGAGCGCGACCAGCTGCCGCCGCAGGGCGGTGCGCGCCAGCCGCTCCACCTCGACCTTGCGCCGTGCGGCGGCGAGCGGGTGGCTGGGAGCGGGGCGCACGATCTCCGCATCGTAGCCATCGGCCACGATGATGCCGCACATGTCGGGCCGGAAATCCTCGCCATTGAGGCAGGCGCGATCCAGCTCGGGCGGCAGGCCCCAGTAGAACCGGTCGCAGAAATCGAGATAGTCGGGCCACTTGGCATCGCCGAGCAGGTCTGCCCGCGCCACTTTGACTTCGACAATAACGATCCGCCCCTTGGCATCGAGCCCCATCAGATCGGCCCGCCGTCCGTTGCGCAGCGGCATTTCCGGCAGCACCCAGATTCCGTTGCGCGCAAACAGGCGGCCGATTCCGCGACAGACCTCACGCGCGCGGGCAGGTGCGATCTCGCCATCGGCGGCAGGTGGCGGAGCGGACTTGGAGAGCGATTCGATCATTCGCAAATGCTGGAACGAAATGCGAACATCGTCAAGTGACGATGTGCCCGCAGGCAAGTTCAGGCGGCGCGCAGCGGTCCAAACGAGCCGGCAGCGGGGGCCATGGCAAGCAAGGCCGCGCGGGCGGCGCAAAACTCGGCCCACAGCGCTTCGGCAGCGGGGCGGCAGTCACCACCGCAAGCGTTGATCGCCATCAGCGCGGCAATGCCCGGTTCCATCATCGCGGCCAGCTCGTCGAGCGCGTGCTCGGCGGCCTCGCGCCGCCATGGCTTGGCATCGCGCAACAGCACGGGGAAATCCCGGATCTCGCGGCCCGGTCGCCCGGTGCTCACGCCTGCCAGCATGGCCACAACCTGTCCGGCCTCGGTGAGGGCCGCCCAGCGCAGGGCGCTGGCGCTCGATCCGCTGGGATGGCCTCCGGTGGCCGGGGCGAGGGCAGGAGTGGGCGATGCGGCTGTCATAAGGCCAGCCTATGCCCGTGATGGTTGAAAAGCCGTTAGCGATCAAACCCGTGCGAATCGGTGGGCTTGCCGTTGGCCCCGCGGAGTCAGTCCTCCGGCGGCGGGCCGAACGGGTCGTCTTCCACATCGTCGAACCCGAGATCGATGTTGGCGCCGCCTTCCTCGTCGGTCAGCCGGTTGTTTTCCTCGCACACATATTCGCGCATGTCCCAGTCGGGCTTGCGGCGAAAGGCCTGCAAGTTCACCAGCGGCTGTGCCAGCACGCCGGGATCGGTGATCGTGGTCTGGACCATCAGCACATCGGGTTCGGCCAGCCAGAAGTGCTCGTGAATGCGCATCTTGGGCGAAGGTTCGATCCCGCTCTGGTAGGTGACCAGATGGTTGAAGCCGACCGTGTCGACCACCAGCATATCGCCCTCCCAGCGGCCCACCGAGGTGCCGTTGAACAGAGGCTCGGGATCTTCGGGCAGCGCACGCCCGTCGAGATAGAGGCGGCGCGCCTGCGAGTAGGTTTCGGTGAGGAGCGTCACCCGGCCGGGCGAGAACAGGAACTCGACCGGGTAGGGCTGGCGCATGATGCCCGGCATGCCGGGCGGAATGCAGTTGGCCTGTAGGTACTGGTTGACCCCTTCGCGCCGCTGCTTTTCGAGGAAGGCGTCGTATTTCGCCTTGGCCTCGCGCGTGAGCACGGGGCTGGAGGTGCGCCGCGCACCTCTGGAGGCGAACAGATAGCGCCAGTCGGGGCTCCACACGCCGGTGAAGTCGGGCCAGTCGGTGACATCGGCATAGCCGGTGGCGCGCGCAGGCGTGAAGCTGTCGTCAGGCTGGGCCGCAGCCGGTGCCCCGGTCAGAGCCAGCGCCAGCCCGGCGACGATCGTGGTCGCTTTCACCATGGGTATATTCTCTCCCCCCGCAATGCGATGCCCGCTTGGGCTATCGTCTTCGCGGCTGAGAGTGGGGCGACTTGATTGTACAAGTCAAGATAGAGCTTGATTCTGTCAACTTGGTGGGAGAAAATCGCCCGCATGGCACGGGGCCCGCAAGCCGTCCCGGCGAGGAGAGGCAGCGATGGGCATGGCGAGGACAATCGGATTGGCGCTGACGGCGGCGGGCGCGGCGCATCACTCGACCGCGATGTTCGCCTGGGGCGACGAAGTGCGGCTCAACGATCTGACGGTGGAGCGCTGGGTGTGGACCAACCCGCACACCTTCATCTACGCGCGTGACGGGGAGGGCAAGCGCTGGGCATTCGAGGGGATGAGCCCGAATCACCTGAGTCGCGAGGGCTGGACCCGGCGCACGCTGGCGCCCGGAGAGAAGGTGTCGCTGACGTACTACCCGCTGCGCGACGGGCGCAACGGTGGTTTCAACGTGCGGGTATACAAGGCCGACGGCAGCGAGATAAAGCAATTGCCCAGCGCGATGTGAGCGTACGAAGTGAGGGTGAAGGGGGTGCATTGACGATTGCGCTTGGCGTTCGCGCATCGCATTGCTAGGCGCGGGGGTGCTGGCCGATTATGCACCCGTAGCTCAGCTGGATAGAGCGCTGCCCTCCGAAGGCTTATGTCCGACGCGAGAGCAGCGATTTTATACCGGATTTGCGCGGGTTTAGGAAGGCTGAAGAAAGAAGGGACGAAAAAACTCACCAAAATCTCACCGTGATCGGACAGCCGAATTTGATCATGGATTGACGTTTTTCGGCACAAATCTTACGGCTTCTACGCCTTACGCACCCATAGCTCAGCTGGATAGAGCGCTGCCCTCCGAAGGCGGAAGTCAAGCTGATATTCGGGCGTTTGAGGAAGAAAATAAGGTCGTAGAAACAGGGTTTTAGGCCGATTTTGACGGAAGCGGTTTTTCGAGGCAAAAGCGTCGCGGAAGCACCACGGAAGCAGTCGGCAGATTGACGATTTTCGAGCCCCCAACTAAGGGGGACCGGATGCACTC
The DNA here is from genome assembly GCF_003584015.1 of Aurantiacibacter xanthus. Lineage (GTDB taxonomy): Bacteria > Pseudomonadota > Alphaproteobacteria > Sphingomonadales > Sphingomonadaceae > Alteraurantiacibacter > Alteraurantiacibacter xanthus. The sequence goes on from NZ_QXFM01000096.1 coordinate 15,864, forward strand.
GTAGCTCAGCTGGATAGAGCGCCGCCCTCCGAAGGCGGAGGCCACAGGTTCGAATCCTGTCGAGTGCGCCAAATTTCCCCTTAGAAATCAAACGCTTGAATCAGGCGTCTTGTGCGGCCTCCAGCGCAATTTCCACCACGGAAGCAGTCGCGGAAGCAGCAATTTCCACCAAACCCCCTCAATTTCAATAGTTTACGAATCTTCAGTCCTCGGCGGCGCGGTTGCTCGCGAATCGACGGCGCTATCAGTGGAGAGTTCCTGGATTTCAGCCGGAGATTTGAGACACCTGTCTCGGCGTCGCGATCGCGCAACAGTTAAGACCGACGATTTCGTCGGTTTGCGAGCGCTCGCCGAGGCCTGCAGAAATCGCTTTCGCCTTCGGGGCGAGCCTTTACGACAGTGCCGAGGTCGTGCCGTTCGGCAATCGCTTGATGGCAACGCCAGTATTATTGTCATGGAACTGAGGACAGGCGGCGGTAAAGCCGTAGAGCAGTGCAGAGGTGGGCAAATGATAAAATCCTTCGACCGGAAACTGGGTCCCCTGGTGGTTGCTTTGGCGTTGACGGCCTGTGGCGGCCAATCGGGCCGGAGTGCGACGAGTGAGGAAATTGCAGGTGGCGGCGGTAGTGAAGCGGGAACTTCGCCGGAAAGGATCGCCCTGGCGGCGCCCGCTTCATCAGCCGGGGCGGAGCCCACTTCAGCCGCCGCTGATCGTGTCGCGGCGGCAAGCGTGGAAGCCAATTCCGTTGCCGGCTCGTCAACTTCGGGCGCTTCTTTGGATGGCGTTAGCTCAGAGATGCGAAGCATCTTCCAGGCCGCAGGTTTCACCTATGTACAGAAGCGCCGACAATGGGAAAGCGGCACATGCGGAGACCCGCCGGCGGGGGCGTCCTATGAGGCCGGTGCAATAGGGACAATCGAAGACATCAATGGTGATGGCCGGCCCGAGGTCATCGTGACTGAAGGCGGCGCGATCTGCTTCGGCATGTCGGGTTTGAGCTTCCAGTTGTTGACCCGGCAGCCGAACGGCCAATGGAAGGTTATGACGGCCGGCATCGGAATTCCCGAGTTGCTTGCGACAAGAGGTTCGGACAATTTTCCCGACATTCAGGTCGGCGGACCGGGGTTCTGTTTTCCAGTGGTTCGCTGGAGCGGGGGTGAATACAAGCTCCACCGGCATGAATATGAAGGAAAGCCCTGCTCACCGCCCCGATGAGGGGACGAGTGCCGCGCTTGTGCAACTCTGCCGCAACCCGCTGCGCTTCAACGAATGTGGTATGCGTATTTCGAAGAACGCTTCAGGTGAATCTTCACCACGCGATCGTGGTCAGCATGTCTGAGGATTACGCGAAAGATAAACTGGCACCTTGGAGGTAGCTCGCGGAAGGAAGGAACAATGGTCGTTGATAGCACCGGCCCGCAGATCATCGTCGTCGATGACTTTCTGACAGATCCCGACGGCGTGCGGGCGACGGCGCTCAGGCAGCCCTATGTCAAAATGCACAGCGCCGGCCTGCGTACCGAGGCGCGTTTCCTGCATCTGGCGCCCTATCGCCAAAGGTTCGAGGATTTGCTCGGTCATCAGTTGGCGCATTGGGACGACAATACCGCCAACGGGCGATTCCAGGTTTGCTTCGCCAACGATGCCATCCCGTATCATTCCGACAGTCAGTCTTATGCAGGCGTCCTGTTTCTTACCCCCGACGCCCCGCTGGGAGCGGGCCTGTCTTTCTTCCGCGGGCGCCGGAGCGGTCTGCGCCGACGGTCCAGCGACGCCGCACTGATGGCCTTGACCTTCGGGAGCGATGCGGAATTCGACCGCGGGCACTGGGAGGAGATCGACCGGATCAGCAATATCTATAACCGCCTGGTCCTGTTCGACGCGCATCTCGCCCATGGCGCGAGCGCCTATTTCGGCGACCGGTTGGAGAACGGCAGGCTGTTTCAGAATTTCTTCTTCGATATTGCTACCCGGGATCACGGCGCCCAGCAAAGCTCCTCCGGTCGGTCAAGTTCCCAAGCCAGAATCCAGAACGCGACCGCGTAGAGCGCCAGCACTTCCCTGTCCGACACGGGCTTCCAGGCACCAAGCGCGCGGGTCCTGCGAATCAACCATGTTGCGGAAATGCCCAGATGCCCCAGCGTGGCGGCGGCGCGATCGAAACAATCGGCAATATGAGTGGCATGGCGTTCATAAGCGCGCATCCAAACGCCGTCATAGGCCGTCTTGCCCTTCCGCCGGACAACGGCGTCGGGAAGATAGCTGCCCAGCGCATCCACCAGGATCGATTTGTCGGGCCGCTTGCCCCTTGCCGCCGAGTGCTCCGACCAGAGCTGACCTGCCTGAAATATGCGCAGATCGGAAAACGGCGTCCTGATGGTGACGCCATATCGTTCCTTGACCCATAGGTCCTGCCGCGCGTCATAGACGAACGTGCCGGCTGACCGGGCCATCCAGGGCGATGCGTTAGTGGCCTTTGTGGCTGCGGAAACAATGGCCCAGCTTCGCGCTGAAAACGGTCCTCGCCCCGGTGGATTGCGGACAAGTCCTTCCCTTGAGGTCAGATCCGTCGCGAAGCATTGGTCCCCGCCATGCCCCATATAGATGCGCTGTGCATGGTGCCGACTGGCGAAGCGCGCAACCTGCTCGGCATGGCGGATGCCGGTTACATAGACCGACGGCTCGTCCCAGCGCACAGGCTCGTCGCTGGGCGCGTAGGGGAAAAGCGTTGTGCCGTCGAGGATAGTGCGGGGAATTCCAAGTTCTCCAGCGACACCCGCTTGCACTTCGACCTCGTCGCGGAACTCATAATAGGGATAGACCGATGAGATGCCGTGCATGTCCTGCCGCGCCATCAGTGTGGTCGCGGCAAGCGTGCTATCGAATCCGCCTGAAACCTCCAGGACCGATCTGGTGATCCCGGCCTGCGAATTCCCGTACGCCATGAATGCCGCACGGACCTCTGCGGCAATCTCTTCCCGGCTCACTGTGCGGACCGGTCGTCCATCGATGAGTTCGCAGCGTTCGAGCCGGTTCGCGACGAAATGGTTGATCGAGGCGCGACGCACCCGGTGCCATCCGGCGACTGGCGTTTCGGTGAAAGCGTTCGGCTCATAAGAAGAGTGCTGGCACGCTGCGGCGACGGCCATGATGATTCCACGCCGGGAAAGGCGTGAAGTGTTCGCGACGGGCAGGGCGGTTGTGAAGCGCAGCCCCTTCTCGGTTGGGCAGTAATAGAGTGCAATCGGGCACGCTCCGCCGCGCATAACCGACAAACTGCCATCATGCCGCACAATGAAGGCGATGTCGGTCAGTTCAAGATAAGGCGCGATCGCTTCCGTGCCGGCCATCGCCAAGCGCCTGATGAAGAGTTCGGTCCGCTGATCGATTTCATCGTCATAGAGGCACAGATAGGTGATGCCGCAGCCCGGTAGCGTGACGTGCCGGGTGGCGACCGAAGTGCGGACCTCGAGTTCGGCGTCTCCAATTTCGACATTCGTTGTGGTTGGGCGAAAAAAGGCCGGCATCAGGGCAGCGTGATGGTCCAGGCCGGTTGATAAAGATAATGCTCTGCCACCGGCTCGAACGGCAGGACACCGGCGACCGTGCACCAGGCGTGCAACTTTCGCGTCGGCGCCAGCACACCGATCGCCAGAACACAGGAGTTGCCCGCGGCAAGCGCCAGCCAAGCGGTAAGCAAGGCGCGAGGATAGCAATCGGAGAATCCGACGGCATCTTCCGTGGCGGCAACCGCACGCGCGATCGCTTCTACCGTGTTCTGCCCGCCGTGCGGATGGCTTGCTGAACGGCTCGCTGCCAGCCCGATCAGCTTCGCACTCAGCCTGAACGGCAGGCCATGACGCGAATGATGAAGGAGGTGATAGGCCAACCGCATCCGCCATCCGGACCCAGGGCGAAGATCGTCGCCCTGGCTCGCAAGCGACCAGCCAACGCGGTCGGATGGATCGGCGAGTGCTGCGTCGTCTGGACCGGACAAGCCGATCACCTGGCGAAACACCCTGTCTCCAAGGCGTTCCACAGAGAGCAGGTACAGTTTTCCGAACCGCGGCCCGTAAATCAGGCAGCGGCGGTCATCTATCCTGACAGGCGACCAGCTTTCAGCGGCCGCTTTCCGTTCAGTTATAGGTGCCGGGGTGGCATTGTTCGTTGAAGTGGCCGCTGCCCCCGCGAACGGCGCCGGCAGCCGCGTGATGACAGAACAGAGCCTGAAACAGCGCGCGAAGAAACGTCATGTATTGATCCCCCCTGGGCGATGGATGTCGTGGTTAATCATCCAAAACGATGTATGAGAGTCAAGAACAAACGAACGGCGCCTCGCTTGCGACAGAAAGATGACAACCTCGATGCATTGCAAAAGAAAAAGGTCGCGGAACCAGCGGAGCGGCTGCAAACTTTGCAAGCCTTGGAAACGCAATGGTGTCCGAACCGAGAGCCGCAACGGGGAGCGCTTCAGCGACCATCGGCGGCGCACGGCCCATAAGGTTAAGCTGATCGAGGTGCCTGAATGAACGGGTCACGGTTGTCCGGCCCTGGCCTTGGCGAACTGACGCGTATAGGAACGGGTGTGGGCAGATCTCCATCCATCCTGCGGCATCGACGGCGCGCGACCGCTGTCGATGCGTCGGGCGGAGGTCACGGGATCGCCGCCGCAGGTCTCTTCGCCATCTGACACAACATAGATGATCTGCTCCCTCGGCGTTGAGGAGGCCGTCAGCAGAGCCTCGGCACGATCGAGTCCGGCGGCAAGCGGTGTCCAGTCAACTGCACGGACCCCTTGCAATGCCGCGCGAAGTTGCCCCCTGTCAGACGACATCGGTGCGAGGACGTCGATTGCGGAACATGACTTCGCCTTGCCTTCCTCCTTGTTGTTCCCCTGCTGCCCGAAGGCGGAGGCCACAGGTTCGAATCCTGTCGAGTGCACCATTCTCGAACAAAAGAGAGAACTGCGGGCGTGGTTTTGGCCACGCCCGCTGCCGCACTCCGGGCCAGCACGGCTTTCGAGCCGCTGATGCGGATTTCCCGGTCGTTCACGCACACCTCGCTGAGCAGCAGCCGGGCATAAGCCTGGCGCAGATCAGGCTGGCCGTGATGCAGCTTGTCGCGCAGGAGCAGCGCCAGCTTCTCGATCTTGGCGGGCGTGATCACCGGCTCGGCCATGGCGAGGCGACGGGTGAGGTCGGATATTTGCTCGGCAAGTTCATCGCGCCGGAACCGCAGATTGACCAGCCGCTCACGCATCGAAGCGTCCTCGGCATCCATCAGCCCTTTCTCGACCAGTTCCAGCAGCCGGGCGATGCCTGCTTCGGCTTCCTTGTGATCCAGGCGCATCTGCCGCAGCCGATCGCGGTTGCGATCCTCGCGTTCGATCGCCGTGTGCAGATAGTTTTCCAGCAGCTCTTTCAGATGATCCGGATGCAGTATCCGCTTCGTCACCTCGCCGATCACGATCCCGTCGAGCTTGTCCATCGGCATGCGCAGCCCCTTGCAGCCGAAGGGGCCTTCCTTGAGACGGCGCGAGCAGCAGTAATAGCGATACTGTCCGCCCTTGCCGGTGTTCTGGATCAACGCAGCGCCGCAATTGCCGCATCGGGCCACCCCGGCGAGCAGCGTCGGCGTGTTGACCAGGCGCGGCGCCACCCGCTTGGGCGCGCGGCTCTGCAGGAGCGCCTGCGCCGCGTTGAAGGTCTTCTCCTCGATTATCGCCGGAACGGCGAGCGGTATCCATTCGGAAGGAGGACGGGGACGGTCGTTCCTGCTGTCGGTGCGATTGAAGTAGTGCTGTCCATGATAGGTGCTCGCCGTCAGGATCGCGTGGACACCTCCGGTCGAGAACCTGCGCCCTCGCCGAAGGATACCGCGCTCGTTGAGCCATGTTGCGATGGCCTTTACCCCCATGGGCCGGCCTTCCACACCTGCGGCCATGTCGAAGATCATGCGAACGACGCGCGCCTCGGCGTCGTTTACGACCAGCACCTTCTTATCCTTGCTGCCTCGCCGCTCAGCGATCTCGACGCCATAGCCGTAAGGCGGTCGTGAACCGTTCCAGAAGCCCTGTCGGGCATTCTCCAGCATGGCGCGATGGACGTGCTTGGCGGTTTCCCGGCTCTGATGCTCGTCGAAGATGTGCAACAGCTTGCGGAACATCTCGCCGGTCGGGTCCTGGCCGACGTCCTGAGTGATCGAGACAAGTTCCACCCCGGCCTTCCGCAATTCGCGGATGTAGAGTTCCGAGTGAAGCGAGTCCCGGCTAAAGCGGCTGAGTGAATGCACGACCACGAGATCGAAGGGTTTGTCTGTGCGCTTCGCCGTGTGGATCATCTCCTGAAAAACCGGCCGATCCTCGTCGAGCGCGGACGCCCCCGGCTCGGAGAAGATTTGGACCACTTCGACACCCTGCCGCTGACACCATGTGCGGCACTGGGCAATCTGGTCGGGAATCGACAGGTCGCGCTCGGCCTGGCGGGCCGTCGATACTCTGACGTAAATGGCCGCGCGGGTCATGATCCTTCTCCCCGCAGCTTGCGAATTACGTCGGCGTGGCGGGAGAAGGCGGTGAAACTGGTCGCCTGATTGTAGAATTTCTGGCTCGAAGCCAGCGTCATATGGCCGAGCACATGCTTCGTAATGCCGATAAGCTCCGGGCGCTCAAGGGCAGCTTCGGTGGCCGCGCAATCGCGGAACAGGTGCGGCGAGAGGTCTCTTCCGAAGTGCTCCCGCATGATGCGAGTAACGCGCGTGCTGATCTGATCAGCCGTCACCTGCCTGCCTCGGCGCCCCACCCAGAGCCAGCCCTCGTCAGGAATATCGTTCTTGAGCAGGACAGGTCGAACCCGATCGAGATAGGTGAATGTCGCCTCTTCGAGCCGCTTGGGAACATAACCGTCGAAGGGAACCCCCTTCTTGGTCTCTTTGCGCGGGATCGTGATCCTGATGCCGAAGTCATCGACGAACAGGTTATGGCCGATCCGCAGGTCCGTGAGATTGCGGCGACGCATCGGGCGGTGGATGAGCAAGCCGATGAGCAAACCGTCGCGATAGATCGGAGCGCCGCTGCGGCGGCCGACCCGCAGTTTTTCGAGGCCGATGTCCATCAGCCTGTCGGAGAGCAGAATGATGCTGCCTATCCGAACCATGCGCGGCAGTTTGGGACGTGACGGCTTCGCGGTGTTCGTCATCCGGTGTGCGAGCGTGGTAAGCCAGTCCACGCCATCGGGCGGTGCGCAGGCCCGCAACACGTAGGCGATGCCCCGAACGGCGCCCGCAATCGTCTGTTCCCCGTCAGCGCCAATGGCACAGATTTGAGGTTGTGAATTAAGGAGTGTTGGGGCTTCGTCGTAGTGACGAAGGAACGAAGATGAAGCCCCAACACTCCTTGAAAAAATCGCCTGCCAAGGCCCCTGCTGAGCGGGTGGTGAAGGACATCCGGCGGCAGACCCGGCGGCATTTTTCGGCCGAAGACAAGATCCGCATTGTGCTCGATGGGCTGCGTGGCGAAGACAGCATTGCCGAACTATGCCGCAAGGAAGGCATTGCCCAGAGCCTGTATTACACCTGGTCGAAGGAGTTCATGGAAGCGGGCAAGCGGCGCCTGGCGGGTGACACGGCTCGTGCCGCGACCAGCGGCGAGGTGCAGGACCTGCGCCGCGAAGCCCGTGCCCTGAAGGAATGCGTGGCCGACCTGACGCTCGAAAACCGTCTGCTCAAAAAAAGCATGATCGCGGATGGGGGCGACGACGAATGAGATATCCCGCATCCGAGAAGCTCGAGATCATCCGGATCGTCGAGCAGT
>NZ_QXFM01000008.1 GCF_003584015.1 Aurantiacibacter xanthus
CCAGCATCAGCGCGCTGGCGCCTGCCATAAGGTGCGAATTTTTCATTTCCCGATCCCCTGTCAAAATGCCGCCGTAATGCCGAGTTCGACCGACACGCGGCTGTAATCGTAAAGTTCGATGGTCGAATTGCTCTTCTCGTAGCGCGCCGAAAGCAGCGGCGCGAAGACGCCCACGCGCAAGGCGCGGAAGGTGCCTGAGATCCCCGTCTCGAAGCGGCCGTCCATACGCCTGCGCGGATAAAGCAGGATGCGCGCGTCGGCCTCGGTGCGGTCGTAACCGGCGTTGAGCACCAGCGTCGTGTGGCCAAACTCGCGAAACAGGTAAACATCGGCCCCGCCGCTGGCGAGCGAGTAACCCGGATCGCGTGCCACCTCCCGGAAACCCGAAAGGCGCACCCCGCCGCCGAAGCGCGCGCTGACAGCCTTGTCCATGCTCAGGCCCAGCGAATAGCGCCGCGCATCGCGCTGATCGCTCAGGAGGTCGTCGGTTTCAATCGCGACCGCATCCAGTGTGAGCCGGGTAGTACGCGAAACCGGCTTCTGCCATTCGGCCGAAAGGCCATAGCCGGTGGTATAGGACTTGCCGCCGAACCAGCGATGGCTCACCAATGCGGCAAGCGAGAGCCGCTGAGAACCCCAGGTGAATTGCGGCCCGGCCTCGAGCGATCCGACATAGTCGTTGAATTGATCCTTGCCGTAAAAGCGCGCCTGCCCGCTCGACCGTATCAGCAGGTCGGCCCTGGAAGATAACGGGGCGCGAAAATAGGCCTGCGCGCGCAGCGCCAGACCGACGCCCGAGGTCGCCTGGGCATCCTGGTCGAGATCGAAATTGCCGATTACGGTTTCAAGCGTGTCGGAGCGGGTGGCGCGGTTGATGTTGCTGTCGGGCGCGAGCGCGAGTTGGAAAGAGCCGCCTACGCGCTTCCTGGCCGCCAGCGCCGCGGCATAGAACCGCACCAGTTGCTCGACCTCCTGCGGCAAGCCCGCTGCCTGTGCCGCGCGGATTTCGCGCTGGGCATCGCCGAAATGGCCGAGCGTCGCCTGCATCCGCGCCAGTTCGACCCGCACGCGTGCGGCATCGGGCTTGTCGTCGAGAATGTTGCGCAACAACACGGCGGCAGCCTCGAACCTGCCCTGTTTGTCGGCCAGCATCAGCGCCAGGCGGAAGCGCGCCTCGGTTCGCAGCTCAATGTCCGGGTTGGTCGCCAGCGCGCGGTAGGCAGTCTCGGCTGCCGTGTAATCGCCGGCATCAGACGCCTCTCCGGCAAAGGCAAAAAGCTGCGCCGGGGTGAGCTGGCGAACTTGCTGGCTGCCCACCGATGGCGCCGCTGCAGCATTTTCAGCTGCAGCCTGAGAAGAATCCTGCGCAACGGCATGCGCAGCCCCGCACAGCAGAAAAATCGCCGACCCCATAAAGATCGCGACCCGAATTCTATTTGCAGCCAAAAGTTAACGACCCTCTTTTACTGTGAAAGCGATATGCTTTTTCGGGCCGAATGCAAGATTCGAATTTATCGCAATTGATGCCTTGCCACCCCCTTGCCCACCAGCCTCGCCCTGCTATGACTTCGGTTTCAAACGAAATGAATCCCCCAGATCGAGGTACGCAACCCCATGAAAACGCGTTTGCTTGCCAGCTCCATGCTGGCCCTTATGACCGCCGCCTGTGCCACCACTCCGGATAGTGCCCCCATGGATGTTGCCGCCGCGCCCGCCATTCCCAAAGCCACCAGCGCCTTTGCCGAGCTGAGCACCCTGCCCTTCCACGCGCCCGACTTCACCGCGCTGAGCGATGCCGACTACCAGCCGGCCATCGAAGAGGCGATTGCGATCCAGCTCGCCGAGATCGACCAGATCGCCAACAACCCGGCCGCCCCCACCTTCGCCAACACCATCGTCGCGATGGAGCGCACGGGTCAGGTCTACGATCGCGCCACCGCCGCCTTCGACCAGAAGGTCTCGGCCGACATCAACGATACGCTCGCCGCTGCCGACGAGGCGCTGGCCCCGCAGCGCGCCGCGCTCAGCGACGCGATCTATCTCAACCCCAAACTGTTCGCCCGCGTGAAGGCGATCTACGACAACCGCGCGGCCATGAGCATGACGGCCGAAGACGCGATGCTGCTCGAAATCACCTACGCCGATTTCGTGCATAATGGCGCGCTGCTCTCCGATGCGGCCAAGGCCGAGCTGAAGCAGATCAACGGCCGCCTGTCCGAGCTGGGCGCGCAGATCCCGCAGCGCATCACCGAAGGCCAGGCCGGCGCCGCGCTGACGGTCGATACGGTCGAGGAACTGTCGGGCCTGTCCGACGGCCAGATCGCCGCCGCCGCCGCTGCTGCCGAGGCCGCCGGGATGCCCGGCAAATATGTGCTGGCGATGACCAACACCACCTCGCACCCGCTGCTCTCGCAGCTGAACAACCGCACCACGCGCGAGCGGCTTTACCGCGCCAACTCGACCCGCAACTACAGCGGTGACAAGTCCACGGTCGCCATGATCCGCGAAGTGGTTGATCTGCGCACACAGATCGCGCGCATCTTCGGCACGCCCGACTATGCCACCTGGCAGATGTACGACCGCTTCGCCCGCACGCCCGAGCGCGCCATCGGCTTCATGGAAGAGATGGTCCCCGCCCTGCGCGCCACGCAGGAGCGCGAAGCCGCCGAGATCAACGCCATGATCGAACGCGAAGGCGGCGACTTCACCGTCCAGCCGTGGGACTGGCCCTACTATGCCGAGAAGATCCGGCAAGAGCGCTATGCCCTCGATAACGAGGCCATCAAGCAGTACTTCGTGGTCGACCGCGTGCTCGAAGACGGCGTGTTCTTCATGGCCAACAAGCTCTATGGCCTGACCTTCGAAAAGCGCACCGACATCCCCGTCTATCGCGAGGGCGTCAGCGTCTACACCGTGTTCGATGCCGATGGCAGCGAACTGGCGCTGTTCTACTTCGATCCGTTCCAGCGCGACAGCAAGGGCGGCGGCGCGTGGATGAACAACTTCGTCGAGCAAAGCAATCTGCTGGGCCTTAAGCCGGTGATCGCCAACACGCTCAACGTGGCTCCGCCCGCTCCCGGCCAGCCCGCGCTGATGACCTGGGACGACGTGACGACCACCTTCCACGAATTCGGCCACGCGCTGCACGGCATGTTTGCCGACCAGCAGTATCCGTCGCTCTCGGGCACCAACACCGCGCGCGACTGGGTCGAGTTCCCGAGCCAGTTCCACGAGCCCTTCGCCGCCGTGCCCGAAGTGCTGCAGAACTATGCCAAGCACTGGCAGACCGGCGAGACGATCCCGATGGAGATGGTCGAGGCGATCGACCGGGCCAGCAAGTTCAACCAGGGCTATGACTTCGGCGAGCTGCTCACCGCGCAGCTGCTCGACATGAAGTGGCACTCGCTCGCCCCCGGCGAGGCGCCGAGCGACGTGGTCGGCTTCGAGCGGGAGGCGCTGGAAAGTCTGGGCCTGCGCACCGATCTGGTGCCGCCGCGCTACTACACGCCCTATTTCCGGCACATCTTCGGCCATGGCTATCAGGCGGGCTATTACAGCTACACCTGGACCAACATGCTGGCCAAGGACGGCTATGCCTGGGTGGTGGACCACGGCGGGATGACCCGCGCCAACGGCGACCACATCCGCGCCACCTTCCTCGGACAGGGCCACTCGAAGAGCTACGAGCAGATGTACCGCGACTTCACCGGGCATGACCCGCAGGTCGGCCCGCTGCTCGAATCGCTCGGTCTGACCGGTGACGCCGCCTCGCAGTAAGCGCGCGGCAATGAACGGCTGCGTCGCCTAACGCAGCACTGTGAGCGCGCGCTGGCCCGGTTCGCCGATCCAGCGCGCGTCCACCCCCCAGACCCGCGCCAGCAGCGCGCTGGAAAGCGCCTCCTCGGGCGCGCCATTGGCAGCGATCCTGCCGTTGTCGAGCACGATCACCCGGTCGGCATGGTTCATCGCCAGCGCGAGATCGTGCAGCACCAGCACCACCCCGCAGCCATCGGCAGCGGCAGCATGCAGCACCCGCAACAGGCGCAGCTGATGCGCCAGATCGAGCGCGGCCAGCGGCTCG
>NZ_QXFM01000097.1 GCF_003584015.1 Aurantiacibacter xanthus
GGACGATCCAGCGGGAGCATCAATTCCGCTGGAGCACCCGCCAATGCTGTTCGCCAATGGTTTATCTGGCGTCCTATCAGGCTTTCTGGGTCAGCCTCCTCGCCCAGCAGCGCCCGCTGCCACAGCGCATAGTCGGCATAGTGTACCGGCAGCGGATCGTAGTCCGGCGCCTCTCCGACCGCCCTCGCCCGATAGGCTTTCGCCAGATCATCCAGCAGCAGCCCCATCGACCAACCGTCGGTCGCGATGTGATGCACGACCAATGCCAGTACATGATCGTCCGGCCCCAGTTCCAGCAGCACCGCTCGCAGCGGCAGGTCACACGCCAGATCGAACGGCCGCGCCGCCTCGGCTGCCAGCATCGCGTCGACCGCGTCCGGCTCACAGATCCGCCGATCCAGCACGACATGTGCCTGTTCGAGCACCTCCTGGTAGGGCTCTCCGCCATCATCCTTCAGCAGCGTGCGCAGGCTCTCGTGGCGCATCACCACATCGTCCAGCGCCGCCGCCAGCGCCGCCACATCCAGCCTACCGGACAGCCGTGCCGCCAGAGGGATGTTGTAGGCCGCATCGGCTCCCTCCAGACGGTCCAGGAACCACAGCCGCGCCTGCGCGAACGACAGCGGCAAACGCGATGGCCGTTCTGTCGCCGTCAGGACATGGGTCGCCCGCGGCGCCTGCCGCACCCGCTCGGCCAGATCGCCCAGCCGCGGCGCCTCGAACACCGAGCGGATGCCCAGCACCCGGCCCAGCACGCTGCGCACCCGCGCCACCAGCCGCGCCGCCAGCAACGAGTGACCGCCAAGCGCGAAAAAGTCGTCCTCCGGACCGACCCGTTCCATGCCCAGCAGCTCGCCGACCAGGCCGCACAGCACCGCCTCTTCCGGCGTCCCCGACACGCCCCCGCGCACCTGAGGCCCCGGCGCAGGGAGCGCCTTGCGGTCCACCTTCCCGTTCGCCGTCAGCGGCAACGCGTCCAGCACCACAATCGCCGACGGAACCATATAATCCGGCAGAACCGCAAAAAGATGCCGGCGCAGCGCTTCCTCATCAAAATGGGGGCCCAACGACGGCGGCGCATAGGGGCTCCAGGACTCGGTTTGCACCGGATCGATCGGACCGGCCAGCATCCCTCCCAAGATCAAATCGGTCTGGGAGTCGGCGAGCCGCAGGCCCGCCCGCAATCCGTCCGCATCGAATCCACCGATCAGGCAACTGCCCATGCCCAGCGCCGGCCCCTTTTCGGCTAGCAGCTGCCCTATGGCACCAGACTCGATCAGACACGCATCGCGCGCCCAGTCGCCATAGAGCGGCGCGATCGCTGGAAGGTGTCCGACCATCACGATCGCCAGAGCGGCTTCGTCGGAGATGCCGCGATTCACACCGTCGAACAGATGCGGTTCCAAGGCGAGGTCCCCGACGGGGTTCAACGCGTGGCCAATTGGGTCGTAAACATAGGCTCCCTCATCAAGCCCAGCAATTGCGCCTTCCCCGACCAGCAAGTAGAGGCGCACGGGATAGAGACCGCCGGCGGATGGGTAGCGCCGCTTGGGCAAGGCCGCGTTCTTAGCCGGGACAGCCCGCAACACGCCCAGCCAAGCGCCAAGCATCGCCGCCTCGATGGGCCGTTGAGCGAAACGGCGGTAGCTCTGCCGTGCCAGGAAGCCGGACCGTTCCTGTTCTTCGATCAGGCCATCGGGCAGCGCAAAAGCTGCCTGTGGATCGCCAGCATCGGGCAACCCACGTTGTTCGAGCACGAATGCGGCATGCGAGCGCAGATCGGTCATCTCGCCGGTTCCGCGCCCACTGGCGTCAGGCTGCTCGAGGGTGACGTAGGCCACGATCCGGCGCGTGCGGTCGTTGTCGCCCGTCAGTGCTGCTGCGGCGCTAACAATCTGTGGATAGGCGCAGAGCTGAGCCTCGATCTCGCCCAGCTCAATGCGGAAACCCCGTAACTTGACCTGGCTGTCCTCGCGGCCGAGAAACTCGATCTCGCCGTTCGGCATGTAGCGGCCCAGATCGCCGGTGTCGTAAAGCCGCTCGCCGGTGGCGGGATGCTGCACGAAGCGGGCGGCGGTTTCGCCCGGATTGTTCCAGTAGCCGTGCGCCAGGCCATCGCCTACAATGAACAGCTTGCCGGGAACGTGGATCGGGCAAGGCGAGAAATCGGGCTTGAGGACGTGGAAGCGCTGGTTTCGCAGCGGCATGCCATAGGGGACCGACGGGCGCGCTGCGTCGGTGGCATCGATCGGGTGGAGAATCGACCAGATCGATGCTTCAGTGGCGCCGCCCAGACTGAGCAATCGTGCGTCGGGCGCCGCCTCTTGCAGTCGCGGCGGCAAGGCAACCGGAATCCAGTCGCCGCTAAGCATCACGATTCGGAGCCCGCCGATCAAAGCCGAAGCCGAATCACCTGCTGCCGTCATCAAAAGGTCGGCCAGCGCAGGCGCGGAGTTCCAGATCGTCACCCCGTCCTGCTTGATGGCCTCGGCCCAAAGGATCGGATCGCGCTGCCCATCGACCTTCGGAACCACGATCGCCCCACCCGCAGCCAGCACGCCGAAAATGTCGAAGATCGACAGATCGAACTCGAGCGACGAAACCCACAATACGCGGTCCAAGCCGCTCAAACCGAGCCGCTCATGTAGGTCCGCTAAGGTATTGCGGGCAGAGCGATGGCTGATCGCGACACCCTTGGGCTTGCCGGTGCTGCCGGATGTGAAAATTACATAGGCCAGATCGTCCGCCGACACCGGTCGGGTCTCTGACGCCGAAGGCTCTGAGACGGGCGCGTCCATCTCCACATCGAGCAGAGTGATTGCCTCCTGCCAGGCGCGGCCCCGTTCGACACGGGTCTGGGTCAGACCGATGCGCGCGCCGGATTCAGACAGAATCGTCGCAATGCGCGCGTCCGGTTGCCCGGCACTGATGGGAAGAAACGCCCGTCCCGCAGCAAGAACCGCGAGAACCGCGACGATTTGCTCCGGTCCCTTTTCCATGACAACTGCGACCAGCGCATCTTCGTCGGACAGAACCGCGCGTAGCCGTGCCGCCTGATGCTGAACTGCGGCGTAGAGCGAGGCGAAGTCATAAGACCGCCCATCGGCGATGATCGCCACAGCGCCGGGGTTCGCCTGTGCAGCGGCAAGTACCGGCTCATGCAGCAGTTCATCCCCCAAGTGGCCAGCGGTGGCGTTGACGGCGTCGAACAGGTCACTTTGGGCAAGTGGCAACAGCGTTCGTTCAACCTCGTCCCACGCCGCCTCATCGTCGGCCAAGGTTTGCAGCAGGCCGACATAGGCCTCGAACATGGCCTCAAGCAGACCTTCGGGGAACAGCGCGAGTGGCGCATCCCAATCGATGCCCAACGTCGTTCCGCCCACCTCGAAAACCTTGTTGTCGAGCCATGTCTGCGGAGTCTGGGTAATGCCATGAATGACGTCGACGACGTCTTCCGGCAGTTCGACCTGCGCTTCGCCGAGAACGCTGGTGAAGACAATCGGCAGCAGGCCCGCAGCCGGATCGCCCGCCCGCGCGGCGATCCGGCGTTGCACATCTACGCCGCTGAACGCGCGATGATCGAGATCGACTGCCAATTGCCGCTGCTGGGCGCGCGCGCGCTGGGTGAAAGTCCCGGTTCGAACCGCCCGCATTTCCAAGGGCACGAGATTGGTGAACACACCCAGCATGTCCGCCACCTCGGGCGCGAGGGGCCGACGGTCGCCAACCGTCAGATTCAAAGTGAAGTCGTCCGACGCGGCCCATGTACCGAGCACTTCAGCATAGGCGGTCATGAGCACATTGGACGGGGTGAGTCCCCGGGCAGCTGCGCGCTGTTTCAGGCTGCTCCACTGTGACGCATCGATACGGGCATGGAGGCGCGAGAATCGGCCGTCGGCGAGCGCGCCGGGTTCGACCGCCAACGGCAGGTTCGGCGGGGGCGGCAAGCTGGGCAGTCGCGCATCCCAATAAGCCTCGGCCTCCATAGTCGCCGGATCCGGCTGCGCGGTCGCCAGCACGTAATCGCGGAAGGTCGCCTCCCCAGGCTGATCCCGATGTGATCCGACGCGTCCGCTATATTCATCGAATACTTCCTGCAGGAGGCGGTTGTTGCTTTCACCGTCAAGAATGAGCGCATCAATGCTGAGATGCACCCGCCAGTCATCGTCGCTCAGGCGCGTAACGCGGACGTCGAACAGCGGCCAGCGGTCGGTAGGCAGCACCTGATGCGACATCGCCTCGCGGGTAACGGCTGCCGCCGCCTCCCCCGCATCTTGAGACACATCGGCATAATCCGCGCATTGGATGACGAAGGGCGGCACACTTTGGAGAATCCGCTGGGTCCCGTCCGGCGCGATCACCGCTCGCAGCATCGGGTGCCGGTTGATGACCGTACGCCAGGCCGCCGTGAAACGCGGCAAGTCCAGATTGCGGACGACAAGTTCGGCGTAAACATGGCAGGCGACTTCGCCGAGTGCGACAAGTTGCTGTCGTCCGAACCAATAAGCCTGCTGGACTGGCGTAAGTGGAAAAGGATCGAAAGCACTGTCTCGATCGATGAGCAACGGCTGGGGCGCGGCTGTGTCCTCGGCGAGAGTGGCCAGATGTTCGGCCAACCTCGCAAGCACGGAGTATTGGAACACGGCCCGCAAAGAGAGCGCACGTCCGGTCGTCTCGCGCACCCGCGCTACCAGTTGAGCTGCAAGGAGCGAATGTCCTCCAAGGCGGAAGAAATCATCGGCCAGGCCAACACGCGGCAGACCGAGGAGATCAGCCACAATTGTGCAGAGCGTGTGATCTTCGGGCGTGCGCGGCGCCACATAAGGTGTGACGTCATCTGTCTGAACGCGAGGCGGAATAGCCATGCCGGTCAACCCAGCCTTGTCGATCTTGCCATTTCGGGTCAGCGGCAAGGCATCAATCGGAACGAATGCTGACGGCATCATGGCATCGGGCAATTGTCGGGCTAACGCTGCGCGCAAATTGTCCGGTTCGATTCGTCTGTCCGGTCGTGCGACCAAAAAAGCGACCAACCGCAGTCCCCCGCCGTGCTCTGTCACGGCCAGCACGGCTGCTTGCGCAACATCCGGATGGGCAGCAAGGACGGCCTCGACCTCGCCGGGCTCCACTCGCACGCCCCGAATCTTGACCTGATCGTCAGTACGGCCCTGATAGTCCAGCACGCCATCGCGGCGGCAGATCACGCGGTCGCCGGTACGATAGAGACGCTCGCCGGCTACGAATGGACTGGCGATGAACCGGGTCGCCGTCAGGCCGGGACGGCCGTGATAGCCACGCGCCAATCCGATGCCAGCCACATAGAGTTCGCCAACGACGCCGGGCGCGCAGGGGCACAGCCGCTCGTCGAGCACATAGGCGCGGACATTCGGATAAGGTCGCCCGATTGCCATGTCCGCCCCCTCCACCGTCGCTGCGATGCAGCCGATGGTGGCTTCGGTCGGGCCGTATTCGTTGACGATGCGGATGCCGGGGCAGCGCGCTCTCAGGAGATCAACCTGGCTTTGGGTCAGGGCCTCACCGCCGACAATCGCCACCCGGATGGGTGATATTCCCGCGGGCAGACCAGTCAGCATGGACAGATGCGACGGTGTCAGTTTGACGGCGCTGAATCCGGCGTCCGGTGCGAAGACCGACGCCAGAGCCGCTTCCGCGTCCATAGGCGGAACAACATCAACTACCCCTCCGCAACACAGCGGAACCAGTATGCTTGTGAGTGTGAGATCGAAGCCCAACGCCGTGAACAACGGCATAGTGACCGCGACGTCGTCCAGGATCTCCCGAGCCACATGATCCACATAGTGGACGATGCTGCGGTGGCTGATGCCAACGCCTTTTGGGCGCCCAGTACTGCCCGAAGTGTAGATCACATAGGCAAGATGGGCGTTGCGGAGGGGAGCACGCCGCTCCGCTTGGGTAAGCGGCTCTGGCGAAAATGTGGCGAGACGACAGTGGGTATCAGGCTCATCGAGACAGACGACCTGTGAACGGAACTCCGAAGGCAGACGAGTCGCGAACTGTGCCGAAGTAATTATCCGCGCGGGCTTCGCGTCCGAAAGGAGGAAATTCAGTCGTTCTTCGGGCAAATCTACACCCAGCGGCAGATATGCGCCGCCGGCCTGAAGAACGGCTACCGCCGCTTCGACGTGCTCGATCGAACTGTCGAGCATCACTGCGACCCGATCGTCCGGGTAGACACCTTCAGCAATCAGCAGACGAGCAAGCCGATGGGCTTTGTTTCCCAATTTCGAGTAGCTCAAGACCTGGTCGCCGCATCGGATAGCGGGTGCCTCGCACTTTGCTACAATCTGCGCCAAGAGCAATTCACCGAGCAATACCTCCGGCGCTTGAGCTTCGCCAGCGGCGTCCCCGTCCGTCAGCTTCCGTCGTTCCTCCTCGGAAAGAATGTCCAGCCGCGAAAGCTGAACTTTGGCGTCGCGACTGACCTGCTCGAGCAATCGGCTGAGCCGTGCCAGTAGGTCTTCCGCCGTCGAACGATTGAACAGATCGGCGCTGTACTCCAGCCGACCGGTCAGGGCATCGCCGTCGTCCCGAAATTCGAAAGACAGGCTGAATTTCGATTGTCCAGAGACAAGGACTGTCTCTGGCGTGGCGGTGAGGCCCGGCATATCGAGCTTGGCGGATTGGCCAGTCTCGAGGCTCAACATGGTCTGGAATAACGGCTGACGGCCTGCAAGACGCGGCGGGTCCAGCGCCTCGACGATCCGCTCGAACGGGAGTGCATCGTGGGCATAGGCGTCGATGCAGGTCTCTCGCACGCGTGCGAGCAAATCCACGAAGTCTGGATTGCCGCTCAAATCGTTACGCAGGACAAGCGTATCGACGAAAAAGCCGACTAGAGCGTCAAGGCGACTATCCTTGCGTGCGCCCGACGCCGCGCCGATAGGTATGTCATCGCCGGCGCCAAGACGGTGCAGCAACGCAGCCAGCGCTGCTTCGAGCACCATGAATAGGGTCGCGTTCTGTTCGCCGGCGAGTCGGCGGAGTCGTTGAGTAGTGTCCGGCGCGATCTTAATACCAACGGCCCCGCTGGCGTAGCTCGGTTGTACTGGACGCTGGCGATCCGCCGGCAGGGTGATCTCATCTGGCAAAGCGGCAAGTTTTGCAGACCAATAGGCCACTTGCTCCGCTTCGGTCGCCTCGTTCAGGCGTGCGCGCTGCCAAAGCGCGAAGTCGATATAGTTCACCTCGAGCGGCGTGAACTGGGGTGTGCGCCCATCTAACCGCGCTGCGTATGCTTGAGCCAGATCAGACAGCAACGGCACTATCGATGCGCCGTCCGCCGCCGCATGATGCAGGACGAGCAGCAACAAATGATCGCGCGGCTTCAGCTCAATAAGTGTCGTTCGTAGCGGGTCGTCTGATGCGAGGTTGAAGCCGCGCGCGACTTCCGCCTCGATCAACGATCCGCTGCCGGCCTCGTCGCTTACGACGAGCCGAAAGTGGGGGTGCGCCTCATCGGCGCCAAGGACGCGCTGGATCGGCTCTCCAGTTCCTTGGACGATCCTGGTGCGAAGCACCTCGTGGCGCGCAACCAGATCTCCCATTGCCGCCCGCAAAGCTGCGATGTCCAGCGGACCAGTCAGGCGCCAGAGTATCGGAACGTTGTAGGCACCTTCGCCCTCGATCTCGTTGAGCAGCCAAGCGCGCCGCTGGGCAAAGGAAAGCGGCAATTCGGCTGGGCGCTGCTGAACAGTCAGGTGATCCTTCGCCTCTGCCGCCCTTGCGATGGCGTTGGCGAGGTTCTGGAGAACGGGATGCTCGAACACCATGCGGACGGAGACATCTCGGTCGAGGCGCTCGCGCAGGCGGGCGACCAGGCGCACCGCCAGCAGTGAGTGACCGCCGAGATGGAAGAAGTTGTCCTCCATCCCGACCCGGGGGGCACCGACCAGCTCGGCGACGATCGCACAGAGTGTCACCTCGTCGGGCGTGGCCGGCGCCACGTGCGCGGCCACGACCACTGCCGGCTCGGGCAGCGCCGTCCGGTCCAGTTTGCCATTGACCGTCAGCGGCAGGCGATCCAGCGCGACCAGCGCGGCGGGCACCATGTAGCCCGGCAACCGCCCGGCGAGGCGGGTCCGCAGCACTGTCACGTCTATGTCCGTGCCTGGGGCCACCACTACATAGCCGACGAGGCGCGCATCAGCGTCCGTGCCGCGTACCACCACTGCGGCCTGCGCCACCTCGGGCTGGTCGAGCAGCGCCGCCTCGATCTCCGCCGGCTCGATGCGGAAGCCGCGCAGCTTCACCTGATTGTCGGCGCGACCGTGATAGACGAGCTGGCCATCCGACCGCCAGGCGCCTCGGTCGCCGGTCCGATAGAGCCGCTCTCCGTCCCCGAACGGGCTCGCCACGAAGCGCGACGCGGTCAGCCCGGGCCGGCCGTGATATCCGCGCGCCAGCCCGGCGCCCGACACATAGAGCTCCCCCACCACACCAGGCGGGCACAGATCAAGCCCGGAATCCAATATGTA
>NZ_QXFM01000098.1 GCF_003584015.1 Aurantiacibacter xanthus
GATGAGGAAGCGCTGCGCCGGCATCTTTTTGCGGTTCTGCCGGATTATATGGTTCCGTCGGCGATTGTGGTGCTGGACGCGTTGCCGCTGACGGCGAACGGGAAGGTGGACCGCAAGGCGCTCCCTGCGCCGGGGCCTCAGGTGCGCGGGGGCGTGTCGGGGACGCCGGAAGAGGCGGTGCTGTGCGGCCTGGTCGGCGAGCTGCTGGGCATGGAACGGGTCGGTCCGGAGGACGACTTTTTCGCGCTTGGCGGTCACTCGTTGCTGGCGGCGCGGCTGGTGGCGCGGGTGCGCAGCGTGCTGGGCCGGGTGCTGGGCATCCGCTCGGTGTTCGAGGCGCCGCGGCTGGGCGATCTGGCCGAGCGGGTGCGGCAGGCGCCGCGGGCGACCCATGTCCTGACGGCGACAGAACGGCCATCGCGTTTGCCGCTGTCGTTCGCGCAGGCGCGGCTGTGGTTCCTGGACCGTCTGGAGGGAGCCGATGCGGCCTACAACATCCCTCTGGCGGCACGGCTGTCCGGTAGGCTGGATGTGGCGGCGCTGGCGGCGGCGCTGGACGATGTGGTGATGCGCCACGAGAGCCTGCGCACGCTGCTGAAGGATGATGGCGGAGAGCCCTACCAGGAGGTGCTCGAACAGGCACATGTCGTGCTGGATCGGCGGATCTGTGAGCCGGACGCGGTCGACGCGATGCTGGCAGCCGAGGCGGCGCGGCCGTTCGATCTGGCGTGTGACCTGCCGCTGCGAGCGGTGCTGCTGGAACTGGGGCCGGACGATCATGTACTGGCATTGGTCGTGCATCACATCGCGACCGACGGTTGGTCGATGGGGCTGCTGCTGGATGATCTGGCGAAAGCCTATCGGGCGAGGGCGGTCGGAGAGGCGCCGGACTACGATCCGCTGCCGGTACACTATGCCGACTATGCGCTGTGGCAGCGGGCGCTGCTGGGCGAGGAGGCTGACCCAGAAAGCCTGATAGGACGCCAGATAAACCATTGGCGAACAGCATTGGCGGGTGCTCCAGCGGAATTGATGCTCCCGCTGGATCGTCCCCGCCCTGTGCATCCTCTGCAGACAGTGGGCTCTGTTCCCTTCGCCCTGTCGGAAGATATGATAACGCGGATTGAGGCGCTGGCGCGCGGCCACGGCGCCACCCCGTTCATGGTGTTGCACGCGGCCGTGTCGGCGCTTCTGAGCCGACTTGGCGCGGGAACGGATATCGCGATTGGCACGGCGGTAGCGGGCAGGGCCGATGCGGCTCTCGAGGCGCTGGTGGGTTTTTTCGTCAACACGCTGGTGCTGCGGCTGGACCTTGGCGGCGATCCCGATTTCGGGGCGCTGGTGGCGCGGAGCCGGGAAGTGTGCCTCGACGCCTATATGAACCAGGACGTGCCGTTCGAGCGGTTGGTGGAGGTACTCGACCCGCCGCGGGTGCTGGGGCGCCAGCCCTTGTTCCAGACGATGCTGGTGCTGAACAGCGGGGCGGAGGGCAGCTTTGCAGCGCCCGGCCTGAAGACGCAGCCCCTGTCCGTCAGCGTGCCGACGGCGAAGTTCGATCTGTGCTTCACCTTCACCGAAGAAGATGGAGCCTGGCGCGGCGAGCTTGAATACAGCGCCGAGCTGTTTGATCGGGCAAGCGCGGAGGGCCTGGCGGCGCGCCTGATCGGCGTGCTGGAGCAGGGTGTGGCGGACCCGGACCAGCCGTTGCCGAAGCTGAGCGTGCTGCTGCCGGGTGAAGCGAGCCGACTGACAGAGGATTTCGCGGGACCTCGGCGCTCGCTGCCCGAACCCGCAACGCTGCCGGGGCTGTTCGAAGCGCAGGCAGCACGCACGCCGAAGGCGATCGCGCTCACGGACGGGGAGCGATCGCTGGACTATGCCGGGCTCGAGGCCGCAGCCAACCGCATCGCCTGGCGCCTGATCGGGCTGGGCGCGGGTCCCGAGACAGTGGTGGCGCTGGCGTTCGATCGGTCGATCGAGATGGTGACGGCGGTGCTGGGCGTGCTGAAGGCGGGCGCCGCCTATCTTCCGCTCGATCCCGATCTGCCGGCCGAACGCCTCGACTTCCTGCTGTCCGATGCGCGGCCGCAGGCTGTGCTGACGACGCGCGTGCTCGCCGACCGCCTGACAGGCCTGGCTGAGGCCGATGCCACACTGATCGCGATTGACGACGATGCCGGTCTCGATGCCGCGCCTGACCATGCGCCGATGGACGCCGATCGCGTCGCGCCGCTCGACCCGAGGCATCCCGCCTATCTCATCTACACGTCAGGCAGCACCGGTCAGCC
>NZ_QXFM01000099.1 GCF_003584015.1 Aurantiacibacter xanthus
TCCGCGCGGCACCGATAGCCCGGCGATGCTGCGCCGCTCGTCGCGCCAGGTCGGCAGCGCCGTGGCCCGCGCGCTGCGCGGCGCCTGAGGGAGGAAACCACATGGCATACTGGCTGGCGCGCAAGCGCAACGGACAGGACTTCGACTACCTCCAGCGGTTCGATCCACGCTTCTGGACCGTCGACTTCCCCCGCCCCGGAATGGCGAGCCTCACCACCATCGCGCACGACGGTCTGCGCATCGACTGCGAGTTCCACCACCGCGACGCGCTCGCCGGGCTGATCTGGGAAAGCGAGGACCGCTACGATCACCCCCTGCTCGCCTATGCCACCGACCGCGACTATGCCCACACCAGCCTGCGCTTTCGCTGGCGCTCGGCAGGCGTGGTGGCACTCGATCAGGTCCACGGGCCGACGCTCACCATCGAGGGGCGCGATGCCTCTGGCGCGGCGCGCACCTGGTATGTGCGGCTGTGGAACTATGCCGAGGGCGCGCCCGACGATGCCGCAGTGGTGCTGCCCTTTTCCGGGCTGCGCGAAGGCTGGCTGGCCGACGGCGATGCGGTCCACCCCTCCGATATCGACCGGATGTTCATCTCGCTGGTGCCGCCCGGCCACGATCCCGCCGATCACACGCTGCTGCCCGCGCGCGCCAATGGCTGGGTCGAGCTGACCGGCATCACCTGCGAGGGACACCGCGCGATGGTCAAGCTGGGCGATGTGCTGGTGCCCCCGCACGATGTCGGCATGGCCACGGCCTATGACGACAGCTACAACCTCACCCCCGCGCGACTGCTGCGCAATGCGCTCGGCCTCGGCTATCGCGGGGCGATCGTCCACTATGTCGGGATGAGCCACTATTACCGGCTCGCCCGCCAGCCCGGCGGCACGCTGCTGGTGGCAGAGCCGGCGCAGCTGTGCACGCCATGCGCGGCATGGCACCGCGCCTTCCTCGCCGAATGCGCGCGGCTCGACTACCAGCCGATTATCTCGCTGTCGTATGAGCTGTTCGCCGAGCACTGCCCGCCCGAATGGAGCCAGCGCGCCTATGACGGCTCGCGCGCCCTGACCGGGTGGGAGCCTCCCTCGACCCTGCTCTCGCCAGCGAACGACACGGCGATGGCTTACCTGCGCACGGTGGCCGGGGCTTTCACCGCGCTGGTGGTGGCCGAGGGCCTGCCGGTCCACTTCCAGATCGGCGAGCCCTGGTGGTGGCTCACCTTCGACGGGCACATCTGCCTCTATGACGACGCCGTGATCGCCGCGCGCGGATCGGCGCCCGAGATCCCCGACCTCACCGCCCCGCTCGATGCCGACCAGCTTGCCCTGCTCGACTGGGCCGGAGCGACCCTCGCCGCCTCCACCGCCGCCCTGCGCGACCATGTCCGCACTGCGGCGGGCGGCGCGGCGACGGTCTATCTGCTCGTATTCACGCCCACCTTGCTGGACCCGGCCCGCCCCGAACTGCGCCGCGCCAGCCTGCCCGAGGGCTGGGCCTGGCCCGCCTATGACCGGCTCCAGGTCGAGGACTACGACTGGCTCACCGCCGGGGCCGAAGGCGCACGCCGCGCCGCCTATGCCGCCGTGCAGGGCCGCCTGCACTATCCGCTCGACGTGCAGGACTATCTGGCCGGCTTCGTGCTCAATTCCGCCGATGCCGAAAGCTACTGGCAGCGCATCGACCGGGGCCTCGACGAGGCCCGCGCGCGGGGCGTCGATCGCCTGTTCGTCTGGGCGCTGCCGCAGGTCGCGCGCGACGGATACACCCGCCTTCCCTCCAGCGAGGACACCTCCATGCAAGCCTTCGACGACCTACTCTATCCACTCGCGCCGGGCCGCGATCTGGCGGTCAGCCCGGAGTTCTCGACCTCGGTGGCGCTCACCGCCTCGGGCTTCGAGCGGCGCAACAGCCACTGGAGCGACGCGCGCCTGCGCTACGATGTCGGCCCCGGCATCCGCTCCGAGGCGGAGCTTGGCGTGCTGCTCGAATTCTTCCGCGCCCGGCGCGGGGCGGCGCGCGGTTTTCGCCTCGCCGACCCGTTCGACTTCAGCTCCAACGGCCAGACCGGCACCCCCACGGCCAGCGACCAGCTGCTCGGCCTGGGCGATGGCGAGACGGTCCGCTTCCGGCTTGCCAAGCGCTATGGCGCGGGGGCCGATCCGCAGGTCCGCCCGATCACCCGTCCGCGCCTTGCCTCGATCGTGGTCAGCCTCGATCATGTCCCGACCAGCGCCTGGACCTATGACGAGGGCGGCTGGATCACCCTGTCCGCCCCCGCGCCGGAAGGCGCCGAGATTCGCGCCGGGTTCCTGTTCGACGTGCCGGTCCGCTTCGCCGAGGACCGGCTCGATATCTCGGCGAGCAACTTCGCCGCCGGGGAAGCACCCTCGGTGCCGCTGATCGAGATCCGGGAGGCCGCATGAGCCGGGTCTTCTTCGCCCAGCCGCTCGAAACCGTGGCCACCTACTGGCGGATCATGCGCCGCGACGGGGTGGCGCTCGGCTTCACCAGCCACAACCGCGACCTCATGTTTGCCGGAATCCGCCATCTGGCCGCGCCGGGGATGGTCCCCTCGTCGATCCGCCGCTCGGCCGACCTGTCGAGCGAGCTGGTCGAGATGGAGGGCATCCTCTCGCATTGCGCAATCACACCCGCCGACCTCAGGATGGGCCGCTATGACGGCGCCGTGATCGAGGTGGGCGTGGTCGACTGGGAGAGCCTTGAGCACAGCGCCCTGTTCGCGGGCGAGGTCGCCAGCGTCAGCGAGAACGGCGAGAGCTTCGAGGCGAGCCTGCAATCGGCCAAGACGCTGTTCGAGCGCGACCTCGTGCCGCGCACCAGCCCCACCTGCCGTGCCCGCTTCTGCGACCGGGACTGCGGGCTGAGCCTCGCGCGATTCACCCATCTGGTTCGCATGGCAACGATCAATAGCGAAACCGGCTCGATTACCTGCACCGGCCTACCCGCAGGCGAGATGATCGTCGGCGGGCGGCTGCGCTGGATCGACGGGCCGCAGGCGGGCGTCACGATGCGGATCATGGCCGCCTCGGGCTCCGAACTCACGCTTGACCGCGATCTCGTTGCCGGGCTCGCGGCAGGGGACCGCGCGGAGGTGATCGAGTCGTGCGACCACACGATCGCCACCTGCGCCGCGCGCTTCGGCAATGCGGCGAACTTTCGCGGCGAGCCGTTCATGCCCGGCAACGACCTGCTCACCCGCTACGGCACGGGGGGCGCATGATGGCGGACGGGCACCAGCTTCTCGAAGCTGCGCGGGCGCTGGTGGGCGTGCCTTTCCATCTCGGCGGCATGTCCCGCGACCTCGGCGTGGACTGCGTCGGGCTGGTGGTGCTGGCCCTGCGCGCCGTGGGCCGCGATGCCGGGCCGCTGCCGCCCTATCGCCTGCGCCAGACCACGCTCACCGGCTTTGCCCCGGCGCTCGCCCGCTCAGGCCTGCGCGATGTGGCAGAGGCGCTCCAACCCGGCGACGTGCTCGCGCTGCGCCCCTCGCCCTCGCAACTGCACCTCGCCATCTCGGGCGAGGGCGGCACCCTTGTCCATGCCCATGCCGGTCTGCGCCGGGTCGTCCACGGCCCGCGCCCGGCCGAATGGCCGCTGCTGCGTCACTGGCGGCTGGCCCCAAGCGGAGACTGACCATGGCCACCCTTATCCTCACCACGGTCGGCACCGTGCTCGGCGGGCCGATTGGCGGCGCGCTCGGTTCGCTGCTCGGCAACCAGATCGACCGCGCGGTGTTCAAGCCCGGCGGCCGCGAAGGCCCGCGCCTCAAGGAGCTGGCCGTCACCAGTTCGAGCTACGGCACGCCGATCCCGCGCTATTTCGGCACCATGCGCGCGGCAGGCAGCGTGATCTGGGCGACCGACCTCGTCGAAACCAGCGAGACCACCGGCGGCGGCAAAAGCAGCCCCTCGGTCAAGACCTATAGCTATTCGTGCAGCTTCGCGGTGGCGCTGGCGAGCCGCCCGATTGCTCGCCTGGGCCGGATCTGGGCCGATGGCCGCCTGCTGCGCGGTGCGGCGGGAGATCTCAAGGTCGGCGGCATGCTGCGGGTGCATCAGGGCTATGGCGACCAGCAGCCCGATCCGCTGCTGGCGAGCGCCGAGGGCGCGCTTTGTCCGGCCTTCCGGGGCCTCGCCTATTGCGTGTTCGAAAGCCTGCAACTGGCCGAGTTCGGCAACCGCATCCCGACGCTCGCCTTCGAGATCACCAGCGACGACGGCGAGGTAAGCCTCGTCGAACTGCTCGAGCCGCTGGAGGCCGAGGCCGCCATCACCCGCGGGCTTGAGGGGCTGGGCGGCTTTTCGGATGAAGGCGGACCGGTGCTGGCGTCGCTCGAACTGCTTGACCGGGTCTATCCGCTGGCCTGCGATGTCGGCGCGGGGCCGCTGGCGATCCGCCCGCGCGATCCTGCCGCCGCGCCCGCCGCGACCTTGCCCGAGGCCGTGGTCGACCCCGCCAACGAGAGTTTCGGCGGCGCCTATGGCCAGATGTCGAGCCGCCGCACCGATCACAGCAAGCTGCCCTCGACCATGCGCTACTACGATGTGGCGCGCGACTATCAGCCCGGTCTGCAACGCGCTGGCGGGCAGGCCCCCGCGGGCCAAAGCACCGTCATCGACTTTCCCGGCGCCTTGCAGGCGGGCACCGCGCTGCACCTGATCGAGGCCTTGGCCACCCGTGAAGGCGTGGCGGGCGACCGCCTGCAATGGCGCATGGCCGAACTTGACGACCGCATTGCCCCCGGCGCCGTGGTCGCCGTGCCCGGTCGCCCCGGCAAGTGGCGGGTGGAGAGCTGGGAATGGCGCGACACCGGCGTCGAGCTCGAACTGACCCGCGAACCGGGCGCGGCGCTCCCCCCGGCGATCGGCGATCCGGGCCGCAATCTCGAAACGCCCGACGAGGTCGCCACGCCAACCGTGCTGATGGCGAGCGAACTGCCGTGGGACGGGCTCGGCTCGCGCGACGAACGGCAGGTGATCGCCGCCGCCAGCTCCAGCACCAGCGGCTGGACCGGGGCCATGCTCTATGCCGACCACGGCGGCAGCCTGTCGCCGCTCCGGGGCACCGGACGGCAACGCGCGGTTGTCGGCACGCTTTCAAGCCCGCTCCCACCGGCCGACCCGGCGATCATCGACCGGACGGCGACCTTTGATATCACCCTCGCCTCACCCGATTTCGAACTGGCCTCGCGCCCGCTCGAAAGCCTCGCCGCGGGCGCCAACCGGCTGCTGGTGGGCGCGGAGCTGCTGCAATTCGCCCATGCCGAAAGCGTCGGCGGCGCGGTCTGGCGGCTGTCCGGGCTGCTGCGCGGGCGCGGCGGCACCGAAGCGGCGGCATTCGCTGGTACGGCGGCAGGGGCGAATGTGGTCCTGCTCGACGAGAGGCCGATCCGGCTTGCCACCGCCGACCTTGGCACGGCCGAGGCCATCGCCGCCATCGGGCTCGCCGACGACATGCCCGCCGAGGCGACGATCGCCAATGCCGGGCTGACCCTGAGGCCGCTGGTCCCGGTCCACCCGCGCTTGGCCCTGGCCGCCGACGGTAGCGCCACGCTGAGCTGGACCCGCCGCGCGCGCGGGGCCTGGAGCTGGAGCGGCACGGTCGAACCGCCGCTCACCGAGGAGTTCGAACGCTATGTGGTCGGCCTTGGCGATACCGAGCTGCCCGAGGCCCTGTGGGAAGTGACCGCACCCATGCTCGAATTCTCCGCCCCCGACTGGGCTGCCCTGCGCGCCGGGCACTCCGGCAAAGCGCTGTGGGTGCGCCAGATCGGCAACAGCGCCCGCTCCGACCCGCTCTATCTCACAACCCTTGCTTGAGGTGACCTATGCCCGACCCGATCACGTTCACCAGCGCCAGCGCGCGCCTTGGCCTGCCGTTCCTGTTCAGTGCGCAGGCGCAGAAGGAGTTTACCGTCAACGAGGCGCTCGCGCGGCTCGATGCGCTGCTGCACCTCGCGGTGGAGGGTACGGCGGATGCGCCGCCCGCCGCGCCGGTCGACGGCGAGGCCTGGCTTCTCGGGGACACGCCCGAAGGTGACTGGGCAGGCCATGCGGGCGAGATCGCCTGTCGGCAGGCGGGGAACTGGCTGTTCCAGCCGCCGCTTACCGGAATGCGGGTCTACGACAAGTCGGCGGGGCAGCAGGCCCTGTTCGACGGTGGCTGGAGCCGTGCCTCGGACATCGCCCTGCCCAGCGGCGGCGCGACGCAGGACAGCGAGGCACGCACAGCGATTGCGGGGCTCGTCGCGGCACTCGTGGCGGCGGGGATACTGGCCTAGCGGCTGATGATATAGCATTGACCCGCAAAGCCCTTCCCCTTGGGGAAGGGTTGGGATGGGGGTTCTCACCAGCCAGCGTCGAGCCCCCACCCCCAGCCCCTCCCCAAAGGGAGGGGAGCAAAGTGGCTCAGGCTAGTCTCACCCCGCTCTAGCGGCTGATGTGCGCAAGGGCGGCGGGATAGAGCCGCAGGCCCGCGAGCAGGCACAGGCCCGCCGGGATCGCCGCCAGCAGGCTCATCATCACGCCAAGACCGAGGTCGCCGGTCCGCTCGGACACGAGGCCAACAGCAAAGGGGCCGAAGCACAGGCCGACCAGCGTCGGCCCCAGCAGGAACAGTGCCGAGGCCCGTCCACGCATGTGCTCGTCCACCAGCGCCTGACTGGCGGAGGCGCAGGCCCCCAGCGCCGAGGCGGTGGCAAGCTGGGTGAGGACATTGCAGAGCAGGAACAGCGTCTGACTATCGGTGGTGTAACCGATCAGGACCAGCGGCACGGGCAGCACAACCGCCGCGCTGGCGACCAGCACCCGCCCGTTCACCGTATAGCGCAGCAAGGCGTCGGCAGCCCATCCGCCCGCGAGAATGCCGAGGAACCCGCCCAGCGCGTTGGGCGCGCCGATCAGCAAGCCAAGCTCGGCCTTGCCCAGCGCAAAGGTCCGCTCGGCATAGGGCGCGGCCCAGTAGGTCACCGAATAGCCGACGTAGGACGTGCAGGCATAGACGCCGACGATGGCGCGGAATGCGCCGCTGCCCCAGGTCTGCGCGTGGCACTCCGGGTCGGCGCGGCGGGTGTGGCTCACCCAGCTGAACACGGCATAGTAGGCAATGCCGATCAGCACGAATTGCTCCACATTGCCGAGCAACAGCGCCAGCGCCGCGCAGATAAGCGCGATGAGGGCCGCGCCCGCGAGATTGACCGCGAGCGCCCTGCCACCTTCGCGTGCCGCACCGATGGCGGCGAAAGGCGGGACGATCAGCGCGCATTGGCCGAGGAATGTCCGAAAGGCTCCGGCGGATTCGGCCTTCGCACCCCGCTCCGGCTCGCGCAGGGTGAGGAGCCATGCGGCCAGCACCAGCCCCGGCATGCCGACCACGATGAACGCAGCCTGCCAGCCTCTCAGGCCCAGCGGCGGATCGATCGGAAAGGCCGCATTCCAGCCCTCGACGATATAGCCGCCCAGCCACAGCGACAGACCGCTGCCGACAAACAGCCCCGCCGAATAGATCGCGATGGCCCGCGCGCGCATGTGGGCGGGAAACCAGTCGGCGATCAGTGAATAGGCGCAAGGGTTGGCCGAAGCCTCGCCCACGCCGACCCCAACCCGCGCCAGGGCCAGCTGCGCATAGTTGCGCGCAAGGCCCGAAAGCACCGTCATCGCCGACCACAGGGCCAGCCCGAAGCTCAGCAGGCGCAGGCGGTGCGTGCTATCGGCCAGCCGCCCCAGCGGAATGCCCAGCAGCGCGTAAAACACCGCAAAGGCCGTGCCATAGAGGAAGCCCAATTGGGCATCGTCGATCGCGAGGTCCGCCTTGATGTCGTTGGCGAGGATCGACAGGATCTGCCGGTCGATGAAATTGGTGCAATAGACCAGCGCCAGCACGCCCAGCGCATACCAGTTATAGACCGGCACCCGCGCGGGCGGATTCAGGCGCTCGCCGTTCACGGCTAGGCCGCGCTGCTTGCCACCGGGTCGAGAGCGCCCGCCTCGGCAAAGCCCTTCGCTCTCAGCCGGCAACTGTCGCACAACCCGCAAGGCGTGCCATCGGGCTGCGGGTCATAGCACGACCAGGTCAGCGACAGATCGAGCCCCACACGCAGGGCCTCGCTGACGATCCGCGCCTTGTCCCAATACTGCAACGGGGCCTGAATGCGAAAGCCCTCGCCTTCCTGCCCCTCGCGCGTGGCCAGCCTTGCGGTCTCCTCGAAGCTGGCGATGAATTCCGGGCGGCAGTCGGGGTAGCCCGAATAGTCGAGCGCATTCACCCCGATGAAGATGTCGTTCGCGCCCACCACCTCGGCCCAGGCCAAGGTCAGCGACAGGAACACCAGATTGCGTGCCGGGACATAGGTGATCGGAATCCCCTCTTCCGCCACGCCGCCCTTGGGCACGTCGATATCGGCAGTCAGCGCCGAGCCGCCGAATTGCGACAGATCGAGCGGCAGGATGATGTGCCGCTCCGCCCCCAGCGACTGCGCCACGGCGCGCGCCGCATCGAGCTCGCGGCGGTGGCGCTGGTTGTAGTCGATGGTGAGGGCGTTGATCGCGAAGCCCTGCTCCTTGGCGAGCGCGGCGGACAGGCTCGAATCGAGGCCGCCCGACAGCAGCACGATCGCTTGCTTCTGGCCCGTGTCTGAGGTGGTGGAGGTCATGGCGCGGAGCTAGGACGGTGCTCGCCCCGGAGCAAGCCCCCTTCGTTCAGCAGCTTCCGGCGTAGCGTGCCTCGGCATCGATCGAGAAGGGCTTGCCGTCCTCGGTTCCCTGGCTGCGGATCTGCACCAGCCGGTTGCCCTCGCGCCGGATGCTGGTGCGGCCATAACCGTGGCCACGGCAGGTGTATTGCACGGTGACCTCACCCGCCCGATCATCGACCACAAAGCGATCGCAATTGAGCTGGCGATGGCGCATCTGGATGAACTCCTGCCCGCTGCGCACGCACAGGCGCACGGTCGGCCCGTCAGGCCTTATCCGGGCGGTCCAGGCGCCTTTGTCGAGCGTACCCAGCATAGCCAGCTCGGGCGCCTGCGCCGCTGCGGGCAAACCCACCGCTGCACCTGCGGACACCATCGCTACAAGTTTCAGAACCCTACGCATGAACCATCTATATCCTGCTCCGGGTGAACAAACACGATCTAATACGATATGTCATGATACTTCATCCAGCATGCCCGGTATTGCGAACTCGCGCGAACAGAAGGCGCAGTCGACCACGATATCACCCGCATCGTTGGCCATTTCCGCCCGCTCTTCCTTCCCGAACCGGCTGAGGATTGATGCGTAGTGCTCTGCCGAGCACCGGCAGCCCTTGCGCAAGGGCACAAGCCCATCGGTGCGCAGCTCGTGCTCTTCATGGAACAGCCGCCAGACCAGCGCCTCCATCGACAGCGCCTGGTCCACCAGCTCGCCGTGCGAAATCGTGTCGGCGAGGATCGAGACATGCTCCCACTCGGGATGGTCGAAACGCACGTGCAGACGTTCGCGCCCTTCCTCGCCGTCGGCGAGATGCTGAACCAGCATCCCCCCGGCAATCCCCCCGTCCTGCCCGAAGGCCATCGCCGTTCGCACCCGCGTCGGCAGCTGCTCGCTCTGCGCGAAATAGGTCTCGATCGCCTCACTCAGGTTCTCACCTTCGAGCGGCACGATCCCCTGATAGCGTTGCCCGGTGCTGGCGAGGTCGAAGGTTACGGCGAGGTGGCCCTTGCCGAACAGCGTTTCGAGCCGGGGGTTCGCCCCGACCTGCGCCGGAACATCGGGCGCGACCTCGGCATAGCCGCGCAGCGCGCCATCGCGATAGTCGCACACCAGCAGGCGGATCAGGCCCTCTTCCGAGCGCGCCTGAATGGTCATCTGGTCCTGCTCGTCCTTCAGCATCGAGCCCATCAGCGCGGTCAGCACCAGCGCCTCGGCGAGGCAGTGCTTCACCGGCGGCGGATAGTCGTGCGCCGAGAGGATCTCGTCAAGCACCGGCCCGAGCCGCACCAGCCGACCGCGGCAATCGCGGTCGGGCAGGATGAAGCGCAGGACGGTGTCGAAACCGGTCTCAGTTTGAACAGCAGAGGTGTCAGTCATCGGCTATAGATGGGAATAGCCGGGCCCGATGTTAAGCCGCCGCCCCCAACTGGCCGAAACACCACAGCAAAACAGACTTTTGCGCGTGGATTCGGTTCTCCGCCTCGTCGAAAACGACCGACTGCGCGCTTTCGAACACGCTCTCGGTCACTTCCTCGCCCACATGCGCAGGCAGACAGTGGAGGAAGATCGCGTCGGCCTTCGCCTGCGCCATCAGCGCATCGTCGACCTGATAGGGCGCAAGCTGCGCCAGCTTCTCCTCCGCATGGGCCTGCCCCATCGAGATCCAGGTATCGGTGACGATCACATCGGCCCCGCGCGCAGCCTCGGTGGCATCGCTCGTCACGTCGACGCGCGCGCCGCCTGCATGGGCCTTGGCGACGTAGCCAGCATCGGGCACGATCTCTGCCGGGGTGCCGATGCGGACGTTGAACTTCATCAGCCCCGCCGCTTCCAGCACCGAGTTCAGCACATTGTTGCAATCGCCCAGCCAGGCGACCTCAAGCCCCGGCAGCGCCTTGCCATGCTCGACCATGGTCACAAGGTCGGCCACGATCTGGCACGGGTGCGACTGGTCGGTCAGCCCGTTGATCACCGGCACGCTGGCATAGCGGGCCATTTCCTCGACCTTGGCGTGATCGTCGGTGCGGACCATGATCGCGTCGGCCATGCGGCTCAGCACGCGCGCCGTATCGGCCACGCTTTCGCCGCGCCCGAGCTGCGAAGTGCCCGCATCGAGGATCAGCGCCGAGCCGCCGAGCTGACGCATCGCCATGTCGAAGCTGACACGGGTGCGGGTCGAGTTCTTCTCGAACACCATCGCCAGCACGCGGCCCGCAAGCGGCGCATCGGCATCGGGCTTGCCCTTGGGCCAGCCCGCACGCGCCGTCTTACGCTGTTGCGCGTCGTTGATCATGGCGGCGAGCGCATCGCCACCGGCATCGGCGAGGTCGAGGAAATGGCGCGTCGTCATCCAGCATTCTCCGGTACATAGTCTGCCGCGCCCGCCGAGAGCTTCTCGAAAAACTCGTCGATCTCGGCCTCGCCAATCACCAGCGGCGGCAGCAGCCGCAGCGTCGCATCACCCGCCGCCACGGTCAGCAGCTGGTGATTGTCCCGCAGGTGCTGCATGAACGGACGCGGTTCGACCTTCATCTTCAGGCCGAGCATCAGGCCCAGCCCGCGCACCTCTTCGAACAGCTCGGGATAGTTGCCGATAAACTGTTCGAGCCGACCGCGCAGCCGCTCGCCCTTGGCGCGGACTTCGGCGATGAACTCCTCGTTCGCCACCGCGTCGAGCACGGCCTCGGCCGCCGCCATGGCGAGCGGGTTGCCGCCATAGGTGGAGCCGTGAGTGCCCGCGACCATGCCGCGCGCAGCCTTCTCGGTCGCAAGACATGCGCCGAGCGGGAACCCGCCGCCAAGACCCTTGGCCGTCGCGAGAATGTCGGGGGCGAGATCGTATTGCTCGTAGGCATAGAAGGTGCCCGTGCGCACGACGCCGGTCTGCACTTCGTCGAACACCAGCATCAGATCGTGCTTGTCCGCCAGCGCGCGCAAGCCCTTGATGAACTCCTGGCTGCCGACGCGGATGCCGCCCTCGCCCTGCACCGGTTCGATCAGGAATCCTGCCGTGTGCGGGCCAATCGCCGCTTCCACCGCCGCCAAATCGCCGAACTCGACATACTTGAAGCCCGGCAGCATCGGCGCGAACCCCTTGTGCATCTTCTCCTGACTGGAGGCGCTGATCGTGGCCATCGTCCGCCCGTGGAAGGCGTTGTTGAAGGTGATCAGCTCGAAGCGGTCGAGGTTGCCCTCGTGCTGGTGATAGGCGCGCGCGGTCTTGATCGCGCATTCGACCGCCTCGGCGCCCGAATTGGTGAAGAACACCGTATCGGCGAAGGTGAGGTCGACCAGCCGCTGCGCGAGGTGCTCGCCCTGCGGGCTGCCGTAGAGGTTGGACACATGCATCAGCTCAGCAGCCTGACGCTGGATCGCGCCGATCAGGCCCTCGTGCGAGTGGCCGAGCAGGTTGACCGCGATTCCGGCCGCGAAATCGAGGTAGCGGGTGCCATCCTCGTCAATCAGGTGGCAATGCTCACCACGGACCGGACGCACGCCGCACCGTGGGTAAACTGGCATAAGCGCTGAAATGGCCATTGGGATTCCTTCACATCAAGACACAAAAGCAAAAAGGGCGGCCCGATCCTGGATCGGATAGCCGCCTGCTGCTCGTGTAGTATGATGCTGCGGGCGGCCGGTCAAACGCTCGGCCGCCCCGCAATCCGGCTGGACTTAGCCAGCCGGAACGAGATTTACGGCCGAGTACTTGCCTCGTCGATCGACCTCGAGGTCGAACTCGAACCGGTCGCCCTCGTTGATGCCCTGCAGGCCCGAACGCTCCACCGCGCTGATGTGCACGAAAGCGTCTTCCTTGCCGTCGTCGCGGGTGATGAAGCCGAAGCCCTTCATGGCGTTGAAGAACTTGACCGTGCCCACGGCCTTTTCGCCCGTCAGTTCGCGCTGCGGGGCCTTGGCCTCAACCTGGATCACGTCACCCACGACCTGAAGATCGGCCGCCGATACCTTGCCGCCGCGATCCACGAGGTTGAAGGCAAGCTCCTGACCTTCGGCCAGACCTTCGAGCCCGGCCCGTTCGACCTGGCTGATGTGCACGAACACGTCTTCGCCGCCTTCATCGCGCTGGATGAAGCCGAAGCCCTTCTGTGCATTGAAGAATTTGACCTTGCCGGTGCCGCTGCCGACCACCTGCGGGGGCATGCCGCCACCGCCGCCGCCACGCGGGCCGCCGCCGAA
>NZ_QXFM01000100.1 GCF_003584015.1 Aurantiacibacter xanthus
CCGCCGCGCGGGCCGAGAACGAGGAGAGCCGCCGCGAGGAAATGGCGCGCCAGTCGGGCGAGCGCTTCCAGTGCCCGCCGCCGCTGTTGACCGGCAAGTTCGGTTTCGAGCCCGAGGCCGTGCGCAATGCCACGCTCGAAACCGAGGAGATGGAGCGACTGGTGGCCAGCCGCGAGCGGATCGGCCCGGTCAACCTCGTCGCCGCCGACGAACTGGTGAGGATCGAGGCCGAGCACGGCACCAGCGCCGAGGAGCAGGCCGAACTCGCCGAGGCTGTGAACCGGTTGCGCGCCTCGATCGGCAACCTCAACCGCGAGGGCCGCGAGCGCCTGCGCGCCGCTTTCGAAGAGGTGAACGAGCACTTCCAGCGCCTGTTCACCCGGCTGTTCGAGGGCGGCAAAGCACACCTCGCGCTGATCGATTCGGACGACGTGCTGGAGGCGGGGCTGGAGATTTACGCCCAGCCGCCGGGCAAACGCCTGCAATCGCTCAGCCTGCTGTCAGGCGGCGAACAGGCCCTAACCGCAACGGCACTTATCTTCGGGTTATTCCTAACCAATCCGGCACCAATCTGCGTGCTCGATGAGGTCGACGCACCCCTGGACGATGCCAACATCGACCGCTTTTGCGACCTGCTCGTCTCGATGACGCAGGAAACCGCCACCCGCTATCTGATCGTGACCCACAATGCGGTGACGATGAGCCGGATGCACCGTCTGTTCGGCGTGACCATGGTGGAGCGCGGCGTGTCGCGGCTGGTCAGTGTCGATCTGGGCGAGGCGGAAAGGTTGGTGGCGGAGTAAGCGCCAGGCAATCGCCATGAGCGCGCAGATCGTCCTCGACCGCGCCCATCACCGACGTTACATTATCACAATGCCCAAAGACAACGCTTCCTCGCCTTCCACCTTCTTCACGCAGGAAATGGCCGAGGCCTACGATCAGCGCAACGCCGGGCTGACGCCGATTTCGGACTGCCTGCACTTCCTCACGCAGCTCACCCTTGCGCGGCTGCCCGATACCGCGCGCGTCCTGTGCGTGGGCGTGGGCACGGGGGCCGAAATGCTCTCGCTGGCCGGCAAGCGGCCCGGCTGGCAGTTCGTCGGTGTCGATCCCTCTGCCGAGATGCTCGCGGTGGCGCAGCAGCGGATCGAGCAAGCGGGTATCTCCGGGCGCTGTCAGCTCGTGCACGGCTATGTCGACGATGTGACCGAAGAGCAGTTCGACGCGGTGCTCAGCATGCTGGTGGCGCACTTCATCGCGAGCCACGACCGCCCCGCCTTCTACCGCGCCATCCATGATCGCCTGAGACCCGGTGGCACCTTTGTCAGCGCCGAAATCAGCGCCGATCTGGCTGCTCCTGAGTTCCCCTCAATGCTGGAAGACTGGAAACAGGTTCAGCGGCTGATGGGAGCAACCGAGGACTCTCTTGCCAAGCTGGACACCATGCTACGCGAAGTGCTCAGCGTGGTGTCACCCGAGAAGACCACAGCCTTGTGGCAGGACGCGGGCCTGTCGCTACCTGTCCCGTTCTTTCAGGCTTTCATGATCCGGGGCCGGCACGCTGTGCGCCCTGCGTCCTGACCCGCTTACTTCGCCGCAAACCAGATCACGTGCCGCGGCCCCTTGCCGTTGCTCCTTGCCCGCACGACCTGCTCCTCCACGTCAAACCGCGCCCGGCGCAGCCGCGCGGTGAAGGCCGGATCGGGCGCGGCGGACCAGATCGCCAGCACCCCTCCCGGCTTCAGCGCGCGCTTGGCAATCTGCAATCCCTCGCGTGAATAGAGCCGCTCATTCGCCTCGCGCACCAGCCCGTCGGGCCCATTGTCGACATCGAGCAGGATCGCATCGCAGCTCCCTGGACGAATGCCCGCGATGGCGTCGGCCACGTCGGCCATGTGCAGCACAACGCGCGGGTCGTCGAGACAGCCGGCGGTCAGCTCGGCCATCGGGCCTTTTGCCCAGGCGATGATCTCGGGCACCAGCTCGGCCACGGCCACCCGCGCATCCTTGCCCAGCACCTTCAGCGCCGCGCGCAAGGTAAAGCCCATGCCATAGCCGCCGATCAGCCACTGCTGGTTTGGCCGGCCCTTAAGCCGCTCGGCGGTGACGGTCGACAGCGCCTCTTCCGATCCCGACATGCGGCTGTTCATCAGCTCGTTGCGTTCGAGCTGGATCATGAAATCGGTGCCACGGCGCATCAGGCGCAGTTCGGCGCCGCCGGGGACTTGCGCGGTATCGAGGTGTTCGAGCGGGATCATCGCCCCGCCCTAGCCGCGCAACACGGCCTTTGGCCAGCAATTTGCCGGGGCGGAGGGCGCCCGAGCAGCGCAGCATCAGTCCTCGTCCGGCGGTGTCCAGTCGGGCAGCGGATCGATCACCGCGTAGGTCTCCACACTCGGCTTGCGGTCGAGCGCGGGCAGGTCGATCACCGGGCGCGGCACCCTGGATTCGGGAACACGGTCGATCAGATTGCGGATCAGCGTCAGGCGGCCCTGCTTCTGGTCGTTGAAATCGACCAGCGTCCACGGCGCGTTCGGACGATGCGTCGCCCGCAGCATGGCCTCGCGCGCCTCGGTATAGGCATCGTATTGCTCGCGGCTGGCGACGTCGATCGGCGACAGCTTCCAGCCCTTGAGCGGATCGTCGCGCCGCTCTGCAAAACGCTCCTCCTGCTTGGCCTGATCCGTCGTCAGCCAGTATTTGATGAGGATGATGCCATCGTCGGTCAGCAGCTTCTCGAAAGTCGGCGTGGCATGGAGGAAGGCCTCAACCTCGCCCTTGTCGGCAAAGCCCATTACCTGCTCGACCCCGGCGCGGTTGTACCACGAGCGGTCGAACAGAACGATCTCGCCCTTGGTCGGCAGATGCTCGATATAGCGCTGGAAATACCACTGCCCGGCCTCGCGCTCGGTCGGCTTGCCGAGCGCCACGGTGCGGACCTGCCGCGGGTTCAGGTGATGGCGAATGGCAGCAATCGCCCCGCCCTTGCCGGCGCTGTCGCGCCCCTCGAACACGACCACGATCCGCGCGCCGCTGTCGGCCACCCAGCGGGCCAGATCGACCAGCTCACGGCTCATCGCGTCAAGCGCTCGCTTGTAAACCTTCTTGTCCAGTTTGCTCAAACGAATGACCTTAATCGAGCACCATGCGCGGGCCTGCACCGGCCCGGCCCATCCGGTCACCCTTATTGATGAGCTGGCATTTGTCGAGGCTGAGGCAGCCGCAGCCGATGCAGTCATCGAGCTTGGCGCGGGTGCGGGTCAGCAGCCTGATCTTCTCGTCGATAGCGATACGCATCCGCTGCGACACTTGCCGCCAGTCAAGCGCGGAGGGGGTACGCCCCTTCGGCAGCGCGGCGAGTTGCTCCTCGATCTCGGTGAGCGAAAGGCCCAGTCTTTGGGCAAGAAGCACGAAACTGACGCGGCGGATATCCGAGCGCAAAAAGCGACGCTGGTTGCCATTGGTGCGGACCGAGCGGATCAGGCCCTTGTCCTCGTAAAAGCGCAGGGCCGAGACGGCGATCCCGGTGCGCGCGGCCAACTGGCCAATGGAGATGACGTCATCCTTGGTGACGCCTCTGTCCAGCCGCAAAGCCGGGGTCGGATCTCGTGCTGCAGTCGCCACCTGTGAAGGCTCCTTGCTTCAATCGCTATGCAGATGAGGTTAACTTCATCTACGAATCACAGCAAGGATCGTTTCTAAAGGTTATAAATCACTGAATATTATAATCTTAACACCCTTATACAGGATTTGACGCGCACAAGCGCGAATTTCCAAAGTGCGCGCCAGTCAACCGGACAGGGCGTGATATCCACCACTTTGATTCGGTCTTCGGCGGCGTTGCAGCGCAAACGATCAGAAGCTCTTGGCCTCATAGAGCCGGTTGATATCGCCGCCCCATTCGCCCGCGAATTTCTCCAGCAGCACTTCGGCCGGCACCTTCCCGCGCTTGACGATCTCGTGCAGCGGATCGAGGAAGCCGCTCTCGTTGTCGCCCATCGAGTTGCTGCGCCCACGCGCAACGAGGCCTGCATGGGCGATCTCAAGCACTTCGCCCGCCAGCTCGCGCAGGGTGCGTCCGCCTGGAACCGGAGCTGCCAGCCCCTGCGCCGGGACTGCGTCGCGCAGCGCCTCACGCTCTTCCATGGTCCAATGCTTGACCAGATCCCACGCCGCATCGAGCGCGGTCTGATCGTACAGCAAGCCGACCCACAGCGCAGGCAAGGCGCAGATCCGGTTCCACGGACCGCCATCGGCCCCGCGCATTTCGAGGAAGCTCTTGAGGCGCACCTCGGGGAAGGCCGTGCTGAGGTGATCCTGCCAGTCTGCCTCGGTCGGCAGTTCACCGGGAAGCGCGGGCAGTTCGCCCTTGAGGAAGTCGCGGAACGATTGCCCTGCCGCGTCGATATAGCGGCCATCGCGGAAGACGAAATACATCGGCACGTCGAGCATGTAGTCGACATAGCGTTCGTAGCCGAAGCCCTCGTCGAACACGAAGGGCAGCATGCCGGTGCGCTGCGGGTCGGTGTCGGTCCAGATGTGGCTGCGGTAGGAGAGGAAGCCGTTGGGCTTGCCCTCGGTGAAGGGCGAATTGGCGAACAGCGCGGTCGCGACCGGCTGCAAGGCAAGACCGGTGCGGAACTTCTGCACCATGTCGGCCTCGCTGGCATAGTCGAGGTTCACCTGAATGGTGCAGGTCCGCAGCATCATGTCGAGCCCGAGACTGCCCACGCGCGGCATGTGCCGCATCATGATCTCGTAGCGCTGCTTGGGCATGATCGGCAGTTCGGCGCGGGTCTTGTCGGGCCACATGCCGAGGCCGAGGAAACCGACCCCGAACTTCTCGCCCACCGCGCGGCACTGGTCGAGATGGCGACCGGTTTCGGCGCAGGTCTGGTGCAGGCTTTCGAGCGGTGCGCCCGACAGTTCGAGCTGGCCTGCCGGTTCGAGGCTGATCGTGCCGTCGGAGCCCGACATGGCGATGACATCGGGAGTGCCGTCGGGGCCTTCCTCGATCACCGGCTCCCAGCCGAATTCCTGCATGGCGAGGAGGATATCGCGGATACCGCCCGGCTCGTGATAGCTTGGGGCGGCCTTGTCGCTGCGGCGATAGACAAGCTTTTCATGCTCGGTCCCGATCCGCCATCGCGCGGCGGGCTTCTCGCCTGCCTGCATCGGCGCAATCAACTGAGCGCGGCTTTCGATCCGCGGCTCTTCCCCTCCAGAGGCCTTTCGCGTGCTCATGATCCGGCCCCTAGCGCAAAAGTCGCGCTGTGCCAGCGCTCAATTCAGTCCGCCCCATTATGTCCAATCCCCCGCAAGCCCCATGAACAGGGCACTGGCCGCAATCGCGGCGGTTTCGCCCCGCAGGATGCGCGGCCCGAGCGAGATGGGGCGTGTTTGCGACAAGGCAAGGACTGCCGCGCGTTCGGCATCGTCAAATCCGCCTTCGGGGCCGATCAGCAAGGCGGCGGGGCCTTTGTGCTGTGCGAAGGCGTCAGCGGCAGGCGGGCCGCCCGTTTCGTCGGCGAAGAACAGCGTGCGATCGCCGGGCCAGTCGCGCAGCAGCGCCTCGAGCTTCACCGGCGCGGCGAGTTCCGGCAGCGCGGTGCGCGCGCATTGCTCTGCGGCCTCGACGAGGATCGTGCGGGCGCGCTCGGGGTTGAGTTTATCGGCAACGCAGCGGCGCATCAGCACCGGCTGCACCCGCGCCGCGCCCAGCTCGCTGGCCTTTTCGAGCACCGTGTCGAACCGGTCCTTCTTGAGCAGCGCGGGGCAGAGCCAGAAGTCGGGCACCTGTTCGCGCGGGCGCAGCATTTGCTCGGCCACCAGCGTGACCTCGCGCTTGCCCGCTGCTTCGACCCGCGTGGCCCATTCGCCGGTTAGGTCGTCGCACAGGATCACGGCGTCACCCACATTCACGCGCATCACGCGCCCGAGATAGTGCGCCTGCGGTCCTTCGATTGTCACCTGCGCGCCCTCGCCCAGTTCCTGCGTGACGAACAGGCGGGGCGCGCTCTTGGGCGGCCATGCCGGGGTCTTGGGAGAATGCTGATCGGCCATTGTCTCTCCCTATAGGAAGGGTGTAGCGCGAGCGCCATGGCCGATGAAACCGTGACTGGCGACACCATCACCCCCGACAGCGAGCATCGCGGCCTTGTCGCGCTGCTGCCCGCCGCCGCGCGCGACTATGCGCTGCTGGCGCGGTTTGATCGGCCGATCGGCTGGTGGCTGCTCTACTGGCCCTGCGCCTGGGGCCTGCTGCTAACCGGCGCGCCGTGGCGGCTGCAATGGCCGCTGTTGCTGTGGACCCTGCTGGGCGCGATCGCGATGCGCGGGGCGGGCTGCGTCTACAACGACATCGTCGATGCCGACCTTGACCGACAAGTGGCGCGCACGGCCAGCCGCCCGGTGGCCTCGGGCCGGGTGAGCAAACGTGCGGCATGGGTGTGGTTGCTGACGCTGTGCGCGGCCGGTCTGGTGGTGCTGTTGCAACTGCGCTGGCAGGCGCAGCTCGTGGCGCTGGGCAGCCTGGCGCTGGTG
This sequence comes from Aurantiacibacter xanthus, assembly GCF_003584015.1. Classification (GTDB taxonomy): domain Bacteria; phylum Pseudomonadota; class Alphaproteobacteria; order Sphingomonadales; family Sphingomonadaceae; genus Alteraurantiacibacter; species Alteraurantiacibacter xanthus. The sequence goes on from NZ_QXFM01000100.1 coordinate 6,544, forward strand.
GCGGCCTATCCGTTCATGAAGCGGATCACCGGCTGGCCGCAGGCGTGGCTGGGCCTTGTGTTCACCTGGGGCGCACCGACCGGCTGGGTCGCGCTGCGCAGCGACGGGCTGGAGGTGTTGGCCGCGCTCTATGCCGGGGCGATGCTGTGGTGCATCGGCTATGACACGATCTACGCCCTGCAAGACCGCGAGGACGACGCGCTGGTCGGCATTCGCAGCTCGGCGCTGACGCTGGGGAGCAAGGTCAAGGCGGGGGTGATCGGGTTCTATGCTGGCGCGGTGGCCTTGTGGGGCCTCGCCTTCTGGTTGCTGCGGCCCGACTGGGTGGCGCTGCTCGCGCTGGTGCCGGTGGCCGCGCATCTGGGCTGGCAGGCACTGAGCCTCGATCCGAAGGATGGCGCCAATCCGCTGGCGCGGTTTCGCTCGAACCGGTTTGCAGGGCTGCTCTTGGCGCTCGCCTGTTTTGTGGTGGGCAACGCTTAAGCACACCCGAACCCCACCACCCGTTCGCCCTGAGCTTGTCGAAGGGCTGATTTTTCTTGCTGAGTTGCGCAACGCTCAAAAGAACGAGGGCAATCCTTCGACAAGCTCAGGATGATCGGAGGTTTTGCTTACTCAGCCACACGCCGCGTCGGATTGAGCCGCCGGAACAGCCGCGTCAGCGCCGCAGTAATCAGGCCATGTTCGCTCATCCACGCATGGTATTCGCGATACTTCGCATCTTCGCCCAGCAAATGCGCCTCTTCGGTCTTCGCGCGCCAATAGTAAATCGCGCTCACCAGCCCGAGAAACACCGTGTTGCGCACCGCATCGACCAGCGAATTGCTCGTCACCAGAAACGGCAGCACCGACAACCACCAGAACGCATTTTTCGAAATGTACGCCGGATGGCGCGTGAAGCGGTAAGGCCCGTGAGTCAGCACGCCGCGATAGGTCAGGTTCGAGAAGCGAATGCCGAAAGCCACCGTCGCCCAGGCATAAACCGCTGTCAGGACAATCAGCCCGCAGGCCCAGACCCACAGCAGCGCCGTGTGCCCGGCAAACCAATGCCCCCAACCCGCCGTGTTGTACTCATACTGGATCGCGCCGCCCGCGCCCATGAAGCCATAGACGAACGGCGGATAGCACAGCAGCGCGGCGAGCCAGCCCGCCAGAAACGGATTGCCCGAACGGATATGCGCATCGAGCGGGCGCATCGTCAGCAGATAGCCCACGGTGCCGATCTGCACGTCGATCACGAACAGGAATTCGAACATCACGAGCCCGAAGGCCACCGGATCGCGCACGGCCTCGCCGAGATTGGCCTCGACCACGTGGGCAAAGCCGAACGGCAGGATCGAGATCATGAAAGCCGAGAAGAACCCCTTGATCGCCCAGGCGCGCCAGTGCTTCTTCACCTCGGCCATGTCGCAGGCCTCGCGCCCGATCAGCAGCGCGCCGAAGTGCCAGGAATGGTCCCGCGGATTGACCATCACCCGATCCAGCATCACCACATAGGGCACCGACAGGATAAACATCGGCACGATGGCGGCGCCGATCACCTCCATCGCGAAGACGTATTGCCCGTCCCAATACCAGCGGCCGAGAAAGTAGACGAAGCCGATCACCGCCCAGGTCGCCCACAAGCCAGCAAGCTTGGCGACCGAAATGTCGATGGTCTCTTCGAGCGGACGCTTGTTGGACCAGTCGATCCCGGTCGAGGGGCGGCGGTGAACCTTGTCGACCACGACCGACCATATGGCCATGGCAAGGCCCGTCAGCACCATCGTCAACAGCGCGGCGCTGGGGCCGGAAAGCGGGCCACGGTCCGCGCCAATGCCCACGATTGGCCCAATGGTGGGCCAAGCCCGCGCAATCAGGATACAGCCGACCAGCGTGACGAGGCCGACCAGCCCGACGCCTGTCGAGACATCACTGGCAGGCCGATGGGCGGGCGACGTGGCGACTGTGCTCATGCCGCCGCCATAGGCACAGGAGGGTTAACGGCGCGATAAATGCGCCTGCTCCCACCGTGCCCGATCAGCGGAAAGCGGTGATCCGGCCACTGTCGTCGAGGATATAGAGCGTCTGGTTGGCCACCACCGGCGGCAACGAGACACCTTCCTTCAGCTCGGTGAACAGCGTGTCTTCACCGCTCATCAGGTCTACCGTGCGCACTTCGCCCTGCGAACTGGCGATCCACAGCTTGTTGTTGGCGAGCACCGGACCGGTCCAGAAGATCGGGCCTTCGCGGTCCTTCGGCTTGCGCCAGCGGTCAAGCTGCTTGACCCAGCGGATGCGCCCGGTGTTGCGCTGAATGGCCAGAATGCGCGAGTCGTCGGTAAGGGTAAAGACCCATTCGCCGATCACACTGGGGGTGGAAATCCCCGCCAGTGTCAGTTCCCAGATGCGCTGGCCGGTGGTCAGTTCATAAGCCGCCATACGGCCGCCCTGTCCGAGCGCATAGACCCGGCCACTGTCAATGATCGGATCGGCATCGACGTCGGTCAGCGTGCCGACCTGGGTCGAGATCGAGGTGCGCGCCAGCGCGTCGGACCACAGGTTGCGGCCATTCTCATAACGATAGGCGATCAGCTCGCCCGACGAATAGCCCGCCACGACCGTGCCCTGCCCGGCTGCGGGAGCCGCCACGCCGAACACGCCAGCCTGCCCGGTCGCCGCCGAATCCTGCCACTCGACCTCGCCATTGGCGGCGGAAAGGGCAAAAATCTGGTTGTCCTGCGTCATCACGAAGACGGAATTGAACGCTACGGTCGGCGCGCCGCGCAGCGGGCCCGAGGGCTTCACGCGCCAGATTTCGGTGCCGTCGGCAGCGTTGAGGGCGACCACATCGCCCACCCCGTTGGTGGCGTAGATGCGACCGTTGTCATAGGCAGCACCGCCGCCGAAAGTCGCGTCCTGAAGATCGCCCGAGACACGGATCTGGTGCTCCCAGCGGCGCGCGCCGGTTTCCGCATCGAAGGCGTGAACCACGGCAGAGGTGTCGACGGCGAAGACCATGCCATTGGCCACCACTGGAGCAGCGGCAAGGCGGCGGGTCTTGGTGCTGCCGGCGATGGCGGCTGTCCAAGCGCGGGCGGGATTGGCCGCCAGTGCGAGGTGGCCCGGCACCTTGGCCGCGTTGCCACCGGCCTGCGGCCAGCTGTCATTTACCCGTGCGGGCGGCACGATCACCGCGGTCGAGGCGAGGGTCGGATCGGCCTCAATCGTGGTGGCGATGCGCGAAAGGATCGGAGTGCGATCGCCGCGCGTGGGCGTGCGCGGCTCTTCCTTGCCGCTGAACATCCCGCATCCGGCCAGAGCCAGTGCGAACATCGGGGCGGCGATCAGTGCGACTTTACGGTTCATTGGGCACCTCCGGCCTGCGCGCCCTGCGGCGTGCCGAGTTCCTCCAGCATCGCATCCACATCATCAACCGCATCGTGGCCAAGCAGGCCGGCAAGCTGACGGGTGCGCGAGCGCAGGCTTTCGGGCACGTCCTCGTTCTTGGCGATGGCGACGAGCAGCGGCCCGGCCTGATCCGGCTTGTTCTGCGCGAGGTAGGCAAAGGCGACCAGTTCTCCGGCGCTACCGAACCACGGGCTTTCCGCCGTGGCGAGCGGGCCGAGCTGGTCAATCACCGCCTGCGACTCCATATTGTCGAAGTTCGCCGACACCATCCGCACCTTGGCCAGATCGCGCACTTCCTGCGGCAGCGAGCTATCGTTGGCGACCTGACCATACAGCCCGACGGCCTCCTCGGTCTTGTTCTGGCCGAGCGCGATCCCGGCCTGCAACAGCCGCGCCATGCCCGCGCTGCCCTTGCCACCAGCGGCGGCAATCGCGGCGAGCTTCTCGTTGGCGGCATCGGCGTTGCCCGCTTCCAGCTCGTCGAGCGCGGTAATCAGCTGCTCGGAGCTTTCCTCCAGCTTGCTTTCCTGCTGGCCCGACCAGATCAGCCAGCCGCCGAAAGCGGCCAGCACCAGCACCACGGCCACGCCGATCGGCAGGCCGAACCTTTTCACGAAAGTGGCGACTTCGTCCTGCCGGACGGCCTCGTCCACTTCACGCATGAAGACATCGTCGCTCGCGCTCTTGCGGTCGTTGGGCGAACGGGGTGTATCGGTCGGAGTGCTGGCCACGGGTCTGTTCGATCTGTCCTGGTTCAGGCGGATAAGCCGCGCTCTTTAGGGGGGCAGCCGGGAACTGGCAATAACTGTGTCGGTGCTGTGCCCAGCTGGCCACCTGCGGGTGAACCGCCGATGAAGACCTAATCCGCCGCCGCGTCCGGGCGCGCGAAAGCGTTGCGGTCCATCAGCCCCCAGTACAGCGCGCGGTATCGCTCGATCATGCGCATCTCGTCGAACTCGGCACGGGCCTTGTCGCGGTTGGCCTGCCCGATCCGCTTGCGCGCGGCGGGATCGCGGGCAAGGCTGTCGAGCGTCTTGGTCAGCGCCTCCTGATCGCCCGCCTCGACCAGCAGCGGGCCATTGTCCGACGCCACCATCGCGCCGATATCGCCCACGCGCGGCGCGACGGCGGGCAAGCCTGCCGCCATCGCCTCGATCAGCGAGATCGGCTGCTGCTCCGACTGCGAGGACAGCGCGAAAATATCGAACAGCCCGACCAGCTTCTGCGGCTCGGCAACGAAGCCGGGCAGGTGCACGCGGTCTTCCACGCCAAGGCTTTCGGCGAGCGCCAGCAGGCTCTCACGCTCCGGCCCCTCACCCGCGATCACCAGCTGCCACTCGGGAGGAACATAGGTCATCGCACGGATCAGCATGTCGAGCTGCTTGACCTTGCGCAGGCCCGCAAGGGTGCCGATCCAGAACTCATCCTTGTGCTTGACCAGCCGGGGCAGGATGTCGCGCTTGGGGGGCGCGGCAAATGCGCGGGTGTCGATGCCGTTGGCGATCCGCTGCACGCGGCTGCGCGGCTGTTGCCACACGTCGAGCGCAATCGCCTCCAGCGTGTTGGAGGGCACCACCAGCGCCGCCGTGCGCCCCAGCGCGATGCGGCGGTAGAAGTTGCGCCGCCACTTGAGGCCGCCCGCTTCGTCTTCGTTGAAGCCGTCCTCGTGGTGGACCAGCGGAGGCAGCTTGAACATGTCGGCAAACAGCGTGTGCGCCATCACCGCGTCGATCGCGCCCCAGTTGTAGGTGCAGATGAGATCGTAGCCGGCCATGGCCTCGGCGATCTTCTTGAACCGTCCGGGCGTCGGTTTGCCGGTGAGCGAGGGGAACTTCGGCCAGCTGACCTTCGCCGCCTTGCCCAGCAGCGATGCCGCCCCGCGCCGTGCGGGATCGCCCGAGACCACGGCGTGCTCGGCGGCCTTGCCCCAATGGTTGATGAGGCGCACGCAGCGCACTTCCTTGCCCCCGGCGTCGAAGGTGGAGTGCAGGTGCAGAATGCGCGGAGCCTTGCTCATGCCGCCAGCACCCGACCCAGCAGGCGCGCGATGGCAGCCTGCGCTTCAGGCTCGGCCAGCGTCGGGGCATGCCCCACGCGCGGCACGGTCACGCAGTCGAACCCGGCCAGCCGCGTGCCCATCGCGGCAAAGGTCACGGGCGAGAACAGGTCCGACAGCTCGCCGCGCAACACCAGCCCTGGCCTGCCGCCCAGCGCCTCGAAGGCGGGCCACAGATCCACCGCCTCAGCCGCCGCAGGATCGGAGAATGGCTCGGCGATCTTCATGTCGTAATCATAGGCGATGCGGCCGTTGTTGCCGACGCACATCAGCCGCTTGGCCAGCGCCAGCCAGTCCTCGATCGCATAGTCGGGATAGATCGCCTGCGAGCTGTCGCGCAGCGCGCGGGCGGCGTGCATCCAGGTCGGGAAACTGCGCCCGTGCCCCACGTGGTCGCGGATACGCTCCAGCCCCTCGCTCTCGATCACCGGGCCGATATCGTTGAGCACCACGCCCGCGAACAGATCGGGGCGTTGCAGCGCGATCAGCGTGGTCACGATCCCGCCGAGTGAGGTGCCGATGGCGACCACCTTGTCGAGCTTCAGCTCATCGACCAGCGCCAGCACATCGGCCACGTAAGTGAGCGGGACATAGCTGTCCGATTCCTTGGCATAGTCGCTCTCGCCGCGCCCGCGAAAATCGAGCGCCAGCACACGCCACTGGCCCGCGAAGGCCTCGGCCACCGGTTCGAAATCGCGCGCATTGCGGGTGAGGCCGGGCAGGCACAGGATCGCCGGACGGTCCGCTGCGCCCGCATAGTCGCGCGCGTGGAGCTTCAGCCCCTCGCTGCTCTCCCAAAAGAAGTCCGCATATTCGCTGGTCGCCATGGCGCGCGCTGCCACCCTTGTCTTTACGTGGGCCGGTTGCGCCACGGCGCTTCGATGGCCACTTATGCGCATATGCGTCAAGCCCTTGCAGCAGCCCCCTATCGCCCCGACCCGCAGATCGACGGAGTCGCCGACTTCCTCGCCGACCCGGTGGAGGCGGCAAAGTTCCCCACCGCGACCCTGCGCTTCCGCAACCATCGGCACGAGAGCACGGTGGGCCTCGACAGCCTCTCAGACGACCAGTGGATCGCCCATTTCGGCCATTTCGAGCCGTTGCCCGATAACCTCCCCCAGCCGCTCGCGCTGCGCTATCACGGCCACCAGTTCCGCACCTACAACCCCGAGATCGGCGACGGACGCGGGTTCCTGTTCGCCCAGTTGCGCGACGGCGCGGGCCGCCTGCTTGACCTTGGCACCAAAGGCAGCGGGCAGACCCCGTGGAGCCGCTCGGGCGACGGACGCCTGACACTGAAGGGCGCCTTGCGCGAAATCCTCGCCACCGAAATGCTCGAAGCGCTGGGCGTCAACACCAGCAAGACCTTTTCGGTGATCGAAACCGGCGAGAGCCTGTGGCGTGGCGACGAGCCCAGCCCCACCCGCTCGGCGGTGATGGTGCGATTGTCGCACTCGCATATCCGCATCGGCAGCTTCCAGCGGTTGCTGGTGCTGGAGGAGCACGCGCACCTCGCGCGGCTGGTCGACTATTGCCTGGCGCAGTTTCCCGGCCCGCTTCCGCCTGAGGATGCGCCCGGCCGCGACAATCCGGCGGTAATCCTCGTCCATCAGGCCGCCGAGCGCCTCGCCGATCTTGCCGCCAGCTACATGGTCGCAGGCTTCGTCCACGGCGTGCTCAACACCGACAATATCAACCTCACAGGCGAGAGCTTCGACTACGGCCCCTGGCGCTTCCTGCCCAAGTGGGAGCCGCAGTTCACCGCCGCCTATTTCGATCATCAGGGGCTCTATGCCTTCGGTCGCCAACCCGAGGCGATCCGCTGGAACCTCGCGCAGCTCGCCATCGCGCTGCGCCCGCTGGCCGACAGCGATGCGCTGCTCGCCGCGCTCAACCGCTTCGGCCCGCTCTACGAGACAGCGATGCTGCGCCGGTTCTGCTGGCGGCTGGGCGTCGAGAGTATCGACCCGGCATCCGACGGCGCGCTCGTCGGCGCGGCGGAAGTGACGATGCGCGAAGGCGAGATCGGACCGGATCTGTTTTTCCACCGCCATCGCGGCGGGCGCGACGCCGAAGGCCCACTGGCTCAGGCGCTGGGCAACCGCCCCGCCCTGCCCGGCGCATCCGACTACTGGGACCGCCCCGACCCCGAATCGATGCTGATCGAGGAAGTCGAGGCGATCTGGGACGCCATCGCCCAAAACGACGACTGGCAGCCGCTGGCCGACAAGCTGGCGCGGGTGCGGGCCCTGGGCGATGCCCTCGGCGATGCGCCCTCTCCGCAAGGCCATTTGCCGAGCCAGCCCGCGTGACTTTGCGTGTTGGCACATGAGGCCTTAAGGAACAGATGAAACCAAGCCCGAAGGAACCGAAACCTTGTCCGACGCGCCGCACCTGATTTCCTATGAACCGGCCACCGGGGCCGAACTGTGGCGCGGTGCGCACGGCAATGTCGACGAACTTGTCGCCCGCGCGCGCAAGGCCTGGCCGGAATGGGCCGCACAGCCGCTCGCCACCCGGATCGAGCGGATACGCCGCTTCGCCAACGAGGTGCGCAAGGAGCAGGAAGAGTTCGCCGAGCTGATCGCGCGCGAAACCGGCAAGCCGCTGTGGGAAGCGCGCACCGAGGTCGAGGCGGTGATCGGCAAGGTCGAAATCTCGGTCCGCGCCTATGCCGAGCGGACCGGCCAGCGCAAACTCGACAGCGCGCTGCAAGGCTCGGCTGCGCTGCGCCACAAGCCGCATGGGGTGATGGCCGTGCTCGGGCCCTACAACTTCCCCGCGCACTTGCCCAATGGCCATATCATCCCCGCGCTGATCGCGGGCAATGCGGTGATCCTCAAGCCGAGCGAGAAGACGCCCGCCGTCGGCGAGAAACTGCTGTCGTTCTTCGTGCGCGCGGGCGTGCCGCAGGATCTGGTGCAGCTGCTGATCGGCGGGCCGGAAGAAGGCAAGGCGCTGGTCGCCCATCCCGATGTCGATGGCGTGCTGTTCACCGGCTCGGCGCAGGTCGGCATCGCCATCAACCGCAAGCTGGCGACCGAGCCGGGCAAGATCGTCGCACTCGAAATGGGCGGCAACAATCCGCTGGTGGTGTGGGACACGCCCAAGATCGACGACGTCGCCGCGCTGATCGTGCAGAGCGCCTTCACCACCGCCGGCCAGCGCTGCACCGCCGCGCGGCGGCTGATCGTGAAAAGCTCGATGTACGACGACGTGATCGGCGCGGTGAAGGCCCTGACCGACCGGATCGTGATCGGCGCCCCGTTCGACGATCCGCAGCCGTTCATGGGCCCGGTGATCGACATGCACACCGCCGACCAGCTGACCGAGAGCTTCCTCTACCTGATTTCGAACGGCGGCAAGGCGATCTCGCATATGCGCCGCCCGCGCGAAGGCCTGCCCTTCGTGACCCCGGCGCTGGTCGACGTGACCGGCATGGCCGAGCGCCCCGATGTCGAGCTGTTCGGTCCGCTGCTTCAGGTGGTGCGGGTCGACGATTTCGACGCCGCGATTGCCGAGGCGAACAACACGCGGTTCGGCCTTTCCGCCTCGCTGGTGGGCGGCGATCCGGCGCAGTACAACCGCTTCTGGGCCAATATTCGCGCAGGGATCGTTAACTGGAACCGGCCCACCAACGGGGCCTCGTCCGCCGCACCGTTCGGCGGGGTCGGCTTTTCGGGCAATCACCGCCCGGCCGCCTTCTATGCCGCCGACTATTGCGCCTACCCCGTCACCAGCACCGAGATGGAGCAGCCGCGCGCGAGCGTGGGCGTGGGGTTTCGCGAAAGCTGAGCAAGCGAGGCTATCAGGGCGCTCGCGGGCATTCCTGAGCTGCGAGCGCCCCGGCGATGCCTTCCGCAGTCCGACCTGGAAGGCCCGCTGGCGCACCGCGAGACAGGGGAACACGCGGCGCGCCATAAGCAATCGAGGCAAGGTTGCATCTCGATTCGCAACTCATCTAGCTCAGTCTGGCTGAACCGGCGGCAACGGCCTCGCAAGCTTGCCGGAAGCCAGCCTTGAGCCTACCGCCTTGGCCAATGACCCAGGCTACCCTCAGCAGCAGACGCGCCCTCGCCTTCGCCCTTGGCGCTCACGTGATCTGGGGCTCGATGCCGGTCTACCTGCTGCTCGTCCACGAGGTGCCGGTATTCGAATATGTCGCCTGGCGCACGCTGTTCACGCTGCCGCTGTGCCTGGCGGTGATCGTCTTTCGTGGCAGCATGGGCGAACTGGGTGCGGTGCTGCGCAATCGGCGCGCCATATTGACGCTGGCGGCGAGCGCCGGGCTGATCGCGGTCAACTGGTGCCTCTATGTCTGGGCGATCAAGACCGACCACGTCTATGCCGCCAGCCTTGGCTACTACATCCTGCCGCTGACCATGATGCTGCTGGGGCTGGTGTTCCTCGGCGAGAGGCTGACCCGGCGGCAATGGGCCGCAGTGGCGCTGGCAGGGGTCGGGGTCGCGGCGCTGGCTGCGGGCGCGATGACCACGCTGTGGGTGAGCCTTACCCTCGCCCTCAGCTTCGGCACCTATGGCCTGCTACGCAAGACCGTGGCGGCAGGCCCCTTGGTGGGGCTCGCCGTCGAATCGATGGTGCTGGCGCCATTCGCCATCGGCTTTCTCGGCTGGAGCGCGAACATGGGTCCGGGCCTCGCGATCGGCCGCGACGCGCTGGAAACCTTCGGCATCGTGATGGGCGGCCCGATGACTGCCGTGCCGCTGCTGATGTTCGCCGCCGCCGCGCGGGCCATGCCCTTCACGGTGATGGGCTTCCTGCAATTCCTCTCGCCGACCGTGGTGTTCCTGATCGGCCTGCTGGTGTTCGGTGAAGACCTGCACCCGGCGCAACTGGCGAGCTTCGTGGCGATCTGGGCGGCAGCGGCGGTGTTCACCTGGGATCTGGTCCGCTCCTCGCACCGCGCCGCGGTGCGCCCGCTTTAGTCGGCGAGCTTCCAGCCGAGCGTCTCGCCCGCATGGAATGGCACATAGTGCGTGCCCGCGAGTTCGAGCGTGTCGGGCACCTGCTGCTCTTCGCGAACCAGCGTCACCGTCTCCTCGCTTACCGGCAGGCCATAGAAGGCTGGGCCGTTGCGGCTGGCGAAGCCCTCGAACGCATCGAGCGCATCTTCCTCGTCGAACACCGTGACATAGCTTTCGAGCGCATAGGGCGCGTTGAAGATGCCCGCGCAGCCGCAAGCACTTTCCTTCGCCTCGCGCGCATGCGGCGCACTGTCGGTGCCGAGGAAGACCCGCGCGTTGCCCGATGTGGCAAGACGGCGCAGGCTCAGCCGATGATGCTCGCGCTTGGCGACGGGCAGGCAATAGGCGTGCGGCCTGATCCCGCCCACCAGCATGGCATTGCGGTTAATGTGCAGATGCTGCGGCGTGATCGTGGCGGCGACATTGGGGCCTGATTCGGCGACAAAGTCGGCGGCCTCCTCGGTGGTGATATGCTCGAACACCACCTTCAGCTCGGGCAGATCGCGCACCAGCGGCGCGAGCGTGCGCTCGATGAACACCGCCTCGCGGTCAAAGATGTCGATCTCGGCATGGGTCACCTCGCCATGAACGCAGAACACCATCCCGATCTCGGCCATGGTTTCGAGCACCTTGCGGACATTGGCGAGGTCGGTCACGCCAGAGGCCGAGTTGGTGGTCGCCCCGGCGGGATAGAGCTTCGCGGCGGTGAACACCCCGGCTTCGAACCCGGCGCGGATATCGGCGGGGTCGGTCGCGTCGGTGAGGTAGGCGGTCATCAGCGGGGTGAACGCCGAGCCCTCAGGCAGAGCCGCGACAATCCGGTCGCGATAGGCGGCGGCGGCGGCGCTGGTCGTCACCGGGGGCACGAGGTTGGGCATGACGATCGCCCGGCCGAACTGGCGCGCGGTGTAGGGCAGCACGCCCTCCATCACCGCGCCATCGCGCAGGTGCAGGTGCCAATCGTCGGGACGGGGGATCGTGAGCGTGTCGGTCATGCGCGCGCTCTGCCACAGGGCGGACCGGACGAACAGCCCTCCCGCTTGCGCGGGCGCACGCTTGCTCCCACCTTAGGGCCATGACTGAGCTTCCCCTTGCCCGCCGCGCCGTGATCCGCCTCTCCCCGCAAGACGGCGAGGAGGACGTGGCGAAGTTCCTACAAGGCCTCGTGACCAACGACGTGACCGGCGACCTGCCCGTATATGCCGCGCTGCTTTCGGCGCAGGGCAAGACGCTGTTCGACTTCCTCGTCTGGCGCGAGGGCGACGATTTACTGCTCGATTGTGAAGATAAGCACGCCGACGAACTGGTAAAACGTCTGTCGCTCTACCGCCTGCGGCGCAAGATCGCGATTGCGCGCGATTCGGCGCTGGCCGTCTGGTGGTCACCCGATTCGCCAGAAGGCGCGGCAACGACACCCGACCCCCGCCTCGCCGCACTGGGCTGGCGCGGGCTTGGCCCGGCGGGCTCCGATGGCGGCGACACAGCCGATGCCGCATGGCTCGCCCACCGCCTTGCCTGCGGCGTGCCCGAAGGACGTGCCGAACTGGGCGACATTCTGTGGCTCGAAACCAATGCGGTAGAACTCAACGGCGTGAGCTTCACCAAGGGTTGCTATGTCGGACAGGAAAACACCGCGCGGATGAACTGGCGGCAGAAGGTCAACCGGCGGCTGGTGGTGGTCCCGCACGACCGGTCCGAGGAAAAGCGCCGCAAGGCGGACCATGCCGAACTGGGCCATGCTGTCGACCACCTGCGGATCGACGATATTCCCGCCGACCTGGTGCCCGCCTGGCTCCCGCTCGGCTCTGACGTCTAGGTCGTCGCTTCGAGACGTTCGCGGGCAATGACGAGCAGATCTTGCCCGTGCCGGCGCGCGGTGTCATCGTCGACCGCCAGCGATCCGGCCAGGTCGTCACCAATGATCGCCATGCCCAGCGCCATCAGCACCAGCGAATAGGTCAGTTCACGCCGCGTCACCGTTTCGGCGCTGGACGCCGCTGGCGGCAGCGTCTCGTCGATGAGTTCCTGCATTGCCTCCAGAATCGGATCGAGCGCCTTCTTGTGCCCGGTATTGAGCATCCACGCTGCCAGCGCCGCGCCCCCGCCCGAACCGAAGGTATCGAACACCAGATCAACCAACCGGCGCGGATCGCCATCGCTCACCCGGATGAAATGCGCCGCCTGGGCGATATCGTCGCAGATCGTGGCCGCAAGATGATCGGCCAGAGCGAGTTGCAACCCCGCAGCAGAACCAAAGTGGTGCAACAGATTGGCATGGGTGCGGTTCACCCTTTCCGCCACCGCCTTCAAGGTCACCGCCTGCGGTCCCTGCTCGACAAGCAGGACGCGCGCCGCTTCCAAAGCGGCTGCACGACTTTCCTGAGCACTCAAGCGCCGACGGCCTACACTCACTCGAATCCCCGACTTCTCAAAGCCCGTTACGCGACCATCTACAATTATCGTTCTGCATCACCGAGCGGCTTAAAGTAAGCAATATCCTATCAACTCAGGTATTCAAAGTGGAAAGTAAGCATAAGTATACACTGACAATTCCGTAAGTTCAGTTTATCAATACAGATCAGTGGCCTTCGCCAATGACAAGCGGTAGCGACGGGCTGGAACCCTCTCGCCGCCACGCCCTGCACTTGCCGTCGGCTCAAGTCGATCCTCGGGCAAAAAGCCCCACTTTTGCAGAACCTTACCCGAAGCTGGATTGTCGAGGAAATGCCCCGCGCGGGCTTCATGAATGCCAAGCGCCCGCGCCGTGCGCAGCACCGCGCCGACCGCCTCGCTGCCATAGCCCTGGCGCTGGCGGTTACTGGCAATCCAATAGCCGAGTTCGTATGCCGGACCGGGACCAGCGGGCGCGAGCCCGATCGTTCCGATCAGAGGCGCACCGTCATCTCCCGGCAGGGTGATCGCGAACAGCATCTCATCAGCGCCGCGCGGCTTGTCGCAGAAAGCGTGTGCATCTTCGGTGGTGTATGGCCAGGGCGCGCTCGCAAGCATGCGCACGACGCTTTCGTCGGAAAGCCCGGCGAACAGTTCGCGCCAGTCTTCGGGAAAGATCGGCCGCAACATCAGCCGTTCGCTTCGTATGAACATCGCATTTCCCTTCCAAGGGCCCACGGTCACAGACCTCCGCAGGCGGCGGATGGAAGGAGAAAACGCAAAAAAGGAGACGGGTCGGCCCCATCTCCTTCCAGTGTCGGGCTATTTGCCGCCCGACAGGGGCCATCCCGGTGGATGGCCCGCTATCGCCATCCGTTATTCGGCAGCTTCTGCCATAACGTCGACCGATACGTATTTGCGGCCGAGCTTGCCGTCGTGAAAGCGCACGACGCCTTCAGCGGTGGCAAACAGGGTGTGGTCCTTGCCGAGGCCGACATTGGTGCCCGGGTAGAACTTGGTGCCGCGCTGACGCACGAGAATGTTGCCGCCGAGCACCTGCTGCCCGCCGAACTTCTTGACGCCAAGACGCTTGCTTTCCGAATCGCGACCGTTGCGCGACGAGCCGCCAGCTTTCTTATGTGCCATTGTGTCTTACTCCGTAATCCTGAGCCGGGCGTGCCGGACTTATTCCTTGTCAGCCTTGGCAGCAGCCTTCTTGGCAGCCGGCTTGCTGTCGCCCACGCCGAGGATGCGCAGCAGGGTCATCTGCTGGCGGTGGCCGTTCTTGCGGCGATAGTTGTGACGGCGACGCTTCTTGAAGACGATCACCTTCTCGCTCTTGGCCTGAGCGATGATCTCGGCCGAAACCGTGACCTTCGCCGCGTCGGCAAGGCTCTCGCCCTCACCGGCGAGCAGGATATCGTCCAGCACGATCTTGTCGCCGGCTTCACCTGCCAGCTTCTCAACCGCGATCTTGTCTCCTTCGGCGACGCGATACTGCTTGCCGCCCGTGCGCACTACTGCGAACATGGTGCTATAATCCGTTTCATCTAGCGTCGTCCTCGTCAGGATCGGGCCTGCATGACCCATCCCCGCGCAAACAACAAAAAAGGGCGCCTCGGGGGCACCGCAAGAGCGCTGCCGTTAGGCGATGCCCCACAACGAGTCAATGCCGAGAACGTCGAGGACACCAAAAATTGCCGGGCTGGAAAGCCGTCGCGGCTCCGGCTAGTGCCATAGTCCCATGACAGCCAGAATCGCCATATTGTTCGTCGCGGCCGGGCCGCTTGCGCTGGGTGCCTGCGCCACGCCTTCAGGCGAATATCCCTCGCTCGCCCAGCGCGAGATCGAGCGGACCGGCCTGGTGATGACCCCGCCGCAGACGATTCCCTCCCCGCCGCAAAGCCCGGCCGCACCGGTGCTGACTGAGGCGAGCGAACTGGTCGATTCCGTGCGCACGGTGCATGCGGCATTCCTCGCCGGGGAAGCTGCCGTTCGCTCGCGAGTTGCCGCAGCGCGCGGGGCCACGTCCGGTAGCGAGGCCTGGGCGCTGGCAGAGGTGGCGCTGGCAGGACTGAGTTCGCAGCGCAGCCGCGCGATGGTGGCGCTGGCCGATCTCGACCGACTCTACATCGCTGCCAGCACCTCGGGCGAATCGACCGAGACCATCGGCGCCGCTCGCAGCGAGGCCGCAAGCATGGTGGCTGCCGAAGACGCCGTACTATCCGAACTCACCGCGCAGCTTCGCTCGTAGCGCTATCGCACGAAAAATGCGCGGGGCCGCCCTCGTGGCCCCGCGCAACTCTGAAGACTGTGCCCATATGGCAGCCGCTGATGGCAATGCCCCTAAGCCAGAGCAGCTATCGCCGCCGAACCCAGCGCCCAGAGAATTATCAGGACCGGGAGAAAATAGTCCTGAACTCGTGAAGCCCGATCGCGTGCGCGATCCGGCGTGAATGCTGAGGTGCCGATAGAATTGGCGGCAGCACTGGTGGCCAGTACTGCGGTCGTTTCGCCTGCTTTCGCCATCTGCCCGGCTCCCTCGTTACGAAACCGATTTGGCGTTATTGCGGGCAGCCATCCTTGATCGCGGTCAAATCGACGCGATCATTTGCTCCAGCGGGCAAGATCGGAATGATCCTGCTCGCGCGGTTCGATCCAGTGCCAGCCGTCGCCGCGCAACTCGCGCTTCCAGAACCAGCTGTCGGACTTCAGATGGTCCATGCAGTAGTCGACCGCGGCGATAGCCCCGCGCCGATGCTGCGCGCAGGCCGCGACCATCACGATCGGCTCGCCCGGCTCCATCACACCGTGACGGTGCATCACCAGCAGCCCGAGCAGCTCGAACCGGTGCGCAGCCTCCTCGGCCCGCGCCTCCATGCCGGGGCGGGTCATTTTCTCGTAGTGCAGCAGTTCGAGCGCGCGCACGTCGTCATCGGCGCGCACGGCCCCGATGAAGCTCGCAAGGCCACCATAGCCCGGATGGGCATTCGTGAACGGCCCGAGCAAGGCACCGGGATTGAACGGCTGATCGACCAGATGGACGTGGATAGCTATGTCAGCCCCCGGAAACGGGTGGGAGCAGCGCGATCTCGCTGCCATCGGGCGCGGCGAGCGCAGCTTTGTCGGCCACCAGCGCACCATCGAGCGCGAGCTTGACCTTTTCGCCCTGCACCTGAGCCGCAAGCTGCGGGCCAAGCGCGGCGAGCAGCCCGTCCCAGTCGAGCGGACCGGCGACATCGCGCTCGGGCGCGCCGGCAAGGTCGGCCAGCTTGCCGAGGAAAACGAGCTTGACCGCCATCAGCCGCCCGTCACCGACATGTGCCGCGGCTGCGCGGGGCCGCTGCCCTGCTCGATGCGGAAGTGGTGCTTTTCAGGCTTGATGCGCATGGCTTCGTCAAGCGCCTCGGCCAGCCGCGCATCGGGCGTGTCGGAGCGCAGGGCCGCGCGCAGGTCGACCATTTCGGCGCCGCCAAGGCAGGCATAGAGCTGGCCGGTGGCGGTGATGCGGATACGGTTGCACGAGGCGCAGAAATTGTTGGTCAGCGGAGTGATGAAACCGAGCCTGCCGCCGGTTTCCTCCACCCGCACATAGCGCGCCGGACCGCCGGTCGAATCGGCAATGTCGGTCAGCGTCCAGCGCTGTTCGAGCCGGTCGCGCACCGCGGGCAGCGGCAGGTAGTGATCGGAGCGCTCGCCCTCGATCTCGCCCAGCGGCATGATCTCGATCAGCGTCATGTCGGCCCCGCGCGCGTGGGCCCATTCGACGAGGAAGGGAATCTCCTCCTCGTTGAGCCCCTTCAGCGCCACGGTGTTGAGCTTGACCTTGAGCCCCGCCGCCTGCGCTGCCGCGATCCCGCGCAGCACCTGAACCAGCCGGTCACGCCGCGAGAGCTGCTCGAACAGCGCGCTGTCCATCGTATCGAGGCTGACGTTGATGCGGCGGATACCGGCGGCGAACAGATCCTCGGCGAACTCTTCGAGCCGGGTGCCGTTGGTGGTCAGCGTGAGTTCGTCGAGCCCATCGCCGATCTTGCGGCCGAGCGCGCGAATCAGATCGATCACGTCGCGCCGCACCAGCGGTTCACCCCCGGTGAGGCGGATCTTGGTGATCCCGCGTTCGATCATGGCGAGCGAGAGCTTGTGCAGCTCTTCGAGGCTCAGCACGTCCTTCTTGGGCAGGAACTGCATCGCCTCGGGCATGCAATAGGTGCAGCGCAGATCGCACCGGTCCGTCACCGACAGGCGCAGATAGGAGATGCGGCGCTGGAAGGCGTCGACCAGAGGCTGGCTACAGGACATTGCCCCCTACTTAGCCATTTTCTCAGCGATTGCCATCCAAGCAGAGCACTTGGCCCGTCACCCCCGGCGCGCGGGCCAGATAGGCGAGCGCCTGCCCCCTCGCCTCCTGCGCCTCGGCAACGCTGGCGATGGCGTTCACCCGCACCGGCGCAAGTTCGCGCGCAAGTTGGCCCACCACGGCTTGGCGCCAGCTGGCATGGGTGTGATCGGCGGCGGCAAAGTCGATCACCACCAGCGGGTACTTCTGCGCTTGCTCGCGCACCAGCGGAACGAGGCTAGCATGGAACTGGGCGGCGGCATCGAGCGCGCTTTCGGGCAAATCCCGCGCGTCAACAATCGCCGGTCCGCTTGGCGTTAAGGTCATCGCCGGTCGCGGTGGAGCGTGATGCCGATCTTCTCGTCCGCTTCGGAAAGCGCCAGCTTCACGATCTTGACCGTCACCGCCTCTACGCGCTCGTCCTGCAGGAACAGCGTCTCGCACACGTGATCGGCCACGGCCTCGATCAACTGGTAATGCGTGTCGCCCAGCGCTTCGGAGCAGGCGAACTTCAAATCCATGTAGTTCTTGCTCGCGCTCAGCGGCGTTTCGGGGACAAAGCGTTCGGGCGGGCACCGGAAACGCACCTGCACCGTAAAGCGCAGCGGCTGCGGGCGGCCTGTCTCCTCCGAGTAGATGCCCGTGAAGACATCGTGTTCGAAGTCGGCCAGTTCGAGAATGAGGCTGTCTGCCATGGCGCGCCGCATGGCACCGCCGTGGAACCTTGGCAAGCGCCCCGGTGTTAGTATCGTTGACGCAGCAGGGCGAATGTGCGCTTTTTCGCGCTCAGGCCAATCGAGGGGACCACAGCGATGACCGAGACAACCGCATACGAGACCGACACGAGGACTGACCAGCTCTCGACGGGTGCCAGGATCGCGCGCGGCCTGGGTGCCTTCGCGCTTGGCGGCGCGCTGCTGGCCATTGCCATCGCCTTCGTCGGGCTGACGCTGGCGCGCTACGACCTGATCGACAAGCTTTCGGGTTTCCGCACCTTCATGACGATGATGTGGCCCGCGGGCGTGCTCGCCATTGCGGCGCTGCTGGCGCTGGTTATCGGCTTCGTGGTGAAAGGCGGCGGCAAGCGCTGGCAGGCTGGCCTCGCGCTGGTGCTAAGCGCCGGGCTGGTGCTGGTGATGTATACGCAGGTGGTGATGCCCGCGAGCAAGGCCCCGCCGATTCACGACGTGACCACCGACCTCAACAATATGCCCCAGTTCGTCGCGCTCGAGGTTCCGCAGGTCAGCACCGGGCCGTTCTCGACCGAGGAATGGCGCGCGTTTCACACCGGAGCCTATTCCGATGTGCAGCCGATCCTCATCAACCGCAGCCCGTCCGAAGTGCTGGCCGCCGCGCGCGTGCTGATGGAGCAGCGCGGTTGGGAAGTTTCGCCCACGCAGCCGCTCAAGGAGCAGCTCGAAGCCACGGCCTTTGCCGGCTATCTGCGCTTCCGCGACGACGTTGTTGTGCGCGTGACGCCGGTGATGGACGGCTCGACCCGCGTCGATATGCGCTCGGTCAGCCGCGTGGGGGTGAGCGATCTTGGGTACAACGCGCAGCGTATCCGCGATTTCCTGAAAGACCTTTCGGCGGCCTAGAAAGCGACACCGTTCGTCTCCTCCTCACCACGAACGGAAGGGAGTTCAGGCGAACGCCGAACGAGGCTAATCGTTCGCCCAGCGGGCGAAAATGGCGGTGGGCAGCAGACGGCCATCGGGCCCATCTTCGCGCACCGCCAGTTCGCCATATTCGATCCGCCCCGGCAAGCTGGCAAAGGCCTCGGCGAGCAGACCCGCCAGCGCCAGCGAACTCATCCGCACCGCATAGACGGTGAGGAACAGGAACCGGCTGTCCGCATCGAGCAACTGACGGCAATCGCCGATCAGGCCTGGTAGCCCCTCTTCCAGCCGCCAGGTCTCGTTCTTGGGGCCGCGACCGAACTTCGGCGGATCGAGGATGATCCCGTCATAGCGGTTTTCGCGGCGCACCTCGCGCGCGACGAACTTCGCGCAATCGTCGATCAGCCAGCGTACCGGGCGATCCTCCATCCCCGACAGCGCCGCATTCTCACGCGCCTGCGCGACCGACTTCTTGCTCGCATCGACATGCGTCACCGGGCCGCACTGGCTCAGCGCGAGACTGCCGACGCCGGTATAGCCGAACAGGTTGAGCGCGCTGGCATCGGCCTTGTCCGCCAGCATCCCGCGCATCCAGTGCCACACCGGGGCCATGTCGGGAAAGAAGCCGAGGTGGCGGAACGGGGTGCACTGCGCGGTGAAGCGGACCTCTTCCCAGCCGAGCGGCCAGCCCTCCTCGGGCACCTGCCTGGCGAATTGCCAACGCCCGCCGCCGTCCTCGTCCGAGCCGGGGACGAATTCGCCGTGCGCGTCCCACTCGGCGAGACGCGGGGCCCACATGGCTTGCGGCTCGGGGCGGATGAAGCGGAACGCGCCGTAGCGCTCAAGCTTACGCCCGTGGCCCGAGTCGACGAGGCCATAATCGGCCCATCCCTCGCCCGCCATCACCTGCGGCTCTGCGGCAAGCTCAGCCATGTTCACGCCCCACAGCCAAGCGCCGCAGGCATTCAAGACTACTACGCTCGCAGAGGCGCAGAGGCGCAGAGAACCTGTGCTGACCTCCTCTGCACCTCTGCGCCTCTGCGAGCGCAAAAACAAACAAGCGCCTGCGGCGCGGAACGCTATCTCCGCGTCTCCGCGTCTCCGCGTGAACCCGAATCATCACGAGCTTGGCGTCGCGTGCGCCTCGATGAAATCGCGCACGGAATCGTAATCACCCGGCAGGCGTTCGTATTGCTCGGCCCGCTCGAACAGGTCGCCCATCCGACCCG
Source organism: Aurantiacibacter xanthus (assembly GCF_003584015.1). GTDB lineage: Bacteria > Pseudomonadota > Alphaproteobacteria > Sphingomonadales > Sphingomonadaceae > Alteraurantiacibacter > Alteraurantiacibacter xanthus. Next base: position 26,553 of record NZ_QXFM01000100.1, read on the forward strand.
GCAACGAGGGACGGTTGCCAGTCGCGCGCTCGACCGCATCGCGGAACTTGGCCGGATGCGCAGTCGCCAGCGTGACCACGGGGACCGCCGGGTCGATGTCCGCCGCGCGCGCGGCATGCAGGCCGATCGCGGTGTGCGGATCGATGATCTGCCCGCACTTCTCGTGCGCCCAGGCCATCGCCTGCCCCATGTCGTCGGCATCGGCGCGCGCGCTGCTGAACAGCGCCGCCGCGCCCTCGCGCTGGGCATTGGTGAGCTGCATCGCCTTCGTCGCCTCGAAGCCCGCCATCTGCTCGGCCAGCGCCTTGCCGTCGCGCCCGCCGACATCGAACAGCAGCCGCTCGAAGTTCGACGAGACCTGAATGTCCATGCTCGGCGCGGCGGTGGGGGTGACGGTGCCCGCAGAATAGTCGCCGCTCGACAACGCGCGGTGGAGAATATCGTTCACATTGGTGGCGACGATCAGCCGCTCGACCGGCAGGCCCATCTGCGCCGCGACATAGCCCGCGAACACATCGCCGAAGTTGCCCGTCGGCACCGAGAAGGCGACCTTGCGCTGCGGCGCGCCAAGCTGGAGCGCGGCGGCGAAATAATAGACCACCTGCGCCATCAACCGCGCCCAGTTGATCGAGTTCACCGCACTGATGCGGAAGCGCGCGGTCATGTGGCTGTCGACGAACATGCGCTTCACCATCGCCTGCGCATCGTCGAAGCTGCCGTCGATGGCGATGTTGTGGACGTTGGGGGCGAGCACCGTGGTCATCTGGCGGCGCTGCACGTCGCTCACCCGGCCATCGGGGTGGAGCATGAAGATATCGACCCGCTCGCGCCCGGCCACCGCATCGATGGCGGCAGAACCGGTATCCCCACTGGTCGCGCCGACGATGGTGAGGTGATCCTCGCGCTTCGCAAGGAAGTGCTCGAACAGGCGGCCGAGCAATTGCAGCGCCACATCCTTGAACGCCAGCGTGGGCCCGTGGAACAGTTCAAGCAGCCAGTGCTGCTGGTCGAACTGGACGAGCGGCGTCACCGCCTGATGCGCGAAGCGGCCATAGGCGCGGGTGCACAGGTCGCGCAGTTCGTCTTCGCTGAGGCTCGGCGTGACGAAGGGCAGCATGACCTTCACCGCCAGTTCGACGTAAGACAGGCCAGCCATATCGGCGATCTCCGCCTCACTGAAGCGCGGCCAGGCCTCGGGCACGTAAAGACCGCCATCGGACGCGAGGCCAGCGAGGGTCACGCCCTCGAAATCGAGCGACGGCGCATTGCCGCGGGTGGAGACGTATTTCATCGGGAAAAGCGGTTAGCGGCGAGGAGCGCCGCCCGCAAGCTATGCCTTAGGCCCCGGTGCGATCCCGTTGCCGGCGTCGCAAGGCGAGCACATAGATCACCAGCGCGGTGAGCGCGAAGGCGAACCACTGCACGGCATAGGACAGGTTCTTCGCCGGCTGATCGTCTGAAGGCGTCGGCAAGGCATTCGCCTCCAGCCCTGCCAGCGGCGGATCGGCCACGAGCACCATCGAACCGTCGCGGTTCGGCGCGATTATACCCTGCACCGTGCCGCCATTCCAGTCAGGCGCGGCGAGATCGCCGGACCAGCCCGCCTGCACCTCGACCGCCTCACCGCCCGAACGCAGACATTCGACGATCTGGACATAGCCCGCCCGGTCCTGCGAGTTGCGCCCGGCGGTGGTGCGCCATTCGCCCGCCCCCGCGCACTCGACGGTGGAGCGGCGATAGGCCGCCTGCTCGCGGTCGGGCGCATCGGAGGCCGGGAAGGCAATCGGAGCGTCAAGCTCTGCTGCCTGTTCGAAGCGGGCCAGCTTGCCCTGCTCTTCGTGCATCCGGCCAAGTTGCCAGAACCCGAGCTTCACCATGATGGCCGCCGCCACCAGCACCACCAGTGTCGGGACGATCGGCCAGCGGCGGATGCCGAAGATCATTTGGAGCTCTTGTCCTCATGGCGGTGTTCTTCCGCCCGGCGGGTATATTCGCTCGCCAGCAGCCACGACTTGCACAGCCGCAGGCCGAGAATCACGCCCCCGGTCGTCAGTGGCACCCACAGGATCACGTGCACCCACCAGGGCGGCTCGAACGAAAGCTGGAGCCACAAGGCGCCGACCACCACCAGCGCGCCCACGATCATGGTGAGAAAGGCCGCTGGCCCATCGCCCACGTTGAAGCGCTGGAAATCGAGCCCGCACGAGGGGCACTTGTCGGCAAAGCGGGTGAGGCCCCCGAACAGGCTCTTTGCGCCGCATCGCGGACACAAACCGAAAAGGGCAGCCTCACCGATGGTGGGCTGCCCCTTCGCGTTATCGTGGGCGTCGCTCACGATTGGGCCTTAGTGATACTCGGCACCCCAGCCGCCCCACACGTACACGACGATGAAGAGGAACAGCCAGACCACGTCCACGAAGTGCCAGTACCAGGCGGCAGCTTCGAAACCGAAGTGCTGCTTGGGCGTGAAGTGGCCCTTGTAGGTACGCACCAGGCACACGGTCAGGAAGATCGTACCGACCAGCACGTGGAAACCGTGGAAGCCGGTGGCCATGTAGAAGGCCGAGCTGTAGGTGTTGCCACCGAAGCCGAACGGGGCATGGCCATATTCGTAGACCTGCACGCCCGAGAACAGCACGCCGAGCAGGATGGTCAGCCACAGGCCCTTCTTCAGGCCATCGCGATCACCATGGATCAGGCAGTGGTGCGCCCAGGTAACGGTGGTGCCCGAGCACAGCAGGATCAGCGTGTTAAGCAGCGGCAGATCGAACGGGTTCATCACCGCTTCGATGCCCTTGGGCGGCCAGACGCCGCCGATCACTTCGGCCATGGTCGAAGGGAACAGCGCGAAGTCGAACCACGACCAGAACCAGCCGACGAAGAACATCACCTCTGAGGCGATGAACAGGATCATGCCGTAACGCATGTGCAACTGCACCACCGGCGTGTGATCGCCAGCCTGCGCCTCGCTCACGATCTTCGAGAACCAGCAAAAGAAGGTGGCGATCAGGCCAGCGATGCCGAGACCCAGCACCAGCTGCCAGTTCGTGAAGAAGTCCGAGTGCATGTACATGACCATGCCGCTGGTGAAGACCAGCGCGGACATTGCCCCGGCGAACGGCCAGATGTCGGGCGGCAGGATATGATAGTCGTGGTTCTTGGCACCGGCCATTTGTCTGTCTTCCCTGATAGGCAGATTTTCACTCGCCCTTAGAACGCGCTTGCGGCGCGGTCCAGAGCCTAACTCTCGGCTTCCCCCTCGCTCGCCGACGACTGATCGGGAGCGCGGTGGAAGGTATAGGACAGGGTGATTTGTTCCACCCCTTCCATATTCGGATCATCCAGCGCCTTCGGGTCCACGAAGTAGAGCACCGGCATGCGCACTTCCTCGCCCGGCTGAAGCACCTGCTCGGTGAAGCAGAAGCACTGGATCTTGTTGAAATAGGCCCCGGCCTGCTCGGGTGAGACGTTGAAGGTCGCGGTGCCGGTGATCGGCTCCGACGAATTGTTGCGCGCGACGAAAATCGCCATGTCGCGCTGACCGACGGCCACGGTGTCGGTGCGCTGAAGCGGCTTGAAATCCCACGGCATGTTCCGGTCGGTGTTCGAGTCGAACCGGATCGAATAGGTCACACCGCCGGCGCTGGCGGCAAAGCGCTCGGCAATATCCGCGTCAGCCTCGGTCGCACGCTGGGTGGTTCCGCCGAAGCCGGTCACCTGACAGAACAGCCGGTAAAGCGGCACCGAGGCATAGCCCAGACCGAGCATTCCCAGCGCCGCAAGAAATGCGAACAGCATGGTGCGCCGGTTGCGCGCGTCGAGGGTGGCTGTTTGCGACATCAGTTACCTCCGATCCGAACGATGGTGATGAAATAGAACAGCACCACGAAGCCGAACAGCCCGAGCGCGATCACCACGTTGCGTGCCTTGCGGCGGCGGATGAACTCTTCCTGCTCTTCGGGCGTCATGCCAGCACCATCCTATCGACTACCAGCGCTGCGAACAGCGCAAAGAGGTAAAACACCGAGAAGGCAAACAACTGCTTCTCGGGCTTCAGCGTATCGCCCGGCGGCGCGCGCCGGAAGGTGACGCGCGCGGTCAACACCAGGAACGCCAGCGACAGAACCAGCGCGGACACCCCGTAGATCGCGCCCGTCCCGCCAATCGCCCAGGGCGCCAGCGTCACACCCAGCAGCACCACCGCATAGGCCAGCATCTGCTGCCGCGTCGAGCGTTCGCCGGCGACCACCGGCATCATCGGAATGCCGGCCTTGGCGTAGTCGGTCTTCACGAACAGCGCGAGCGCCCAGAAGTGCGGCGGCGTCCAGATGAAGATGATCACGAACAGCAGCACCGGCATCAGCGTGATCTCACCGGTCACCGCGATCCAGCCGATCAGCGGCGGGAAGGCCCCCGCCCCGCCGCCGATCACGATGTTCTGCGGCGTGCGCGGCTTCAGCCACATGGTGTAGATCACCGAATAATAGACGATCGACAGCGCCAGCACGCCAGCGGCGAGCGGATGCACCGCCAGCCCCATCACGATTACCGAGGCAAAGCACAGGAACAGGCCGAAGTCGCGCGCATCCTCGCGCCGCATCCGTCCACCGGGAAGCGGGCGACTGGCCGTGCGCTTCATCAGCGCATCGATATCGGCTTCCCACCACTGGTTGATCACGGCTGCCCCGCCCGCGCCAATGGCGATGCACAGGATCGCGGTAAAGCCGAGCACCGGGTGAATATGACCGGGCGCCGCCAGCAGGCCGCACAGCCCGGTGAACACCACAAGGCTCATCACCCGCGGCTTGGTCAGCGCGAGGAAGTCGCGCCAATCCGCCGGGAGCGTGGGAGCAAAGGTGGCAGTCGTCGTGTTCACATCGGTTCCTAGACGAAAGGGCGCCCCGTTTCCGGCGCGCCCCTTCTGTTTGTCATCAGGCAGAGGGCGCGGCTCAGACAGTCGCGGGCTTTGCCGAGATATGGTCGTCGGCGCTGTGATGATCCTCGATCACCGGCAGCGTTTCGAACTGGTGGTACGGCGGCGGGCTGCTCAGGCTCCATTCGAGCGTGGTCGCACCCTCGCCCCAGTAGTTCGCGGGAGCCTTCTTGCCAGCCACGAATGCGTAGATGAGGTTGATGAAGAACACACCCACCGACACCAGCGTGATCGCATAGCCGACGCTCGCGACATGGTTCCACTCGGCATAGGCCGCGGTGAAGTCAGGATAGCGACGCGCCATGCCCTGCAGCCCGAGGAAGTGCATCGGGAAGAAGATCATGTTCACGCCGACGAAGAAGATCCAGAACTGGACGTGCGACAGGAACTCCGAGTGCATCTTGCCGCTCATCTTCGGGAACCAGTAGTAGAACCCGGCGAACATCGAGGTCACCGCACCCAGCGACAGCACATAGTGGAAGTGCGCCACCACGTAGTAGGTGTCGTGGAGGTTGTCGTCGACGCCGCCGTTGGCGAGCACGACGCCGGTCACACCGCCGACGGTGAACAGGAAGATGAAGCCCATCGCCCAGACCATGGGCGACTTGAACTGGATCGAACCGCCCCACATCGTCGCGATCCACGAGAAGATCTTGATGCCGGTCGGCACCGCGATGACCATGGTTGCGGCGGTGAAGTACATCTTCGTGTTCACGTCGAGGCCGACCGTATACATGTGGTGCGCCCACACGATGAAGCCGACCACGCCGATCGCGACCATGGCATAGGCCATGCCGAGGTAGCCGAAGACGGGCTTGCGGCTGAAGGTCGCGATGATCTGCGAGATCATGCCGAAGCCGGGCAGGATCATGATGTACACTTCGGGGTGACCGAAGAACCAGAACAGGTGCTGGTACAGGATCGGGTCGCCGCCGCCGGCAGGATCGAAGAAGGTGGTGCCGAAGTTACGGTCGGTGATCAGCATGGTGATCGCAGCGGCCAGAACCGGCAGCGCGAGCAGCAGCAGGAAAGCGGTCACCAGCACCGACCACACGAACAGCGGCATCTTGTGCAGGGTCATGCCCGGTGCGCGCATGTTGAAGATGGTGGTGATGAAGTTGGTCGCCCCCAGGATCGAGCCCGCACCCGCAAGGTGCAGCGAGAAGATCGCGAAGTCGACCGCCGGCCCGACCGAGCCGCTCGTCGAAAGCGGGGCGTAGACCGTCCAGCCCGTACCGGCGCCGTGGCCCGTGCCGCCCGGCACGAACATCGAGAACACCAGCGAGCAGAAGCCCGCCACGGTCAGCCAGAACGAAACGTTGTTCATGCGCGGGAAGGCCATGTCGGGCGCGCCGATCATCAGCGGCACGAACCAGTTGCCGAAGCCGCCGATCATGGCGGGCATGACCATGAAGAACACCATGATCAGGCCGTGCGCGGTGATCAGCACGTTCCACATGTGGCCCTGCTGGTCGAAGCTCGCCCCGTCCCCGCCGAGGAAATTCACGACGTGACCGAGAACCTGCAGACCCGGCTCGGCAAGTTCGGCACGCATGATGCCCGAAATGCCGCCACCCACGATACCCGCGACGATCGAGAAGATCAGGTACAGTGTGCCGATGTCCTTGTGGTTGGTCGACATGAACCAACGCGCGAAAAAGCCCGGCTTGTGATCGGCATCGTGATGATGCTCGTCGCCATGGGCCTGGAAGGTGTCTGCGGTGGTGGCCATTTCGATGCTACCCTAGCTTGCTATTCGTTGTTCTGTTCAGGCGGTCGGCGCGGCGGCGTCAGCAGCTTCGCTGTCAGCGGCAGCAGCCTCGGCAGCGGCAGCAGCCGCCTTGAGTTCCGGCGTGGTGCCGCCCGGCTGGGTCATCACCCAGGCGTTGAATTCATCCAGCGGACGCGCCTCGATCGCGATCGGCATATAGCCATGACGCGCACCGCACAGCTCCATGCACTGACCATAATAGATGCCGGGCTCCTGAATGGTCAGCACGCGCTCGTTGATGCGGCCGGGCACAGCGTCGATCTTGAACCACAGCGACGGGATGCCGAACGAGTGGATCACGTCGGCACCGAAGGTCTGCAGGCGAATCGGTACGCCCACGGGCACGACCATGCGCTTGTCGACAGCAAGGTGCGACGGCTCGCCGGCAGCCTTGGCCTCTTCTTCCGGCATCATGTTCGAGATCACCTCGAAACCGCCGTTGTCGACATATTCATAGCCCCAGTACCACTGGTAGCCATTGGCCTTGATCGTGATCGCGTTTTCCGGCGGGCTCTTGTACTGGCGCGAGATCAGCGTGATCGACGGCACCGCGATGACCACAAGGATCAGCACCGGAATAACGGTCCAGATGATCTCGATCAGCGTGTTGTGGCTGGTCTTCGAAGGCACCGTGTTGGCGCGACGGTTGTAACGCGCGATCACCCACAGCAGCAGACCCAGCACGAACAGGCAGATCACCACGATGATCGGCAGCAGGATCGCATCGTGCATCCACAAGGCGTAGCTGCCATCAGCGGTGTACTGGTCCTGGAAGCCAATGCCACCCGGCGTCGGCTGACCCTTGATCATTTCCGGCCCGTAGTGCTCGAAAGCAGGCGCAGCCTCGGCAGCGGCAGGCGCCGCAGCATCAGCCGGAGCCGCTTCGACAGCAGCCTCGACCGGTGCGGTGACAGCTTGATCCTGCGCAAAGACAGCTTGCGGAGCAGCAGTAAAGGTCAGGGCCGCGACCGCCATGGTCAGGAAGGTAAGCGGCTTGCGGGCGATGTCGCCGAAAGTCATTGCGTCGAAGCTTTCCATTCTTTTGTAGCGCACGACCCCCGATTCCAGGGCCCGGCGCACAGGCCTTCTTGCCCCTCAAAGGGGCCTGTATGGCGGGCCTATACGCCCGCTTGCCCCATGCCTCAAGCGCTTCTAGGGAATTTTTCCGGCCCCGGTGGAAACACCGCGCTAGTTGCAAATCGTTCGCACAAGAAACAGGAAACGTCCCCATCATGACACAAGACGAGGTCCTCGCCGAGTTCCGCGCCAGCGGCGCCCTGCTGGAGGGGCACTTTCGCCTCTCGTCGGGCCGCCACTCGGCGCACTATCTGCAATGTGCGCGCGTGCTGATGAACCCCGACCGCGCCGCGCGCCTGGCCATAGCGGTGGCTCAGCAGATTCCCCGCGATCTGCGCGCCAGCATCGATGCCGTGGTCTCGCCTGCGATGGGCGGCATTATAATAGGGCACGAAATGGGCCGCGCCTTGCAGAAGGACGCGATGTTCCTTGAGCGTCCCGAAGGCAAGTTCCACCTGCGCCGCGGATTCGCGCTCGAAAAGGGCGCCAGGGTGCTGATGGTCGAAGACGTGGTGACCACGGGCCTCTCCAGCCGCGAAGCGATTGCGGCGGTCGGCGAGGAAGGCGGCAAGGTCGTCGCCGAAGTGGCGCTGGTCGACCGCTCGAACGGCGAGGCCGATCTTGGCGTGCCGTTCTTCCCGCTCGTGGCCTTGAACTTCCCGACCTACGCCGAGGACGAACTCCCCGCAGAGCTGGCGGCGATTCCCGTGACCAAGCCCGGAAGCCGGGCCTGACCATGGCCGGGCCGAACGTCCTCGATCCAGGCAAGCTGCGGCTTGGTGTGAATATCGACCACGTCGCGACGATCCGCAACGCGCGCGGTGGCGATCATCCCGATCCGGTTCGCGCCGCCGAGATCGTCGCCCGAGTCGGCGGCGATGGCATCACCGCCCACCTGCGCGAGGATCGCCGCCATATCCGCGACGAGGACATTCGCCGCATTCAGGACGCGACCGACCTGCCGCTCAACTTCGAGATGGCAGGAACCGAGGAGATGCTCGCCATTGCCCTCGCCCACAAGCCGCACGCCGCCTGCATCGTGCCGGAAAAGCGCGAGGAGCGGACCACCGAGGGCGGGCTTGATGCGGCGGGCCTGCACAACCAGCTCGCGCCCATCGTCGGCAAGCTGAGCGATGCGGGCATCCGCGTGTCGCTGTTCATCGAGGCGAGCGAGCGGCAGATCGAGGCTGCCTTGCGTCTTGGCGCACCGGTGGTGGAGTTTCACACGGGCGAATATGCCCATGCCGGGCTCGACGGAGACAACGAAAGGGTCGCCAGGGAGTTGAAAAGGCTCACAGACATGGCCGCGCTCGCCGCCAAGAACGGCATCGAGCCGCATGCGGGCCATGGCCTGACCTACGACAACGTGCAGCCGGTGGCGGCGATTCCCCAGCTCGCGGAGCTGAACATCGGGCACTATCTTATTGGTGAGGCGATCTTCTGCGGGCTCGAAGCAGCGGTGCTGCGGATGCGCGAGCTGATGGACGACGCGCGGTGAGGTTACTTGCACCCTCCACCTCTCCCCGGTCGGGGAGAGGATACGCAGGCTTGGCGACTTGTCGCCTGGCCGAAGTTGGTGAGGGGCGAACTGCCGCAGCGACCTTGCAACCCCCTCTCCAAGCTTCGCTAGCGCCTATGGGCGCAAGCTGCGCTATCCTCTCCCCGAACGGGGAGAGGGAGGTATGCCCGTGATCATCGGCCTCGGCTCCGACCTGTGCAACATCGAGCGTATCCAGAACTCGCTCGACCGCTATGGCGAGCGCTTCACCAATCGCGTGTTCACCGATGTCGAGAACGCCAAGGCCGCGCGCCGTCCGCACACGCAGGCCGGCACCTACGCCAAGCGCTTCGCCGCCAAGGAGGCTTTTTCGAAGGCCGTCGGGACCGGGTTCAAGGCTGGCGTGTTCATGAAGGATATCGGGGTGGTCAATGCCCCCTCGGGCGCGCCCACCCTCGCCCTTACCGGCGGCGCGGCGTCGCGGCTTGCACAGCTGACCCCGGATGGGCACCTAGTAAAGATACACTTGACCCTGACCGACGATCATCCATGGGCGCAAGCCTTCGTCATACTTGAGGCCCTTCCTGCATGAGCGACGCCACCACCACTTCCTCTTCCGACAAGACCGGCGAGAAAGAGAAGATCAACTGGCTGGCCGAAATTCGCGGTCTGGCGCTGATGCTGCTGGCGGTGCTGGCCTTCCACACCTTCGTCGCCAAGCCGTTCTACATCCCCTCTGGCTCGATGATGCCCAACCTGCTGGTGGGCGACCGGCTGGTGGTGAGCAAATGGCCCTATGGCTGGTCGTGGGTTTCGGCGAGCTTTCACCTGCTGCCGCGCTCCGACTGGCGAATCGCCCCCGGCACGCCCGAATATGGCGATATCGTCATCGCCGTGCCGCCGACCCATGCCGAGGACTATATCAAGCGCGTGGTCGCGCTGCCGGGTGACCGGATCGCCGTGGTGAACGGGCAGATCATTCTCAACGGCAAACCCGTGCCGCAGAAGGTCGAACCGGCAGTGCGCCTGCCCGCCGACGACGATGGCCAGTGCGACGGCAGGGACTGCATGGCCGCCTTCGCGCAGTATCGCGTGCAGCTGGAAGATGGCACCACGGTTTACGAACCGCCGACCTACCGCGAGACGCTGCCCAACGGCGCCAGCTACCTCATCATCGACCACGAGAACCAGTATCTCGACAACATGGCCGAAATCACCGTGCCCGATGGCCACGTGTTCCTGATGGGTGACAACCGCGACCATTCGGCCGACAGCCGCGCGCCGGTCGAGGCGAGCGGGCTTGGCGGGCCGGTGCCGCTGGCCAATGTCGGCGGGCGTGCCGAATTCATCACTTTCTCGCTCGATGGCAGCGCGACCTATAACCCGCTGACCTGGCTCTCTGCCCTACGGCCCGACCGCGCCTGGACCAGCCTGAGTCCGCAAAAGGACGACGACTAGACCATGGCCGACCGCGACGCCGACGATCAGGACATGGGCGCCAGCCCGACCAGCATCACCAGCCCGGAACTGCGCTTCGAAGCCGCGCGTGCGCTGGTCTGGACCACCATCGTCGGGCTGGTCGTCCTTGCGATCTACATCTCGCAGAGCCTGCTGGTGATCTTCGGCGCGATGGTCTTCGCCTCGATGATCGACGGCGGGGTGCGCCTGCTGGGGCGTGTGCTGCCGATCGGGCGCGGATGGCGCCTCGCGATCGTGCTGCTGGGGGCGGTCGCCTTCTTCGTCTGGCTCACAACCTATGCCGGATCGAAGATATCGAGTGAGGCGGCGGAGCTGCCGGCAATTGTCGAGCAGCAGGCCCGCGAGCTGTTCCTGTGGGCGCGCGGGCAAGGCTTTGAAATCGCGCTCGACGACATCAAGGGCATGATCGGGCGGGCGATGGACGGCGTCGGCACCGTCACCCGCGCGCTGGGCGGACTGGTTGGCGGCGCGACCTCGCTGCTGCTGATCGTGATCATCGGCATCTATGTCGCCATCGAGCCGCGCCTTTACGAACGCGGCGTGGCCTGGATCATGCCGCGCGACCGCCGCGCGGACTTCCACCTCACCGTCAGCCGCATGGCCTTCACGATGCGTAGGCTGATGTTCGGCCGCATCGTCGGCATGGTCGTCGAAGGCATTTTCACGTACATCATGCTGGTGCTTTACGGCACCGTGACGGGCGACGACATCCCGATGCCCGCCCTGCTCGCGATCCTGACCGGCCTGCTCGCCTTCATTCCCAACATCGGCGCCGCCGTATCGGGCATCCTGATGGTTCTGGTGGGCTTTTCGGGCGGGACCGAGATGGGGATCTACACCATCTTCGTCTATTTCCTGGTGCAGAATGTCGACGGCTACATCGTGATCCCGATGATCGCGAAGAAGACGGTCGATCTCGCCCCGGCGCTGGTGCTGGGGATGCAGCTGATCATGGGCATTCTGTTCGGCATTCTCGGCCTGTTCCTGGCCGACCCGCTGCTGGCCATGATCAAGGTCGCGCTTGAACGCCGCAGCGAACAGAATGCCCGCGACGAAGCCGCCGCTTCGGGGGAGAGCAATCCTGCGTAAGTTTCTCTATTTTATCGTTTTCGGTATCGTTCTGGTTGCTGGCGTACTGTTTGCGCTGCGGATCTATGCCGACGACGTGACGCGGATCGCCCTCGTGCCCAGCAGCGAGTTCGTGGCGCAGGCCCCGTTGGAGGAGGTCGCCTACAACGATCCCGACATGTGGTTCAGCCGCCCCGGCCTCGCGCCCGAGGACGATGCCGCGCGCTGGCAGCCCGCTGTGGCCTCCGCAAACGATGACGAGCCGCAAGACACCGCCGCACAGGTCGAGAGTCCTGCCGGAAACGCCGGGACCGGCACCCCGGCCTTCGCGGTGTTTTTCGTCCATCCGACCAGCTACCTTGATCGCTCGCACTGGAACGCTCCGCTCGACCACGAGGAATCGCAGTGGCGCGCGCGGCTGATGGTGCGCGGCATGGCCAGCGCCTTCAACGATGCGAGCGAGATCTGGGCCCCGCGCTACCGGCAAGCGACCTTCGGCGCTTTCCTCACCGACGCGCCCGAAGCGCAGCAAGCGCTCGATGCAGCCTATGCCGATGTCAGTCAGGCCTTCGATGTCTTCCTCGAAAGCGTCGGTCCGGACATGCCGATCGTGCTCGCGGGGCACAGTCAGGGCGGCTACCATATCGCCCGCCTGTTACAGGAGCGCGTCGTCGGCACCCCGTTGCAGGAGCGAATCGCTGCCGTCTATCCGGTGGGCTGGCCGATTTCGCTGGAGCATGATCTGCCCGCGCTCGGCCTGCCCGCCTGCGCCAGCGCCGATCAGCCCGCCTGCATCAGCGACTGGGTCAGCTTTGCCGAACCGGCCGAGCCGGGCCTGCTGCTGACCCGTTACGAAACCACACCGGGGCTCGACGGGCAGAGCCGCGTGGGCAGCCCGATCCTCTGCGTAAACCCGCTGACCGGCGCGACCGGCGGCGAGGCGGCAGCGAGCGCGAACCTCGGCACGCTCGTGCCCAATGCCGACCTTTCGGACGGCGAACTGGTCCCCGCTGCCGTGGGCGCGCGGTGCGATGCGAACGGCCTGCTGCTGATCGGCGAGGCCATCGACATGGGGCAGTACGTGCTGCCCGGTAACAACTATCACGTCTACGACATCCCGTTGTTCTGGGCGAACCTCAAGGCCGACGTGGTGCGGCGGGTGACGGCATGGCAACAAGCGCGCTCGTAACCGAACAGGCCCCCGCGTTCCGCGATGCGCTGGGCGATGGCGGGGTGCTGCTGGGGCTGGACCTCGGCACCAAGACCATCGGCACCGCGTTGTGCGACGCGCGCTGGACCTTCGCCACGGCGGGCAAGACCCTGCCCAAGGGCAAATATGGCCGCGACCGCGCGGCGCTGGCCGAACTGTGCAAGGCGCGGTCGGTGGTGGGCGTGGTGATCGGCCTGCCGCTCAACATGGACGGCAGCGCGGGTCCGCGCGTGCAGGCGAGCCGTGCCTTTGCGCGCAATCTGGCGCAGATGTCCGAGCAGGGGCTCGGCTTGCCGGTATTGCTGTGGGACGAGCGCTGGTCGACCACCAGCGCCGAGCGGGCGATGATCGATCAGGACTTCAGCCGCGCCAAGCGCGCCGAACGGATCGACAGCCACGCCGCCGCGATCATCCTGCAAGCCGCAATCGACCGGCTGGCGGGCGGGATGTTCTAGAACGGGGCCTGATCCCCCTTGCTCCCCTCCCCTTGGGGAGGGGCTGGGGGTGGGGGCTCGACGCTGGTTAGCGCGGAACCCCCATCCCAACCCTTCCCCAAGGGGAAGGGCTTTGCGATTGGATCCTATGCCACGCCGCGTCAGCCCCGGCGCACGATCACGACGAGCCCGGCAGGCATGTCGCCCTCATATGGCAGAGCAAGCCGCACGGCATCGGCCCGCGCCCGCAACAACACCGTCTCGCTCACCTGCGGATCGGCAAGCACCGCATCGGCCATGCCGAGCAGCCTTGCCTGACGCAGCGTAAGGTCATCCGCGTCATCTCTGGTCACCACGATCTCGTGCACGGCAGGCGCTGCAGCCTTGCCGCCCGCTTCCAACCACGTGCCAAGCCGGTCCGCGCTTCCCGCATCGAGCGGATCGAGCGCCCCACCCTCGCCCAGCGCCGCATCCAGCGCGCGGCGCCGCTCCGCCGACTCGGGAAAGGTCTTGCGCAAGGCCCCGCGCGCCTCTGCCAAGCCCTGCGCCAGCTTCCCCAGCGACGGCGGCAACAAAGCCTCCAGCCGCAAGCGCAGATGCTTGGCGAGCCCCGCCGATGCGCCGGAAGTTCCGACAGCGATCAGCACCGGATCGCGCTCCAGCAGGCTCGGGGTGGTAAAATCGCACCAGTCGGGCTTGTCGACCACGTTGACCAGCAGCCCCGCCCCACGCAGGCGCAGAGCATCGGCCTCGCAGCGCGCCTCATCGTCGTGGGCGATAAAGGCCAGCCGCGCGCCCTCGTCGATCCCGCGCTGAATCTCGGCAACGACCGTGCCGCCCGCCCGCTCGACCAAGCGGGCCTTGGCGGCGGCCGCGTCCCCCTCGCCCAGCACGATCACCGGCTGACCGGCGATACGATGGAAGAGCGGGAGCGAGCGCACCAGCGGTCCTAGCGCTTCAGGAAGTCGGGTACGCGCTCGGCGGCGGTGATCGCCTCGGGCAGGATACGGTCGGCCACCACGGCGAATTCCTCGCCATCGACCATCACCTCGGCCACGAACCCGCGCGAGTTGTACGAACTCGCCATGGTCGCGCCATAGGCCCCGGCGGTGCGGAACACCGCGAGATCGCCCGGCCCCACCGCATCGATCTCGCGCCCGGTGGCGAAGGTGTCACCGGTCTCGCAGATCGGCCCAACGATGTTGGCCACCATCCGCGCGCCGTTGGGCCGCACGGCGTCGAAATCGTGCCAGGCGCCATAGAGCGAGGGCCTTGCCAGATCGTTCATCGCCGCATCGACGATCACGAACGGATCGCGGTTGGCATTGCGCTTCACCCGGATCACGCGGGTCAGCAGCACCCCGGCATTGCCCGCGATCACACGGCCCGGCTCGAACATCAGCGTCGCGTCCCAGCCCCTGGTGACGCGGGCGACCATCGCGCCATAGTCGGCGGGGCTCGGGAACACCTCGCCCTTCTTGTAGGGCACGCCCAGCCCGCCACCGAGGTCCATATGGGTGACGCTGTCGCCGCCCGCGCGAATGTCTCCGAGCAGTTCGCCGAGCCGCAGGAACGCCGCCTCAAGCGGGGCCAGCTCGGACAGCTGGCTGCCGATGTGAACCGCCAGCCCGCGCATATCGAGCCCCGGCAAAGCCGCAAGCCGCGCATAAATCTCGCCTGCGCGGTCAATCGGCACGCCGAACTTGTTGTCCTTCTTGCCGGTCGAGATCTTTTCGTGGGTGCCCGCGTCGATGTCGGGGTTCACCCGCAGCGCACAGGGCGCCTTGAGGCCCATCTCCGCCGCGATCTGCGCCAGTTCGACGCCCTCTTCCTCGCTCTCGATATTGAACTGGCCGATCCGCTCGTCGAGCCCGGCGGCCAGTTCGCGCGCGGTCTTGCCGACGCCCGAGAACACGATGTCCGCCGCCGGAATGCCCGCCGCGATGGCGCGCGCCATCTCGCCGCCCGACACCACGTCGGCACCGTAACCCTCGCGCCCGAGCAGGCTGAGCACGGCAAGGTTGGGGTTCGACTTCACTGCAAAGGCAATGTGCGGCTTGCGGTCGAGCCCGGCCAGCCCCTCGCGAAATACGCGGGCATGGCGCTCGAACGTGGCGCGCGAATAGACATAGACGGGCGTGCCCACTTCGTCCGCAATGCGGGCGAGCGGAACGTCCTCGGCGAACAGTTCGCCGTTACGAAGCTGAAAATGATCCAATGTATCTTACCCTTCGGGTGGGAGGTCGAACGGATCGTCCTCCCGTTCTTCGGATTCGCTGCGCAGCTCCACGCTGCGCTTCGGCGCAGCCTGCGGGTCCACTGCCAGCAACTGACTTGAGGTGAGCGGCTCGCTCACGCCATAGGGCGCGGGCGGCAGGGCACGGCCGGGCGCGGGCTCAAGCTCGTTGCGCTGACCGCAGGCGGCAAGCGCAAGCGAACCGGCAATCAGGAGTGCGGCGCGCCTCACGCGCCCAGTCCCAATGCCAATCGCGCCGCGGCCACGCGTTTTCGTACCTCGACCGGCGCGGTGCCGCCGTGCGAGCAGCGCGCGGCAACCGATGCCTCGACCGAAAGCGCCTTGTAGACACGCTCGTCCACCCGGCCATCGATGGCCTGCAACTCGTCGAGCGAAAGCTCATCGAGCGCGCAACCCTTGCTCTCGGCCAGCTTCACCGCCGCGCCGGTGACGTGGTGCGCCTCGCGGAACGGAATGTCGGCCTCGCGCACCAGCCAGTCGGCCAGATCGGTAGCCGTGGCATAGCCCAGCTCGGCGGCCTGCCGCATCCGCTCGGTCTTGAAGGTGGAGTCGGCGATCATGCCGACCATCGCCGCGATCGACAGGCGCAGCAGGCCGTGCGCCTCGAACACCGGCGGCTTGTCGTCCTGCATGTCCTTCGAATAGGCGAGCGGCAGGCCCTTCATCGTCACCATCAGGCTGGTGAAGCAGCCCATGATGCGGCCCGCATGCCCGCGCACCAGCTCGGCGGCGTCGGGGTTCTTCTTCTGCGGCATGATCGAGGAGCCGGTCGAAAGACTGTCCGCCATGCGCACGAAGCCGAAGGGCTGGCTGGCCCAGATCACGAACTCCTCCGCCAGCCGCGACAGGTGCAGGCTGCACTGGGTGGCGGCGGAGAGATAGTCGAGCGCGAAGTCGCGGTCGGACACGGCATCGAGGCTGTTGTCGGTCGGGCTGTCGAAGCCGAGCGCCTTGGCGGTCATCTCGCGGTCGATCGGGAAGCCCGTGCCAGCGAGCGCCGCGCTGCCGAGCGGCGAGCGGTTAAGCCGCGCGCGCGCATCCTCGAAGCGCGAGACGTCGCGGCTGGTCATCTCGTAGTACGCCATGAGGTGGTGGCCGAGCGTGACCGGCTGCGCGGTTTGCAGGTGGGTGAAGCCAGGCATGATCGACTCGGCATGATTGCCCGCCTGCTCGACCAGCGCACGGCGCAGGGCATCGAGCCCGGCCAGCGTCTCGTCGATTGCGTCGCGCACCCAGAGGCGGAAGTCGGTCGCCACCTGATCGTTGCGGCTGCGCGCGGTGTGCAGGCGGCCGGCCACCGGGCCGATCAGCTCGGCAAGGCGGCTCTCGGTGGTCATGTGGATGTCTTCGAGGTCCCAGTTTTCGGGGACGCCGTTGGCTTCATATTCGCCTGCAACCTTGCCGAGCCCGGCGAGGATCGTCTCGGTATCGGCGGCGGAAACGATATTCCGTGCACCAAGCATGGTGACATGAGCCTTGCTTGCGGCGATATCCTGCCGCCAAAGAGCCTTGTCGAACGGAATCGAGGCATTGATTTCGCGCATGATTGCCGAAGGTCCTTCGGCAAACCGTCCGCCCCACATGGCGTTGGAGGAACTATCCTTGGTCAAACTGCGAAAATCCCCGGAATTGCTGGTTGTTTGCGTGGCCTTGGGGCTCACGGTGCTGCTGGCCGGGTGCGATACCGGCGCAGAGCCCGACACGCAAGCTGCGAGCACCCCGGCTGGGAGTTCCGGGGCGCAGGACGCAACGCTCACCGGGACGCTCGACCGTTCGCTGGCGGGCGATGAGGTGCCCGAGGTGACCGTGCGCCAGCCCGACGGGACCGAACTGGCGCTGAACGAGATGGACGGGCAACCGTTCCTGCTCAACCTGTGGGCGACATGGTGCGCGCCCTGCGTGGTCGAAATGCCGCTGCTCGACGACATGGCGGGCGATCTGGGTGGCAAGGTGCGCGTGGTGACGGTGAGCGAAGACCTGCGCGGGGCCGACGCGGTCAAGCCGTTCTTCGCCGACCACAAGTTCGCCGCACTCGAACCGTGGATGGACCCCGACAACGCACTCGCCTTTGCCTACGGCGGCGGCGCGGTGCTGCCGCTCACCATCCTCTACGATGGCGCGGGCAAAGAGGTGTGGCGCGTGATCGGCGCTTACGACTGGTCGAGCGCCGAGGCGCATGAGGCGGTGCTCGAAGCGGCCGGGACGTCCAGGCCGGACTAGCTGTCTAAAACACCGCATGTCCAAGTCCCCCCTTTTCACCGCATCAACCTTGGGCTAAGCGCCGCTCCTCCATGAGGCTCAGGCCCCGTGGGCGGTTAGCTCAGTTGGTAGAGCATCTCGTTTACACCGAGAGGGTCGGCGGTTCGAGCCCGTCACCGCCCACCAGTTTTGGCCAGATGAGTTCATCCGGGGGATAAATTCACGTCAGAACTCCCGAGCGAAGCGAAGGGGCGCCAGCCCCAGTTCACACCATCTGCGCCGCAGCCTGCCCCAGCTCATGGAAATAGCGCGCCATCGCGTCGGACGATTTCTCTGTCAGCTGGATGAAGGCGCGGCGGCGGTCGGTCTCGTCCTCGATCCGTTCCAGCAGGCCAGCCTCGGTCATCTGCGAAATCCATCGCAGCGCCGTGGTCGGCGGCACGCCCGAGGCAATGCACAGCGAAGTAACCGATACCCGTACATGTTCAGCACGCGCGGCGGTGAGGTCGAGCAGCATATCCCACGCCGGATCGGCAAACAGGTCGCCATCGAAAAACCGCGCGCGCAACTGCCGCTGCTGGATAATCCCGCGCACCAGACGTGGATCGGGCAGCGGCGGACGGGTCGCCCGCGCCATCCGCTCGCCATGGCATGGGCGCGAGCAATCCCTCGGTGCGAACCGGAACGCGCTCCCCGCCGATGGCTTCGCCGCGTGATCGGGAGTGAGCAGATCGATCCGCTCCGCAATATGCGTGACCTGCTCGGTGATCCGCAGCAGGTTGCGCCGATCCTCCTCCGACAGTTCACGCACGCGCCGCCCTGACAGCTCGGCCAGCATCCGGCCCAGTGCGATCACCCGGTCAGTCCGGCGGGGATTGACGAGGATCTGCGGATCGCTCGCCGAACAACAACCGTACACCGCATCGAGCGTGTCGACCGTGGTTGCCACGATCAGCCGCGCCCCGGCCCGCGCCACCCGCTCATCAAGCCGGCTCAGCGCTGCGTAGCCCGCCCCGTCCAGCTCCGGGCAATCGAGAAACGCCAGCTCGCCCAACGGCGCTGCCTCACCATCAAGCAAGTCCGCCAGCGCACCGCAATCGCGCACGGCAAACCCTGCGATCCCGGCATCCTCGTGCAGTTCGTCGCGAAACTGCGCCCGGTCCGAGAAAACCGACAGCGCCAGCTTCATGCCGGCGCTGTCAGCGGCCATCTCATAGGCAAAATCGATTACGGCTGCTTGACCCATCTGTCGCACTCCCCAAAGTGGATGCGAACACAATGAGAACAAACCAAGATCGTGTCAAGAATTTCCTAAGGATAACCCCTAAGGCCTTGATCAGTCGGCAAATGGATCGCGCACCAGAATCGTGTCCTCACGCTCGGGGCTGGTCGAAACGCTTGCCACCGGGCACTCGATCAGTTCCTCGATCCGGCGAATATACTTGATCGCCTGCGCCGGAAGGTCCGCCCAGCTGCGCGCACCCACCGTGGTGCCTTCCCAGCCGTCGATTTCCTCGTAAACCGGCTCCAGCCGCGCCTGCTCCTGTGCGTTGGCGGGCAGGTAGTCGATCAGTTCGCCGTCGAGCCTGTAGCCGGTGCAGATCCTGATCGTCTCGAACCCGTCGAGCACGTCGATCTTGGTCAGCGCAATGCCGGTGACGCCCGAGATGGCGCAGGTCTGCTTCACCAGCGCCGCGTCGAACCAGCCGCAACGACGCTTGCGCGCGGTGACGGTGCCGAACTCGTGGCCACGCTCGCCCAGCCGCTGACCCACTTCGTCTTCCAGCTCGGTCGGGAACGGGCCGGAGCCCACGCGCGTGGTATAGGCCTTGACGATCCCGAGCACGAAGCCCGCCGCGCCCGGCCCCATGCCCGAGCCGCTCGCCACTGTGCCCGACACCGTGTTCGAGCTGGTCACGAAGGGATAGGTGCCATGATCGACATCGAGCAGCACGCCCTGCGCGCCCTCGAACAGGATTTTTGCCCCCGCCTTCTTCACCTCGTTCAGGCGCTTCCACACCGGCTGCGCATACTGGAGCACGAACGGCGCGATCTCGCGCAGCTTGGCCAGCAGTTCGGCACGGTCGATCGGCGGCTCGCCAAACCCGGCGCGCAGCGCATCGTGGTGCGCGCAGAGGCGATCAAGCTGCGGCTCAAGCTCGTCGAGGTGCGACAGATCGCACACGCGGATCGCGCGGCGGCCCACCTTGTCTTCGTAGGCCGGGCCAATGCCGCGCCCGGTGGTGCCGATCTTGCCCTTGCCCGCAGCGGCCTCGCGCATCACGTCCAGCTCGCCGTGGACCGGCAGGATCAGTGGACAATTGTCGGCAATCCCGAAGTTCTCGGGCGTGATCGCGACGCCCTGGCCTTCGAGCCGCTCGATCTCACCCTTCAGCGCCCACGGATCGAGCACCACGCCGTTGCCAACGAGGCTGAGCGTGCCGGTGACGATGCCAGAAGGCAGCAGCGAGAGCTTGTAGGTCTTGTCGCCCACCACCAGCGTGTGGCCGGCATTGTGGCCGCCCTGAAAGCGCACCACCACATCGGCGCGGGTGGCCAGCCAGTCGACAATCTTGCCTTTGCCTTCGTCGCCCCACTGGGCGCCAATCACGGTTACGTTAGGCATGGATAGAGTCCTCCACCCCGCCAAGGAAATCCGGGACGCCCTTCGACAGGACTCGGCGAACGGATTGGACCAGAAGGGAGCATGGCTCCCCGAATGCGGGGGCGTCTTTAGCCACGCTTACTGCCAAGTCAACAGCCGTGGGCGAAGTTGACGAAGTTGACAGCATGCGAGAGCTTGCCGTCAGGGAATTAAAATTAGCAATCAATGGCTTAATCCAGTTTAATGAACTTGACACTTGGCACGGGTTCGCCGCGCGAACGGCCGGACGCCAAGTCTGCTCAGCCTAGGCTAGCCATGCACCGATGGCCACCCTGTAGGAAAGGGTTGCCATCCCCGGCGCGACCGGGCAGCCCACGCGCCATGCCGAGCCTGCGCACCATCGCCGATGTCCTGCTGGGCTATGGCCGCAAGGCCGAGAACCGCGCTGGCCCGCGCTTTCGCCAGCCGAGCCTGACGCTCACCTATGGCGATCACCCGTTGCAGGCGCTCGATGTCTATTCCGCCGGACCGGGCGAGCGCCTGCTGCTGGTGTTCGTCCACGGCGGGGCCTGGCAGTTCGGCGACAAGACCCGGCGCCTGAAAGACGCCAAGGTGCCCTTCGCGCATGACCATGGCTGGCACTTCGCCGCGCTCAACTTCCGCATGGTGCCGGAAGTGGACGTGCGGACGATGGCCGAGGACGTGGCGGCGGGGCTGGCGCTGCTGTTCGCGCGGGCCGATGAGCTGGGAATCGACCGACGGCGCATTGTCCTGATGGGCCATTCCTCGGGCGCACATCTGGCCGCGCTGGTGGCGAGCGATCCGGTGCTGCTCGGCGCGCATGGCCTTGCGCCGGGCGATCTGGCGGGCGTGATCGCGATTGACGGTGCGGCCTACGATCCGGGCGAACCGAGCACCGGC
This sequence comes from Aurantiacibacter xanthus, assembly GCF_003584015.1. Classification (GTDB taxonomy): domain Bacteria; phylum Pseudomonadota; class Alphaproteobacteria; order Sphingomonadales; family Sphingomonadaceae; genus Alteraurantiacibacter; species Alteraurantiacibacter xanthus. The sequence goes on from NZ_QXFM01000100.1 coordinate 48,005, forward strand.
TCGCGGCAGTTCCAGAAGCGGCTGCTCGATCCGGCCTTTGCCGGGGCCGACCTGGCTGCTCTGTCACCCGTGGCGCAGCTTGAGGCGCATGGCGCGGATGCCCCGCCCTTCCTGATCATGCACACCGCCAGTGGCTTTACCGGCGCGCAGGCGCGACTGCTCGAACGCGCGCTGATGGGTGCGGGCGGAAGGGTTGAGCGCCATGGCTTTCGCGGCACCAGCCCGCTTGCACATATGCGACTGAGCCGCTGGTTCGGCCGCGCGGGATTCGGACCGACTGAAGTAGCACGAAGCTGGATCGAGGAACTTGCGCCTCCTCCGCAAGGCGAGGCTAAAGGGGGATGATATCGTATTGCCCCGCAAAGCCCTTCCCCTTGGCGAAGGGTTGGGATGGGGGGTCCACCCCAGCCAGGTATCTAGCCCCCACCCCCAGCCCCTCCCCAAGGGGAGGGGAGGAAGCTCCATCAGAGTAGTGTCATCAGGGGCTAGAGCGGCGTGGCTTCGCTACCTTCAAGCCGGTGCGAACAGCCGAGCGCCACCGCATCATCCGCATCCGACAGCGCAGCCACAGTCCGCTTGCCCTCCGCACGCAGCTTTTCCGCAGCGGCCTCGTCGTGGCCGAGCGGCAGGAACACCTTTTCGCCGATGTTCTCCTGCGCCTTCACCGCATCGACCAGCTCCTCGGGGTACAGCGAGAACCCGGTCGCCACTTCGCCACTGCCGCCGATGCGATAGGTGCCGCCCCGGCCCAGCTCGCCGCGCACGCCTTGCGCGTAGAGCGTAAAGCCGAACCAGCTCTGGTATTCGAAGCCATGGCGCTCGGTCGGGTCCAGCGTGAGGCGCGCGCGCCCCTCGACCCGCGCGGCGATCTGCGAGATCGCGGCGATCCGGCTGTCGAGTACGCCATCCTTGTTCAGCGCCTCCAGCTCGGCCAGCGCCTCGGGCAGCGCGCCGGTGGCGAACAGCAGCGGCAGATAAGCCGCCCCGCCCGCTTCGGTCAGCGCGCCCGCGTCCTTCATGTCGAGTTCGCGCCGCACCGCCTCGCGGTCGGCCAGCGGCAGCGGGCCGTCGGCCAGCACGTCGACCAGATCGGGCATGGTGAAATCGACCGAGATGCCAGTGGCCCCGGCAGCTTCGAGCGCGGCAATCGCCAGCTCGACGATCTCGCAGGCAGCGGCAACCGAATCGGTGCCGATCAGCTCAGCGCCCAGTTGCAGGTTCTCGCGGCGCGGTTCGAGTGCGGTTCCGGCGATCTTCACCACCTGCCCGGCATAGGCCAGCCGCAGCGGACGCGGCGCCTCTACCAGCGAGGTGGCGGCGATGCGCCCGACCTGCACCGTGATGTCGCCGCGCAAGGCCAGCGTGCGCAGGCTCTTGGGATCGACGAAGCGGAACATATGGTTGCGGCTGACCCCGTCCATGCGGGCAGCGAGCGAGCGTTCGAACTCGATCAGCGGCGGGCGCACCCGGTCATAGCCATGCGCGGTCAGCCTATCGAGCACGGCCCGCTCGATCCTGGTGGCCGCAGCGGCGCTCTGGATCAGACGGTCTTCGAGGCCCTCGGGCAGGAGGTCGGTGGTGCGATCAGTCATTATCTGGTGCTGGCCCTCATTAGTCCGCTCGTGCTGAGCTTGTCGAAGCACTGTTCTCCCCTTGGCAAGGCGGGCCGCAGAAAGAAAGGGCAAGCCTTCGACAAGCTCAGGCTGAGCGGTATTTTTCTGAAGGCAGCTGCAATCAGAAATTGAGCGCCTTCACCAGCTTCACGCCCTGCAGCTTCTCGGCCGCAGTGATGACCTCGGCCGGGATCGGCGCATCGACGCTCAGCAGCACGATGGCCTCGCCGCCGGTCTCGCGACGACCAAGGTGGAAGGTACCGATGTTGATGCCATGCTCGCCCATCAGCGAGCCGACCCGGCCGATGAAGCCCGGGGCGTCCTCGTTGACGACATAGAGCATGTGGCCTTCCAGATCGGCCTCGACGCCGATGCCGAAGATCTCCACCAGACGCGCGGCCTTGTCGGCGAACAGCGTGCCCGCCACCGAACGCGGACCCGCGCTGGTCGCCACGGTCACGCGCAGCAGGGTGTTGAACACGCCCTCGCCCTCATAGCGCACCGAACGGACCTGCAGGCCGCGCTCCTTCGCGAGATAAGGCGCGTTGACCATGTTCACCGTGTCGGAATAGCGGCGCATGAAGCCCGCCAGCACCGCGCCCTCGATCGGCTTGCCGTTGAGTTCGGCAGCAGCGCCCGAACGCTCGATGCTGATCTCGGTGAGGTTGCCGTGGGCGAGCTGGCTGACCAGCGAACCCAGCTTTTCCGCCAGCGCCATGTAGGGGCGCAGCTTCGGAGCTTCCTCGGCGCTGAGCGAAGGCATATTGAGCGCGTTGGTGACACCGCCGTTGACGAGATAGTCAGCCATCTGCTCGGCCACCTGCAGCGCCACGTTGACCTGCGCTTCGGTGGTCGAGGCGCCGAGGTGCGGGGTGCAGATGAAGTTCGGCGTGCCGAACAGCGGGTGCTCCTTGGCGGGCTCCTTGGCGAACACGTCGAGCGCGGCACCGGCGATGTGGCCGCTGTCGAGCAGGTCCTTGAGCCCCGCTTCGTCGATCAGGCCGCCGCGCGCGCAGTTCACGATCCGCACGCCCTTCTTGCACTGCTCAAGCCGCTCGCGGCTGAGGATGTTGCGGGTCTCGTCGGTGAGCGGGGTGTGCAGCGTGATGAAGTCGGCCTTCTCCAGCAGCGTTCCGAGATCCGCCTTCTCCACGCCCATCTCGATGGCGCGCTCGGGCGTCAGGAACGGATCGTAGGCGACGACCTTCATCCGCAGGCCCAGCGCACGGCTGGCGACGATCGAGCCGATGTTGCCCGCGCCGATCAGGCCGAGCGTCTTGCCGGTCAGCTCGACGCCCATGAAGTCGTTCTTCGGCCATTCGCCGTTCTGGGTGCGCGCGTTGGCTTCCGGGATCTGGCGGGCCACGGCGAACATCAGCGCAATCGCGTGTTCGGCGGTGGTGATCGAGTTGCCGAACGGGGTGTTCATCACCACCACGCCCTGAGCGCTGGCCGCCGGAATATCGACGTTGTCGACACCGATACCGGCGCGGCCGATCACCTTGAGGTTGGGCGCGGCGGCGAGGATTTCGGGGGTGACCTTGGTCGAGCTGCGGATGGCGAGGCCGTCATACTGGCCGATCATGGCCTTCAGCTCTTCGGGGGTCTTGCCGGTGATGACATCGACGTCGCAGCCGCGCTCTTCGAAGATCTTGGCGGCGTTGGGGTCCATCTTGTCGGAAATGAGGACTTTGGGCTTGGTCATAATAAACCTCGAATACACATCCGCTCACCCTGAGCCTGTCGAAGGGTTGTCCTTCTTTTCAGGGGCGGCACAGAAGGGGAAAGGACGGTCCTTCGACAAGCTCAGGACGAGCGGGAAGGACCGTCAAAAGCGGTGGCAACCGTTAGAGGTTGCCGGCCTTGAGCTCTTCGTAGGCCCACTCGATCCACGGCAACAGGCGCGCGATGTCTTCGCTTTCGAGCGAACCGCCACACCAGATCCGCAGGCCCGGAGGCGCATCGCGGTAGCCGTTGAAGTCGAAACCGACCTCAAGCTCCTCGAGTTTCTTGGCAATCTTGCCCGGAACGGCGGCCTTGTCTTCATCGGACAGGCTGTCGATCCACTCGCCCTGGAAGACCATGCACACGCCGGTGTTGGTCTGCTGGGCGGGGTCTGCCACCATGTTGCGCAGCCACGGGGTCGCCTCGATCCAGTCCTTGACGATCTTGGCATTGGCATTCGTACGCGCGAACATCGCCTCGCGCCCGCCAATTTCCTTCACCCATTCAAGCGCGGCGATATAGTCTTCCGTCGCCAGCATCGAGGGGGTGTTGATCGTCGCACCTTCGAAGATCGAGGTGTCGAGCTTGCCCTTCTTCTTGATGCGGAACAGCTTGGGCAGCGGCCACTCAGGGTCATAGCTGTTGATCCGCTCGACCGCCTTGGGCGACAGGATCATCATGCCGTGCTGCGCTTCGCCGCCCAGCACCTTCTGCCACGAGAAGGTGGTCACATCGAGCTTGGCCCAGTCCATCTCCATCGCGAAGACAGCGCTGGTGGCATCGTTGATGGTGATGCCGGTGCGATCGGCCGCAAGCCAGTCGGTGTTGGGAATGCGTGCACCCGAGGTGGTGCCGTTCCAGGTGAAGACAACGTCGTTGTCCTGCGGGATCTGGGTCAGATCGGGAATTTCGCCATAGCCGGCTTCCAGAACCTGCAGGTCCTTCAGCTTCAGCTGCTTGGCCGCATCCTGAATCCACACATTGCCGAAGCTTTCCCACGCCGCGACAGTCGCGGGGCGAGCGCCGAGCATCGTCCACATCGCGCATTCGAGCGCACCGGTATCCGAGCCGGGCATGATGCCGACCAGATAGTCGTCAGGAACGCCGAGCAGTTCCTTGGTGAGATCGATGGCATATTTCAGCCGCCCCTTGGCATACTTGCCGCGGTGCGAGCGGCCGAGCGAGCGGGTGTCGAGCTTGTCGACAGACCAGCCGGGCGGCTTGCAGGTGGGTCCGGATGAGAAGAAGGGGCGCTCAGGCTTGAGCGTCGGTTGTGCAGTCATGTATTCTCTCCTTTCAGAGAGCTCGCGCGGCGTTGGGACCGCGTGGCCCGGCGCCGCACCTAGCCACCCCCTGTCGAATGTCAATCGCAGATCGTTGGCCTGCCCCCGCTCAGGGATCGCTTACGGATGGCGGGCGGGCCAATTTTCCAGGGCTGGCAAGGTTCCCTTAAGCATAGGTGCGACAGGATGGCCCGCATGCGACAATGGCCCGCCCTGCTGATTCTCGCTTCCGCGCTGGCGGGCTGTTCGATGCTGCCAGACCGCTCTGGCCGCGAGACGAGCACGCCGCGCACCGCCGATTCGCGCGCCGTGGCTGCTCCCACCCGCACCGTCGACCGTGTCTGCATGGCAGATCTTGGCGGCAGCGGCGCACGCTTCACCCCCCTGCCCGACCGTTATGACGGCAATGGCTGCAGCAACCTCGGCACGGTTCAGCTGATTGCGCTGAGCAGCGACGATGGCGAACTGGCCCTCAGCAATCTCGGCGCGGTCACCTGCCCGGTCAGCCAGGCCTTTGCCGGCTGGGCACGTTTTGGCGTGGACCGCGCCGCGCGGCAGATCCTCGGCGCGAAGCTGGCGCGGATCGAAACCTACGGCAGCTACAATTGCCGCAATGTGGCCGGAAGCTCGCGCCGCAGCGCCCATGCCACGGCCTCCGCCATCGATATTTCAGGCTTCGTGCTTTCCGATGGACGGCGCATCTCGGTGCTTGACGACTGGGACGGCGGGTCAGCCGCCTATCGCCAGTTCCTGCGCACGGTTCAGGCCTCGGCCTGCCGCCGGTTCGGCACAGTACTCGGCCCCGACTACAACGCCGCGCACCGCAACCATTTCCACCTGGAAGGTGTCGCAGAAGGCAAGAGCTTCTGCCGCTAGAGTTGGCCACGGGCGGCCCAGCCTTTGCCGGCAGCCACGCTACCCCTGCACGTCAGACGCTGGCCCGCCCCTCAGGCTCAGTTCCCTCAATCCTAGCCGGTGCGCCTTTCAAGCGGCATACGAAGCTGCGCCTCATGGTCATCGTGAGCGTCCCGCTGCCCATGTCCGCTGGCCGCAACGATATCGTTCTGCACGGCCTCCAGCCCTGCATCGAGCCGCATCCGCACGGCTTCGGCCGCATGGTGGGCTCCTAATTTGTCCATCATGTTGGCACGGTGAATTTCCACCGTGCGCGGGCTGATCTCCAGTTCCCGCGCGATCGCCTTGTTCGAGCAGCCTTCCGATAGCCAGTCGAGCACTTCGCGTTCGCGCCTGGACAGCATGCCGATCCGCCGCCGGGCGTCGATCAGCCGGCGGCGCGCCTCGGCATGGCGGCCCGCATCAGATTCGAGATGGGCGACCATCCGCGCCAGTTCTTCCGCAGTGAGCGGCAGCTCCATGTAATCGAGAGCGCCGGCCTGGATCGCGGTGACGACTTCATCAACTTCCGGGTTCGGCTTGGCGGCGATAAGCGGCACGCAGATGCCCTGTTCCCCCAACCGGTCGAGCAGGACTGTAACCCCAAAGTCCAGAATATCGTCGCAGGCGACGATGACCCCTCTCCTTGGCGGTCGGTCAAACATCTCGTCGAGGTCGGCATAGACCTCTGCATGGAGCCCCAGCGAAAACGCCAGCCGCGCCTGTTCTGCCCTGGTGCGGCTTGAGCCGCCGACGATATGAAGTGTGATGCGCTGTTCCATAACCAAGACGTAGCCCGTAACTTCGGCATCGCGCACTTCGTATTGCTACGGAATCAGTTAGATAGAAACCAATATTCACCCAAATTTCGCAGTTTTAGGTGGTTAATTTCCCCCCAAACCGGAGCTAAATAGGCCCGCTATCTAGCAACAATCCCCTAAGCACTTTGGCGAAGCGGGGCACAACTCAGGTCACGGGATAATGCTTGGGCTATCCATTGAGTAGTCGGGCAGCGAATGAAACGCGCTCTTCAGCGCATCGCCCCAGCTGGACGAGATCGCCTCGAAGAACGGATCGCCCGCCTCGATACGGCGCTCCTGCAGCGGTTCGAACACGTCGCGTTCCAGCACCTGCAGATCGAGCGGCAGGCCGACCGAAAGATTCGCCTTGAGGGTGGAGTCCATGCTCACCATCAACAGCTTGACCGCGTCCTCGAAGCTCATCGTGCGGTCGTAGGCGCGCAGCAGGATCGGGCGGCCATACTTGGTCTCGCCGATCTGGAAGAACGGGGTATCGAAGCTGGCTTCGATGAAGTTGCCCTCGGGGTAGATCATGAACAGGCGCGGTTCCATGCCCTTGATCTGGCCCGCCAGGATCAGCGAGGCGGTGAACCGGCTCCCGCCGCTCGCGCCGTTCTGCTTCTGGGTGTCGCCGATGGTTTCGCGCAGCAGGTTGCCCAGCTCGATCGCGACCTGGAACATGGTCGGCAGTTCGAGCAGGCTGTTCGAACGCTCCTCCGGCGCTTTCGAGCGTTCCTCCAGCTTGGAGATCACCGCCTGCGTGGTGGCCAGATTGCCCGCCGTCATGATCGAGATGATCCGCTCGCCCGGCACCGACCAGCTGTGCATCTTGCGAAACACCGAAATATTGTCGACGCCCGAGTTGGTGCGCGTGTCGCTCATCAGGACCAGGCCCTTGTCGAGCACCATGCCAACGCAATATGTCATCGATCGATCTTCCTTTGCCGGCGAGCCCGTTTGCGGGTCAGGCCGCGTTCCTCGTCCCTACGCCTCTATTGCTCGGCGCTGCGCTGTTCAACCGCGAGTTCGACATGGAAGTCTTCGGTCACGGCATCGAAGCTGACCCCGGTGACCGGCGCGGCATCGCGATAATCACGTCCCGTGGCCACGCGGACATAGCGCGGATCGGGGCTGATCCCGTTGGAAACGTCGAACCCGACCCAGCCGAGCGAGGGCACCCAGGCCTCGGCCCAGGCGTGCGTCGCCTCTTGCTCGATGCGGTCGTCCATCATCAGATAACCGCTGACATAGCGCGCCGGAATGTCGATCGCGCGCGCGGCCGCGATGAAGATATGCGCATGGTCCTGACACACCCCCTTGCCCGCCGCCGCCGCGGCTTCGGCCGTAGTGGCCGAATTGGTTGCGCCCGGCACATATTCCACCGTTTCGAGGATGGCGGCGGAAAGGTTGTGCAGGGTGTCGACCATGCCCTCCTCGCTGCGTTCCACCCTGGCGATGATCTGCCGGATTTTCGGGCCGGGCCGCGTCAGGTCGGTGTACGAGAGGAAAGACCACAGCGGCAGGTGCCCGCAATGCAGGCCGACCACGCCCGCATGGTCCTGCGTCTCCACCGTCCCGCTGCATCCGACCACGACCTCGCGCGCGCCCTCGTCGACCGTGATCAGCGTGACGTGATTGTGGTTCTGGTCGTCGTAGACCAGCTCCTCGTGCGCGTTTTCATAAACCATCTGCCAGTCGATGATCTTCTGGCCCTGCGTTTCCTTGGGCGTCAGCCGCAGGCGCTGGATCGCATAGCCCACTTCCTGAGCGAACCGGTAACGGGTGGTATGGCGGATCTGTAGTCGCATGGTGGGCTTGCTCCGCTGGCTCAGGCGATGAAGCGGTAATCCTCCGCAATCGCGCTCGCGAGCCGGTTGTTGTCGGCGATGAAACCGAGCAGGAATTCGTGCAGGCCCTGATCGAAAATCGCCTCGACGGTGATTTCGGAAAGCTTCATGTCGGCCTCGCGCATGGTCTCGTGGACCTTGCCTTCGCGGCCGTGGAATTGCGCCAGATGGAACAGGTTTTCGCGCATGGCGTGATAGCAGAAGATCAGGCTGCGCGGGAACCGGTCGTCGAGGATCAGGAAGTCGGCGATCGAGCGGATATCGCTCTTGCCCGCGTTAAGCCAGCGATAGGCCCGCTCCGCCGAGAGCGAGCGCAGCACATTGTCCCACTGCCCGGCATCGAGCGGGGTGCCGACATAGGACAGCGACGGCAGCAGCAGATAGTATTTCACATCGAGAATACGCGCGGTGTTGTCGGCGCGTTCGAGGAAGGTGCCGGCGCGGGCGAAGCTGTAGATCTCGTTGCGCAGCATCGAGCCGTGGGTGGAGCCGCGCACAATCGCGCTCTCGCGCCGGATCGCCATCAGCACCTGATGCAGGCTGCCCGATTTCACCTGCTTCGAGAGCAGCTCGCGCAGGGTCATCCAGGCCTCGTTGATCGCCTCCCACACCTCGGCCGTGATCGCCGAGCGGCACATCCGCGCATTCGAGCGCGCACGTTCGATCATCGACAGCACGCTTTCGGGGTTGTTCTTCGAGCGCAGCACGAAATCGCACACATGCGATCCCGAATAGTCCTCATGCTGGGCGAGATAGGCATCCTTCAGGCCCAGCGTGGTGAGCACCGAAGCCCATTCCTGGCTCGCCATCGCGGCCCCGCGGGTAAGCGCCATGCGCTGCCCCGCCGCCAGCAGACGCGCGATGTTCTCCGCGCGTTCGAGATAGCGATACATCCAGAAGATGCCGTTGGCCGTGCGGCCGAGGATATGCGCTCTGCCCGTCATCAGTCGTCCAGCACCCAGCTGTCCTTGGTGCCGCCGCCCTGGCTGGAATTGACCACCAGCGATCCTTTCTTGAGCGCCACGCGGGTCAGCCCGCCCGGCGTGATATCGACCCCCGAAGGCGAGCACAGCACGAAGGGGCGCAGATCGACATGGCGCGGCGCCAGACCCTTGCGGGTGAGGATCGGGCAGGTCGACAGCGACAGCGTCGGCTGCGCGATATAGTTTTCCGGCTTGGCTTCGAGCTTGTGGCGGAAGGCGGCGATCTCCTTCTTCGAGGAGGTCGGGCCGATCAGCATGCCATAGCCGCCCGAGCCGTGGACCTCCTTCACCACCAGCTCGGCGAGGTTATCCAGCACATATTTGAGCGCATCGGGATCGGCGCAGCGCCATGTCTCGACATTGGGCAGCAGCGGCTTTTCCCCGGTGTAGAACTCGACGATCTCGGGCATGAACGAGTAGATCGCCTTGTCGTCGGCCACCCCGGTGCCCGGTGCATTGGCGATGGTGATATTGCCCGCGCGATAGACATCCATGATGCCCGGCACGCCCAGTACCGAATCCGGGTTGAAGGTAAGCGGATCGAGGAAATCGTCATCGACCCGGCGATAGAGCACGTCGACCGGCTGGAAGCCCGCCGTAGTGCGCATCTGCACCTTGCCGTCGACCACGCGCAGGTCGCTGCCCTCGACCAGCTCGGCCCCCATCTGGTCGGCGAGGAAGGCATGTTCGAAATAGGCCGAGTTGTAGATGCCCGGTGTCAGCACCGCGATCGAGGGTTTCCGGCCAGCCCCTTGCGGCGCGCAGGCCGCAAGGCTGGCCGCCAGCCGCGCCGGATAGTCCGACACCGGACGCACCGCGACCTGGCTGAACAGCTCGGGGAACATCGCCATCATCGTTTCGCGGTTTTCGAGCATGTAGGAGACGCCCGAGGGCGTGCGCGCGTTGTCCTCCAGCACCATGAACTCATCCGGCCCGGTGCGGACCAGATCGATGCCGACGATATGGGTATAGACCCCGCCCGGCGGGGTGAAGCCGACCATCTGCGGCAGCCAGGCATCGTTGTTGCGGAACAGACGCTCGGGCAGGCGGCCCGAGCGGATGATCTCCTGCCGGTGATAGAGATCGTGCATGAAGGCATTCAATGCCCGTACCCGCTGCTCGATCCCGCGCGAGAGCCGCCGCCATTCGCCGCCGGTGATGATGCGCGGCACCATGTCGAAGGGGATCAGCCGCTCCTCAGCCGCGTCCTCGCCATAGACGTTGAAGGTGATCCCGGTCTTGCGGAAGAAAGTCTCGGCCTCGAAGTTCTTCGAGTGGACCCAGCGCTCGTCCTGCTGCGAAAGCCATTCGTGATATCCGGCATAGGCCGGGCGCACCGTGCCGTCGGGTGCGAGCATCTCGTCAAAGCCGGTTTCGCTAGTCATGAAACTCCTTTGTGCAATGCAGCATGACAGGAACTTTGCCTTCCGCCAAGAGGGCTTGCGACAGTTTTTTTGCAAGACCCGTCAGGCAAGTTCACGCCCCACGGCAAGGATCGCTTCGTTCGAATCGGCAAAGCCGAGATGGGTGCAGCGAACCGCCACCGCGCGGTCGCGTTCACCGGGGAGTCCGCGCGCCGCGCGCGGCGAGATCACCGCATCGCACGGGCTCCACAGCGCCACCGTTTCGACCGGCGGCTTGGCACGCACATCGCAGGCAATCGGCGGCTCGTTGACCGGGTAGCCGGTGACCGCCTGATAGGTCCGCCACATGTGATTGGACCACGGCGTGTGGCTGAACGGCGAGCCCATGGTGATGACCTTGGCCACCCGCTCGGGATGGAGCTTGGCCATCTCGCGGGCATAGATCCCGCCAAGGCTCCAGCCGACGAGATAGACCGGCTGACCATAGCGTTCGTGCACCTCGACGATGCGATCGGACAGCTGGCGGAAACGGTCTTCGCTTGGGCCCAGATTATAGCCGAGCTTCCAGCGCTTCACCGTGTGCCCGGCCCGCTCCAGCTCGCGCGCCATCCGGGCCATGCGGCGCGCATCGGCACCGAAGCCGGGAAACAGGATCACCACCCTGGGATGCTCGGCCTCGGGCAAGGTGCAGGGCTGGAACGCCCGCCCCGCCAGCCAGCGGGCGTAATAGGCCAGCTCGCCGGGAAGCAGTTTCAGCGGCGGGGTATGCGCGCCCTGCGGCTGCGGCGCGGTAAGCAATGCGAACCGGCGACGGGCGGCATCGAGCGGAGCCGCTGCGCTTTCGCGCAGACGGGTCAGATCGAACCGGGACCGTGGCAGCAATTCGAACATTCACCCCCGCCTGGCATCGTTTCCTTGAATAAAAAGAAAATGCACGGGAGGCGCAATGTATCCCGCCTAGCTGCAGTCGCCCACGCGCGTGCCGGTTACGCGCATATGCATCTTGGCGGTGCCAACCTGTGGGATCGCCTGCTCGAAGCGCGCTTCCATCTGCACATTGTCGCCGCCCACGGTGCCTTCGAAATTCACCGTGCCATTCAGCCCCTCGGCGTCCTTGCACTGCATCGTGGCCGTGAAGCTGTTGCCCGACTGCTTGAAATCGCTGGCGGTGCAGTTGCTTTGGTTCATCTCGCTGATCCACTCCTCGGGAGTGGAATCCTTGGTCACACAGGTCAGCGAGGGCTCCTTCGCGCCATCGGCAAAGGCGCGTTCGGCCATGGATTTCACATCGGCCGGCAGCCCCGGCAGATCGAATTCCACCAGCTCTACCGTGGAGCTGTATTGCCCGGCGGTCAGCGTGAGGTCGCCCGCACCCACATCATCCGCCGACAGCGCCGCGTCCTTCGCGTCCTCGTCTTTCGAGCTGCCACAGGCGGCGAGCGTGAGCGCAGCAGCGGCAACAGAGAGGATCAGGCGAACTTTCATCAGGCGGGTTCCTTCGCAAAGAGGCAGCGGGCAAAAACGTAACAAGACAGGCGCTTAGAAACCGCCTGTGAATGTGCTCGAGCCTAACAGCCCCGTGCCACACTGCCAATCGCCACTTTCGCCAGCGTTGCGCGAAACCGGCGCAGGTCCCATATCGGTGCAATGGCAGAACTGGTGATCCGCAGGGGGCTGGAAGAGCCCGACACGTCCGGTGCATTCGTGCCCCACAGGCCCGCACGGCCCGAGAAGATGGCGGACAGCAAACCGTTCAAGCTGGTGTCGGAATACGAGCCCGCCGGCGACCAGCCGACCGCCATCGCCGACCTCGTGGCCGCCGCCGAGGACGGCGATCAGACGCAGGTGCTGCTCGGCGTCACCGGCTCGGGAAAAACCTTCACCATGGCCAAGGTGATCGAGACCCTGCAGCGCCCCGCCCTGATCCTCGCGCCGAACAAGATCCTCGCCGCGCAGCTCTATGGCGAATTCAAGAGCTTCTTTCCCGACAACGCGGTCGAGTACTTTGTGTCGTATTACGACTATTACCAGCCCGAGGCCTATGTCCCGCGCTCGGATACCTATATCGAGAAGGAAAGCTCGGTGAACGAGGCAATCGACCGGATGCGCCACTCGGCCACCCGATGCTTGCTCGAACGCGACGACGTGCTGATCGTGGCCTCGGTGAGCTGCCTTTACGGTATCGGCTCGGTCGAGACCTATTCGGCGATGATCTTCGACCTCAAGCAAGGCGACAGCGTCGACCAGCGCGAACTGATCCGCAAGCTGGTCGCCCTGCAATACAAGCGCAACGATGCCGCCTTCGCGCGCGGCAACTTCCGGGTGCGCGGCGACAATCTCGAACTGCACCCGAGCCACCTTGAGGACACCGCCTGGCGCATCAGCTTCTTCGGCGACGAGATCGAGGAAATCGCCGAGTTCGACCCGCTCACCGGCAAGAAGGGCGCGGCGCTCGACAAGGTGCGGGTCTATGCCAACAGCCACTATGTGACGCCCGGCCCGACGATGAAGCAGGCCGCAGCGGCCATCAAATTCGAGCTGGCACACCGGCTGGAGGAACTGAACGCCGAGGGCAAATTGCTGGAAGCCCAACGGCTTGAGCAGCGCACCAACTTCGATCTCGAGATGATCGCGGCGACCGGCAGCTGCGCTGGGATCGAGAACTACAGCCGCTTCCTCACCGGCCGCCTGCCGGGTGAGCCGCCGCCGACCTTGTTCGAATATCTGCCTGAGAACGCGCTGCTGTTCGTCGACGAAAGCCACCAGACGATCCCGCAGATCGGCGCGATGGCGCGCGGCGACCACCGCCGCAAGCTGACATTGGCCGAATACGGCTTTCGCCTGCCGAGCTGCATCGACAACCGCCCCTTGCGCTTCAACGAATGGGACGCGATGCGCCCGCAGACGGTCGCCGTCTCCGCCACGCCCGGCAACTGGGAGATGGAGGCGACCGGCGGTGTCTTCGCCGAACAGGTGATCCGCCCCACCGGCCTGATCGACCCGCCGGTGGAAATCCGCCCGACCGAGGATCAGGTGCAGGACTGCATCGCCGAGGCCAAGGACGCCGCCGCGCGCGGCTACCGCACGCTGGTCACCACGCTGACCAAGCGCATGGCCGAAGACCTCACCGAGTTCATGCACGAACAGGGCGTGCGCGTGCGCTACATGCATTCGGATGTGGAGACGCTCGAACGCATCGAGCTGATCCGCGACCTGCGCATGGGGGTCTACGATGTGTTGATCGGCATCAACCTGCTGCGCGAGGGGCTTGATATCCCCGAGTGCGGCCTGGTGTGCATTCTCGATGCCGACAAGGAGGGGTTCCTGCGCAGCGAGACCTCGCTGATCCAGACCATCGGCCGCGCCGCGCGCAACGTGGATGGCAAGGTGATCCTCTATGCCGACCGCGTGACCGGCAGCATGGAGCGCGCGATGGCGGAGACCGACCGCCGCCGCGAAAAGCAGCGCGCCTACAACGAGGAGCACGGCATCACCCCGCAGACGATCAAGCGCGAGATCGCCGACATCGTCGCGCATACCGCGGCGAAGGACGGGGTGCTGGTCGAGATCGAGGCCGAGGACGGTCGCAACAACCTCGTGGGCCACAACCTGCGCGCCTATATCGGCGAGCTGGAAAAGAAGATGCGCGACGCGGCGGCGAACCTCGAATTCGAGGAAGCCGGGAGATTGCGCGACGAAATCCGGCGGCTGGAGGCGGACGAGCTGGGCCTGCCTGACGATCAGAAGAAAGCGCCGATGGTGGGCCGTTCGAACGAAGGCCGACCGGGGACGCGCAAGACGCGGTATGGGAAGGTGCAGAAGAAGTGGGGGAAGTGAGGATTGTAGCAGCGCCTGCTACAACAGATTGATGCTGACACGGTTTCGAAAGGCGTATCAATAGGTCGCTCCTAAATTTGGAGTGAGCCATGACACCCTTCGAAATCACCTCTGTTATCATCCTCATTCTCGGTATCGCTGGCGGTGCCGGCTTCGCTGGCATTCAGATCGGCATGTGGATCGAGAAAAAGAAATGAGGCCCCACCATCGTCATGCTGAACTCGCTTCAGCATCCATCCCGCCACTCAGCCCGCTGGTCGAAACCGAAGGATGGACCCTGAAACAAGTTCAAGGGTGACGAAATCCGTGCGAAGCGATAATATCCCTACGCCGATGAAACGCCTCCTCCCGATCCTCCTCCTCGCCCTCCCCCTCGCCGCCTGTGGGCAGGCCAATGGCGCGACCACCGACGAGCCCGTCGACCTCGCCGAGGCCGTCGCTGCCGCGCCGCGCGAGCTGGTGATGGAATCGCCCGAAACGCAGTTCGCCACCTGGACCGTCGCCGATAGCGGCCACGCCATTCACTTCGCCAACCCCGGCCAGCCGCCGCTGCTCACGCTCGACTGCCGCCTCGATGCCAAGCCGATCACCATGGCGATCATCCGCCACGCCCCCGCCCTACCGGGGCAGAGCGCGCTGTTCGCGGTGATGGGCAATGGCCACGTCAGCCGCCTGCCCGCCGAGCCTACCCTCAAGGATAATGAATGGCGCTGGGAAGCCAGCCTGCCCGCTAGCGACGAAGGGCTCGACCTGTTCATCGGCCCCGGCGACATGCGCGCGACCCTGCCCGGCAAGGGCGCCATCGCCATGCAGCCAAGCCGCATTCCCGGCGAGTTCGTCGAATGGTGCCGCGCGGGCGGCGAGACGGTGAACGCCCCGGTCGAGAAGACGAAGCCCGGTGAGACCTCGGAAAAAGCCTAAGCACCGCTCGTGCCGAGGCCTTGTCTCGAAGCACTCAGGCAACAGCACTTTGGCCCTTCGAGACGCCTTCTGCCTGCGGCTTCAGGCTCCTCTGGACGAACGGGCATTGGCGGGCGGAAAGACCACCACCAACCAAGCCTTCCGTTCGTGCTGAGGAAAGAGCGAAGCCGCAGGCTGAGGGCTTGTCTCGAAGCACCCGACCGCAGAGCCGGCTATCGCGCCTTCGCCCGCTCGATCAGCATTTCGGGCGTCAGCACCTGCGGTAGCTTCTCGGGCTGCTGGTTCGGCACATACCATAGATAGAGCGGCACCCCCGCCGCGCCCTGCTGCTCAAGGAACTTCGTGATCGCAGGGTCGGCGCGCGTCCAGTCGCCGCGCATAGCCACCACCCCACCCGCTTCAAAGGCTTTGCGAACCTCGTCGCGCTCGATCGCGACGCGCTCGTTGACCTTGCAGGTCAGGCACCAGTCGGCGGTGAACCATAGAAACACCGGCTTGCCCTGCGACTGCACCGTATCGTTGAGCACCAGTTCGTCGAAGGCGACGGGATGGTGAATGCTCTCTTCCGCGCCCGCGCTGGCCGGGTCGTAGGCGGCGGGCAGCGCGAAGGCGGCGAAGACCACAAACGGCGCGGCGATCAGGCCGAAGGCGGGCCAGGCGAGCTTGCCCCGACGTTGCAGCAGGCCCGTCACCAGCAGCCCCATCAACAGCCCCGCCACCAGCAGCAGCGCCAGCAAGGCGAAAGGCTTGCCGCCAATGCGCACGCTCAGCCAGACCAGCGCCAAGGCGGTCAGCCCCATCGGGATCGCCATCAGCTTGCGGAACCGCTCCATCCATGCCCCCGGCTTCGGCAGCATCCGCCGCAAGGCAGGCACGAAGCCGAGCAGCAGGAACGGCAGCGCCAGCCCCAGCCCCAGCGCGGCGAACAGCCCCAGCGCCTGCGGCACCGGCAGCAGCAAGGCCGCGCCCATCGCCGCCGCCATGAACGGACCCGTACACGGAGTCGCCACGAAGGCCGCCAGCAGGCCGGTGCCGAAGGCCGAGGCAGGCTTCCCGCCGCCCCGGATCGGCAGCCCCGGCAGCTCGAACAGTCCGGCGAAATTGGCGGTCAGCAGCGCGGCGAGCACCAGCAGCGCCACCACCACGCCCGGCTCCTGCAACTGGAACGCCCAGCCCACCTGTGTGCCGCCCGCGCGCAGGGCGAGC
>NZ_QXFM01000101.1 GCF_003584015.1 Aurantiacibacter xanthus
GGGTCGAGGTGTCGCCGGTGCTGGGGCGGATGCTCGAAGCGGCGATTGCCGACGGGCGGCACCGCCCGGTGATCGACGGGCTGGTGCGCTGGGCTGGCCTCGCGCTTGAAGGCAACGAGGAGCTGGTGCGCGACATGGTGCAGAGCCGCGCCAACGCGGTGCTGCGCTGGACCGGGCTCGACGACCGGCTGGCGAACTCGGTGCTCGATGGGCTCTATAAGCTGCTGGCCGAAATACTGGTGCGGCCCGATCACCCGATCCGCACCAAGGTGGAGGAGGGGCTCAAGACGCTCGCCCACGACCTCCAGCACGATCCTGCCACCCGCGCCAAGGTCGAGCAGGCCAAGCTCGACCTGCTCGCCAACCCCGCGCTGGGCGACTGGTGGATGGGCATGTGGGAGCGCCTGCGCCATGCGCTGATCGCGCAGCTGCGCAGCCCCGACGGCGCGCTGTCCGCGCAATTCGGCGAGACGCTGGCCGAGCTGGGTGAGGCCCTGCGCAGCCAGCCGAGCTTGCAGAAGCAGGTCAACCGCTTTGCCCGCCGCACGCTGACCGGCATGGCCAATCGCTATGGCGACGAGATCGTGCGGCTGGTGTCGGAGACGGTAAAGCGGTGGGATGCGCGCACGATCACGGCGCGGGTGGAAGGTGCGGTGGGCCGCGACCTGCAGTTCATCCGCATCAACGGCACGCTGGTGGGCGGGCTGGTCGGGGTGACCATCCATGCGGTGGAGCAGTTGCTATGAGCCATTACCCCATTCTGGAGACCGAACGGCTGGTCCTCAGCGCGCCGACCTCTGCCGATATCGCACCGATGCACGCGATCGTTTCCGACCCCGATACCGGGCGGTATCTGGGCGCTGTTTCCAACCCGGCGACGCAGTTCGAACGCTTCGCGCGCAGTGCCGGAAGTTGGATGCTCTACGGTTATGGCAGCTTCATGGCCCGGCTGCACGGCAGTGACGAGTTGATCGGGAGTGTCGGCGTGTTCCACTCCTGGCGCGGTCTGGGCGCGGATTTCGACAACAACCCGGAGGCTGGCTGGATACTGCACCGCGATCACGCTGGGCAAGGGCTTGCGGGGGAGGCGATGCGAGCCATCATCGCATGGTTTGACGCCACCCATGGCCCGCGCCGGGTGGTCTGCATGATCGGTGTGGGAAATGCCGCGTCGTTGCGGCTGGCCGAAAAACTCGGCTTTTCGGCTATGCGCGAGGCCGCGCTACCCGATGGCGACAGGGTGACGCTGCTCGAGCGCCACCCCTGATCGCGTCAGAGTTTACTGGTAAGTTCCGGCACGGCTTCGAACAGATCGGCCACCAGCCCCAGGTCGGCGACCTGGAAGATCGGCGCATCGGGGTCCTTGTTGATCGCCACGATCACCTTGGAGTCCTTCATCCCCGCAAGGTGCTGGATCGCGCCCGAAATGCCCACGGCAACGTAAAGCTCCGGCGCGACGATCTTGCCGGTCTGGCCGACCTGATAGTCGTTGGGCACATAGCCCGCGTCCACCGCCGCGCGGCTCGCGCCGATGGCAGCGCCAAGCTTGTCGGCCAGCGGGGTGACGATCTCCTGGAAGGTCTCGCCGTCCTTCAGCGCACGGCCACCCGATACGATGGTCTTGGCGCTGGTCAGTTCGGGGCGGTCGCTCTTCACTGCTTCGAGGCCGACGAAGCTCGACAGGCCCGCATCGCCGGGGCCGCTCACCGACTCGACGCTGGCCGAGCCGCCCTCTGCGTCCGCCTTGTCGAAGGCGGTGGTGCGCACGGTGATCACCAGCTTGGCATCGCTCGATTCGACCGTCGCGATGGCGTTGCCGGCGTAGATCGGGCGGGTGAAGCTCTTCGGACCTTCGACCGAGAGAATGTCCGACACCTGCATCACGTCAAGCAGCGCAGCCACACGCGGGGCGACGTTCTTGCCGGTGGTGGTGGCAGGCGCGAGGAAGGCATCGTAGCCGTCCATCAGACCCGCCACGAGCGGGGCGACGTTCTCGGCCAGCATATCGGCATAGGCGGCGTCGCCAGCGTGGAGCACCTTCTCGACACCGGCAATCTTGGCGGCCTCGTCAGCCGCGCCTTGCGCACCGGCCACGAGCACATGCACCTGACCACCAAGCTGCGCGGCAGCGGTGACGGCAGACAGCGTGGCGGGCGCCACCGCGCCATCCGAAAGTTCAGCGAGTACGAGGGCAGTCATCAGGCAACTCCCAGGGATTTAAGCTTGGCAACCAGCGTATCGACATCGGGGACGATCTCGCCCGCCTGCCGCACGGGCGGTTCGCCCACGTGGGTGGTCTTGAGGCGCGGGGTGACGTCGACGCCAAAATCGTCGGGCGTCTTGGTGTCGAGCGGCTTCTTCTTCGCCTTCATGATGTTCGGCAGCGAGGCATAGCGCGGCTCGTTCAGGCGCAGGTCGGTGGTGACGATCGCCGGCAGGGCCAGTTTCACCGTCTCCAGACCGCCGTCGACCTCGCGGGTGACGCTGACATGATCGCCGTCGATGGCGACCTTCGAGGCGAAGGTGCCCTGCGGACGGCCCATCAGGGCGGCGAGCATCTGCCCGGTCTGGTTCGAATCGTCGTCAATCGCCTGCTTGCCGAGCATTACAATGCCCGGCTGTTCGGCCTCGGCAATCGCCTTGAGGATTTTGGCAACCGCCAGCGGTTCGACCTCGGCGTCGGTCTCGACGAGGATCGCGCGGTCGGCACCCATGGCGAGCGCGGTGCGCAGCGTTTCCTGCGCCTTGGCCGGGCCGATCGAGACGGCGATCACTTCTTCGGCAGCGCCCGCTTCCTTCAAACGGATCGCCTCTTCGACGGCGATCTCGTCAAACGGGTTCATGCTCATCTTGACGTTGGCGAGGTC
>NZ_QXFM01000102.1 GCF_003584015.1 Aurantiacibacter xanthus
GCTCACCGGGCTCCCCAAGTCGGGAGCGATCATCTGGGGCAATATGTCGGGTCCGACGGTCACCGTGTTCAGCGATTTCACATGCGCCTATTGCCGGGCGCTCAGCAGCGTACTCTCCGAGCTCAATGTTCGCGTCGTGGAACGGCCGATCTCGATCCTTGGAAGCCGCGCGCTGAGTGAGCGCGTCTACTGCGCGAAGGACCCGGCCCGCGCACTACGCAGGGCCTACGCCGGCGATACGCTTGAACCAGCGAACTGCGATACCTCGGGGCTTGATGCCAACGAGAAGTTCGCGGCCGCCAACGGCATCGCAGGCACACCGGTCATCGTGCGCAGCGACGGCGCGATGATCGAGGGCTACCGCCCTAAAGACGCGCTCGCCGCCTGGTTGAAGGGAGCGCGGTGATGCGAGGCCGATCGATCGCATTTCGGGCGCGCATGGCAGCGCCTATCCTGGTGCTTGGCCTGCTTGGCGGCTGCTCGATACTGAACGGCAATGTGAAGGGCAATTTCGCGTGCCGTGCGCCCGACGGAACCTGCGCGCCCACCTCGCGCATCGATGATGCAGCAGTCGCGCTGCTGGTGGGAGAGACCGCAGAAGAAGCCAAGCCGGCGGCCACCCGCTGCGCCGGTGGGCAGTGCAGCAACACCCTGGCGAGAGCCGTCAACGCACCGCAGCGCCGCTCCGGGGAAAAGGTGCTGCGCATCATGTTCCCGTCCTATATCGACGACCTTGGCCGCCTCCATGAAGCGAGCGCGATTCACACCGTCGTCGAGAGTGGAGACTGGGTGCCGGCAGGCGAGGTGGCGCACGTCCCGGATGCCATAAGTGGTGCAACACCACGCGTCGCTGCACCACTCGCCGGCACGGCGATGGCAGCTCCGCCCTTGCGGTACGGCAATACCCTATCAGCCGCCGATGCCGAGATACCGGGGCAGGTCGCGACGGAAGCTGTGCGCCAACCTACTTCTGTCGAAGAGGTCCGCGCGAAAGTCGAAGCGGTGCTTGCAAGGCCCAAGCACGATACTGACCCTGATTCGAAGCCGTCCCCCTCCATTCCTTCGCAAGCCGTTTCGCCCGAGGCCAGCGCTACGGGCGCGGTACCCATACGCGCGCCGGGATTGCCGGGCGCTCCGGAGGAAGATTGATGACTGGACCCGGTCTTTTCAGCGGGATCGTCGAGCGGGTTCTTGGCGCGGACGGCAAGCCCGATACGCGCCCGCCCAGTCACGGAGTCCCAATGCTCGCACATTGGTTGCCCTATCGCAGTTTCGACCAGAAAACGTCGCTGTTCTTCAACAGCGGGTCGCGGGGTTTTGCAATCGAGGCGGCGCCGCTGGTCGGCGGAGACGAGCGGACGGCCGAGATCCTGACCCAGTTCCTCTCGGAGGCCATCCCAGCGCAATGCTGCGTCCAGATCCTTCACTGGATGTCGCCCCGGATCGGGGACCGGGTTTCGCAATGGTTCGTGCCCCGCTACCGGGCCCGTGGCATCTACGAGCGCATGGCACGACACCGCGCCGATTATCTGAGCGCCGGCGTCTGGCGGTCGCTGTCGGCCGATGCCCCCTTCCATCTTCGCAATCACCGTATCGTGATTTCGGTGAGCGTCCCCGATACTGCATCGGTAACGACCGACGCATTGGTTTCGGTACGAGAGGGCCTCGTCTCGACGCTCCAGTCGATCGATGTGCCGACCCGCGTCCTCGATCCCGTCGCACTCATTGCGCTCATTGACGACATGACGTCTCCGACAACGGCAGCGGGTGACGATCCGACCAGCTACAGTCCGTTCGACCCGATCGCCGACCAGGCCGTCCGGCGCGACATCGAGCTCAGGATCGAGCCCGACCGGCTCCTGCTGCGTACCGAGCGCTTCCGTCCGACGGGTGCGGATGTCGATGGTGCGCCCGAGATCGGCGAAATCTATCCCGACACGTTCGACCTGCGCTCCTTCTCGGTGCGCAACCTGCCGAGCCGCTGGGCGCCCTGGGATGTGGCGAGGCTAATCGGCGACCTGTTCACGGACAAGCTGCGGATGCCCTGTCCGGTTGCGACCGTGCTTTGTCTTCAATATCCCGACGAACAGGCGTCCGCGAGCAAGGCGGGCTACAAGTTCATGCGGACCACCAGCCTCGCCGATTCTAAATCGGCGCGCTTCCTGCCGCAGCTGCGCGAACAGTCGCGCGAATGGCAGTATGTCCAGGATGAGCTCCGACAGGGCCGCAAGCTTGTGCGCTGCTTCTACTCGCTGACGTCGTTCTCGCCCAAGGGGCAGGGCGACGCCCATGAGAGAATAGTGAAGTCCGTCTATCGCGCCGCAGGCTGGGACCTTCACGACGATCGCTATCTGCAGATCATGGGCCTGCTCTGCGCCATGCCGATCACACTCGCCGATGGTCTCTCACGCGATCTCGAGCGCATGAAGCGCATGCGCACGATGCTTACGACCACGGCCTGCAATCTCGCGCCCTTGCAGGGCGAGTATCTGGGCGGTCCGATCCCGCATCTCCTGCTGGTGGGCCGGCGTGGACAGCCCTTCTTCTGGTCGCCGTTCGAAAATGCCGCCGGCAATCATAATGTCGCAGTGTTCGGTAAGTCGGGCTCAGGCAAATCGGTTGCGCTTCAGGAACTGTGCGCATCGCTATGCGGTGCCGGGGCGAAAGTGGTGGTGATCGACGACGGACGTTCCTTTGAGCACTCTGCAAGGCTCCAGGGCGGTGCCTTCGTCGAATTCACCATGTCGTCCGGCTTCTGCCTCAATCCCTTTGCCATGATCGACGGCACGCGGGCGGAAGAGGACGAGGATTATCTGCTCGACTGCATGGCGATGCTGAAGGCGATCGTCTCGCAGATGGCGCGCCATATGGACCGGCTGAATGATACCGAGCGGGGACTGATCGACGGCGCTGTCAACCAGATCTGGAACGAGAAGGGCAGGGCGGGCAGCGTCGACGATGTGATCGCCGCGCTCGATGCCACCGGCAACATGCTTGCCGGAGATCTCGCCATCGCCATGCGCCCATTTTCGAGCGCGGGCACCTATGGCCGCTTCTTCAGCGGGGACGTGAGCTTCCGTCTCGAGGCCGATTTCACCGTGTTCGAGCTTTCCGACCTTGCATCCCGCGAGGAACTGCGTTCGGTCGTGCTGACCGCGATCATGTTCATGTCATCGCAGGCGATGCGCCGAATCGACCGCGCGATCCCCAAGGCGCTGCTCCTCGACGAAGCCTGGCAGATGCTGCGCGGCGGCGCGATGGCCGATTTCATCGAGACCTACAGCCGGACATGCCGCAAATATGGCGCGTCGCTCATCACCGCGACCCAGTCATTGAACGACTACTACAAGTCGGACGGATCAAAGGCCGCGCTTGAGAACAGCGATTGGTTCGTCATTCTTCAGCAGAAGCCGGAAACCATCGCCGATTTCAAAAAACACGACCGTTTCGACATGGACAGCCATACCGACGCGCTGCTCCGATCATTGAAACGCAACGGCACGGAATATTCCGACCTTCTGATCAAAGGCCCTGACACGCTGGCGCTGGGCCGGCTCGTGCTCGATCCCTTCTCGGCGGCGGTCTATTCGTCGAGCCCACGCACCTTCGCGGCGATCGAAGCGGGGGTACGCGAGGGACTCACGATCGAGGAAGCAATCGAACGGTTGCTCGAACCGGCGATAGAAGCAAACGGACAGGAGGCGAGCGGCAAGGTTACGCTCGCGGCGGAATAGCCATGCCGGTCCCCGAACGCATCGTGCTGCACCGCCACCGTCCTCCACGGCGTCGCCGTGTACTGAACTGGCAAGCGGTGATTTATCATGGGCTTCGCACAGCGGGATGGGCTGCAACCAACATGCTCGTAGTCCTCGGCCTGTTCGTCTGCTTCCTGGCTCTGCTCGGCAATCTCAGCTTCGATGGCTTCTTCCTCCAGCTGAGCAATCTTTCGGCGCGCTATCTCGAGGCGGGTGCACAGCGGCAAGGCTCGTTCCAACTGCTGCTGGTCGGGCTGGTTGCCATTCTGTTCCTGATCGTCGGTGTGCTCCGCTGGCATGCCCTGCGGCAATCCGGATCATCGGGGGGAGAGACGACATGACCGATCTTTCACACGAACCTGAGCTCGATCTCCCACGCCCTGTCGGCACGGAGCAGCCGCGCAAGCGCCGGACCGCGTTTGCAGGCCTGTCGGTGCTGCAGCTCGCAGCCCTGGCGATCCTCCTTGCCGCTCTCGCCTGGGGCATGTGGGTGACGCGCTCCTTACTCTCACCGCCATCGCAACAGCGCATCGTTGCGGTAAAGCTGTCCGGCCTTGTCGGCGAGTATATCCAGGCACAGGCCCGTAGCGCGTCGCCGCCCGATCAGGTCGAGCACGAGATGCGTGCCTTCATGGCATCGCTTGATGGCCAGATGGCTGTGCGCGCCGCCAAGGGCGAGACGGTCCTGGTCGCGGAAGCGGTCCTCACGCGCAATGTCCCGGATATCACCGATGAAGTGAGAAGGGCGGTTTATGCGAGTGGCATCGCTATTCCGCGTCCTGCCTCACCTGCCGAACTCCAGGCCAGGATAGGTGGTGGCTCTCCCGCTCCCGCACCGGCTGCACCGCAGACCGCACCTGCAACGGCCTCACCTTTCGGGAGCGCGCCCGATGGCCCCGCCAACTGAAACCCGCGGACCGGCTAGGCGGCGCTGGCTGCTGCTCGGCCTCATTGGGATTGGCGGCATCGCCGCGAGCGCGCTGTCGTCCTGGCGCGAGAACCACGCATTGTTCATCAACGCCTCTGAATCCCTGCCCAACTGGGCCTTCACCATCGACCGGGGCAGAGCGCCCAAGCGCGGCGATTATCTCTTCTTCGTCCCGCCCGTGAACGCGCTCGTGCGCGCGCATTTCGGCGAGAACCCAGGGGCATTCGGAAAGATCGTCTATGGCATGCCCGGCGATCTCGTCGAGCATCGAGGCGCAGAAGTCCTGGTGAACGGGCATCTCGTCGGCTCGATGAAGGAAGTGACGCGGCGCGGCGAGAAGCTGACACCTGGGCCGATCGGCACGGTGCCGGAGGGCTGCTATTTCGTGGGAACTCCGCATCCCGACAGCTTTGACAGCCGCTACGGCGAAATCGGGTTCATCTGCCGCCCGCAAATCCTCGGCACCGGGGAGGCGGTGTTGTGAGAGCTCCCGTCCTTCGCATAGTTGGGACAGGCCTTCTCGTCGCCGTCGGCGCCACCGCGTCCACCCAGGCGCGCGACTATGGGACGCAGGCACAAGCCTTTCCGATAATCGAGCCAGACCTGCTGGCGACGATCGAGGCCCGCTTGGCCCGGCTCCAGTCATCGGGCCAGATCGACGCGCTCAATCAACAGTTCGCGCGCCGCGTCGAGCAATCCGTGCGTCGGCCTAAGCCGGTCGCCGGGATAACCCCGGCGATCCGGGAGCGGAGCTGGCAATTCGATCCGGCGATGGTCGTCGAGCGGGACATCCGCGACCAGAAGGGCAATCTCATCGCAGCCGCTGGGCAGCGCGTGAACCCTCTCGATTTCGTGACGGTGCGCCAGGCACTCGTCTTCGTCGATGGCGACGATGCCAGGCAGATGGCGTGGGCGACCGGGCGCTGGAACGCAACGGACGCCAAGATCATCCTCGTTGCCGGCTCTCCGATCGATGAAATGACCAACCGCAAGCGCCGCTTCTATTTCGATCAGAACGGCGTGCTGACCGAGCGGTTCGGCATTCGCCACACGCCGGCAGTCGTGAGCCAGCAAGGCAAGGTCATGCAGGTGCGCGAGCATGTCCTAGCGCGGCAGGGGGCGAAGTGATGCCGATCTGGCTCGACATGCTGCGCACACCGATGGCAGCGCCCGAGACAAGGATGCTCCGCCGCAGGCGCCACTTGTGGCAACTCCTGTGCATCGCGCTTGCGGCCTCGATCCTCTGCCTGCAACCGCTTCGCGCGCTCGCGGGCAATGCCGCGGGCCTCGTTTGCGCCGTGCTGCTGCTCGCCGCACTTCTCTGTGGCATCCGCTACTTCCGGGCAAAGAACGCCGCCGACGATGCCTGGCTTGCCGGTCGACATGGAGAGGTCGAGCCGTGAGACCGCTCCGTCTCCTTGCCGCCATCTTGGCCCTGTTCGGCTCGGTTGCGCTCCTGCCGGGCCGCGCGGAAGCGGTCGGATGCTCGGGCAAGTTCGTCAATCCTGTTACGGACGTCTGCTGGTCTTGCCTGTTCCCGCTGTCGGTCGGTGGCCTCAAGATCTGGCCGAGCGGCAGGCCCGACACCAACAATCCAGCGTCGCCAATCTGCGCGTGTGCCGATCCTTTGCCGCGTATCGGGATTTCGGTCGGGTTCTGGGAGCCGGTCAGGCTGGCGGACGTGACTATGAAGCCATGGTGCTTCGTAAACCTCGGCGGGAAGAAGATCGCGCCCGGCTTCGACATCGGCCAGGGCATGCTTGCGGGACCGAGCCAGGTCGGCGGCAAGAGCCAGAACACGGCGAAGTGGCACGTCCACTGGTACGTTTACCCGCTGCTCTACTGGATGGAGATTTTGACGGACTTCCTCTGCTTCGAGCAGGCGTCGTTCGATATCGCCTATATGACGGAGATCGATCCGCTCTGGCAGGACGATACCCTGACCGCGCTTATCAATCCCGAGGCGGTGGTGTTTGCCAATCCACTCGCAGTCGCCGCCTGTGCCGGCGACTGCGTCACCTCGACCGTCAATTTGCCGCTCGACTCGCTGTTCTGGTGCGCGGGCTGTCAGGGGACGATGTACCCGCTTAACGGCAACATCCCTTCGCATATCGGCCATGTGCAGTCCTCGCGGCTCGCCCTCTCGCGCTTCGCGTACAAGATGCACCGGATGGGGCTGGCCTGGGGGACGATGGGCTCGAAGGGCCTTTGCAAGAAGTACCTCATGCCGATCATGCGCAAGCAGCAGTATCGCTTCCAGATGACCAACCCGATCACGACGGTGTCGGGGCGCTATGCCTGTTCGCCGATCGGCGCGTCGACCATGCCGCCCGACGCCGGCCGCGCCTATCCGGCCGCCGGCGAGGACATGGGCTACCTGGTCTGGCGCAAGCGCAACTGCTGTGTGCTGTAGGGGGAGGGGGCCGTGCGCAGGATTCTCATCACATGTGTCGCGCTTACAGGGGTTGTTGGTGTCTCCGCGCTGCTTGCGCAGACCACCGACGAAATCGACGTTCAGGCAATCAAGGCCCGCGCCGCGGCGATGGCAGAGGACGCCGAGACGTTCGTCGCGCATGTCAAGGATCGCGGGGATGCCCTGCGCGAGGAGGCCACGGCGACGGCCGATGGCGGCAGGGAAAACCTGAGACGCCTTTCGCCCGCGGACCTGCCCGTCGGTCCCAAGGGCGTCGTCGACTTCGACGAACTGGTCGCCGGCGCGGTCGGAAATATCGATGCGCCGCGTGGACAAGCCCCGCAGTTCATCGCCTTCGCCAGCCTGTCCATGCCGGAGGAGTCCCTGAAGCGAATGATTGCCGACGTCTCGCGCGCGGGCGGCGTTGTCGTGTTTCGCGGTTTCCCGGACAACTCCATGAAAGCGTTCCAGTCCGCGATCGCGCGACTGGTCAAGGACGAGGCCGACTATGCCAGCATAGGGATCGACCCTCGTCTATTCCGGGCATTCGAAGTCCAGGCCGTCCCGACTTACATCGCCGTCGGGTCCGATTTCGACCTGTGCGAAGGCTTTCGCTGCAAGACGGTGGTCCCGCCCAATGATCGCCTCACTGGCAATGTCACTGTCGAACATGCGCTGACATCCTTTGCCGATGGTCGTGGCCCCGGCGCGACGGTCGCCGGCGTGGCGCTCGCCAATCTCCGGAAGCGGCAATGAGCCTGCGTCGCGTCTTGCTGGCCTTCGCCGCGTTCGCGGCCGCGGCGCCTGCGCTGGCGCAGGAAACGACCGCGGATGCAAGAGCTGAGGGCAAGGCGATGGCCGAAGCCTTCCGCCAGGACGGCACGCTTATTCCGGACTCGGATGGCCAGGCACTAGAGGTGCCGGGCTATCAGGGCACCACGCTGCCTCAATCCTCCTATTTCGATGATCCCGACCGGATGGTGTCAGACGCATCGTCGCAGACCGGCTCGCATGAGGGCTATCGGACGATCATCGAAGGTGATCGCGTCCGCCCAAAGTTCGATGCAGCCGAAATCAAGGCCGATATCGCGCGCGGTCGAGCCATCGAGGAGGATCCGCAGGCATATCTCGAAGGCGAGGATATCAGCGGCGGGCAGGGCAGTTGCGTCCCGCTTCCACCTGGGGAGAAACCGCAGGGCTGGTACGAGACCAGCTGCAATGTTGGCAGCAAGCTCACCGAGCATGTCCGATCCTGCACGATCCCGCTTAGCGTTTCGGTCGAAAAGCGTGAAACCTATACCTATTGGGCCGGACGCATGAGCACGATGCCCACGGACGGCGGTGTCTATCCTGCCCGGGCGGCGTTCGACGATGAGGTGGCAAACGGTATCTGTCAGGAAACACGTGCAATCGATTATTGCAGCAATTTCGGCCCCTTCGGATTTACTGCCGCAACCTCTTGCCCGTCGCTCGGCCACACCGCCTATGAGCTAAAATGCAGCGGCCCGGCGCAAGGCATCACGCCCGGCTACTATCATCCCGGCATCGTCATCGCGACGGGCGAATATTGGCTGTCGAAGGACGCGGAAGCGACCAATGTCAGAGCAACGCGCAATGAGGCGGCCTGCGCCGCATTCGCCGGCGACAGGATGTGTGTCCAGCAAGAGGAGGTTTGCACATCAAGCGATCCCGTCACGCGGATCGTGGACGGCGTGGCCGTTACACAGCCCTGCTGGGCGTGGAACCGGACCTATCTGTGCCATACACTCTCCGCCGGCAACGATTGTCCGTCCCTCGAGGCGAACCCCCAATGCACGTTCGTCCGCGAAGAATGTCTTGACGACGATGAAGCCTCGCCCGGCTGCGAAGTGCGCGAGCGGATCTACAGGTGTCCCACGCCAGGGTCCGGCGGAGCTTCCGACGAACAGCAATATATCTGCGGAAACGACGTCTACTGCCTCAACGGCGAATGCGAGACGATCGAACGGGAGGCTTCGACAGAACTCAAGGATGCACTGGTTGCGCTGCACGCGATCGGCCAGGCGGGCGAGGAGTTCAATCCCGACGAATTGACGGTGTTCAGCGGCGAGCGCGAGACCTGCCACAAGCCGGTGTTCGGCCTCATCAACTGCTGCGCCGGCAAAGTGTCGGGCTTGCTCACTGTCGGTGCCGGAGCGGCTGCGCTCGCCGGCGGACCGGCTGCCATAGCGGCGCTTGCGACGCCATTCCTCACTCTGTTCGCCTGCTCCACCCAGGAGAAGATGCTCGACATCAAGGATCGCATGGGTTTCTGCTACAGGGTCGGAACCTATTGCTCGAGTAGCTTTCTCGGCATCTGCAAAACCAGGCGGACGGCCTATTGCTGCTTCGAGAGCAAGCTCTCACGCATCCTGCAGGAGCAGGGCCGCATCCAGCTCGGCAAGCCCTGGGGCAAACCCAAGAACGAGCAATGCCGCGGATTCAGCATCCACGAGTTCGCGAGCCTCGACCTGTCGAAGATGGATTTCACCGAGGTCTACGCCGAGTTCATCGACGCCGCGAAGCTGCCTGATGAAGTCCAGACCATGTCCGACATCCAGAAGAAGATAGAGGAATATTATGCCCGATCCGCTCCTGGCGGCGGCTGATCCGCGCCGCACTTCGCCGCTTTGTATCCCCGGCGTCTTCTGGCGTCGGCACTCCGTTGCCCGCGAGATGGGAGCATCGCACCGCCCCGTTCCTGCCCTGCTGACTGCTTTGGCGATTGCCGTTACGGCGTTCACGTCCGGCCCAGCGGCTATTGCTGGCGAGGAAGGCGGGGAACAATCTGCCGGCGACCCCTTCTATTGCGGTGAACGGCGCCTCGGCACATGGTTCTATTGTGATCCTGCTCGGCGAGCACCGAAGGACAAGCCGGTGTCCCCGCCGGTGCCGGCGGCCGAACAGCTTGCTGCTGTCAGGTCCACGCTTGATGAGCTGAAGGCACGCGCGATCCTCGATCCAAGCGAGGAGAATGTTGTGGCCTATGTCCGCTTCCAGCGCGAGCAGCTGGACCGCGCCTCGACCTTCTCCGACGTCTGGCAGCGGGCGATCTGGCAGCATCCGGACATGGACTACACTTTGCAACGCCCGGTCTCGACATTGGGCAAACGGACATGGATCGATAACCGCAAGGCGGACCGCGACGCGGTTCTGACCCGCCTCGGTGAGCGTTATGGCCTGTTCTATTTTTACGCACAGAGCTGCGCCGCCTGCGATGTCGCTGGACCCATTCTGCGGTCGGTGGCGGACAGCCACCGTCTGACGGTGATGGCTGTGTCGATGGACGGTGGCCCATCGAAGGATTTTCCCAACTATCTCGTCGACAGTGGCCAACGAGAGCGCATGGGCATCCCCGGCAAGGAAACCCCGGCGCTCGTCCTGTTCGACACGGTGACGAAGCGGACGATACCGGTAGGCTACGGCATCCTCTCGGCCGACGAGATCATGGACCGCATCTTCACGCTTACCAACATGACTGTGGGGAGTGATTTCTGATGAGCCATTCTCTTCGCTCCCGGTTCCGGTCTGCGGCGTCCGCGGCGGCCCTTCTTGCGTCGCTCCATCTCGCAGTGCCGTCGGCACATGCCGGTGTGGCAAGCGAGATGAACGCGTTCTTCAACGACGCTGGCGGCGCGGCCAACGTCACCGGGCCCAGTGCCTTCGAAGGCCAGTCGGCGGGCTACTATTCGCTTGGCAATCTGTGGACGCGCTTTCCCCAGAAGTCCGTTTCGCCGTTCAATCTGCAGCTGCCATCGGCCCGCGCGGGCTGCGGCGGCATCGATCTCTTCTCGGGCAGTTTCTCCTTCATCAACACGTCCGAGATCGTCGCCATGCTGAAGGCGACCGCCAACAATGCATTGGGTTTTGCCTTCAAGCTGGCGATCGATTCCATCAGCCCCGAGATCGGCAAGGTGATGGACGAGTTCGCGCAAAAGGCACAGCTCCTGAACCAGATGAATATTTCGAGCTGCGAGACGGCGCAGGCGCTGGTCGGCGGTATTTGGCCGCAAATGGACACGACCCGCGCCACGATCTGCGAGGCGGTCGGGAACAGCCAGGGCATATTCTCTGATTGGGCGGCGGCCCGGCAGAACTGCAACAACGGCAATCGGCGAGATTCGACGATCGCGGCCAACAGCGATCCGGCAATGAAGGACCAACTCGTCGGCGAGCCGCACAACTATACCTGGGAGGCGCTCCGCAAATCGCAAAAGTTCGGCGCGTTCGACAAGGAATTCAGCGAATACATCATGACGCTGGTAGGGACCGTCGTGACGCGACCTTCGACCGATCCAAGTGTCGGGGGCCAGGTGACGATGGTCGGGCCAGCTGAGGAAGCGGTCGTGACCGCGTTGCTGGACGGCACGTCAGGCGGCGCGACGGTCAACATCCTGCGCTGCGATGAAGAGACGCTATGTCTCAACATCTCGACCCAGACCCTCTCGATTCCTGAAAGCGCGGCATTGCGCCCGCGCATCGCCGCCATGATCAAGGATATCGCGACGAAGATCCGCACGGATGTGGCGATCGACGCGGCCGAAAAGCAATTGCTCAATATGTCGAGCATCCCGCTCTTCAAGATCCTCGCGGTGCAGTCGGCTGCACGCTACACGCTGACCGACGGCGAGATCCAGACGCTCGCCGAGATTGTCTCGGTCGATATCCTCAATGCCATGATCGACAACATGCTTGATCGCGTCGAGCAGGCGAAGATCCACTATCAGACCTTCGACCAGGAAACCGCGGCGCAGTGGCGCCAGCAGATTGCGGCCACGCGGCAGAAATTTCAGCAGCGCGGCGTGCGGCTCGATCAAAAGCTGCAAGTGACGATGCAGATCATCGATCGCTCGATCATGCTGGAATCGACGCTTCAGAACACGATGACGCCGGGGATGTCGGCCGCGCTCAACTTCTCCCGCGGACTCAGCGCCCAAGGCTTGCAATAGCAAGGAAGGGAAGGCCGGCCATGCTCGAAGTCTTCACGATCGGCGGCGGCGAATACTTCGTCAACACGTTCAACGCGGTTGCGGCCTGGGCTGGAGGAGGGGGCTACCGGTCGATGCTGCGCGTCGTCATGGTGATGGGCCTCATCTATTCGCTCCTCGTGGTGGCGTTCAACCTCGACTGGCGTGCCTGGCTGAACTGGTTCCTGCAGGCGACCGCGATCTACATGTGCCTGATGGTGCCCACCGTGGACATCAAGGTTACGGACCGCCTCAATCCTTCGCTGGCACCGGCGACGATCGACAATGTTCCAATCGGACTTGGGGTGATCGCCAGCTTCACAAGCCAGGTAGGCGACTATCTGACCCGCACCGCCGAGACGGTGTTCGTCATGCCGACATCGCTTAATTATACCACCAACGGCATGGTCTATGGCGCGCGGCTGTTCGATGCGACGCGCAACCTGCGTATCCGCGATGCCGAGTTTTCGACCAACCTTGAGGAGCATTTCAAGGCATGCGTCTTCTATGACGTGATGCTCGGCTTCAAGTCGATGACGGACCTCGCCAACTCTCCGGATCTGTGGGCCGCGATTGGTCCCGGTTCACCGGCGCGCTCGCAGATCTGGATTACGCGCGTTTCGGGTGGCGGCGTCGAAAGTCATATCCGGACATGCAACGATGCCTATTCGGCGCTCGATGGGCAGTGGACGCCGATGATCGAGGCCAACCTGCTGATCTGGGGTAAGGAACTCTATCCCAGGCTCAGCAATGCACTGGCCGCCCAGAAGCTGCGCGACGACGTGCCGGTGATCACCCAGGCCTTCACCGGAACCGCGGGCGGCCATGTGAGCATCCTGCGGCAAAGCACCGCGATCAACGCTTTCATGCAGGCGCGCAATTCGATGTCCGGGAGTACCGGCGCGGCGGCGATCGACACATTCGCTATGACACGGGCCGATATCCAGGCGCGCAATACGTACGGCTCGATCGCGCAGCAGGCAATGAGCTGGGTTCCTATTCTCAACGTCGTGCTGACCGTCGTCTTTTTCGCGATGTTCCCGGTCATCTTTCCGCTGTTCCTCATGCCGCGAACCGGCGTACCGACGCTCAAGGGCTACACGGCAGGATTCTTTTACCTGGCCGCCTGGGGTCCGCTCTACGTCGTGCTGCACATGATCATCATGAGCCGGGCAACCGGCTCGGCCGCGGCAATGGCACCCAGCGGCGTGACGCTCTCGACCTATGCGGGAATCGGCGCGGTCAATGAGGAAACCGCGACGATCGCGGGCTTCCTCCTGATGAGCGTGCCATTCCTCGCAGCGGGGATGGCTCGCGGCGCGATGGGGATCGCGAGCCATTCGATGGCGATGCTGGCCCCCGCACAGAATGCCGCCGAAGCGGCGGCGCTCGAGCAGACGACGGGAAACTACTCCTACGGAAATGTCAGTTACGCCAACAGTTCGGCCAATATGCGCCAGTCGGATCAATGGTCGACGGCGCCGAGCTACATGGCCGGCATTCCGAGATTGGATTACCGCGCCGACAACGGGGCGATCATCTCGAGCTATGGCAACGGCCAGGAAGTCATCGACACGACGGGGGCAATCTCGCGGCTTGCGTTCACGCCGACCATGTCGACGAACAGTGTCGCCGAGATGCGCGAAGTTGCCTCCGAGGCAAGACGGCAGGCGGAATCCTACCGCAACACGGCAAGCACTCTCCTTACTGCCACCGATCGGGACGCGTCGGTTCACACGCGCTCCAGCGAAACGACGTCAGGCGTCGAAAGCGCCAGTGGCTCCCAATCGGCCACGTCGGTCGATCGCTTCGATCGCCGAACCGCCAATACGTCCGAAGGGATCGAGCAATCAAATGCCGACACCGACCGCTTCTCGGTCACGGACAACCGCGGGCGCCAAGCCATAGTGCAACAATCCGTCGAAGGCTCTGTCGGCGCCGGAACGGGCGGTCGCGGGCGCGCCGGTGGCGGTAGTCCGCTGTCTGGCTCGCTGGGTGCGAGCGTTGGTGGACGTGGCATGCAACAATCCGACCTCAGCCACTCGACTAATCGCAATATTTCAAGCGAGGATCGCAGCGCAGCGTCGAGCAGCTTCCGCGACGATCATGCGAGCGGCTCCAGCGCCAGTGAGTCCGCCGGCACCTATGATCGTTCGGGCAGTTTCAGCCGGTCGTCCATTACGGACTCCAGCGCGAGGATTTCCGAAGAAAGCCTTGCTCTTGCTCAATCTTACCAACGATCGGCCGAGAAACTCGACGAGATCGCGCAATCCCTGTCGCGCGACGCCAGCTATGCGGAATCCCATGGGCTCAATCTCAGCGAAAACCTGAGCCAGGATCTGGCCCAATGGTATCGCGCGGAGCAGGCGCGTAACCCAGCAATCAATGTCCCCGACCTCTGGGCCACTGACTTGTCGGCGCATGATCGCGCCACGCGCAGCGCGATGATCGAAAGGTGGATGGATGATCGTCTCGATACCATCCGCAATGAAATCCGATCGGAGCTTCATGAACCGAATCTCGTGTCTGTTCAGCGTCCCGATGTCGCATCCGAGAGCGACGTCCGTGGTCACTACACACCTTCAGGAGGTGGCCGGCGACCCTCGGGCCCGGGAGGCGGAAACGATCCCGGCGCGGCTGCCGCGATCATCAATGAGGGTCGAAAGGAAATCGATGAAGGTCGCGCTGCTGCGCAGACGGGAAGAGCTGTCAACAGGCAAGGGGGATCACGTGCGAGGTCGGAAGTGTCGGACAGTCACAACGTCGGCTTCTTCAACGATCCAAAGTTACGCGAATGACGCATCCTACATGACGCTTGAGAGAAATCCGAAAAACGCCACGAGCGCTACCACAAACGCAATTGCGAGGGCGAGCTGCCATGACGACTGCGGAGCCGCGAAAGTCTCGTCCGCATTTACTCCGGGCACGACTTCATCCCAGTCCGTTTCCCACGAATACACGGGACCGCCAGCGCTGTCTTTTGTCGCGTTATACGTGCCCCAGTCGAACCGGCTCATCGAACCTACCTCCGAGATTGAACATAGCACGAACGACAGCAATCTCAAACATTGGAACTGGCTCGCAACGAATAATCCGCATCGGAGGAAAAGTGACTAAACAGAAGAGATCAGAAATCGAGAAGCTGCTGGGCGATCCTGCGACTAGCTTCTGGCTCAAGGCCGCGCTGCGCGCCGCATTGACGCGCGATCCGATCGATGCCGAGCGGGATGCCGGCACACTCTACCTCGTGCTGCGCTGCCGAGCTGAGCAAGCGTTGAAAGGTGACTTTGTGACAGCTCGGCCTCGCCTTGGCCGCTAGCGCGCGCCCCTCAGAAAGCGAAGGAGACGAAGATAGCGTGGGAATTCGAACAGGCCGGCAAGTTCGGCAGCGAGAAGGCAGCGGATGACTATGCCCGCCGCAACAATCTCGATCCGCGCGATGTCCAGATCGCCCGTAGGGGCAGTGAGGTCGAGCTCAACATCCGCCGGTCCGCGCTCGACGGTCGCAGCCTGCGCGACAATGGCGAGGGCCGGCGCGACGGCTGGTTCTAGCGCGGGATGAGGCAGGACAGAGCCGATGGGCATTCTCGAGGATGCTGCCGAGGGAGCGCGGCAAGCCGTCGAAGCAATGAAGGCTGCGAGCCAAGCAAGTGACGACACGACCGTCAATACGGTGCTTTCCCTCTTGTCTGCGCAGGAGGAGGAGGTTGTTCGCTATCGCTATGGGCTTGGGAGGGAACATCTCAAGACGTTTCGCCAGATCGGCGAAGCCATGGGTCTTTCCGCACAACGCGTTGGGCAGATCGAGCATAAGGCACGGCGCAGGCTGAGCTGGTTCGTTCGATGTGTCGGGCCAATCGGCAGTCCGGCCTTTGCGCGCTATTCGAGTGAGACATTAGCCCGACGGGCCGAGATAGAGCGCCTCAGAAGAGAGCGGATTGAGCAAGAAGCTGCGACCAAAGCCCGGCGTCGGGCGGAAAAGGCCGAGCGCGATGAAGTGCGTCGCGCGAGGGCGCGGTCGAAAGCGTGGCAGCGCAAGATCGACACCTTGGTGATGGAGCGGGATGCGGTGGCAGGGACAATAGCACGCCTTCGCGACCGCATCAGCGAGATCGAACGGCGCGGCTGGCTCGCGCGGTACATCCTTCCTCATGATAGGGTCTTGGCGCGATTATATGCCAAATTGGCCGATCTTGAGGCGAAAGTCAAAGCGGCCGGCTCTGGGATTGCGAGGCTTCGCGCGTCGCCACCGTCCTAATGGCTGATCGCTCAGACGCTATACGCACCCTCAAGAGGGCGCAAAAGGGAGAAATGTTCAGATTTCGTTCTTATCTTGATTTTTGCTCAGATATTGAACATATCTCCTGTCGAAAGGAGATCAGGTTCTCATGGCGAGCGCATCGCATGACACGGCGAAAGGCCGCAAGGATCTCACGGGGCCGGCGCTCCGGACGTTCTTCCGTATCGCGGAGGCCTGGGGCCTCAAGGAGCCTGAGCAGATGAGCCTGCTCGGGCTCGACAGCCGTTCGACGTTGCAGGCTTGGAAGCGCGGGGCGGTCGCCGCGATCCCCAAGGATGCACTAGAACGCATCTCCTACATCCTCGGAATCTACAAAGGCCTGCATATTCTCTTGCCCAAGACGGCGGATGAGTGGGTCCGCAAGCCGAACATGGCAGCCCTGTTCGGCGGCGGTTCCGCGCTCCAGCGCATGACGTCGGGCAATGTCGCCGATCTCTATGTGGTGCGCCAATATATCGACGCGCAGCGCGGCTAGGGGTGGATATTCCTGTCGCAGCCGTCCGGTGGCATCCCTGCTACCGGATCGTGCCCAGCCGTTTTCCGCCTATCGCCTTGTTCGAGGCCGTCGCCGACCCGGCCGACCTCGACGCGGTCTTCCAGATCGAGGCGATGACCAACGATCGGCTGCGCGAGGAGGCCGGCGACCTTGCGCTCGTTCCGATCGAGGACAGGGTGTCTGGTCCTGGCACGTCGCCGATCATGGCTGCTTTCACCCACCTCAATCCGCTTGGCGATCGCTTCACCGACGGATCTTACGGTGTCTTCTATGCAAGCTTGGCCCTGGAAACCGCGATTGCCGAAACGGCCTGGCATCGCACGCGCTTTCTCATGGCTACCGAAGAACCGGCGCAGGAACTGGACATGCGGGTCTATGCGGTCGACCTGACCGCCGACATACATGACATTCGCGCGATGCGCGAAAGCCATCCCGATCTTTATGATCCGGCGAACTATGCGATGTCGCAGGCGCTCGCCCGTGACCTGCGCGGCGCTGGCTCGGATGGTATCCTCTACGGGAGCGTGCGTGACGAAAGCGGGGAATGCGTGGCGGTATTCCGCCCCCGGCTTCTGTCCAATTGCCGCCAGGAACGCCACCTCTGCTATGTCTGGGATGGCCGGGTCATATCGACCGTCTACGAGAAGCGGAATCTCGAAGTCTGAGTGGGCCGCGGAAATTAGCGTCATCTGCGAACCCTCGAGAGCACCCGCGCTGCGACATTGCTGCGCACCGCGAGCTTTCGGCCGTAGCGCAGCGCGGTGGTCGGCGAGCTCCAGCGCAGCGCTTGGGCAATGCCAGCGCCGTCCTCACCCGCCGCAAAAAGATCCTGGGTCAAGCCGACGCGCAGCGAATGGGTGGACAAGGCCTTCACCGCGTCGGTTAACTTGCCTGCGGGCAATGTCACCAGTCCCTGCTCATAAGCTGCATAAGCCACGCGGCGATAGATGCCGTTGACACCCTGCCGCGTCAGGGGCGCCGTTCCAATGGAATAGGTCGTTCGCGCCAGGGCGGTTTCCGGTTCGGCTTCCCGCGCGCGCCGCCGGTCGACGCCGACCCTGCGGAACAGAGGGCCTTCTTTGATGCCGCTTGCTTCGAGCCACGCGCCAACCCGCCGCATCGTCTCAGCCGACAGCCATGCCCAGGCGCCTTCCTGCTCCTGGTCGGTCTTGGAGAAGGGGATGAACAGCGTCGCCGAACCATCCTCCTGCGGATCGATATGCAATCCTTCCACCACAGTGAGTTCGCTGACACGCAAGCCCGCATCATAGCCAAGCGATAGCAGGGCAGCGTCCCGCAGGCCCTGAAGGTCGCCGCCACAAGCGTCGAGCATGGCGGTCAGGGTGAAGCCCTTTGCGGCATGGGGATCAAGCGCCTTGCCCAGCCGCAGAGGGGTCGCCTGTCGCTGGAGCGCACCTCTACGCCGGCGGACGGCCTTCAGTGCATCGCGGACCATCGGGGCATCGGTCGGCGCGGCGGGCGAGGCCAAACCCATCAGCCGGTGGACCGAGCCAAGGCTCGCGATCCGCCGCGCCAGCGTTGCGGGCTTTTTGCCCCTGATGTCGAGCGCGTTCACATAGCGCACCATATCTTCGGGATCGGCGGGCAATGGCGTGCGGCCTTCCTCGCCGCACCAGTCGCGCCAGCAGTCGAGATCGGAGGCTATCGCCGCTTTCGATGCATCAGCCATGGCCGCCAGCGCGGTTTCGAGCCCGAGCTGGCTGATCGGCGGCAGGTCGGGCGGAACGATGCTGCCGATCGCGCGCAGCAGCCGTGCATCGACCGGTTCCGCCTCCGCTTTGCGCGAACGCGTCGGGAGCGCCGCATCCTGCGTTCTTACGACGATAATCTCTCCCTTGGAGAGTTCCGCGGGTTCCTCAGCCATTAGCGGCCAGCGTACCCCCAGGCTTTGTCAGGGTGCGGCACAAAGCGCGGCACATCTGTGCCGCATGGTTTATCCTGGCTCGTCATCATCGGTGAATTTGCCCTTCCCTGCCGCTTTCGCAACCATATACTTACCATAATGTTTGATTATGGTAAGTGCGAAAATGGCGCGGGGAGGGCGGTTTTGCGGCTTTCCCGATCTTGCTGCGCTCAGGGCGCGATATCTTCGCGAAACCGGTCCATCTGATGCATGCGCTCGTGCAGCACCGTCACGATGCCAACCGAACCATCGGACAAGACCCGCCAATAGACATAGTGATGCTCATGGCGGCCGAAGAAGCCATCGACCCCGAACTCTGCCGGAATGACGCGCCATGGCGTTTCGCGCCCGGCGATGCGATCGAAGACGCCGGTCGCATGCGCTTCGTCGATCATCAGAACGCCGTCATGTCGCGCGGCGATATCGGCGAGGTCGTGAAGCGGCGCCTCGTCGCCATCCATGCTGTAAAGGCTTTCGACGGCGATCCACGGCCGCCCGACACGCCGCCCGCGCGCCACTGCACAATCGCGTCGTCGATACAGCCGGCATCGTTGTGGCCAGCCGCCAAGGCGTCGGCACGGCTGAGTTTCACGCCTTCATGCGCGCTCGCGTGGATGAGGACATCGTAAACGATCAGATCGCCGCGCTGGGGCAACGTCGCGAACAGAGCGGCGTTTGCGGCATAGCCCGTCGCGAAATACAACGCCGTCTCGCTGCCGAACCACGCCGCAGCCTCGTGCTCGAGCGCTTCATGCTCCGGGTCGCTGCCGCGCAACAGGCGCGAGCCGCCCAAGCCGACCCCGACCCCGCGCCCGATCGTCTCGACGACCGCTCGCGCCAGACGGGGCGTGCGGCTCAAACCGATATAGTCATTCGACGAAAAAGCGGAGCCTCGCTGCAGTATCAGGCGACGGCGCCGATTTGCTCGGGACAACCGCTCGAGGTTATCCTCGAGCGCTCGGGAAACAGCCTCTTCGGAGCCGTTCGAAGTGGGTACTGGAGCTGTTTCGGTCATAGGATCGTGTGTCGGGATGCGATGGGACTGGCAAGATTTCGAACAAGCGGTGAGTGTGTAGGTACAGCAAGAAGAACCGGCGCGCGGGGACGTTTCCCCCGACGGGCTACGCTGCGGGGACCATCTCCTTGAGCGGTACGCTTGCGTCGGCCAATCGGGTCGGGCTCAGTACCGCACCTGTGGCGACGAGCGCCCGCCCTTGCACGTAGTCCTTGGTCGAATTGACGCAGTCGAGCGCGATCACGCGGCTGGCGCGCAGATAGACGATCGAGAAGCTGCGTGCCGCCCGGTCGCCACGGACGACGGTGGCATCGAAACCAGTGGAAAGCCCGATGGTCTGGAGCTTCAGATCATACTGATTGGACCAGAACCAGGGCACCGCGTCATAGGCTTCGAACTCGCCCATCAGCGCCTTGGCCACCGTCGCCGCCTGGTCGTTCGCGTTCTGAACCGATTCCAGCCGGATCACCGCTCCGTCTGCATACCGGTTGGCATGCGCCGCACAGTCGCCCAAGGCATAGACGTCATCGAGACTGGTGCGGCAGAACTCGTCGACCCAGACCCCGTTTGCGCTTCTCGCCCCTGCGGTGACCAATGGTGCGACCGCCGGAACGATGCCGATTCCGACGATGACCATCTCGCCGGCGATCGTCGAACCGTCTGCCAACCGGACACCGCACGCGGCACCCGCTTCTTCGTCGATGCATTCGATCGACACGCCTGTACGCAGATCGACGCCGTGCGACCGGTGCTCCTCCTCGTAGAACCGCGACAGTTCCTCGCCAGCGACGCGCGCGAGAACGCGGTCCTGCGCCTCGAGCACGGTGACGGGTTTGCCAAGCTTGGTGAGCACCGCCGCGGCTTCAAGGCCGATATAGCCGCCACCGATCACGATCACGCGAGTCACCGACGGCAGTTCGGCGATCAGGCGGTCGACGTCGGCGCGAGAGCGGACGGCGTGAACACCACGCAGGTCGTGCCCGGAACACGTCAATCGACGCGGCTGCCCACCGGTCGCCCAGACGAGCTTGCCGTAGGAAATCGTCGTGCCATCGGAAACCTGCAGCGTCCGAGCGGCGGGATCCACCGCGTCAGCCCGCCGTGACAGCAGGAGCGTGACGTCGCGGACAGCCCAGAATTCAAGCGGCCGGATCAACAGTCGATCGAACGTCTTCTCGCCCGACAGATATTCCTTCGAAAGCGGCGGTCGTTCATAAGGCGGATCGCCCTCGTCGCCCAGCAACGCGATCGACCCTTGGAACTTGCGCTGGCGAAGCGCGATGGCGAGCTGGGAACCGGCATGTCCCGCGCCGACGATCACCACGTCGAAGTGGCGAGGGTCGCTCCGCATCATCGTGCCGCGCCTCCAAGTCGCGCGGCGTGCCAACGCAGATGATCCGCCATGAAGCTCGAGATGAAGTAATAGCTGTGATCGTATCCGGCCTGGCGCCGAAGCGTCAGCGGAATACCGGCCTCGCGACACGCATTCTCGAGGAGATCGGGCCGCAGCTGCTCGGTCAGGAACTGATCATCCGTTCCCTGATCGACGAGGATGACGGGCACGCGCGCGCCGTCCTCGATCAGGGCGACGGCATCGTGTGATCGCCAGGTGGCGCGGTCGTGCCCGAGATAACCGCGGAGCGCCTTGATTCCCCACGGCACCTGGGTCGGCGCCACGATGGGTGCGAAGGCGCTCACCGATTGAAAGCGGCCCGGCTCGGACAAACCTATGGTCAGCGCACCGTGGCCGCCCATCGAATGGCCCATGATCGCCTGGCGCGACGGATCGCCGGGAAACCGGTCGAACACGAGCGTGGAGAGTTCCTCGAAATAGGATCTCATCCGATAGTTCGCCGAAAACGGGGGTTCGGTCGCGTCGACGTAATAACCGGCACCCAGGCCGAAATCGTAGCTGCCGAGAGGATCGTCGGGGACATTCTGGCCGCGCGGACTGGTATCGGGTGCCACGAAGATGAGGCCGAGCTCCGCGCACGCCCTGCGGTACTCGCCCTTCTCGGTCACGTTGGCGTGCGTACAGGTGAGGCCCGACAGAAACCATACCACCGGCAGTGTCTGTCCCGCCGGATGGGCGGGAACGAACACCGAAAAGGTCATGTCGGTGCCGGTCGCCGAGGAGGGGTGGCGATAGACGCCCTGGACGCCGCCAAAGGCCAGGTTGGTGCTGACCTCCTCCACCGGTCAGTTGCCGTCGCCGAAGGCATAGCCGCACACTCTGTTGCCGCCTGGGTCCCGAAGATAGGCCGCATGGGCCCCGGGCAGATGCCTGCGTTGTCCTGGCGCGCCCTCGTCGGTGCCGCCGGCCGCGAGCCCCGCCGCTTGAAAGGCGTCGACGCCCCGGGTCGCTTCCGCCGCGAACCCGATCGTCACGCCGCTTGACGACGCCTCGCCGGTACCGGGCCGCACGACCGGGAACGCGGGCTTGTTCCTGTCCCAAGGCATCCTCTCGTCGTCGAACGGGCCGAGGATCTTCCACCCGAGGGGAGACAATGCGGCATCGTAGAACCTCGCCGAGGCATCAAGGTCCCTGGCCCGGAGCATCGCGCGAGTGAAGATCCCATCCCCTGAAATGACCGCCACACTCAGTCTCCTGTCGACCGCGCGGACTTAGCCACGCGTTCGAATACCGTGGTACCCGTCAGCCCTCGGGGGCGATCGTGACGCGCAGACCGTCGAGCTCGCTGGAAAAAGGCAGCTGGCAGGACAATCGCGATGTCGCGACGCGATGATCCGAACTGTCGAGCAGATAGTCTTCATCCGGCTTCATCGGCGGCAGACGGTCGCTATCGGCCGGATCGACCTGAACGTGGCAGGTGGCGCACGACAGGCAACCGCCGCACTGGGCGAGCAGTTCGTCGATTCCGGCGTCCCGGATGAGCTCCATGACCGACAGTCCGTCGATCCCCTCCACCTCGATGACTTCGCGCTCGCGCGTCGTGACGAAGAAGCTGGCCATGTCAGTAGACCACCACGCTACGAATGCTCTGCCCTGCGTGCATCAAGTCGAATCCCCTGTTGATTTCTTCAAGGCCGAGGACGTGCGTGATCATCGGGTCGATCGCGATCTTCCCCTGCATGTACCAGTCGACGATCTTGGGCACGTCGGTCCTGCCCTTCGCCCCGCCGAACGCAGTGCCGCGCCAGTTGCGCCCGGTGACGAGCTGGAATGGCCGCGTCGCGATCTCCTTGCCGGCTTCGGCGACGCCGATGATGATGCTGGTGCCCCAGCCGCGATGACATGCCTCCAGCGCGGTCCGCATCACTTCGGTATTACCCGTGGCGTCGAAGG
Source organism: Aurantiacibacter xanthus (assembly GCF_003584015.1). GTDB lineage: Bacteria > Pseudomonadota > Alphaproteobacteria > Sphingomonadales > Sphingomonadaceae > Alteraurantiacibacter > Alteraurantiacibacter xanthus. Next base: position 23,124 of record NZ_QXFM01000102.1, read on the forward strand.
TGTAATCGGCGCCGCCGTCGGTCAGTTCGAGGAGCTTTGCGATCGTCTCTTCGCGGCTCAGGCCCTTGGAGTTGAGGAAGTCGGTCATACCGAACTTGCGGCCCCATTCCTCGCGATCGGGATTGATATCGACGCCGATGATCTTGCCCGCGCCGACCATCCTCGCGCCCTGGATGACGTTGAGCCCGATCCCGCCGAGCCCGAACACCACGACATTGTCGCCCGCCTGGACCTTGGCGGTATTGGTCACCGCACCGACGCCGGTCGTGACGCCGCAGCCGACGTAGCAGCTGGTCTGGAACGGCGCGTCCTGGCGGATCTTGGCGACGGCGATTTCGGGCAGGACAGTGAAGTTCGAGAAGGTCGAGCAGCCCATGTAGTGGAAGATCGGCTGGCCCTTGTAGCTGAACCGGCTCGTCCCGTCGGGCATCAGCCCCTTCCCCTGCGTGGCACGGATCGCCGTGCACAGGTTCGTCTTGCCCGACAGGCACGATTTGCACCGGCGGCATTCCGGTGTGTAGAGCGGGATGACATGGTCGCCCGGGGACACGCTGGTGACGCCCGCCCCCACCTCGCGCACGACGCCCGCGCCTTCATGACCGAGAATCGAGGGAAACAGTCCTTCGCTGTCAAAGCCATCGAGGGTATAGGCGTCGGTGTGGCAGATCCCCGTCGCCATGATCTCGACGAGCACCTCGCCCGCCTTCGGTCCCTCGAGATCAACCTCGACGATCTCCAGCGGCCTCTTGGCTTCGAACGCGACGGCTGCACGCGACTTCATCAAATTCTCTCCATTTCATAATCGAGACGACCGGCCTCGCGACCGGCGGCGCTTTCTGGCAGCGATGACGGCGTCAGTCCCAGTTTTCGGAACAGGTCCGCATCGGCGCCGGCTCCGGCGTTGCTCGTGGTGAGCAGCCGATCGCCGGTGAAGATCGAATTGGCGCCGGCCAAGAAGCAGAGCGCCTGCGTGGCATCCGACATGCTTTCGCGACCTGCCGACAGCCGGACCATCGACCTCGGCATCGCGATGCGGGCGACGGCGACGGTGCGGACGAACTCGATGTCGTCGATCCGCACCTGCTGCGAAGTCGATAGCCGGTCACCCAACGCCGTCCCCGCGATGGGAACGAGCGCGTTCAGCGGAACGCTCTGCGGTGGTTCGGGCAAGGAGACGAGCGCGTGGATGAATGCCACGCGGTCTTCCCGGCTCTCCCCCATGCCGAGAATGCCTCCGCAACAGACGGCGATGCCGGCGGCGCGAACGCGCTCGAGCGTCTCGAGCCGATCCTGGAAGGTCCGCGTCGTGATGACGCGATCGTAATATGCGGGGCTGGTGTCGATGTTGTGGTTGTAGAAATCCAGGCCCGCGCCTGCAAAGCGCTCCGCCTGTCCGTCATCGAGCATGCCCAAGGTCATGCAGGTCTCCAGGCCCAGCGCCTTGACCTCCGCCACCATGGCAAGCAGCGCGGGCATGTCGCGTTCCTTCGGACTCCGCCAGGCCGCGCCCATGCAAAACCGCGTCGAACCGGCCGCCTTGGCCGCGCGAGCAGCGGCGACTACGGCGTCGGCGCTCGCCAGCCTCTCGGCCTTCAGCCCCGACTTCGCCTTGATCGATTGGCTGCAATAGCCGCAATCCTCAACGCATCCCCCGGTCTTGATCGACAGCAGGGTCGATAGCTGGACTTCGTTCGCCGCATGATGTCGGCCATGCACGTCGTGCGCACGAGCCACCAGGTCGAGAAACGGAAGCTCGAAAAGCCCGCGGATCGCCTCGAGCGACCAATCCGTCGACGCACCGGTCATTTCGCCATGCATCCCCCGTCGACGACCAAGGTCGCACCGGTCACGAAATCCGACGCCCGCGAGGCGAGATACACCGCGGTGCCCTTGATCTCGTCGGCCTCGGCGATCCGCCCTGCCGGCGTGAAACCCTGCGTCGCGGCGAGAAAATCTGGATCGTCATAGGGACCCAATGCCGTGCGGAAGAAGCCGGGACAGATCGCGTTCACGGTGATGCCGTGTGGCGCATATTCGAGCGCTAGTTCGCGCGTCAGATTGACGACAGCTCCCTTGGTCGCAGCATAGGCCGGTAGCGGCGCGACGCTCGAACTTCCCGCCAGACCCCACATCGAAGCGACATTGACGACTTTCCCGCTGTGGCGTGGCAACATGCGGTTCAGTCCTGCGCGTGCGCAATGGAAGACACCGTGCAGGTTCACTGCGGTCACCTTATGCCAGACATCGGTGGGGCAATCGTGAAGGGGCGCGGGCACGGTGTCCGCGATCCCCGCATTGTTAACCAGGATGTCGAGCCGCTCGAATCCGCGGTCGAACTCGGCGAAGGCTGCTTCGACCGCCGCCTCGTCGCCGACATCGACGACGATCTCAATGGACTGCCGTCCGCCGGTTCGGATCGCGGCGGCCGTCGCTCCCAATCCCGCCGCGTCGATGTCCATAACCGCGACGTCGGCGCCCGCTTCCGCGAGCCCGACCGCGATCGCGCGCCCCAGCCCGCCAGCGGCGCCGGTGACGATCGCCGTACGGCCGGTAAGACGGAACATCGCCGACAAATCAGTCATCGAAGCCTCGCCGGTTGATCGTGATGCTCTCACCGCTGGGCGAGTCCTAGAATGTCGCGCGCTTCGGCGGGGGACGTCGGCTGCAGTCCTAGCGCCTTGGCGATGCCCACCGTGCGCTCGACGAGCATCTCGTTGGTCGCGAGCACGCCCTTGCTGAAATAGTTGTTGTCCTCGAGGCCTACGCGGACATGACCGCCCAACAGCATCGCCTGCGTGGTCGCGGGCAATTGCGCCGGCCCGATCGCCGATACGCAGAAGATCGATTGCGGCGGAAGCGCCGCGACCATCGCGGTCAGCACGTCGTGACTGTAAGGCATCGCGCCCTGGAAGCCCTTGTCGGCGCCGAGGACCATGTTGATGTAGTAAGGCGGCTTGTCATAGCCTTTCTGGATCAGGCGGGTGACGTCCTGCAGGATGTGGTTCGGCGCGAAGACTTCCCACTCCGGTTTTATGCCACGATCGGTCATGCGCTTGACGAGCGTCTCGCAACGGCTAGGCGGCGTGATAACGAGAATTTCCTTCCCGCCGTGCACATCCACGAACGTCATGCCGTCGAATGTGGCCATTTCGGCACCGGCCTCGCAACCCTTCAATCGTTCCTCGAAGCTGGACTCGTAAAGGCCGTCCTGGCGCTCGATGAGCATGTCGCCGCTGGAGCCGCCGCCGGTCGAGTTGTTGATGACGATGTCGCATTTGGCTCGAATGCGCTCGTTGATGTCGCGGTAGATGTCGGCGTTGCACGTCGCGCCGTCATCGGGCCGACGCGCGTGCAGGGCCGCGATGCACGCGCCCGCCTTGAAGCTCTTGTACACCGACTCGGCGATCTCGCCCGGTTGCGTGGGCAGGTTCGGGTTCTGCGCCTTGGACGCCATGCCGCCGGTCGGCGCCACCGTGATCATTACCTTCGACATGTCTACTCCAGTCAGGGTTGACGCTCGAGCGGCCCGCTTTCGAGCGCCGCGCGAACGATTTCGGGAATGGGAATACCAGTGATGCGATGCGGATCTTCGGGATGAACACCGGCCCAGACCCGCTTCTCGGTCGCCTCGATCGCCAGCACGCCACCTGTGCGGAACACGCGGTGTGAAATGCCGAAGCTGCTACGGCCGAGGTCCGTCGCCTGGGTCTCGATCGTCACTTCGTCGCCGAACTTGCTCGGGACGAAGAAGCGAGCTGCCGTGTCGACCATTGGGAAGCCGATCATCTCGAACTTGGCGATCATTTCGCGTTTGTGCATTCCGAGCACCGCTGCAAAGAGATGCGCGGTGGACGCGTCGAACATGGCGAAGTAGCGCGGATAGAAAACGATCCCGGCGGGATCGCAGTCGCCCCATTCGATGGTGACCCGCCGGCGGTTGACGTACATCAGTTCAGGGCCTCCAGGATCGGTTGCAGTCCCGGCAGGATCGCGTCAGCCCGCTCCGGCGAACCGCGCGCCATGAAGTCGTCGCGGCTGCACAGCCCGGTCGTGACAGCCACACCGATCGCCCCAGCCGAGCGCGCCATGCGCATTTCGAGCGCGGGATCGTCGCCGACGATCACCGTCGACGCCTCGGCGGAGACCGGCAATTTCATAAGCGTCAGTGCGCTGCGAAGGGCCTCGCGCGACGGCTTCCCGAGGACCTTGGCGCGCTTGCCCGTCATTGCGCGGATCATCGCGTTGATCGCATAACTCGCGCCGATCGCGCGACCACCCGCTGTCGCAAAGAACGGTACGTTCGACGCGGTCGTCAACATCGCGCCCGCCCACACGTCCTTGTATGCCGCTTCGAGGTCCGGGAACGTGAATTCGCGAAACCAGCCGGTGTAGACCGCCTCGACCCCTTCCGCCTTTTCCGAAGGACCGATCACGTCGAGGCCCGCCTCGATCAACGGCGCCTGAACGCCCGCGAGGCCGAGGACGCGGACGCGCTTTATCCCCTTGGCCACGAACCAGGCTGCGGCGGCCGTGGACGGCGTCATCATCTCGTGGTCGGCGACGTCGAGCCCGGCGTGGCGCAGGCTCGATGCGTAGACTTCGGGTGGCTTTGCCGTGCCGTTGGTGAAAACACGAAACGGCGTGCCGCGCACCCTCAACTCGGACAGCAGCGCAGCGGCACCAGGCAAGGACTGATGCCCGCCGCTCGCGGCGTCGCCGAGCACCAGCGTGCCGTCCATGTCGAAGACGAACGCCGACGCCGCGGCGATCCTGTCCGCCAACAAGGGAGAGAGCTCAGGCAATTGCGTCTCCCGCGTGAAGCGCCAAACGCAACCCCGGGCGCTCGACGACGATGTCTCTGGCGGCCGGGCGGGCGGCGAGCGCGCGCAGCAACTCAAGCATGGGGACGGCCCCCGGATTGTACCGCGCCAAGCTGGGCCCCGCCGCGAGCATCGCATCGACCTGCTCGCCGGGCATCACCGCACGCAGCAGGAATTCCTCGTCGTCCATGGACGCGCCGAAGCGGCGGCGCAGATCGGCGAGTGTCGGAAAATCCGGCTCCGCGGCGATTTCCGCAGCCCGGTTGCGGTTGAGGATCGCGGCTTCGACCACGGGATCGACCGGCCGCGTCGGCCGACCGAATTTCCCCATCACGTAGCGGAGCACTTGATCGGACACTTGGGCATACCGGCCCGTGCCGATGACGTTGAACAGAGCCTGGCTCATGACCATCTGCGGGAACGGCGTCACCATGATCGGCTGGCCGAGCTCGGATCGCACCCGCTCGGTTTCGGCGATGACTTCAGGCAGACGGTGCAGCAGGTTGAGTTCCTGCAACTGGCGCTTGGTCGTCGTCATCACGCCGCCGGCGATCTGGTGCCGCAGAAAACTCGCATCGTAGCTCTGCGGGGTGCCAGGTTCCAGCTTCTCCGCCCGCGCGAGCCGCCACCAATAGTCGCTGATCTCGGAGAGCAGCCCGGCGTCGACCGGTACCGGATGACCGGCCTCCGCGAGGTTCGCGAGCATGCGACCGGCTTCGGGCAGCGAGCTGCCGTCGCCGAGCGGGCCGATCCCGACGTGCACGGCGGAGACCGCGCCGGTCTCGACCGCGGACAATGCCGCGACGGGGCCGAAGCCGATCGTGCAATGCGGATGGATCTCGAGCGCCTTGTCGCCGATCGACGCCTTGATCGCAGGTGCCAGCGTCTTCGCGCGCTCCGGGGACAGCAAGCCCCCCGGATCCTTGATGTAGAACAGATCGATGTCAGGGCTGCCCGCCAGCTGCGCGGCGAAGTTGGCGTAGAACGCATCGTCGTGAACGTCGGACAGTGTGAAGGTGAGAGCGGCCATCACCTCCGCATCGCCCTCTTCCTTGACGATGCGTGCTGCCTCCAAAACGGCGGCGACGTCATGCATCGGGTCCAGCATCACGAACCGACGGATGCCGTTAGCCTGCAAGCGCCGGTAGACGATCCGCATGAAGTCGGGATCGGCCTGCTGCCAGGCGATGAAGCGCAGGCCAGTCGTGATGAATTGCAGCGGCGTTCGCGGCATCGCGGCGCGCATCCGCCGGATACGCTCCCATGGATTGTCCCGAAAGTAGCGAACCGCCACCGCCATGTGGCTCGAAGACGTGAAGTCGATCGCGCGGAAGCCGGCTCGGTCGAGCTTCCCCGCGATCTCCAGCATCTGCGCGGACCGCAGACCGGTCGCGCCCCACAGCTTTGATTCCCGTCTCGCATGGAGACGTCGACGAGGCCGATTTCAGCCATGTGCCAGTCCTTCGAAAAAGCGCGTGTCGACGCCGCCCGCGCGGAAGCGGGGATCGGCTACGATCCGGCCGTGAAGGTCGACGGTGGTCGCGACCCCTTCGATCTGCATGGCCCGAAGCGCACCGTCGAGGCGTTCGACCGCTTCAGCGCGGTCGGTTCCAAGGACGATCAGCTTACCGATCAGCGAGTCGTAGAACGGCGGGACTTCGTCGCCGCTCGCGATGTGGCTATCGACTCGGATGCCGGCGCCGGCAGGCCACGCCGCCCGCTGCACCGTTCCGGGCGACGGCCGGAAGTCGGCCGTCCATTCTTCCGCGTTGATACGCGTCTCGATGGCGTGACCGGTGATCGAAACGTCGTCCTGGGCGAGGCCGAGCCGCTGGCCGTCCGCGACCAACAATTGTTGCTCGATCAAATCCACGCCGGTGATCGCTTCCGTGACCGGATGCTCGACCTGAATGCGCGCGTTCATCTCGAGAAAGAAGAAGTCGAACGTCTCGGCATCGACGAGAAACTCGACCGTCCCGGCGCCGCGATAGCCAAGATGGCGCGTGAGCCGGACCGCGGCCTCCATCAGGGCTTCGTGCTTCTCGCGCGGGATGCCCGGCGCCGGCGCTTCCTCGACGAGCTTCTGGAAGCGTCGCTGAATCGAGCAGTCGCGGGTGCCGAGGTGGATCGCATCGACGCCGTCGCCGAGCACCTGGACCTCTACGTGTCGGCCGCGTGCGATGTAGCGCTCGACATAGACGCGAGCATCGCCGAACGCGGCGAGCGCCTCGGCCATCGCCATGTCGATTTGCGAATCCAGCTGCTCGGGCGCGTCCACGCGCTTCATCCCTCGCCCGCCGCCGCCGGAAACGGCTTTGAGCAACAGCGGGTAGCCGGTTTCTCCGGCACGGGCGCGTGCGGCGTCCTTGTCGGCCGCCTCGCCGCCCGGGACCACCGGCAGGCCGGCCTCGATCCCGACCTTCCGTGCCATCAGCTTGTCACCCATCGCACGCAGGCTGGCCAGCTCGGGTCCGACGAAGATTATCCCGGCTTCGGCAAGCGCTTCGGCGAACGCAGCATTTTCGGACAGGAAGCCATAGCCCGGATGCACGGCGTCGGCGCGAGCCGCCCGGGCCGCCGCGACCACGCGCTCGATCGAGAGATAGCTGTCACTCGACCGGGCCGGCCCGACCAGGACAGTCTCGTCGGCGGCGCGCGCCGGCATCGACTGGCGATCCGCTTCCGATACGCCGAGGATCGTGGTGATCCCCATCCGACGCGCCGTTCGTATGATGCGCAGCGCGATTTCGCCGCGATTGGCGATGAAGAGCCGCTTGATCACGCCGGCACCGGCGTGACGCGCAGAATGACTCCGTCCTTATCGACCTGCTCGGCATTGTCGACCGACCAGGAGGCCACCGTGCCGGCGATGCCGGCGTGGACGGGGTTCATGAGCTTCATCGTTTCGATAATGCCGACGACCGTGTCCGGTGCGACGGTGTCGCCGACGTCGACGAACGGCGCCGCACCAGGCTGAGGCGAACGATAGAACACGCCGGGCAAGGGAGATCGCACGGCGACAGTGCCGTCATCGGGCACCCCGGTCGCACTGCCCGACGACAGCGGCTCGATCGGGCCTGCCGATGCTGCCTGGGCATCCTCATCCTGCTTCCAGGACCAGTCCTGCGTCCAGCCGTCACCCGACCGCGCGACGCGCAGGGTGAACCGGCTCGTGGTGATGTCGATACGCTCGTACGACGTGCCATCGAGAATGGCGACGATGTCGGCGACATCTTCGGGGGTAAGAATGGGCTCGGTGCTCATGCTTCGATCTTATTGGCAACCATCTCGCGCACGGCGTCGGCCAGCGCGTCACCGAAGGCCGCATCGTTGATATGAGCGTCGAACGTGCGGACATCGACGTTGTCGGGCATGACCTTCTCGACATACTCCGCGAACTTGGGCGGCAGCGACGGATCGTGCAGTTTCCCTTCCTCGCTGTCGTGGCTAGAGAAGCCATGAAGCGGAACGTAGAAGCGTACCGGTCCCTTCGCGCCGCGCACCAGCTCGGCCATGTGATCGGCGAGCATCTCCAAGTCCTTTTCACCCGTTCTGACGGCCGTGAGCGCAGCGTTGTGGATGTGGAACCGGCGGCCATCGAAGGGATCGTCGCCGACCGCCATCGGTGACGGCATGATATAGAAATCGATGTTGCCGGGGGCGAAGACGACGGGAATTCCGCGTTTGGGCCCCGCTTTCGAGCGGTCGGGCCCCGCGCTGCAGATTCCCTGGTGCAAAAGGTCGTTCACTTCGACCAGCGACATGTCGACGATGGCGGCGACATCCCGCTCGGAGGCGATCGCGTCGAGCGTCTGGCCGCCCATGCCGGTGGTATGGAACACCATCACCTCGTAGCCGTCGGCTTCGAGACTTTCGCGCAGGCGGCGCATCCCCTTCTCGGTCGTGCCGAGCGTACTCACGAGGACGAGCGGCTTGTTCTCGGCGACGCCGGGCGCGTAATGCCGCGCCATGCCGGCCACGGCGAACGCGCCGTTGCGGTACACGTCGCGGGTGATGCTGTTGATGCCGGATATGTCGCACACCGAATTGTGCATCACGATGTCCTTGATGCCCACGAACGGCACCGTGAACCCGGAGGCCAGGGTCGAGATCATCACCTTCGGCATGCCGTAGGGGAACGCGCGCATCACCGCGGTACCCAGGGTCGTGCCCATAGACCCGCCGATCGAGATGATCCCCGACAAGGGAGTCTGCTCATGGCGGGCAAGCGCCAGCTTGGTCGCGCCGGCGATCATCTCCAATTGGATCTTGCCCTCGTGACCGATCGCCCGGATCTCCTCGATCGACTTCCCGGCGGCCGCGGCGACTTCGTCAGGTCCGATTTCGGCGCCGCCGACCGTCTGGCGGACGCTGGGATCGAGGTGGATGACCTCGCAGCCGGCTTCCTCCAGGCAGTCGCGAAGGAACGCGCCTTCGATCTTCTTGGTATCCTGCGTGACGATCAGGAGAACACGGGGCTTCTCAGGCATTTTCCATCTCCGCTGCCGGCACCAGCGTCACGGGCAGACTGTCGAAGTTGCGGATCAGATTGTTCAGGTGGCGCTTCGGCGTCCCGACCTCGAACCGCTCGACCTTGCGCGCCAGCGCCGCGAGCAGCGAGTGCGCCTCGAGACGGGCGACGCCCTGCCCCGCGCAATTGTGGATCCCGAAACCGAGCGCGAGGTGATCGGCGGAGCGACGTCGCACGTCGAACTTGTCCGGATCTTGCCAATGGCGTTCGTCCCGGTTGGCCGAACCGTAGAGCAGCAGGACGGCGTCGCCCTCGCGCATCAGCGCATCGCCCAATTGGACGTCCTTCGTCAGCGTCCGTCGGAACGTTTGGACTGGCGACTCGATGCGCAGGATCTCGTTGTAGACGTGCGGTATGCGCGCGGGGTCGCTCCTTGCGATCGTCCACTGCTCGGGATTCCGTCCGAACAGCCAGACGGCGTTGGCGATCGAAGAGATGGTGGTGTCGAGTCCCGCCATCAGATAGGCCGCCATGAGACGCCCGCACTGCTCGAACTTAAGTTCGCCGCGCTCGGACGCCTCGTAGATCTCGCGCCCCATGCTGCCTTCGCGCAACTTCGACGGGTCGGCGTCGAGGCTCGCGATGTAGCCGAACATCTCGCCGACGATCGGCATCGAAGAGACTGCACGATCGTTCGCCGGGCCGAACGTGTTGAAGCCGGCATCGGCCCAGCCGAGCAAGCTGCCATGATCGTCTCCGGGCAGCCCGATGAGGTCGGCCATCACCATCAGCGGAAACTTCCGAGCCAGGTCGGGCATCGCGTCGAAGGACCCCTTCGCGACGATGCTGTCAACGAGGGAGTTCGCCGCCGCTTCGACCTCGGGCTGCAGAGCACGGATCCCGCGGGGCGACATGCGATCGGCCAGCACGCGACGGAGAGCGCCATGTTCGGGCGGATCGCTGGCGATCACCGTACCCTCAAGCGCCTCATTGGCAGGTCCGTACAGGCCGACGCCCTTGCCCGAAATGTAGGTCTCGTTGTCGGCCAACGCGCGCTTGACGTCGTCGAACCGAGACAGGATCCAGACCTCGTGTCTGGTCGACCATACAGCAGGACCGGCGTCTCGCCAGGTTCGATAAGACTCGTACGGGTCGAGCAGGGTTTCGTCCGCGAACAGGTCGATGTCAGTCGTCGGGGGTGAGCCGGATGGTTGCGTTGCCATGTCGTGGATCTCTTGCGAAATAAAAGGGAGACATCGGGTGGTTCAATACTTCCAGCCGAGCGTCACGCCGAAGGTGCGAGGCTGGCCGTAGATGCTCGCCGCGTAGCTCAACGCCGACACGTCGAGACCCCAGATGCGGTACTTCTCGTTGTTCACGTTGCGCACGAAGGCGGCGACGTTCCAACGATCGCCCGGGAAGGTGTAGTCCACCCGCAAGTCGACCGTCGTATACGCCTTCTGGAAGTTGGTCGGTTCATTGAGTGCAGTCAGATAATGCGATCCGACATAGTTGACGTTCGCCTGGCCGGCGAGCTTACCGCCGAGCGCGTCGAAGGAGTACCGCGCGAACCCGGTCAGCGAGAGTCCTGGGGCGTTGGGCAATTCGCGATCCGCCAACGCGCCGTCGGGTAGTGGGACGTCCTTCACCTTGCTGTGGCTGACGGCGGCCGACACCGCCAGGTCGAGGCCGCGGGTCGGATTGACCTTGAATTCGACCTCGCCGCCATAGTTGGTCGCGTCGACGTTAAAGATCTTTTGAACGAGATTGACGATCGCGAACGCCTGATAGTCCTTATAGTCGTAGTAGAACACCGATCCGTTCAGCGTCGCGCGGCCGTCGAGGAACCTGATCTTTGCGCCCGCTTCGTAGGAGGTCAGAACCTCCTGCCTGTGTGGAAGCGAGGAGACATCGATCGGCGGGAAGATCGGACCCGACCAGTTGCCGCCCTTATGCCCTCGGGTATAGCCGGCGTAGAAAAGCGTGTTTGCGTCGGGCGCGTAGTTCAACTGCGCCTTGGCCGACACGTTGTTGAAGGATCGGTCCGCGGTCGGGTCAGTCGATGGATTGTAGACGACGTTCGCCGGTCCGCCCGTCAGCACCGTCTGGAAGCCGAGTTGGTCGCGCCAGCGATAGTCGAATTTTTTGCGATCGTGCGTGTAGCGGAGCCCCGCGGTGACGTAGAATTCGGGCGTGACGTAATAGTCCGCTTGCCCGAACACCGACCAGCTATGGACCTTGAGCGTGTAGTCGGCGCGGAAGGCATCCGTAACCGGCGAGCCGGCGGTGCAGGCCGGAGCGGTGCAGGTGAGCCCGATATAGGGACCGAGGTCGAACAGTCCATCGACGCCGTAGCGACCATTCATGTCGAGATAGTAGGCACCTGTCACCCACTTCAGCTTTGACGAGCTGCCGTTTAGCCGCAGCTCCTGCGAAAACTGATCATATTTCATCTCGGTGCCGTAATCGAACAGATGGGACGGACCACCGTCGCTGTCGAGCGAGAATATCTTCTTGATGTTCTGGTAGTTGCTGACCCCAGTCAGGGTCACGCCATCGAAATCATGGGTGAGTTTGCCGGTGATCGAGTAGATGCTGCGATCGAACTCGCCGGGATTGCTCAAATTGATGCGGAACGGGTTCGATCCCTGGCGGTAGCCGGTCAGGTCACAACCTGCGCAGGGCGAATTGATGAAGGCGAGCGTCGGCAACGCCGCCAGATTCACGTACGTGCCGATCTGATTGGGGGCGAGCGGGAAGCCAAGCTGGTTCGGCCCGACACCCGCCGCCTGCGTCGTGTAGGCGGCGCCACGCGAGTCGCGGTTGAGGTCGGTGGAGCCGATCAGTTTCAGCGTCGTCTTCGGGCCCAGGTCGAATTCGAACTGGAGACGCGCCGCATATTCGTTGGTGTTACCCGGATTGGCCCCGACGCCGTTGTGCCAGGGGCCCTCGTCGTTGTTGGTGGCGAACGAGAAGCGCGCGCGAACGCCGTTAGCAATCGGGCCGCCGATCGCACCTTCGGTCTGCACGAAGCCGTTGCCATATTCATAGCCGCCGCCGGTGACCTGGAAGTAGGCGCTCAGCGTTTCGGTCGGGCCCTTGGACACGTATTGGATGAGGCCGCCGGTCGCGTTGCGTCCGAACAGGGTGCCCTGCGGTCCGCGAAGCACTTCGACGCGCTCGAGGTCATAGCTGCGCACGCCGATCGCGCTCGTCGAGCCGATATAGGCATCGTCGACATAGACGGCGATCGGCGCCTCCAGATGGTCGGCAAAGTAGTTTTGCGACACGCCACGGATGTTGATATTCGTGACCGACGGATGGATCTGATATATGCTGACCGCCGGCGTGATCTTCGCGATGTCGCTCGCGTTCGTCACTCCCAGACGCGTCAACTGGTCACCATTGAACGCCGTGATGGAAAGCGCGGTCCTTTGCGCGCTCTCGTTGCGCCGGTTCGCGGTGACGATGATGTCGCCTGTCAGCGAATCCTCGTCGGCCTCGCTCGTCTGGGGGGCTGCCGTAGTGCCAGTCTGCGGCGCGGGGGCGTCCGGCCCCGGTGTCGCCTGCGCGAAAGCGCCCGAAGCCGGGAAGATCGCCATGGCGCTGCAGAGCAGCAGCTGGTGCAGACCGCCGATGCGAAGACGGCGGCGCGGGCAAACGGTATCCGTGATCTGGTCAGCCATTGTCTATCCCCTCCTGGCCAGATCTTGGCGTCTGGCTGCGTTGCGCGACTCTCCCTGATGAGGTCAGCGACCGGTCAGGAACTTCATGCAATTGACAGGCTAACGACCGCGTGGCACCCCGGTCACCTAACGAAGGTTGGTAAGGACGTTTTTTCCGGAAATGCGTGATGCGTACCGCCCGCGTTAGGTATCGGCCGCCGGCGAGTTCCGCGCTCCTCGTACAGCGCGAGCGGCTGCTCGATCGTGAGTCGGCGATCCGGGACGCCAAGGTCACGCTAGTGCAAGCCGCCGCCGGCTATGGGAAAACCACCTTGCTCGCCGAGTGGTATCGGCGGCTGAGCAAGGAACGGGGAATAGCTTTATGGGTCCCGATCGACGCGACGATCGGAGATTCGCGCGATCTGTTCGAGGCATTGGCGAAAGCGCTGGAAGCGGCCGACGTCACGATCGAGGAGATCAAGGTCTTGCTGTCGGCCGAAGGATTCGCGGCCAACAACGTGCTGGTCGCGGCGATCAGCGACGCCATCGCGACGATCGACAGCGACGTCTTCATCTTCTTGGACGATCTCCATTTTCTATTGCGGTCGGAGGCGAAGAGCGCGCTCGTCGCGTTATTGCGCGACCTTCCCGGCAACGCTCACATCATCATGGGGTCGCGCGAGGTGCACGACCTGCCGCTGGCGCGGCTGCGGTCGCGAGGCGAGCTGGTCGAGCTCTACGAACACGACCTGCGGTTCGCCGACGAGGAGACCGAAGCGTTTCTTCAGCAGGCCGGCCAGACTCATCTCTCGCGGGACGACATCGCCCGGATCAACGCGTCGACAGAAGGCTGGGCGACCGGCCTGCGGCTTCTCAGCCTCGCCATCGCCGACGGCGACGACGTGCCGTTGCTGGAACCGGAGAAGGGAAGCCGGCGAAAATATGCCGCCTTCTTCGCCGAAGAGGTTTTCAACAATCGCTCACCAGAGGTGCAGGAATTTCTTCTTTCGACGGCGTGTCTGGGTCGTGTCTGCGCGTCGTTGGCGAACGCAGTGACGGGTAACAAGGACGCTGCCGGCCTTCTCGCCGAAATCGAATCGGCGGGGTTGTTTCTGGTCGCGCTCGACGAGGACGGGCAGTGGTATCGCTATCACCATCTGTTCAGCGACTTTCTGAAGCGTCGACTCGAGGCGCGTGAGCCCGGCGGCATGGCGCGGCGGTGCGGAGAAGCCGCACGCTGGTTCGCTGACAACGACCTGCTCCCCGAAGCGTTCGAACATGCGATGCTCGCGAACGACCCCTACCTCGCAGCGCTGATCCTCGATCGCCGTTGCCAATCGATGTTCTACAGCGGAGAGCTACGATCGTTCGTCGGACTCGCCGAACAACTACCCGCCGCGGCGCTCAACAAGTTCCCCCACATCCTTTTCACGCAGGCCTGGCTCTTGATCATCAGTTGGCGCTTCTCGGAGGCGGAAGACGTCCTGGCCGCCAGCCGAGACCGCCTGAGGCAACTCGACGAGGCCGGCGTCGACGATCGCACCGATCGCGCATCGCTGCAATTCCTGCAAATCCATCGCGAAATGATGCTCGCGCTGTTCACCGACCGGATGACCGAGACGAGAGAACTGCTTGCTCAGCTCGAAACGGCGGAACCCATCTCCGATCACTACATTCTCGGCACAGTCTACACGTCGCATCTGTATCACGGCCTGCAGCGGCCGGCCCGATGCGAGATCGACGATCTCGACGCACAAGCGCAGCAGCACTACCGCAGGACCGGCAGCATCTTCGTTCGGATCTGGCACCATTCGGTGGTCGGACTGGCGCTCCTTCGCCGCGGGGACCTGTCGCGCGCATTGCCGGCGCTCGAACTCGCCATGGCTTCGGCCCAGCGATTGGCGGGTGAGACCTCGGAGCTCGCGGCGATCCCAGGCTTGCTCATGGCGGAAGTCCATTACGAGAGGGACGACCGTACCGAGGCCGCGCGGCTTATCGCTACCTACGAGGAGCTCGGCCGTGGGCTAGGCTATGTCGACCAGCGCGTGGCGAGCCTGATGGTTGCCGTTCGCCTGCGTCAGATCGGCAAAGAAACGCAGATCGTGGAACACCTCCTCGCCGATGCAGCGGCGCTCGCGTCGGCGCATGGTTTCGAACGGCTCCGCCTCTCTGTCGCTGCCGAAGCGGCTCGGCATTACCTACTCGAAGGCAGGCTGGATCGCATCGGTCGTTTCGTTCGCCGAGGTGACGTCTCGACCGAGTTGAAGGACCATTTCCCCGCCGCTCAGAAATCGCTGCTGGATGAGGCAAGAGCGCTGCTGGCGGTCCGGCTTGCGCAAGCGCGAGGCGAGTTCGCCAACGCCGCAGTAGTCGCCAGCCGCTGGGCGGATCTCTACTTGAAAGGCGGCTGGCGAACCGCGGCAGTGCGATGGAGCGTACGCGCGGCGACTTTGGAGGCATTGAACGGCGACCGCAGCCAGGCGCGTCGCACGCTGCTCGGGGCGGCGCTGCACGGTCGCGACGCCGGACTCGTACGCAGCTTTCTCGACGGCGGCGAAGTCGTCATGTCGCTCCTCGCGGGGCGCGGCGTCGACGGCGCCACGGGAGAGGAGGGGTCGAGTCTCGACGGCTATCTAGCGATGCTGGTCCAGCGGTGGAACGGCGAACAAGGCAATTTGCCATCCAACGCCGCCAAGACCGACCGGTTCTTCGGCGAAAGCGACCTGATTTCTGCGCTCGACGCGCTTACCGAACGTGAGGTCGATATCTTGCGACGCGTCGGCAACGGTCAACTTAATCGTGAGATAGCTGATGCCGTCGGGCTCACAGAGGGATCTGTGAAATGGTACCTCAATCGAATCTATGGAAAGATCGGTGTGAGCCGTCGCGCGCAAGCCGTCAAACGTGCCAGACAGATGGGGATTATCGTATAAAGCTTCCACGTCTCGTTTCGGGGCCATGGCGACATGATGCGCGCCGGCGAATATGATCTGCAACCCTGCAGGTGCTGTTCTGGGCTCCGTCGTCTGCGAGGGCGTTCCCGAGGTGCGGCGCGCCTGTCGCGAGATGATCCCAATCCGGGTTCCAGCAACGCAAATCTATCTAATCAGCAGAGCCGGCGCGGCACGCTTTCCCCTATTCTCAGCCCCAAATGTGTTTCTGGCCAGCAGAACCCGGCAAGGGTCATGCGGTTTCTGGCGGGTGACAACCGGGCGACGCCGCGCCACGTCGTTAGGCGACGGGGCGACGAGCCGGGAATCGGAAGTCGCCGTCAACGAGCGACGCGATCGACCGGCGCGATTGCGACCCGATCGCCTTCACGGGCCGCTGGATAAGGGCGCCCGGATCGGGCAAGCTATCGCTCAACATGTCGGCCCACACCTTCGCTAGCTCCCGCCGGCGTGGCATGTAGGCGGCGCGGCTGTAAGCACTCTCGACCTTCTCTTTCGGAACGTGGGCTAGCATCAAGTGGATGATTTTGCGGTCATGACTTTTGCCTTGCCGCTCGGCCCACTCGTTCATGATGGTCGAGAAAGCGGCACGTAAGCCGCGCGGCACGTGATGACCATGATAGCCGGCACGGTTGAGAAGGTAGCCGACCGCGTTCTCGCTCATCGACCGATGCGTGTGGCGATTGCTAGGGAACAGCAACTCGCCGTTGCCGGTGAGCGGCCATAGCACCCTGAGCACCGCAACGGCTTGGGAGGTGAGTGGCACGAGGTGATGGCCGTCAGCCTCCACCTTGCGATCGAGGTCAGCCTGTCTTGCGGCGCTCATCGCTCAACAAACCGTCCAGAAACAGATTCGCCGACACCGCAACTCGCTACTGCGTGAACAATCCGCGCATGCGGCTCTTTACGTCCCGCAGCGAGGACCTCACAGTTCCAGCGTCGTTTCGATCGATGCACCCGTCATCCACAGCCTCCAAACCATGGAGACCTTTTGATCCAGAGTTCAATCAAAAATGCAACTGTAATGCTAGTTTGATAATGCCCACGGCTATATACGCGGTGTGACTGACAGGATCATGGTACAGGTTTGAGATGGCAAAGGCGGCAAGCTTGGTGTTGGCGACGGTGAACGCTCCTTACGGAGCGAACCTCTCCGCGCGTCAACTCGCCGCGCTGATCGCCGACCCCAAGAGCGCCAGCGACTTCAACGCGCCCGTGTTCTCCTTCTTCTTGGAAGTCAGCCCCGATCTGCAACGGCAGTTCGTCGAAGTGATGGGCATTGATGCCACGAAAGTCCAAGCGACTGCGAGGGAGTTCTCGCGCTTGTCGGGCTACACGCTAGCCACCTGAATCGATCAGGCTCGGCGATATATGCCTTACCTGCGGTTGCCCCTCTTGCTCTACGATATCCAGGACAAGAAAATTCTGGAAACTTTCATAAATTGGAAGTATCAGGAATTTCATGTCATCCTTGGCACAACAGGTCACAGCAGCGGGTCTGGCCGATCATATCCTCAGCGAGCGCCAGCTCGGCAATCTGCTGGGTGGCGGTGACGCGCGGCGCTACGGCCTCGTCAACCGCGCGCTCAAGGATGGCTCCCTGCTTCGCGTGAAGCGCGGCACCTATCTGCTGGGCAAGCGCTATCGCAGCGAGGCCATCCATCCCTTCCCCGTTGCGCAAGCTCTCGTACCGGGCAGCTATGTCTCGTTCGAAAGCGCGCTCGCCCATCATGGCTGGATCCCCGAGGCGGTCTTCGTGACCGCGAGCGTGTCGCCCGGCCGCAAGACACTCCGCTTTGAAACGCCCGATTTCGGACCCTTCAGTTTTCATCCGCTCGCAATCGCGGATTATCATTTTCTGACCGGCGTCGATCGGGTGCAAGTGGGCAAGCTCACCGCTTTCGTCGCGCAGCCGCTAAGGGCCCTGTTGGATCTGGTCGCCCTGCGGAAGGAACAGTGGACGGGAATCGAGTGGCTGACCGATGGCATGCGGGTCGACGAAGACATGCTCCTCGGGCTCCGGCGAAAGGACTTCGCCAAGCTGAAACCGGTCTACAAGCACAAGGCGGTGAGCACCTTCCTCGCCTCGCTCGAAAGCGCCGTGCTGACGGCCAGGAATGGACCGTCAGCATATGATTGACATCATCCAGGAGAGACTGCGCCGCTACGATGCCGCCAACGCGCTCGAGGAAGAGAACGCGGTCAAGGAAATCCTCCAGGAAATCGCGCTCTATGCCCTCTGGCGCAGCGACTTCTTCGACGTCGCGCTCTTCCAGGGCGGCACCTCCTTGCGCATCCTCCACGGCCTGCCGCGCTTCTCCGAGGATCTCGACTTCCTGCTGCGGGAACCCGACCCGGATTTCGACTGGACGCCCTATCTCAAGACGCTGATCGAGGTGTTCGGCCAGTTCGGGCTGAAGCTCGATGCGCTGCCCAAGGCGAAGATGGACAAGACTATCCGCCAGGCGCTGATCAAGAACGATTCCATCGCGAGCCAGCTCGACTTGTCTTTCGCCGGAACGGGCAAGCCAAAGACGATCCGGATCAAGCTTGAGATCGACGTCAACCCGCCTGCGGGCTCCACTGAGGCGTCGACCTTCCTCGACTTCCCGGCAGACCATGAGGTTCGCCACCAGGATCTGGCATCCAACTTCGCGCTCAAGATTCATGCCCTCCTTTGTCGGGGCTTTCTCAAGGGCAGGGACTGGTTCGATTTCTCCTGGTATGTCGCCAAAGGAGTAGCGCCCAATCTGCCGCTTCTGCGCACGGCGCTCATCCAAGCCGGCCCCTGGGCGGGCGATGATCGCATCGCCGTCGACATGGCGTGGCTGAACGAAGCGCTGGGGAACACGATCGCGAAGATCGACTGGAAGGGTGCTGCCGACGATGTGCGCCGTTTCCTGCGCCCGGCCGAACTCAAATCGGTCGATCTCTGGAGCGAACGCTTCTTCCTTGCCAAGCTGGACAGACTGCCTCCGCCCTCCGGCGAAGTGGCCCAGCCATGAACGGCGAATTCTCTAATTTCGTCATCAAGGTGCTAGTCGATACGCTCGCGGCCCAGGTGTCGCTGGAGCCTTTATGACCGCCAATCACGTGTCCGAACGTTTCGTCGAGATGCAGACGCTCACTTATGCGCCGGCACTTTCCGAAATCCGCCGTGGCAAGAAGGTCACCCATTGGATGTGGTGGATTTTCCCGCAGCTCTCGGGCCTGGGGCAAAGCTCGACTTCACGGCAGTTCGCGCTTCAATCGTTGGATGAGGCACAAGCCTATTTCAATCATCCGGTCCTGGGGCCACGGTATATCGAATGCGTCACAGCCTTACAGGACCTGGCAACCAATGATCCGATTGCCGTGTTCGGCACGGTCGACGCGATGAAGCTTCACTCGTCGCTGACATTATTTGAAGCCGCCAGCACTCATCCCCTGATCGCGGCAGCACTCGACCGCTGGTTCGGCGGAACACGAGATTCCAGAACGGTGAAGCTTCTCAAGGCGAAGACCTCACGGCGCGTTCGCCCCAGCGAGACCGGCGAACCCAAAGGCTAAGGGCATTTAAGAACCTACCGCGCCGCCGCCGTTCGAGGTTGACCGTGCGCACCGCGCACATAGGGTTTGCGCTGATTTTCGCTGGTGGCGATGCTCGGTTGGAGCGCGGCGCGGACGGGGTCCGTCACCGTATAGACCGCATGACGCTGAGCGCCGCGGTTCTCGTGGTCGACCCAACAGCCCTGGTAATGGCGCTTGATGAGCCCTGCCCGCACCAGCTCCGATACCGCGCGGCTGATCGCCGTCATGCCGGTTTCCCGGATGCGCTCACCGATCTGTGCGTCAACGAGACGCTCGGCCTCGTCCCGGTCATCCGGCAATTCCCCTTTGGCCTCGAGCGCCGCCCGTACCTTGTCCGCGGTCATGCGGCGATGATGATAGCGCGCGCCGCTCGGCGCGATTGCCGCAGCCAGCCACTCCCGGATCGGCACCAACGCCTCGCCTTCTCGAACGAGAGGGCCCGCCTGCCCGTTCGGCCGGGCGACACGTGCAATAAGGTCCAGCACCATGAAGGTGTAGCGCGGCCGCGCGGAATGCTCCGCGATCGTGCGGACTATGTCCGGCATGCTTGTCGTTGGCTGGGAGGCCGGCGATGCGAAGAGATCCTGCTGGAACATGGAACGAATCAAGCACAAAGCGGGACTCTTGTGAATCCCCCAATTGCTCATGCAGACCGGCGAACCGCCTTTGCCACCTATGTCACTTTAGCTCAGGGCTTTGGTGGTAAAGTGACATAGATGTCATTTGTTGCTGCCTCAAAAAGTGGGCGCTTCAGGCAGAATTCTCCATGAAGCGGGACGTTGCGACGCTTATTGCGAAGCACGCCACTTCCCGCTAGCCACACGGCTTCACCGATCCTCTCTGCCTAGCCTGGAAAGCCAGCAAAGCATGACCGAAGCAACCGAACGCGACAGCACACTCATCACGTTGACCGCCGACATCGTGGCCGCGCATGTCACCAACAATAGTGTTGCCGTGAGTGATCTGCCGTCGCTGATCCAGAATGTGCACGATGCGCTAAAACGTCTCGGCAAGGCCGATACAGTGCCGGAAGCGAAACAGGAACCTGCAGTGTCGATCCGGGCTTCGGTGAAGCCCGACCACATCGTCTGCCTCGAGGATGGCAAGAAGCTCAAGATGCTGAAGCGGCACCTGATGACGCACTATCAGCTCACGCCAGCCGAATATCGCACCAAGTGGAACCTGCCCTCCGACTACCCGATGGTAGCGCCCAACTATGCCGAAAAGCGCCGCGCGCTCGCCAAGAAGATTGGTCTCGGCCGCAAGCCGAAGGTAGCGTCCGCTCCTGCAGCCAGGACGAAAAAGGGGCCAGCGGCCGGCAGTCCCACGCAGGAACGCGGCCCAGCCCGGGCGCCTCGCGCAAAGCGCTCTGTTCTCACACCAGCCTTTGCGCCGCCAAACGACGCCGACGCAGGCTAAACGCGGAAATCACCCCGAAAAGGCGGGTCGGCGTCATGTCGTGCGGCGGCGGCGCGGTCCGACATGTTCGGCAGACACCTCGAGATCGACCGCAAGCTGGGTAAGCGTTCGGTGCGCTCCGAGGCGCTGAAGACCGTCCATACGCGGATCACGCTTGAGGCTGTCGATGCGCGAGCGCACGAGCGAGGCGGCGACGCGAAGCGTATGAGGATCGAGTTCGGTCATGGACCGAACTATAGCGCAATTGAACATATGATGCGATCATCTACGGAAGGACATTCCGGAAAGAAAACCGCTGAAACTCGGCATGATAGACTTGAATATGGGATATGACAGCCTCGTCATCGGCGATATGGTCAATCACCAAGAGGGGGCGCTATGACCTTTGAACTTATCGACAAACTCGTAACGGAAGAAGGCTATGCCTTCCAGAGCTGGCAGGACCACTATGGAAAGGGTGTCTGGGCCGCGCTCGGATTTTGGCAGGACCATGTTGATATTGTGCGCGACCTTTCGTGGGACAGCGAGGATCAAATCCTCTTTCCAGCGATGGATTACGTCTTCTCCGCAAATTGGCTCCCTGTCGTGACGGGGGGATCCTTTACCGAAGCGGTGCAGAATTTAGAGGAGCGCCTGAGGCTCCTGCCTCAAGGTCAGCTTGCTCGCGATAGTGAATGGACGAAGGTTGTCTGCAAGGCCCTGCTGGACTTGCGCGAAGCGCATAGCGGGCTTTACCGCAATGGCGAACGCATAAAGTGGCCCGAACCGCTTGACGATCTTCCCGAAACTTTTGAGCTGGCCGTCGAATGGCTTGCGGCATCCGAACGCGCTTGGGTGGGAGAGCTTTAAGCAAAGCGATACATGCCCTGCGACGTGCGACCTGGCATCGCTGCTACTCCGGCGAGCTTGATTGATAGCTCGGCGGGCACTCCAAACGACCATAACGCGGGACAGCTTGCCCCGCCGCCACCTGTTGGCAGGCGAGATCGCCGTCCTCGTTCCAGCACTGCAGGACCGGCCGCCCGTAGCGGTCGGTGTCAAGCTGACGGCACATGATGTTCCCCTTCGCAACCAGCGCGCGCAGATTGTCGCGGCTGTCGTAGGGGTCGCCCGGCACGCAGTTCCGGCCGGGCCGGCAGGCCCCCGGCATTTCGGGCGCATCTATGCCGTATAGCCGTGAACGCCCGAACTCGTCGCACCGAATGTAATCTCCGTCATAGACGTAAGGGCGTGAGCAAGGCGTGCCCCTCGCTCCCTGCGCATCCGCATCATTGTTGCATCCAGAGAGCATGGCGGACCCAAGTAGCAAACCAAGGACCAGCGCCCCTCCCGCGCGTCTGGAGAGTCGCATATGGCACTTTACGCGCCCGAGGAGATGCATGCCACGCCTGGCGCCTGATCGCTCACGCCCGCTCACAGGTCTAGCCCCAAGGTGCGCTCGGGTAGCGGCGGCAGACTGTCGAGATCGATGGGGTCAGGATCGGGTGCCCGAAGGTCGCTCCCCGGCTTCGCCTCTTTCCCCTGCCCTTCGGTCGCCGGCTTGTCACCCTTGGGATTATCTGGCGACCAGCCCTCAATCGGCGCCGCGAGATCGTCTAGCGGGATTTCGCCTGGGTCGAAATCCACCGTCTCGCCCAGCATACCCGCCAACATCTCCGCCGATTGCTCGCTTCGCCCGTCGACATCGATCTTCCCGGTCGTCTCGAGGGCCGACGTCTTGTTCCCCGGCGTGCGCTCGATCTGAGCTATGAGACGATCCTTGTCATCGACGACAAGCATCAGCGCCTCGCGCACACGCGTCACTGTGACGTTGAACAGCCGCTGGTTCGAGAGGAACCGCTCGAAGGACGACATGACCGCGATCGCCTTGTCGACGGTGATGCCCTGGGCCATGTGCATGTTCAGCGCGTAGGCAAGATCGAGGCGAGAGAGCATCGGATCGCCGTGCGGCAGCGTGAGCTGCTCGCGCGACGTCGTCTCGATGGTCACGCCCGCCGCGCCGATTCCGATAATCTTCGCCAGTGCGCTGTTGTCGAGCCCGCGCGCCTTGTCGTTCGCGGTCCAGCGGATTGTCTCGCCTTCATGGATCGCGATCGATTTTGGTTCCGAGAGGCCGAGCCGGTCCTCGCTGGCATGCGGCGAGAGCTTTTGCGGGTCGATCCGGAACCGACGTTTTCCGTCGGATAGCTCGATCTTCCCGTTCTTTTGAACCTTCACGACGTCATAAAGGCCCTTGCCGAGCCCGAGTTCGTCGGTCCGGAACATAACGTCGAGCTTGAGGCCCGCCCGCCAGTTTTGACTGTAGCGCAGCTCTTCGCGGGTGAGGTTCACGCGCTCGAATATCGTGAGCGCAAGACTGTCCTTGCCAAGCGTCCCCTCTGCGGTCAGCCCTTCCTGGATTCGCATGTTGATATGCTCTCGCGCCTCGCGGCCGGATGCAAAGAGCGCCGTTCTTTCACGTTCTTCGGGCGCCAACTCCAGCCACATATCGGCTGCACGCTCGATATGGTCCTTATCCTCGATCACATTTTCGCCAAGGACCCTGATGGCCTCACCCGATTGGCCGCGATCGGCGAGCGCTGCGACAACAGGCAGAATATCCCCCTGTTGGCGAAGATTCTCGTCCATTCGGGCGATGGTCACGCCCGCCGCCTGTACCAGTGCAAAGGCCTTGCCCGCGTCAATCGAGGATATTTGCTGCCGGTCGCCAATCAGGGCGAGCTTCTCCACGCCCAGTAGGTTGGCGATCCGCTCCAGCTTCATCGTCTGCTCGCTGGACACCATGGAACTCTCATCCACAAGCAGTACGGTATTCTTGAGCGCTTCGCGCGCTGCCTCATATCGTGGCCCCTCCTGCCGGTGCAAAACATGCTGGTGGCGCAGGAGGAAGGAAGCGATCGTCTGGCTGGGAGCGCCGATCCCCTCCTGGAGATCACGCACCATTTTGGTCTGAAAGGCCAGTCCCAGGACATTGTGCCCCTCGGTCTTTGCAATATTCGCCGCAGCATGTGCCACCTCGACCACCGCTTGCAGCATCGTCGACTTGCCGGCCCCGGCGATACCCTGGACAGCGACGATACGATCGCGCGATGACACGATCATCGCACCCGCGGCGAGCTGGCCGGCATTGAGCGTCACCTTCGAGGCTGCCTGCAGGCGCGCGGGCGCATCGGCCGCGTCGATAATTGGCGAGACCATGCCCCTGCCCTTCTCCATTTCGGAGATGATCGCTTCTTCGGTACGGATTGCTTCGGGCGTCGTTGCCATGGTGACGATCCCGTCATGACGATGCGACTTGCCCGGGATCAGGGTGCCCTTCTCCAGCAAATTCCCGATCCGGCTCTCGACATGGGTGATCGTCACGCCCTTGAGGCGCAGGTCGAGCGCAGTCTTCGCCAGCACATTGAGTTCCCAGGCCGCTTCGCGCTGCGAAAGGATCCGGACCGCCGAAGCAACCGCGAGCTGCGCGCGGGCCTCGACCGGTGATTGTGTGAGCCGTGCAAGGCCGCGGTCGACAAGGGGGTCGTTGGGGCGGAGGAAGTTGGCCACCATCCCGCGCGCGGAACGGATGGCCTCGCTGACCGCTTCATAGCCCCGCGCCATGATACCGCGGTCCGGATTGCGGGTTATGCGCTCGATCGCCGCCGCCATCAGATCCTTGCCGTCGAATCCGACTGTCGCGGCCTTGTCGATCCATTCCTGGCGCAGCACTTCGCGATCGCCCATGCTGAGCTTGGGATCGCGTGTGTTCTTGGTGATTTCCCGCAGACCCTCGGCGGTCCTGATGCCGAGTTCGAGCGCCTTGCCGAGAATGACCGTGCGCCGCTGGCTGAACAGCTCGAGCACCTCCTTGGCGACGCCGGCAATCTCGAAGGTGCCATGCTTCCCGGTCGAAGTGACCTCATAACCCAGCTTCTCGATCCGATCGCGAAAGAAGGCGTGGTAGATCGAACCGATAACGCTGTTGTTCTTCCAGAGCGCGCCGTTGTGGAGCGCCTGCCATTTGCCATTGGGCATCTTCGTGAGGTTCGCGATCACGGCATGGATATGGCCCTGCGGGTCGAGCGCGCGGCTCGTGTCGTGCTGGAATAGAGCATAGACGAGATTGCCGGTGCGGATCGGCACCTTGCGCCCGTCGATATCTTTGCGGCCCTCGGCGAGGTTCTTTTCGACCCAGCTCATCGTCGCCTTGACCGCCTCCATATGGGCCGCAAGGATACGCTTGTCGCCGGCGATATAGGCCATGACCGAGGCTGACTTCGGCATCGAAAAGGTCATGTCGAGACCCGGCCTGCGGTTCTCTACCTGGCCGACCTTCTCACCATCTGGCAGCTCTCCGTTGAGGATCTTTTCGAAGCCCTCCTTGCCGACGTCGCCGGCAAGACCAAGGTCGGCACTGCCCTCTCCCGCCCAGCTGCTCGCCTCGGAGGATTCCTCCAGCGTGTAGTAATTGTCCTTGGCGAAATAGCCGGCGGCGCCGCCAGCCGAGCGCACCGCCGCGATCGACAGCATCGCCTAGATCCCCATGTCCATATCGTCGTGATCGGCGGATCTGTCTGGACCGTAATCTTCGCGCAATTCGCGCAGCGTCTGGTCCTCGATCTCCGGTCCGCGCGTCCTGCCCGGCTCGGCGCGATCGCGCGGCCGCTGGTCGTTTTCCTCGCGCCCCTCCCGCTCTCCAGGCACCTGCCCTCGCCCGCGTGTACCGTTCGGCCCGGCAACGCCCTGCCCTCCCGGCCGCGCGCGATCGAGGTCCGGATCGCCTCGTTCGCGCCCATCGTCCCGCCCCATCTCCTCTCGGGGAACGGACAGGATTGCTGCGGCGAGGTCACGTGCGACATTGGACCGATCGACCTCTTCTATGACCTGGGCGGCACCATCGCGGCCGCCCCCTTCCCCACCTTCTTCCTCGACCAGTTCACCCCCCCGCCGTCGGCGCGTCGGGGCAATGTTCTCGCGGATGAGAAAGCCCGGAGCGACTGTTGGGTAATCCCTCCATTCAAGCTTGATCCGTGCGGCCGGGAATCCGTCCGGAAATTTGATGAAACCATGCATGGACGGAAGGTTCGTGATGTCATCGGCGATCACAAGCGGCTCGACCTGCTTGCGCGGAGTCAGCGTGGAAGCATCACGCGTCTGGTTGTATCCATAGCTGTACGCCTCATCCATCTGGCGCACTTCGCGGTTGCCGATATAGCGCGCGCATTGCTCGGCCGTGTCGAGATCGGCGGTCGCCAGAATGAGCTTGGTGCGCGCGAGCGAAGCCAGATTCTTGGCGCCCTGTTCGCCGTAGACATCGATCAGCTTCTCGAAACTGTGCAGTCCCAGGACCATCGCGCCGCCGAAAGCGCGCGCCGTCTGCAAGCCATTCTCGATCGCCGGCAACCGGTGCAGGGCTCCCAGCTCATCGAACATGAACCAAGTCCTCAGCCCCCGCGTCCGCGGCAGTGTCATGATGCGGGTGATGGCGATATCCATCCACAATGTGAGCAGCGCACGGTTCATCGCAAGGTCGACATAGTGCGAGGTCACGAACAGGATCGAACCGGGCTTCTCGGGCCGGCAGATCCACTCGCGGATGGAGAATTGCTCGCCCTCGTCGGGCAGGAAACGCAGCGCCTGCGCGTTGGTGTTGAACACGGCGCGGATCGATTCCGCCATGCGCGCTGCCTCAGGCGCGGTAAGCGGATCGGCGATCGTGTTCGCGAGAAAACGGTGCACGCGCTTCAGGTCAGCGGTCATCAGATTGTCGGCGAGATCCGCGTTGGTAGTCTGCCCGCGTCCCTGGAGTTTGATGCACATTTCGATGAACAGCGTGCGCGCCGCCATCGCCCAGAAGGGTTCGGTCGAACCCCCGTCCGAAGGGATCAACGCGGCGGCCGCGGCTGTGAATTCCGAGTGGGTTGAACAGTCGTTGAAGATCGACCAGGCCGGGCAGCGCTGGTCCATCGGGTTGAGGATGATGTCGGTTTCAGGGTTGTAGAAATTCTCGACATAGGTGCCGGTGAGATCGAAGATGACGGCGCTATCCCGGCGCGCGCGCATCTGTGCGACCAGGCTCCGGAGCTCAGTCGTCTTGCCCGCCCCGGTAGTACCAATAAGCATCGTATGCGACTGCTCGAGGCGGTGCGGATAGGGAATGCCGGCAAGGATATAGGGGTGATGAATGCCCGCCCGCTTACGTGCGACAAACGGCATTGCGCGCACCTGGGCGGGGCTCGATCCAGGCAATAGCTGAGCGGCTTCCGCTTCGAACTCGCGCAGATTGTGGGCAACCACCTCGGCATGCAGAACTTCGCGCTCGACCAGCATTGCGCCGCGCTCATGGCGTTCCTGAAGGATCGACTTGCCGCGCTTGCGCGAGATGTCGACGAACCATAGCGCAAGCGGAATAGTAGCGAGAAGCGACAGGAGGATCGCGCCCACCAGCCCGCGCATGGCCTTCGCCCAGGCGGCGATGACGGACGGGACATCGGCGACCTGCGCCATCACGATCGCGCGGATCGACCCGTCCGGTAAAGTGACGTTGACCCGCTTCATCGGATCGAATTCCATGAAGTCCCAAAATAGCGAATAGAGCTTCATGCCGATGAGCTCGATCTCGTGTTCGCGCAGGGTGACAACGAGGATGAAGGAGTATGCGGCGGCAAAGCAGAACAGCCAGACGATGAACGGGATTTTCGCTCCCGACGTCCACATCAGCACCTCGTGGGTAAGGAGCTGGCTGCCGCGCGTGAAGTTGCCGCTGTTGCGCTGGACGGTTCCGCGCGCGGAATGATGGCGCAGGTGAACGGGCTTGCCGCTGAAGCGGATATCAGCGCGCCGCATGATACTGCTCCACGCGCTTGTCGGTCTCAGCAAGGAGCTTGTCCCGCACATCGGGGTATTGGTCCCGGATGATGACGTCGAGCGCCAGCTGGGCATATTCGATGGTGCGCGCCACACGCCTTTGGCTGGCACCGGCGGACTCCGCTTCGGTCGCGAACAAGCGCAGCGCATGTCGGATCATGGCGGAACGGGTCAGCCCGTTGCGTGCAGCCAGGCGGTCGATCCGATCACACAAGCTGTGATCGAGCCGGAGGGTTATCTGAGGATCGTTGTGGTTCATGACAGCCTCTTCGCGCAGAGGCCGGCAGGGGCTGAGAAAGTGCCTTATACTATGCGACATTTCAGCCCGGGGCAACGGTTTTGCATCCCGGCGGACGCATTGCATTGCATTACATAAGCGTTACTTAAAAATGGCAGAAATCAGCGCCATTCTTGGGCTACATCCCATTGCAGTGCATTTGTGTTTCAATGGGATACGGGAGCACATTCAACTAAGGCTTTGATATTACTTGACCCCCATGCACCTTTAGGTGCGTTCGGTGTGCTTAGTTGCTCCATGTTGTCGCTCGCGTCGTCGGGGGTGTGGGCTTGATCTATTCGCAGGAGCGTCTCCGGCTTTCGCGGTGGGCCATTCCGGGCCGTCAGGCCATGATGCCCCAGCGGGAAAGCGTGGCGCTCCTGCGCCCGCGTCGGGCTTTTGACGCGGTAGCCGTCCGGCGGCGGTTCCGGTCTTGGCGGAAGTCGGCTATAGGGGAAATCAGCAAACGCCATTTTGCACTATGGAGATATGCGACATGGCGAGAAAGAGCCTCAAGCCTTCGGAACAACTGCGCGCGCTGGCCGACGAAAGGGCGGCGCTGGAAGTGCGGGAAAAAGAGATGGTGACGCGCATTGCAAGCGACTTCGGCAGTGCGTTGGTGTCGTCTGGTCTGGCCGATCTGAGTAAAGTGGAGTTTGCGAAGCTGGCGCAAAGGATCGGAACGCTCGGCATTGCGGAAACCATGAAGCGGCTTGCCTGATCGGCTGCATGCTGGATGAAAAAAGGGGCGCATGGCGTGGCCGCCATGCGCCCCTTCTCCTGTGCGCTATCACTTATCGGGTGTGCGATTCCCTGCGTTTCAACAGCGCGGGGACAGCAAAGCGACACCCCCCGCGCGCACCAACGCGGCCCGCAAAGCGGGCCGCAAAATTATCCGCAACCCCTGCACCTGGGCGCGACGTTTCCGGCATGGCGCGATAGTCCAGCGCCGCCCCTGGGCGGCGCTGGTGACTGCTCACTTGGTCGGTTCGCGATAGGGCGCGACATACTGCGCCTGTAATTCGCGGACCTGCCGGGGGTTGCCGTCGCGGTCGGTCCATTTGCGGCTTTTCCAGTAACCGGCAAGGCGGACGCCAAGCCCCGCGCGAAGCGTGGCGGCGATACGGTCGGCGGCGTCGGCCCGGTGCGGCGGAAGCCAATAGATCGCGGTGAAGGCTTCGCCATTGAGCGCGATGCAACGCAAGGTCGCGACGGTATCGCCGCTCGGTGTCGAGCGCAATTCGACATCTTCGGCAAGGCGCGCAGCCATGGTCGAATCGACGCATTCGGCGCGGCGCTTTGCGTCGGCGTCAATCTCGGTCTGTCGGCGTTCGGCATCACGCGCGGCGCGTTCTTCGGGGGTTTCGCGGCCTAGACGGCTAAAGTCGATCATGGCGGCTGCTCCTTGGTGGAACGGGCGCGCGCGGCGGCGCGCCCATAGTTCAAATGTCGAATCCCTGATCGCGATAGACGGCGAGCCAGTCGCTATCTGTCCAGCCTTCGCCTGCGCGCTGCTCGATCAATAGGGGGCATTCGTCGCCTAGAAGCTCCTTAAGCGTTTCGGCGGTTTCGGGAGTGAGTTCATACATGGTTCGGGTTCCTTCGCGGCGCGCGTGGCGGCGCATGGCGCTGGTCGGCGGCGCGCTTTATGTGAGTGATGGGGGGGGGGAAGGCCCGGCGCTGGTGCGCGCGGGCTTTCCGGGTCAAGCCAGTGCGCGGCGCTGTTCCTCTGCGCGCAGCGCGGCAAGGTCGGTCGGGCCGGTGCCGTTGTTCTGTTCGGCAAGGCGAAAGATGTGCAGCGGCACGTTTCTGGCGCGCAACAGGCGGGCAAGATCTTCCTGCACCTTGGATTGCTGGAAAATCATGGCTTCGACGATTTCGTCCAGCCGGTTCCATACCTCATTGCGCCGATAGGCTGCGCGGTAGTCGTTGCTGCCGCGCTTGTTGAGGGAAAAGCCGACAATCGGAACGCCCCGTTCATGCGCCCAGCATGTGCTGATCTGCTCGGCGCCCTTGAAGCGTTTGCCGGTGAACAAGATCATGTGCGGGATGCGCGCGCGCACCATGTCCAGCCGACGAAAGATCATGTCTGCATCTTCCCAGTCGCCGCCGCCGGAAACGAGAACGGCAGGACGCGCGGGATAGTGCTTCGCGTTGTGCTCGGCTTCGCGGGCTTTCAGATAGTCGAAACCCTCGATCTGCGAAGCGGTAAGGCCGGTTCCGGTGCGACTGCCCTTGATGGTATTGAACGGCTTGCCGGTTTCGACAAAATAGACGTTGGCAGCGTGGTTGCACATGGTTTCCACGGCGGCGCGGGCTTCGGCAAGCGACTGGCAACGCTGTTGCAGTTCTTCCATGCGGGATTGATATACCTCGGACGGGTCGAACACGCGGACCATTTCGCCAAGTTCGGCGGCGGCGTCGTCTTCCTGCCGCTTGATGCGCTTGGCGACATAATGCAAGCTGTTGACGATACCCCAAGCGATGGGCTGGCCGAAAGATTCCATGCGGGTTCCGGCAAGCAAGCGGAAGATTTGCGCGGTCAAATCCTCGACGCATCCGCGCGCCAGTTCCGCATCGGGCATCGGGTCGCGGGTGGGGTCGTCGATGATGGAAAGCCGGGATTCGGCAATCGTTTCGGTGAAGCTGGCAGGAAAGTCCTGCGCGCTGGTCATGGCGGCATAGGCTTCCGCAAAGTCGGCGAACCTGCTAACCCGCCCCTTGTTCGTGTTGGTCATGGTTGAAACTCCATTTCGTCTGGCTGGCGCGGATCGGGCCGGAGCGTTCCCGCGCCCCGGCCCAACCTTCTCTTATGCGCTGGCGGTTTCCTCCTGCTGCTGTTCCTGCGCCTGTTCGGCGCGGCGGCCGCGACGGCTCGACGGCTCGACCGGGGGCAAGCCAAGGTCACCAGCCGGGGCGGTGCTTTCGCCAAGGCCATCGCCTTCATCGGCGGGGCCATCGGCTGCGTCACCGATCGGGGCCAGATCGTTGCGCGCGCGGCGCGGGCGGCTCCACGCCACATTGTAGCTGCCGTCATCCTCGCGGAAGCAAGCGATATAGAGAGGCTTGCTCATCGACGGGTCGTCAATCGAACCCTGCAAGAAAGCCTCGCCGGTGTCCTTCATGGACTGCTCGAACAGGAACCCGACGCGAACCCAGGTGCGGGCGGGCGTGAGGCCGAGGATTTCAAAGCGGGGGCTGTTCTCCTTGCGCGCTTCCCAAGGGCGCAGGCAGATGGTCATGGCGACCGAGACGGTGGCGATCTTGCCGACGAAAAAGCCGTTGGCGTTCAGCTTGAGATTACCGAGGTTCATAGTCTTAACTCCATTTCGTTCCGGCGTTCCCGCGCCGGGTGGTTGAGCCTTCCGGGGACCGTCCCCGTCCGGTGATTCCCTTATATCAAAGACCTCAAACTACGCATAACACATTGTTTTCTTGACAGATTTCATCGTGCCTGGTGAACCTGAGCCTGCAACGGCCGCGCAGCGGCCCACGAAAAAATTGTTGCCCGTCAGGGCAACTCCATCCTGATCTGCCGAGCACAAGCGGGGGCTTCGTCGTTCATCGCACCCGGAGCCACCTTCGCCTGTGGCCCAAGGCGCAGGCACCTCCGCCGGGGTCAACAGAAATGACGGAGGCTCCGCCGCGCAGCGGTGGAAACCGTAGGGCCGCTTGCGGCCCGGTATTTCTGTTGAGGCGGCTTCCAGACAAACAAAAATATCGGCCGCTTGCGGCCGATTCCCCTTTGCCGCCGACCCCGGTGGGGGGGTCTGCAACGCCGGGACACTGGCGGGGGTGGCGCAGGGTGCGATGAACGACCTGGTGCGAGGCAGATACCGGGCGGTTCGTCCTCGAACCGTCCGGTCTGGCAAATGAGGCTGGCCCGCCAGGGACGTCTTGTCAGGCGGCGAAGCCGGCCACGTCAGGGATCGTGACCCCGCAAGGGGCGGAAACTCGGCCGAAGGACGAGGTTCCGTGGAGCTTGGTGAGCGCGGCCGCGCAGCGGCCGTGGGAGCCTAGCGCAATAGAGCCCGGCCCGATCGCAGATCGGGTGACGCCCCCTCCCCTCCTTCTCTTTCTTTTCTATCTCCGTCCAACCCAGAAGCTGCCCCGAACGATTCCGCACCTTCACCCACATCAAGTGCCAGTTCGCGATCAGCGAGAACGAGGCCGATATGAGCTGGTCCGACGATGAGGGAAATGATGTCGATTACGTCGATCTGCTCGGCATAGGAATCGAAGCTATGCGCGGTGCCCGGACGCTGCCCGGCATCAGGCGTGAATTATTAGGCGGTGATCAACGGTTGGAGATGGTGGCGCACGAAGGCGCTGGTAATCCCAACTTCGCCGGCGGCGACGCGGGCAAGCTGCTCGTCGAAGCTGAGCGACCTGTGGGCATTTTCGGCGCGCTCGGCCCTTCGGGCCTCGCGCCGGGTCTCCCGCCACTGGTCCTTGGCCTCTGCAAAGCCCATTGTCTGGAGTAGACAGCGGAAGGCAAATATCTCTTTGGGGTTTGCCGGGGGCCAGAAGGGGTCAGGAGCGGCGTGCGACCGAACTCGTCCGGGAAAATTGGGCGAGGGAAGCGCCTGCCCCACGCGGGAGAGTTCAGCGGCGAGTTCGTCGCGGATGCGATAGGCAGTGGAGCCCCCGATCGCGAGATCAAGGGCGGCACGCCGAACGGGTATGCGGTCGAGCAACATCGCGCGCAGCAATCGCCGCTGTTCATCGGTGACGAACCGTGCGCTTTCCGCGTGAATATGCCGAACGCCAGCCGCGTCACATCCGGGCAGGGACTGGCCTTTGCGGCGCAGGCGTCGCACGAGGCGCTCACGGATCCGGATACAGCTGGTTTTGGAAACGCCGCTCCGCTGGGAGACCTTGGTGGTCCCGAACCCCTCCATGAACAGCGCTTCGACCGCCTTGCGCTGCGCTGAAGTCAATTTGACGCCCGAATAGGCGTCGCCGCCGCCGGGCGGCGGGAGTGGAGCTTTGCCGCGGGCCAGCAGCTCGCGGCTGTAGCGCCGCCGCTGCTCGGAGACGCATGCGGCCGAAACGCCAAGGCGCAGTTGGATATCGATCCCTTTCAGGCCTTTCTTGAGCGCGTAGCGCAACCGATCGATGCCGGCGGGCGTAAGGCGGCCGCGCGCGTCTCGCTCGGCGGGGCGATAGCCGCGTCGCACACAAAGGGCGATCGTTACGGCGTTGCAGGCACTCGCTTCGCATATCCCGAAGCGCCTCCCGATTGCGGCGAAAGAAAGCTTGTCGACTTCGCGCAGCCGGATCGCCTCGTCGAGCGCGGCACCCTGTAGCCGGGCGGTGGGCGCAGGACTGCGGTGGGTGGTCTCCAGCCCCAGCTTGTGCGCCATCACGTGGATCGCGTGGCAACTGCGCCCAGGCAGCCGGGCGGCGACATCGCTCCCTTCGGTCAGATAGTGGGCCCGCAACAGGGCGAGTTCGCGCGCTGACCAGCGCGCGGCTTTGCGAACGGTCATGGATGGATCTCCGGGAAGGGCGCGATTTCCGGTAAGATGAGAGACGAGGAAGCCGGATTTCGCGTGCGTGTTTTCGTGTGCGCCGGGCCGTAATTTTGCGGCCGCCGGTCCCTTCGGGACCGGCGGGATCGCATCGAACCGCCCGGACGGGACGATCACGGGTGCGATTGCGGAATGGCGGGCTGAATCAGCGTATGGTTGCGCGCTCGATCGTCGCGCGACCGTCACGCCGATCCGGGGGTCTCTCGGTTACCGAAATGACCCGATGGGTTGAGGGTAATTCAATATGTCACGCGGAGCACCGGTGCGGTAAGCGCCACGTTTGCCACTGCGCCGCGGTCAGGCACTGTCGGCACCCTCTTGTGTGATCATCTGGGGTCGCCAGAGCGCGATGAGGGCTTTCATCGCGTCTTCGAGTTCGAAGGCGTCAGCGTAGATCGCACCGGGGTGGCTACCGAGGAAGGCAAAGACGGTGGCCATGTCGGCGGCAACGGCACGGTCGAGAGAGAAGAGGTCGGCGATGTCGAAGCCACCGAAATCCGTCGCATTCCACCATGCCATGAGAAAATCCGCGACCCGGCGTGCCTGGCCCGTGTCGCTTTGTGCGAGGTCGAACAATCGCGCCACCGCCTGTCGGACTTCGGGATGGATCATGGGTGCGACGTTCATGGATCGGGATGGTCAGCGATGTCGCCGGGCGAGTCAACCGAGGGCGTGATCCTCGAGGCAGGACTGCAGAACGGCGACGGCGGCGGAGCGGGCCATGCTACATTCGAGATGGGCGCGGAAGACGAGCGCGTGGTGCCCATGCCGGAATCGCCGGTGAGGTCGTGGGGCTTCCAGATCCCTGAGCGCAGCTGTTGCTTCATGCCTTCAATGGTTCGATGGATACCTGCCTGACGGAACGGACCGGCTGCTCGCATTCGGGAACGAAGTTGCTGGATGCGAACGGTCAGCCAATCGCGCTGTTCCTGCGTCAACTGGTGCTGATGGTTCATGGCGTGGACCTGGATGGCATAGCTCGAAGGGTGCCGAGCTCGGCTCGGAGCCCGGCGTTCTCCTCGCCCAGCATGGTGATCGCTTCGGCGGGGGTCCCGAGAATTCCCACGGTGTCGCGCGCGAGGCATGCGGCATCCAGTGTCGCTGCGAGTGCGCCGCGTTCACTTTCGAGCATGTTCAAAAGAGCCGCCGCGCGTCGGAGCAGATTCGAGGTATAGCTAGCAGCCGCCAGTTTTTCGAACTGGGTCGCTTTGGCCGACATGCAGAGCAGCAGCTCGTCGAGGCACATGTTTTCGAAGGTCATGCGACCAGCTCGGGATAGTGTGCCCACAATGTCGCCAGCGACGATTCCGCGTCATAGTGGCTGATGAATACGCCGCCCTTCTCGATCCAGCGGTGACGATATTGCGGCCAGTCGTCGATCAGCACATCGCCAGGCATAGCGTGATCCCGCTTGTCCGCACTGCGGCAGGTGATGATGGGAACGCCGGGAAAATAGGCCTGTGCCCATGCGATCTTCTGCGCTTCGGCCCAGTTGCCGCGGGGGCATCCGGTCAGGATGGTCGGATTGAGATGCGAGACAGCGTCGAACAGGGTTCGCGCGTCGTGCATCAGTGGCAGATCCCGATAGAAGTTGCCCTTGGCTTCGAGCATCTTCCAGAAGCGTCTGGAGCCCAGTTCGGCCTCCACTTCGCGCGGATGCATACCGAAATAGGAGCGGGCGTAAGTGTCGAAATCAGCGAGGACGCCATCGCAATCGAGGAAAATATGCGGGATGCGGACGATTGTGGGTGCCGATCTGATGGCGTTCTGGGCGGCGAAGGGTTCGGCCATGGTGTTCCTTTCGAGCTGGCGGTGATGATGTGATCGTCCGGGGTCGGCCAGTGAGGCCGACGCACGCAAGCGATCATTTCCTCGATGTGGCGAGAGATCGGCGGATGCGCTGGAGGACAAGCATTCGGTGGTCGTAGAAGTCGTCGCTCGGCGTGCGCATTCGGCCAAGCTTGCGGTCGTAACCGGGTGGATCATCCCATTCCGGTGGACGCGGGGCCGCTGTCGCGCGGGCGCCTGGTTGATCGCACGACATGTTATTCGGCCTTCCCGAACAAATCCGGCTGGCGCCGTCGACCGGATTGCGTATTTCGACGGAGCACGCGGGCGATATGACCGGAATAAACGCCCACCGCGGCCCAGTAGGCCGCCATAGGCGGTTTGTGCGCGTCCCAGCTGGCCCTTGCCCGCAATCGGGCATCGCACTGAAGATCGAGCAACAGGTCGCGCAAGCACGCTTGTACGTCGGGATCGAGGGCCCGGAGCTGGTGCATCGCGGGGAGCAGAAGGATGGGGTTGGCGCGCTCGGCACGCGTCGGCGGGCGCGGGCGTTCCGGGTTCAGGGTGACCTGCGAGGCAGGCTCGCTCGGAGCGGTGGGGGTCATCGCGGTTTCCTTCGCAGCCGCATGATCGCAGCTCGCAGCCCCGTCTCCCCCTCACCTGTCAGCGGGCGCGAACGCGCCCTGTGATCAGGGGTCTTAGCGAATCCAGGGCGAGCGCGGACGGTGACCTTCCCGAAGCCGGTCGGCGCGAAGGGTTGCTGCCAGGTCGCCATCGACATCCGCAAAGTGCGTGATCGCATCGATGACAGTCTCCGGCTCTGCGATCTCACCGTAAGAGGTCCCGATCCAGAGAATCTCGCGATGCTCGTCGTCGACATTGTCGTTGTCTCTATGGACTGCGGCGAAATAGGTGTTGAGGGGGGCGTCCCAGCCAATGCCAATAGTCAGCGGCCCATGCGTGCGGACGGCATCTGCATGCGCTTTGGGTTCGTATCGGCTCATGTCAGGTTACTCCTATCGTTGGAAGGTGAAGTGCAATCGCGCTGCATGAGGGCGCGAAACTGGCGCGAGAGGTCGGCTTGCTGGGGGTATCGGGCTTCCCATTCGGCGCGAGGGATGAGGAATCCGATGTCGATGAGGCGTCGCCGCAGTTCATCGGTTACGACCTGCTTGGCCTGTTCGGGAATTGCGAGGGGAAATCCCTGGAACTGGCACAGCCACGAGCAGTCGTCGGGCTCCTGATGGCGGCAAAAATAATCGGCCTCAAACAAGAGGTCGGATCGGACGACTGAGTCCCCATTGACGGCAATGACGAACTGTCCGCCCGGCGGCGTTTTTATTTGTCGTTCTTCGAGCATGCGAGCGTGCCAGGTGCGCGCAGCGGCGAGCGCCACGCCATAGGCAGTCCCATAGACCCCGTGGAGGATCCAGCTGACGGGGTGGCCGGCTGCGCCGAAGTGAAAGGTAATCACCATGGTGGTGTCTCCTGCACCAGTGTTTCGGGACGGGATTCGGGGGCCGGTAGCCTGTCGTGCGGGGCGACGAGGCTGATGCGGCAAAGAGCCGGACGAGCGCTCTCAACGATGCACCTCCCCCTTAGCTCTTTTCCCGTCTCGCCGCCGGAGGCGACCGGAGGGTGCAATGTTCGATTGTATTCCGGGCGGCTTTGCCATAGTTTGAAACCGCTCGCGGAGACGCGGGTGAAGGCGTGGAAACCTTCCCAAAAGAAGCAAGCCGGCAGCTTCGGTTACCGGGCAGCGGACACGTATGTCCAAGGCCCAGGCCCAAAGGTGTTCGCGCCTGATTGCTTCTTTTCAGGTTTCCAATGTCCGGTTTCGGGCTGGCGACGTCCATAGTTGGACGGTCGCTACCGGCTGTTTGCGAGATGGTGCTGAGATAGAGGAAGTAGAACGCTGTGCATGTTTGGGCATCCCAAAGGATCCGGTGGTGACCATGAGACAGGATCGCGAGGCTGCGCGGGAGTTGGTGCGCGAAGCGCTAGGGATGCCCGACATCGCGAGCGATGCAGCTGCGACCTATCATTTGAGATCGGTGCTGGCGCTGCTGGATACGGAACCGTGCAAGGACGAAAAAAGGGCCGATAATGCGTTGCCGGGCGATGCCATTGCTCATGCGATTGGGGTGATGGCGGCGATCAGTGAACGTGCGGTCCGCGAGGAAAGCGCGCGCTGCGTCAAGGCGATTGCACTGGAAATGGAAACCCGTGGCCTGGATATCGCGCGCCATGACATGGGAGCGGCACTGCTGCTCGATCGCTGGGCTGCTATTATCCGGGACCGCGGGAGCGTGGCCGAGCCGGGGCCGCGACGCGACAATTGAGAAGCGGCCCCGGTGGTGTTCGAACCTCAGTCAGTGGTGTTGACAGGCGAGGCGGCGATAGCCGCCGCATCGGGCCATGTTTGGGCGAGCCGTTCGCGCCCTTCGCCTTTTTCGGCACCTGCGGCATCGAGGCCGGCGATGACGGCGGCAACAAGCTGCGTGAGGCTCTCGAAATGGCGTTCGACGGTGCTGGCGCGCGCGCCATAAGTGAATGGGGCGGGAAAACCGGCGTCCTCCCAGCGGGCGAGGCCCTGTTCAACGATGAGGGCATAATCGAGTGCGGTGTCGATCTCGGCGTCGTAGACGACGTAGACTTCGTAGTATGTCCCGAAGTCATGAGGTGACCCGATGATGCGCAGTTCAGCCCCTTCGGGTGGGCAGCCGTAGTGGGCGATAAGCGCGGCGCGATAGGCATGGCACTCGGCGCGGGCAACTTCGGCGAAGTCGGGGGTCGAGCCAAGCTGGGCGCAGGCTTCGTCGTAGGGCACGGGGCCGATGTTCATCTTCTGTGTGGCCATTGGTCAGTCTCCATGTGTCGGGGGCGCTTCTTCGCAGCCCGACACTCCCCTCCCCCTCCACTCCTGACCGGATCGGCGGGCGGAGAAATCGGGATTTGTCTTGTGCGCCCGCGCTTGTGAGGGTGGTGGGATCGGGAATGGCTGGCGCGGCTCAGCATCATATTGCCTTCGATCCTCCTGCTTTTCGGGATGGGGGTCGGGAGCGCGAACCTCATGGGCGATGAACCCGTTGATCCAGCTGCGCATGGTCGGGCGCCTTTCGAGGGGAAGTGCGGCGGCACGGCTGAGAAATGCGGCGAGGTCTGCGTTCGCCTCGCCGGCGATCCAGTCGATTTCATGAGCGGGGAGCAGCCCTTCGTCGCGAATGAACCGGGTCATTGATCCAGGCCGCGCCTCACGGCCGCGCAAGCCCTTGGTGGTCGAGCGCCATAGTCCTTCGCAGGATTTCAGCCGCGGCTTCGCGCGGGCTTCCATGAGGATGATGAGCCTCAGGCACCATGCGGGCAGAGCGCGAACCTCGTTGCACTGCATGCCCGTGCAAAAGAAGCACGAGCTTGCCGGCACCTCGAACCCGGCTTGTCGGATACGTTCGTTGCAGGCGTCGCGGCCCCAGCCCCATTCACGCAGCGGGTAGCGATAGGTGTAGGGCTCTGTTGCAAAAATCGTGAAGCTTGAGCATGCTTGGCGGAGATTGGACGGACGGAACGATGACGGATTTCAAGTGGCGCCATTTCCAGGGTGATGTGATCCTGTGGGCGGTGCGCTGGTATTGTCGCTATCCGATCAGCTATCGCGACCTTGAGGAAATGCTGGCGGAACGCGGCATTTCGGTCGACCATACGACGATCTATCGCTGGGTCCAGTGCTACGCCCCGGAGATGGAGAAGCGGCTGCGCTGGTTCTGGCGGCGTGGCTTTGATCCGAGCTGGCGCCTGGATGAAACCTACGTCAAGGTGCGGGGCAAGTGGACCTACCTGTACCGGGCAGTCGACAAGCGGGG
>NZ_QXFM01000103.1 GCF_003584015.1 Aurantiacibacter xanthus
CCGATCAGGGTTGAGATGGCATTGGCGGTGGCGGCAAGGCTCGCTTCGAGCGAGCCCGGCGGCTCTCCGATCAGGGTTGAGATGGCATTGGCGGTGGCGGCAAGGCTCGCTTCGAGCGAGGGAATGGTCGCTGCCGTCTGCGCCGCCTGCGTACGCGCCTGCTCGACATCGAGGCTGGAGACGAGCCCGGCCTGATTGCGCCAGCGCGCGATCTGGAGGTTCTCGCGCTGGTTGCCGAGCGTGTCACGTGCAATGGCGAGCTGTTCGGACAGTGCGCGGGCGTTGATCGTCTGCAAGGCGACCTGCCCGACGATCAGCCGTTGCAGGTCCGCCAGACCATAGCCCTGCGCCGCCAGATCGGCGCGCGCGGCGGCGACATTGCCCGAGACCTGCCCGAACAGGTCGGCCTCCCACGCCGCATCGAGGCCGAGCGAGAGCGGCACCCCGTCGCGCGGCGCGTCGCCGATATCGCGGGTCGCATTGCCGCTGGCGTTCAGCGTCGGCAGGTAGGCTGCGCGCGCCTGCACCAGCGATGCGCGCGCCTGATCGAGCCGGGCGGCGCTGGCGGCGATATCGCGGTTCTGCACGATGGCCTGTTCGACCAGTTCGCTCAGCAGCGGATCGTCAAGCTGGCGCCAGTAGGCCGAGGTGTCGGGCGAAACGAGCGGTGCATCGGTTTCGGCCCAACCCTCGGGCAGGTCTACCCGTGGTGCCGGGGCCGCGAACGGCTGGCCCGCACAGGCAGAGACCAGCGCAGCCAAAACCAGCAGCGGCGCACGGCGGTGCGCCCGTTTCCCATCCCCTGTCACTCGCAACAGACTGCTCACTTATGAAACTATCTCCGTGACCGCCTACCTTGGCGGAATAGTAATTGCCAACCACCAATTGTTGCTTTTGCAAAAATAGAGTCAGTTGATGGCCGATTTTATCCGTTTATGTGACAATAATGCTCTCCCCGTTGCGGCTCCTTGTCTTTCTTCTCGGCCTTCTTGCGATTCTGCCGTCCACCGGGGCCGCCGCGCATCCCGCGCCGTTCAGCTATGTCGACCTGCGGCCCGGCGAAGGCTCGCTTGAAGGTGGCGTCACCGTACATGTGGTCGATCTCGTGCATGATCTGCGGATCGACGAAAGCACCAACCTGCTCGACCGGGGTGTGTTGGATCACCAATACAGTGCCATTGCCAGGCTGTTGCTGGCGCGACTCGACCTGCGCGACGGCAATGGAGCACGCCTGACGGTGAAGCCGCTGGCGCTTGCCCCGGTGGCGGGCGACGATGCCGTGCGGTTGACCTTCCGCGCCGAGGGCAAGCCGCCTGCAGCGCTGTCGGTGGAGGCGCACCTGTTCGATTACGACCCGCTCCACCAGACCTTCGTCACCATTTACGAAGGGAACGAAGTGGCGCAGCAGATGATCTTCTCCGCCGAGAGCAGGCCG
This sequence comes from Aurantiacibacter xanthus, assembly GCF_003584015.1. Lineage (GTDB taxonomy): Bacteria > Pseudomonadota > Alphaproteobacteria > Sphingomonadales > Sphingomonadaceae > Alteraurantiacibacter > Alteraurantiacibacter xanthus. The sequence goes on from NZ_QXFM01000103.1 coordinate 1,436, forward strand.
CAGACCTACTATGCGGGCAGCGTCGCGGGGGTGGGGGCGGTGCTGGCGACCTTCGTTCCGGCGGGCGCGCATCATGTCCTGATCGGGCCGGACCATGTGCTGTTCATTCTCGGCCTGATCCTGATGGGCGGATCGCTGCGGCGGCTGACGCTGATCGTTACCGCCTTCACGCTCGGTCATTCGGTGACATTGGCGCTGGCGGCGACCGGCACCTTCGCACCGCCTGCATGGTTGATCGAGCCGCTGATCGCGCTGTCGATCGTGGTGGTGGGGCTGGATAACCTGCTGAGGAAGAAAGGCGAACGCGACCTGCGCGCGCTGTTTGCGGGCCTGTTCGGCCTCATCCACGGGTTCGGCTTTGCCTATGTCCTGCGCGAGTTCGGCCTGCCGCAGGCGCAACTGGGCTGGGCGCTGGCGGGATTCAACATCGGCGTGGAACTGGGGCAACTCGCGATTGTCGTGCCTGTGGCGCTGGCCCTGGGCTGGCTGCGCGGGCGGGTGCCGGCTGTCGCAAATCGTATTGCCGTGGGTGGCTCGCTTGCGGTGATCGCGGCGGGAGTCTATTGGTTCGTTGACAGAGTCCGAAATCTCGCGGGCTGAGGGGGAGAGACGAGCGATGAAGCGGATGGCGATCCTGGCGGGCGTGGTGGTAACGGGCCTCGCCGCCGTGCTGACGACCGGAGCGGTGACGGCGCAGGGGCTGCCCGGCATTACCGGGATCGAGCAGGTTTCGGGCAACGTTTACAAGATCTTCGGTGCGGGCGGGAACACCACCGTGTTCGTGCGCGAGCATGACGTGGTGCTGGTCGATACCAAGCTGCCGGGTAACGGCGAAGCGATCCTCGCCGAGGTGCGCAAGGTGACCGACAAGCCGGTGGGCATGATCATCAACACCCATTCGCACCCCGATCACACCGGCTCCAACGCCGAGCTGGCGCCCAATGGTGACGTGCAGGTGGTGGCGCAGGTCAACAGCGCGGCGCGGATGCGCGCGGGCGGCGGTCCGTTCCCGCCGCTGCGCGTCGACAGCGACTTCGAGGCGCGCAAGACCATCGGCGAGGGCGACGACCGGATCGAGCTCTATTTCTTCGGCGCTGGCCACACCGACGGCGATGCCTTCGTGGTCTTCCCCGCCGCGCGGACCATGGCGGCGGGCGACCTTTATGCATGGCATATGAGCCCGCTGATCGATCCCGGCTCGGGCGGCTCGATCCTCGCGCTGCCGAGCACGCTGGCGGGTGCAGTCTATGGCATCGACGGGGTCGACAAGGTCATTCAGGGCCATGGCGGGGTTTCCACCTGGGCCGAGTTTCACTCGTTCATGAACTTCAACCGCGGGCTGGTCGCCACCGCCGAGCAGACCTTGCTCACCGGCGGCACGCCTGAGGACGCGCTGAAAAAGCTGGAGGCAACACCGAGCTATGCGGTGTTCCTCGATCACAAGCTCAAGCCCGGCCTTGAATATGGCGGCACGCCATGGTCGCGCGCGCTGATCAATCTGACGCTGGCCTTTCAGGAGCTGCGCGGCGAAAAGCCCGAGCTGATCATGGGCATGGAAGACCCGCACCAGCACTGATAGAGCGACGGGTATGGAAATACCCGAAGATCACGAGGCATTGTCGGCGGCGACTGTCGCTGGCACCGGCCTGTGCACCATCGTCAATATCGAGGGCAGTTTCTCGCGCCGCCTTGGCGCGCAACTCGCGGTACATGGCGATGGCAGTGTGACCGGGAGCCTCGCCGACGGCTGTCTCGAACGCGAGCTTGCGGCAGAGGTCTTGCGAGGGGGTGAGCCGCGGGTGATCCGCTATGGCGCGGGCTCGCCGAAGATCGACTTTCGCCTGCCCTGCGGCGGGGGGCTCGATGTGCTGATAGACCCCGCGCCCGACCATGCCGCCTGCGTGGAGGCCTTGGCTAAGCTTGAGGCGCGGCATGAGGCCAGTCTCACGCTGCCGGGGCAGGCACTTCTCGCCGAGCGCCGCTATATCCCCGCGCTGCGGCTGGTGCTGCTGGGCGAGGGGCCGGAGCTGGAAGCGATGGCGCGTCTGGGCGCGGCGGCGGGGATGGCGGTCGAAAGCTACAGCCGCGAGGACGGCTCGCTTGCGCTTGGGCAGCGGCCTGAGCATATCGCGCTCGACCGTTGGAGCGCGCTGGTGCTGTTGTTCCACGATCACGAGTGGGAAGAGGCGCTGCTCGACTGGGGGCTCCGAAGCCCTGCCTTCTTCATCGGCGCACAGGGGGGCGGACCGGCGCGGCGTGCGCGCAGCGAGCGGCTGGCCGCGCTTGGCTATGCCGAGCAGCAGATCGCCCGCGTGGCCAGCCCGCTCGGCCTGATCGGGCACAGCCGCGAGCCCTCGGCGCTGGCGCTTTCGGCTTTGGCGGGTGTGGCGGGGATCTACGAGTTGCGCCACCCGCACCACAGCCAGCGATGAGCGCGCCGCTGGTCGCAGTGCTGGCTGCGGGGCAGGCGCGGCGTTTTGGCGGGGGCAAGCTCGATGCCCTGTGCGCGGGGCAGCGGGTCGGCGCGCATGTGCTGGCCTTGGTGACTGAGGCAGGGTTCGCGCCGGGGATGGTTGTCGTGCCGACCGCAGGTGTACCGTTGTTCGCGCAGGAGAGCGGCTGGCCGCTGATCGAGAACCCCGATGCCGAAACAGGGCTGGCCAGTTCGGTCGCGCTGGCGGCGCAGGCTGCGTTGGAGCAGGCATGCGACCTGTTGCTGGTGCTCGCCGATATGCCGCTTGTCGCCTCCGCCCATCTGACCGCGCTCGTCGCAACCAAGGCGCTGGCAGCGACTGACTACGGCGCAGGTAAGCCCGGCGTACCTGCCTTCATTCCGCACAGCCTGCTGGCAGACCTCACCAAGCTTGAAGGCGAGGGCGGGGCGGGCCGCTGGCTGGCGGGGCGCTCCGATTGCACGCTGATCGCACCGCCGCCCGCTACGCTGGTCGATGTCGACCGACCCGAAGACCTCGCCCGTATCGAGGCGGCGCTTAGCGCCCGTCGCTGAACACCGGCTCGCCCGCGCGGGCGACCTGAATGTGCTCGATATAGCCATCGCGCAGCCGATAGGTCACTTGCACGCGCACATCGACGTGATCGCCCTTCGCCAGCGCGCCGACAAGGAAATCGGGCGCATCGGCCACGGCGGTGAAGCGGCTGGTGCAATCGACCACGATCGCCTCGTTGCTGGCGGTGAGGTTGTGGACGGTCAGCGTCTCGACCACGCGCTCGAACATCGCCGTGTAGAAATCGGCAATCGCCTGCGCGCCCTCGAACCGCCCGACCGAGGGCAGCTCGAACACCACGTCATCGCGATAGAACCGCGTGTAGCGTGCCGGATCGCCCGCCGAGAAGGCAGCGGCATAGGCATAGTAGGCGGCGATCTGGCTGGGATGCGCACCGAGCGGCGGCAGCGTCGTAACCGCGCGACCGGCAGGCCAGGCCATGGTGATGAGCCGCCGCACCTTCTGCGCCGCATCGAGTTCGTAGCGGGCGAGGAACTTCACCGTCAGACTGTCGCCAGGGAACATTTCGCCGAAGGGAAAGTCGGGGCGGTGCTTGGTCGCATGAAAGTCCATGTCGATCTCGGCCAGCACGTTGCGCTCGTCCTGCAGATAGTGCTGCACGCGCGGGCATTCGCGCACGCCGTCATGCGCTCTGGCAAGGAACGCGCGCATCCCGGCATGGCCGACGAATTTGCCGCTGCCGGTGATCATCGCGCAGTCTTCGGCAAAGAACCGCGCGACCAGCGCATCGTCATCGCCGGTCAGGAACTGGGCGAGATAGGCCTCGTAGTCGAACCTTGGCGCGGGGCCGGTCACAGCGCCTCGATCAGATCGGCCAGCTCGCGCGTGCGCTGCTCGGTCAGCCTGGTCTTGCAGCCGCTGACAATCATCGGCTCCATCGAGCCGCCGCGGTAGCGATAGCCCGCGCTGGCGCAGTGCTTGTCGCGATAGGTGAGCCAGGCGCGCTGCGCCGCCAGCAGCGTTTCGAAATAGCCGGGGCGGTCGTCGTAGACGCGGTCCAGATCGCGGTCACGCGCGCGCATGACATCTGCGGTCTGCGACCACTGCGCGTTGAGCGCGGCGTCGGCTTCCTCATAGTCGCGTGCGGCGCACATGGTCATGTCGCGCTGCGTGATCGGCTGTTCGCAGATATCGGCGGGCTTGGCCTGAGCCGTGCCCGCCGCGAGCAGAAACACCAGCCCGATCACAGCGCTGCCAGAGCGCCGTCGAGGTCGGCGATGATATCGTCGATATGCTCGATGCCGACCGAGATCCGCACCACGTCGGGGCCAGCCCCGGCGGCGATCAGATCGTCGCCTTCGAGCTGGCTGTGGGTGGTGCTGGCCGGGTGGATGATCAGGCTGCGGGTGTCGCCGATGTTGGCCAGGTGGCTGAACAGCTTGACCGAGGAGACCAGCTTCACGCCCGCCTCGTAGCCGCCCTTCACGCCGAAGGTGAACACCGCGCCCGCCTTGCCGTCGAGATAGCGGTTGGCCAGCGCATGATAGGCGTTGTCCTCCAGCCCGGCGTAGAAGACCCAGTCGATCTTTTCGTGCGCGGCAAGGTGTTTGGCGACGGCGAGCGCATTGCTGCAATGCCGCTCCATCCTGAGTGCCAGCGTCTCCATGCCGGTGAGCGTGAGAAAGGCGTTCATCGGCGCCATGGCCGGGCCAAGGTCGCGCAGGCCGAGCACGCGGCAGGCGATGATGAAGGCGATCGGCCCGACCGGCTCCAATGCATCGACCAGCACCGCGCCATGATAGGAACCGTTGGGCCGGGTCAGCGTGGCGAACTTGTCGCCGTGGGCCTTCCAGTCGAACTTGCCCGCATCGACGATCAGTCCGCCGATCGAATTGCCATGGCCATTCAGGAACTTGGTGCACGAATGGACGACGATGTCCGCGCCGTGCTCGATCGGGCGGCACAGCATTGGCGTCGCCATGGTGTTGTCGACCATCAGCGGCACGCCCGCCTTGTGCGCGATCTCGGCAATGGCGGCGATGTCGCAGACCACGCCGCCCGGATTGGCGAGGCTCTCGATGAACACCACGCGGGTGTTCTCGTCGCAGGCCGCTGCGACATTGGCCGGATCGTCGGCGTCGACGAAGCGGGTTTCCCAGCCGAACTTGCGGAAGGCTTCGCTCAGCTGGTTGATCGAGCCGCCATAGAGCTTCTTGGCCGCGACGATGTTGCAGCCCGGCTCCATCAGCGTGTGGAATGCGACCAATTGCGCGGCATGGCCCGAGGCCACACCCAGCGCGCCGACGCCGCCTTCGAGCCCGGCGATCTTCTTCTCCAGCGCATCGACCGTGGGGTTCATGATGCGGCTGTAGATGTTGCCGAATTCCTTGAGCGCGAACAGGTTTGCGGCGTGCTCGGCATCGTTGAAGACGTAGCTGGCGGTCTGATAGATCGGGGTGATCCGCGCATTGGTGGCGGGATCGGGCTGCTGGCCCGCGTGAATGGCGAGCGTTTCGAGCTTGTGGTCGGTCAAGGTAGCCTCTCCTTCGGCCCGGCGTGGCGGGCGGGTTGTGATTTGTCGCTTGGTTAGCTCAGGCGTCAGGCGCTGGCCAGATCGTCCTGCTCGGCCATGGCCCGCATCGGCTCGGGGCCTGCCATTGGCTTGAGGCCCAGCCGTGCGAGCATCGCCATGTCCTCGTCCTCGCCCGCATTGGGCGCGGTGAGCAGCTTGTCGCCGGTGAAAATCGAGTTGGCCCCGGCGAGGAAGCACAGCGCCTGCGTCGCCTCGGACATCGACTCGCGCCCCGCCGAGAGGCGCACCATGCTCAGCGGCATGGCGATGCGCGCCGCCGCCACGGTGCGGACGAACTCGATATCGTCGATCTTGGCGAGCGGGGTATCGGCCAGCATGTCGCCCAGCACCGTGCCTTTTACCGGCACCAGCGCGTTGACCGGCACGCTTTCGGGATGGCGTTCGAGCGTCGCCAAGGTGTGCACGAAACCGACCCGGTCGGCGCGCGTCTCGCCCATGCCGACGATCCCGCCCGAGCACACGTTGATCCCCGCCTCACGCACCGTCTCCAGCGTATCGAGCCGGTCTTCATAGGAGCGGGTGGAGACCACGCGCTCATAATATTCCGGCCCGCTGTCGACATTGTGGTTGTAGTAATCGAGCCCGGCGGCCTTCAATTGCGCGGCCTGTTCGGGGGTGAGCATGCCCAGCGTCATGCAGGTTTCCATCCCCATCGCGCGCACGCCGGAGACGATCTCGACGATCTTGCCCATGTCGCGGTCCTTGGGGTTGCGCCAGGCCGCGCCCATGCAGAACCGCTGCGACCCGGCATCGCGCGCCTGCGCGGCCTTTTGCAGCACCTCGCGCACGTCCATCAGCTTGGTCGCCTTCACGCCGCTTTGCGCCGAGGCGCTCTGGCTGCAATAGCCGCAGTCCTCGGGGCAGCCGCCGGTCTTGATCGAGAGCAGGGTGCACAGCTGCACCTCTTCGGGCCGATGATGCGCGCGGTGGACCTCTGCGGCGCGGAACAGCAGTTCGGTGAAGGGCAGGTCGAACAGCGCGGCGATTTCGTCGCGGGTCCAGTCGGTGCGGATCGGGGCGGTGGTCAAGCGTGTCTCCATGATTGCGGGTGGGCCGCTGCTGGGGGCGGCCCTGCATCATGCGCGCAGGGTTAGCTCAGGCCGCAGGCGCTGGCCAGATCGCCGATTGAACTGATGACCAGATCGGGCCGTTTTTCGGGCGGCTGGTCGGCCCATTCCTCGGTGCTGGTGGAGCCGCTGGTGACCGCTATGCCGATGGCCCCGCCTGTCACGGCCATCTGCATTTCCGCCGTGGCGTCATCCCCCACGACGCCGACATGGGCAGCGTCGATCCCGAGTTTTTGCGCGACGAAGGCCATGGCGTGATCACTCGGCTTTCCGGTGGGTTCGGGCTCGATCCCCGTGACGCGCGCAATCGCGCCGTTAATCGCGCAGGAATAGCCGAACGAGCGCCCCTCCTTGGTGGCGAAGAACGGGATGTCCGAGGCGGTGAGGAAGGTCGCGCCGCCGAGCACCGCATCGCAGGCGCGGTGGATGTGGTCCATCGAGCACTCGGGGTGCCAGGCGGTATAGACCCCGTCGCAGGTCAGACCCTTGCCGTCGTCCGGGTTGAGGCACTTGACGCCGAGTTCGGTGAGCGCGTCGATCACGCCCTGCGTACCGAGCACCAGCACCCGTTCGAGTTCACGCTGTTTGATCACCTCGGCGGCGACCGAATTGGGTGTGAACAGTTTCTCATCGGGCACCGGCAGGCCGATTTCGCGCAGGCGTGGGGCCTGCTTGCGGGCCGGATAGGCGCTGCCATTGGTGAGCGCGATCCACGGTATGCCGAGCGTGTCCAGCTCGCCCAGCGCGTGGGCGGCACCAGGGATCGGGTCGTAGGAGCCGAGCTGACGGTTCGACAGGATCAGCGTGCCGTCGAGATCGAACATGAAGCCTTTCGGCTTGCGGGGGAGTGTCATTGTACGTCTTTCTTTGTTCGTCATTGCGAGCGCAGCGAAGCAATCCATCATCCGAAGCTGGATTGCTTCGCTGCGCTCGCAATGACGAGGGAGGGGCTCAGGCAGAGAGCCGTATTTTCAGATCGTCCTTCTCGAACGCAAAGTCGGCAAGATCGTTTCGCGCCATCACATCGCGCAGCAGCCGCATGACCGGCGCGGTGTCGGGATCGTAGTGGCGCGGGGCGGGGCCGGCCTTGCGCATCGCCTCGATCTGACCCTCGGGCATCGTGGCGCGCAGCAGGAATTCCTCGTCCGACAGCCTTTCGCCGATTCGGCTGCGCAGGGTTTTGAGGTCGGTCATGCCGGTCTCGGCTTTGAGCTGCTTCGTGCGCGGGTGAGCCATGATGCGGTCCATCACCTGCGGGTCGACCGGCTGTGTGGGCCGCCCGAACTTGCCGATGGCGAAGCGGATTACCTCGTCTGGGATGATGCTCCAGCGCTCCTTGCCCGTCACATTGAGCATGGCCTGCGTTTGCAGCATCTGCGCAAAGGGCGTCATCACGATCACCCAGCCCAGTTCCTCACGCACGCGGCCCATTTCCTCGATCACGGCCGCTTCGAGATGGGCGGCGTTCTGGTCGGCGAGGTGGCGGCGCATGGTGCCGACCATGCCGCCGGGCAGGTTGTGGCGGAAATAGGCGGCGTCGAACGGGAGCGGCGCGCCGGTGGGATAACCTTCGGCCTCGGCCAGCCGGGTGAAGTAGCTCGCGACCTCTTCCACCGCCTCGTCATCGACATCGACGGTGTGGCCGAGGCTGCGCAGGTTCTTGATCATCCGGCCGATAGGCGGGTTACTGGTGCCATCCGCCGCGCCGCCGCTCGCGCATTGGACCGCCGCAATGCCGAGGTCCGCGGCTTCGAGACAGGCCGGTTCGGCAAGCCCGATGGTGCAGTGGTTATGCAGTTCGAGAGGTTTCTCGCCGATCTCGGCAAGGATCGCCGGTATCAAGGTGGCGGCACGCTTGGGGGAGAGCAGGCCGCCGGGGTCCTTGATATAGAGCGCATCGATATCGGGGCTTTGCGCCATCACTCGCGCGGCCTTGGCATAGTGCGCATCGTCGTGGATCGGGCTGATCGTATAGACCAGAGCGCCGACCACCTGATCGCCGCCCGCGCGCTTCACCATCTTTGCGACCTCGACGTTGCTGGCGGCATCGTTCATCGGGTCGGCCAGCGCAAAGCGGCGGATGCCGTTGGTGGCGAGCGTGCGGAAGGCCAGCTCCATGAATTCGGGCGTGGCGGTCTCCCACGAGATGAAGCGGAAGCCGGTGGAGAGGAATTGCAGCGGGGTGGTGCGGCAGATGCGCGCCATTTCGCGGATGCGCTCCCACGGGTCTTCCTGCTTGTAGCGCACGGCGACACCCATGTGGGTGGAGGTGGTGAAGTCGATCGCGCGGTATCCGGCGCGCTCCATTGCAGGCGCGATGGTGAGCGTCTTCGCGGTGTCGACCCCGGTTGCGCCCCACAGGCACTGGTTGCCATCGCGCAGGGAGGTTTCGACGATTTCTATGTTGGCCATGCAAACCTCTTAAACCCACATCCGCTCGCCCTGAGCTTGTCGAAGGGCTGTCCTTACTTCTGGTGCCGCGCTCGAAGAAAAGCAGTCCTTCGACAAGCTCAGGACGAGCGGGGGTTTGTTTTAATCCACCTTAACCCGGAACAGCGCCTGCCCCTCGGCAACCGCGCTGCCATTCTCGGCCAGCACCGCGGTCACCACGCCCTCGACCCCGGCGGCAACCGAGTTCATCAGCTTCATCACCTCGACGATCGCGACCACTGTATCCTTGCTCACCCGATCACCCACTTGCACGAAGTCGGGCTCGCCGGGGCGTGGGGCGGAGTAGAAGTTGCCGATCAGCGGGGCGGGGATTTCGACTCCGCCAGCGCGTGCCGCAGCAGGCTGGGGAGGGGGAGGCACCTCGGCACGCGAAGTCTCCTCCGGCTCCTGATCGGCCTCTTCCTCGCGCCAGCCTCCCGCGCCATCGCGGCTGATCCGCAGGCGAAAATCGCCCTGTGTCAGGTCGAGCGTCGTGAAGTGCGACGCATCGAGCAATCGCGCGATTTCAACGATATCCTTGCCAGTCAGGCTCACTTTTTCGCCCCCGCCGTAAACAGCCCCATCACATGCGCCATCGGACTGGCTTCCTTGGCGACCACGGGTGCAGCCTTGGCATCCTTCTGTGCCCAGACCGTCTCGGGGCGCGATTGCAGCAGCACCGCGCCATCTTCATCGAGCGCCCACTCGATATCCTGCGGCTTGCCATAGTGTTTCTCGACCTTGCGCCCGATGGTGCGCAGGGCCTGCAAGTCCTCGTCGGTGAGGCAGGGTGTAGAGCGGATGTCGGCGGCGTTCTCTACCTCGACGATCCCGCCTTCGGGCGCCGGAACCTGTCTCGCGTGCTTGTCCGAAATATCGCGCTGGCTGATCTCGCCGGTGATCTTTCCGAGCACCCATTTGTCAGGCGTGACCTCACCCGAAACTACGGAAGACCCAAGCCCCCAGGCACCCTCGATGGTGATCACTGACTTGTCACCCGTAGTCGGCGAGCGGGTGAACATTACGCCCGCACACTTTGCCTCGACCATGCGCTGGACCACCACCGCCATGGCCACGCCCGCCTCGGGCAGGCCCTGCTTGCGGCGGTAGGTCATGCTCTCCACCGAGTAGAGGCTGGCCCAGCATTCTCGGACCTTTTCGATCATCGAAGCGTCGTCGAGCACCCACAGGAAGGTGTCTTGCAGGCCGGCGAAGCTGGCGTCGTCGGCGTCCTCGGTGGTGGCGGACGAGCGTACCGCAACGGGGCGCTGGTCGGGGCACAATTGATTCAATGCGTCCTTGAGCGCCGTCTCTACTTCGCTGGTCATCGGATCGCCGATCATCCGCGTGCGCAACTGCTCGGAAAGCCGTGTGGCGGCGTCCAGATCGTTCGGGTCGAGCGCCTCGACCAGCGGGCGGATCGGCTCCTTCGCCTCAAGCGCGGCGAGGAACTGTTCAAAGGCGGCGGTCGTGACCACGAACCCATCGGGTACGGCAATTCCGGCGCGCACAAGTTCGCCCAGCGAGCCACCCTTGCCGCCCACCGTGGGCCGGTCGGCAATACCGACTTCGGAAAACCATGCGATGGGCGTCATATCTCTCCCCTCCCGCTTGCGGGAGGGGCCGGGGGTGGGCATGGGCCTGCAAGGCCCACCCCGCTGCGACTAGCCAGCAAGCTGGCAAGTCTCGCTGCCCCTCCCGCAAGCGGGAGGGGAGGAGTGTCCCCCACCATCACGCGTCCTCCAGAATCGAGACCGTGCCCTTGCCGCCGTCGACCCGGATGCGCGCGCCGTCCCTGATCTTCACCGTCGCCAGCCCGGTGCCGACCACGGCGGGCAGGTTATACTCGCGCGCCACAATCGCCATGTGGCTCATCGAGCCTCCGATGTCCGACACCGCCGCGCTGATCTTCTGGAACAGCGGCGACCACGTGGGGTTCGTCACCTGGCACACCAGAATGTCGCCCTGCTGGATGCGCCCGATCTCGCTGACCGACTTCACCACCCGCGCCGTGCCCTCGACCACGCCCGAGCAGGCGGCAAAGCCCTTCAATTCGTTGGGGTTCTCGGTCCCATCATCGAGCCAGCTGTCGAGATTCTCGCGGGTGATGCCCCACAGCATGTTGATCGCCGGATCGTCGATCGCCTCGGGCACATTGCCAAGCGCGGGCGGGGTGGGGTGCTTGGCCCATTCGGCAATCGCCGCTTTCCGCTCCGCAATGATCGCGGGCCAGTAGGCCGGGCCGCGCGGCCCCGCGCCTACGCCCCAGGCCAGCATCAGGTCGATGATCGCGCTTTCCAGCTCGTATTGGGTGAGGTTGAAGACGTCCTCTTCCACCCCGTCCGGCCCGAAGAAGCCGTGTGCCAGCAGCAGCCTGCCGAACTCGCGGATCTTGTTGAAGAACAGGTTCGTGTACCAATGCTCGCAATAGAACTTGTGCCCCTCGACATAAGGAAACACGCGGTGCGCCAGCTCGATCAGCTGGTCGTAAGTCGCCCGGTCCTCGTCGGTGTCGAGCAGCTCGCGGTAGTCGGCGACAAGCTGTTCGCGCTCCTCGATCAGCTGCGCGGTGGGGCGCTCGATGTTCTCGCCCGCCTTCACCTTGGCGATATAGCCCGGCAGCGCCGCGAAGGGCAGCGACAGGTCGTCGTTCCAGCTGCGGTGATAGTGGTAGAACCCGTCGCCGGAAGAGACGTTAAACCACGGGTTGCGGCTCTCTTCGAGATCGGCCAGCCACACCTTGCCCTGCGCAGAGACTTTATCGAGATCGGCCAGCACCTCATCGATGCTCATGTCGTCGGTGAAATGGTGGTCGACCCCCAGCTCCACCGCGCGCCGCGCAAGGCGTTTTACCTCCTCGTCGGGGCGGAAAATCTCGGCCTCCATCCCGGCCACCATCCGCGAAATCGCCTGATCGGAAATCTCGGGGAAGGCCTTCTTGCAGAACCCGAAGAAGGTCATGTAGGCGCCATAGCCGAGCAGCAGGAACTCGAAGTGGTGGTGCCACATCCGGTGGTAGCCCTCGATCTGCTGCTGGTAGATTTTTAGCAGATCATGGCTGGCGGGAACGGCATCGCCCTCGGTGATCGTTTCGAGCGGCTCGTAATCGGGCAGCGAGGGGCTGGGCAGTGCCTGCGCCTCGGCGATCAGCGCTTTCATCTTGCCCTTCCACTGCTCGTAAAGGCTTTCCCAGTTCTCGTAATAGTGCCCGGCGCGCTGCTGGAACTCGGCCACGCGTTCGGCGATCTCGTCGGGGTCGGTGACGACCACGCCGCCGATATAGACGCGCCCGTTGATGATGCGGTGATCGACGCCCTTGGCCGTCGGCAGACAGTGCACGCGGGTGTTGAAGGCCCCCATCGCGACATAGGCCGCCTCGGCGGTGATCATGTCGAAATGGTGCATCGGCTCGGGGAAATGCATCGAGTTGTAGAACCAGAACTTCTGGTCGTCCTCGGGCACGAACTGGGTGTAATAGGGATAGGCGGCCTGCGCGGCCTCGGTGCCGGGGATCACGGCGATGCTGCTGGGCAGGGCAAAGCTCTTGTCGGACATTGCTGGCATCCTCTCGTCTGACGCCCGCGGCCCCGTTGGCGGGGTCTCGTCATGGCGTGGACAGAGGTGCAGGCTAACCCGGATCGTTATCCGGGCGAAGGATTTGCGCGCATGGCCAATAGGACATTTGCGCAGCCCTATTGTCTTGATCGTGTCAGGCGGGCGGAGGGCCGAAACGGAAGCTGGAGGCGGCGATGCCGCCCATGAACGCATCCTCGTGGTAAGACAGCGCGGCCTCGTCGGTTTCGGCCGCGCCAAGCGCCACGTGCAGCGGCATCAGATGATCCTCGCGCGGGTGGACAGCGCGGGCGGCAGGAGCGCGCTCCCAGTCGAGCAGGCGCTTGACCCGCTCCTCGCCATCCATGTTGAGCAAGCTTTCCTGCAACCAGCCATCGAAGGCGAGCGACACATCGCGCCCCACGGGGCCGAGCGCGCGCAGGTTATGAAACGAGAGGCCAGAGCCGATGATCACCACGCCTTCCTCGCGCAAGGGGGCAAGCAGGCGGCCCGCTTCGATATGGGCGGCGGGATCGTAGTCGGCGCGGATCGACATCTGCACAATCGGCATCTGCGCCTCGGGCCAGATCGCCTGCATCAGGCTGAAGGTGCCATGGTCGAAGCCCCGGTCGGCATCGGTGGCGCTGGCCATGCCGCCATTGCTCAGCAGCGCGGCGGCCTGTTCGGCGAGCGAGGGCAGGCCGGGGGCCGGATAGGTGATCTCGTAAGTGTGCGGCGGGAAGTTGTAATAGTCGTAGATCATGCCCGGCTGCGCGCCGCTGGAGAAGGTGAACACCGGCGCTTCCCAGTGCGCGGTGACGACCAGCACCGCGCGCGGGCGCTCCTTCAGCTCGGCCCGCAGCGCCTTCAGCGAGGCGTCGAGCACATCGTAGGCACCGCCCGTTTCCATCCACGGCCACGGCCCGCCGCCATGGCTGAGGTAGTAGGTGGGCAGGGTGGCGAGGGTCTGGGCAGTGGGCATGTTGGGAAAATGGGCGCAGCACCACGACATACAAGAGCCTCAGCTTTGCGGAGCCAGTCCGCCGCGCCACTGGCTCGGGGTGATCCCGAAGCGCTTGCGGAACAGGCGGGTGAAATAGCCCGGATCGAGAAAGCCGGTGCGGTAGGCCAGCTCGGAAATCGGCACAGCGGCAAGGCGCGGGTCGGTCAGCATGGCGCTGGCATGTTCGAGCCGGGTGGCGTTGAGTTCGGCAACGAAGCTGGTGCCGCGCGCGGCGAGCAGCGATTGCAGGTAGCGTTTGGAAATGCCCTCTTCGTCTGCGACCTTGTCGGGCGAGAGGTCGGCGTCGGCATAGCTCGTCTCGATCCGGCGCAGGATGCGTGTGGCCAGCTGGCTGCGGTGGCCGCCTGCCGAGGCCTCGGCTTCGTGGGCGGCGGTGGCAAGCGCGAGCAGGCTGCCGAATTGCTCGGCGATCAGCGGGCGCGGGAGCGGGGCCTCGTCGAGTCCGGTATCGAGGATCGTCTCGATCAGCGCCCCGAGCGGCGCGGCCCAGCCGGAATGGGCATGGTAGGGGCGCGCCAGCAGACCGGCGGGATCGGGCAGGTGCCGTTCGAGCCAGGCCTGCGGCATCATCAGATCGATGCACTCGTGCTCGGTCGCCATTTCCATCTGATAATAGCGGGTGTTGTCGAGCAGCACGAACTGGCCGGGTTCGACATCGAACCGCCGCCCGCCCATCCGCGTCTGCATCGTGCCCGCGCGCGAATAGACGAGCTGGATCGAGGGCGCGGCGCGCATCGCCAGCCGGTCGGCGCCCACATGGGTCACGCGCTGGGCCGGGGCATAGAGATGCAGCAGGCGCAACTGCCCGATCCCGTGGCTGATCCAGCGGGCGGCGAAGGCCTTGGGGTCGAACACCTCGACCTCGATCGGGGCGATGGTGCTGGCGGCCCAGTCGCTCCACGCGCTGATCGCCTCGCGCCGGGCGAGCCCGGTCGAGCTCCAGCTTTCATCGGGCGAGGGCGGGGCCTTGGCCATGGCGGCAAGGCTAGGCCGCCGGGATGCTATCGGCAAGCGCGCTGCGATGGGGGTTGTTAAGGTCAAACCCGGCGTTAGTCTCGCGCGCAAAATGGGAGAGAGAATTATGGGTAAGAAGTGCCGCCTGATCGCCTGCGAGGAAGCCTGGTCGATCCCCGAGGTCGCCGCCGAGCTGAAGAAGGTGGCGAACAGCCCCACGCAGAGCGCCGACAAGCTGCTGGTGAAGGGTATCTATGATGCCGAGGTCGATACCTCGGGCTACGGCAAGATGGATTTCCTTGGCGGGCTGCTGGATGTGGAAGAGCAGCGCCTGCCGCAGATGGACCAGTATGGCGTCGACATGCACCTCCTCACGCTCACTGCACCGGGCGTGCAGATGTTCGATGCCGATACCGCCACCGACCTTGCCGCGCTGGCGAACGACAGGATGGCAGAAATCTGTGCGAAGTACCCCAAGCGCTTCGCCGGGCTCGGCAGCTTTGCCCCGCACAGCCCCAAGCGCGCGGCGAAAGAGGTCGAGCGGGTGATGGGCGAGCTGAAGCTCAACGGGCTGGTCGTGAACGGCCACACCAACGGCGACTATTTCGACGACTACCGCTTCTGGCCGATCTTCGAGGCCGCCGAAGCGACCAATGCCACGATCTACATCCATCCGCGCGGGCCCTCAGATACGCTCAAGGGTCCGCTGATGGACTACGGCATGGATTCGGCCATGTGGGCTTACGGCGTCGAGGTTGGCACCAATATGCTGCGGATGATGGCGGGCGGGGTGTTCGACCGGTTCCCCGACCTGAAGATCTGCGTCGGTCACATGGGCGAGATGGTGCCGTTCTTCATCTGGCGGATCAACTTCATGAACTCGCGCTCGCAAAAGGTGGGCCGCGCGCCCAAGACCGAGCGCAGCATGGAGGAGTATTTCAAGGACAACTTCGTCTTCACCACCAGCGGCGTGGAAGACCCGCTGGCGCTGCGCTATGCGATCGACCGGATGGGGGTGGAGAACGTGATCTGGGCGATCGACTATCCCTATCAGCCGATGAAACCGGCGGTGGACTTCATCGAGAACTTCGCCTGCTCGGACGAGGAAATGCACGCGCTGTGCCATGGCAATGCCGAGCGGGTGTTCCGGATCGCGGCGGAGTAGGGGAAGATGGGAGCCCGGAGCAACGGACACAGGGCTTAGCTCCCCGTTCGTGTCGAGCGAAGTCGAGACACTGCGGCGCTTACGCCTCTCGACTTCGCTCGAGGCGAACGGCTAGGGGGCGGTATGAAAGAGGCTCCGCTCGCAGGCATCAAGGTCGTCGAACTGGCGCGCATTCTGGCGGGGCCGTGGGCCGGGCAGGTGCTGGCCGACCTCGGGGCCGAGGTGATCAAGGTGGAAAGCCCCGCGGGCGATGACACCCGCCGCTGGGGGCCGCCGTTCATTGAAAACGCCGATGGCTCGCAGGACGCGGCCTATTTCCACGCCGCCAACCGAGGCAAGACCTCCATGGTCGCCGACTTTCGCGACGCGGACGATCTCGCCCGCGTGAAGGAGCTGATCGCCGGGGCCGACGTGGTGATCGAGAACTTCAAGACCGGCGGCCTCGCACAATTCGGGCTCGACTACGCCAGCCTTGCCGGGAGCAATCCGGGGCTGGTCTATTGCTCGATCACCGGGTTCGGGCAGACCGGGCCCTATGCCCAAAACGCAGGCTATGATTTCATCGTGCAGGGCATGAGCGGGATGATGGACCTCACCGGCCAGCCCGATGGCCCGCCGACCAAGATCGGGGTCGCCTATGCCGATATCCTGAGCGGGCTCTATGCGGTGATCGGCATTCAGGCCGCGCTCCACATGCGTCAGCGGACCGGGCGCGGGCAGGCCGTCGACATGAGCCTGCTCGATGTGATGACCGGCACGCTGGCCAATCAGGCGATGAACTATCTGGCGAGCGGCGTGGCGCCGCACCGGATGGGCAACGCGCATCCCAATATCGTGCCCTACGAGGCCTTTCCCTGCGCCGATGGCTGGCTGATCATCGCCGTCGGTAATGATGCTCAGTTCGCCCGCCTCGCCGGGGTGTTGGGGCTGGAGGTAGAGGAGGGCTGGGCGACCAACCCCGGCCGCGTGGCGGACCGGGCGCGGGTCTCCGCCGCCGTCGCCGCGAAGACCGCGCAGTGGGAGCGCGATGCGCTACTCGCGCGGCTGGAGGCTGAGGGCGTGCCGGTCGGGCCGATCAACGATGTGGCGCAGGCGCTGGCCGACCCGCAGGTGCAGGCGCGCGGCATGGTGCTCGATATGGCGCGCGAAGGCGCAGACCCGGTCAAGGGCCTGCGCACTCCGATCATGTTCTCCGATGCCAGGTTGGCGCTGGGCAAGGCCTCGCCGGTGCTGCCCCGGCGAGAAAACTGACAGTCACTCCCCGTTCGTCCTGAGGAGGGCGCTCGGCCTGCGACCTCGTCTCCTCCTCACCACGAACGGATGAGGTCTCAGCCCAGCGCCGTATCGGCGATCACCCAGATACCGATGGCGAGGAACAGCGCCGCCGCCAGCATCCGCACCAGCTTCAGCGACACCCGCTCGACCAGCGCATTGCCCAGCCACACCGCAGGCGCATTGGCGAGCATCATGCCCAGCGTCGTGCCCGCCGTCACCAGCAGCACGTTCTGGAACTGCGCGCCCAGCGCAATGGTGGCGATCTGCGTCTTGTCGCCGATCTCGACGAGGAAGAAGGCTACCAGCGTGGTGAGAAAGGCGCCGTGCCGCGAGGGCTTGGGCGCATCGTCGTCGTCGAACTTGTCGGGCACCAGCGTCCACAGCGCCATCGCGACAAAGCCCGCACCCACGGCATAGCGGAACCACTCGCCCTCAAGCAGGCTCGCCACCGACATGCCGACCAGCGCGGCCAGCGCATGGTTGGCGAGCGTTGCAAACAGGATGCCGAACACGATCGGCCACGGCTGACGGAACCTCGCGGCCAGCACGATGGCGAGCAGCATGGTCTTATCGCCGATCTCGGCCAGCGCGACCACGGCGGTGGAGGTTAGGAAAGCTTCCATAACAGGGGTACTCCGGGCCGGGCGTTCGAGACAGCAACAGCACCATGCCTTCCGCCCGGCCGGACGAAAGCAGGTGCCATTGGTCTTGCCCGGACGGATTGTGGTCCGTCCCCCATGCGCCATGATCTCTCGACCAAGTATGTTGACGCAAGGATTGACGCCCGAAGGCGCGCGGGGGCTACTCCCCAGATGACGGCTTGGCGGTTAGGGCAATCCTTGCCCCGGATCAAGAGAACAGTTGCCTCTCGTGACCACCACTCCCTCGCGTCGGCCCGCACTTGATGCGGGCCTCGGCTGTTTGATCGGAGCTTGGGGCGGGAAGGAAGCCCAGCCCCGGATCAAGTCCGGGGCGACGGAGGCTTCAGCTCTTGGCCTCGTAAACCACATGCCCCACCGCCGTGTTCGACGCGGGCACGCGATAGAAACGCTTCTTCTCTTCCACGCCATAACCCAGCGCGGCGCGCATGATCAGCCACATGATCAGCTCGATGCCCTCGGTGCCCGTTTCGCGCAGGTATTCGAGGCGGGTGATGTACTTCAGCTCTTCCGGCTCGTGCGCGAGCAGGTCGATGAAGCGGCGGTCGAATTCCTCGTTGATGAGGCCGGCGCGGGTGCCGTGGAGCTGGTGGCTCATCCCGCCCGTGCCCCACACCTGCACGTCGAGATCCTCGGGGAAGGTCTTCACCGCATTGCGGATAGCCTCGCCGATCTTCCAGCAGCGCTCGCCCGAGGGGGTGGGGAACTGCGACACGTTGACCACGAACGGGATGACCTTGCACGGCCACTCTTCCACGTCACCAAACACCAGCGAAAGCGGCACGGTGCAGCCGTGGTCGACGTCCATCTCGTTGATCAGCGTGATGTCGAACTCGTCGATCACCAGCTGTTCGGCGATGTGCGCGGCCAGTTCGATGTGGTTCTTCACCACCGGCACGGGGCGGCGGCCCCAGCCTTCGTCGGCGCTCTGGAATTCGTCGGCGAAGCCCATCGCGAAGGTCGGCACGATGTCCATCATCAGCGACGATGCGTGATCGTTGTAGACCAGGATCACCACGTCGGGCGTGTTGTCCTTGATCCATTCCTTCACGAACTCGTAGCCTTCGAAGACCGGCGCCCAGTAGGGGTCCTTGGTCTTGCCCAGATCGAAGGCGGCGCCGATGGCGGGCACGTGGCTGGTGGCGATACCGGCAGAAATACGGGCCATGTCAGTTCTTGTCCCTGATCGAACGGATACCTTCGGGGCTGCGGCCGCCTTCGAGCATCATCTGGGTATATTCCTCGACGCCCATGCCCGAGGTGGTGGAAACGGCCTTCAACGCCGAAAGGCCGTCGGTCGAGGCGAGCTTGACGAGGAAATACATGTTCCCGCCCAGCTCGATCAGCTTCGTCAGGTCGCGGTCAAGCACGGCCTGCTTCTGCTCCGCCGTCATCTTGAACTTGTCGAGATAGGCGGGCTCATCGGCCTTGAACTCTTCACGGTTCTCGGCCTTCATCAGGCTCATGCAGAACTTGTGCAGATAGTAGGCCTCGCGCGAGCGCAGCGCGGTGAAAACCTTGGTGCCCGGAATGTCTTCCAGGTCGGCGAGCGGGTAAAGGCGGGTGCGTGGCATGGCGCGCCCCTAGCAGAGGTTGCAATGCCACAAAAGATGGCGGTTGCGTAAAATGCATGGGCCCTCAGCGCGAGAGCCGAACCTCAGCGGTTCTTGTAGCCGAGATACCAGTCTGCGGCCTGTTCGCGCGCCTCTTCCTCGTGGCTCTTGAAAGCGCGGCTGTCGAACTTTTCGCGCGTTGCCAGCAGCACTGCGGTAGGCAGGGGCTCATCGAAGGCCATTCCGGCAAGGCCCTTGTGGGTCCAGACGATGGTGCCGAAAGCCTCGAAATCGAGCCATTCGAGCACACCATCCTCGCCCTGCTGCACCTGCTCGGGAAGCACCAGCTTGGCGCCCGACTGGGAGATGTCGCGCAGCGAAATCTTGTGCGTGTCAGTCAGCGTGATGAGCCGGCCCGGAACCGACAGGCGCAGTCGGCTGTCCCGACGGCGGCCCGCATTGAGGGGTGTTTCAGCTCCCATAGCCATCCCGCTCTGGTACAGGAAGACTTACAGCAAATAAAGACACCCCTAAGACAATTCTCGTAATTACGCCGCTTGTTAACGAAACCGCGCAATCCCTTGTTTGTCCGTATTGTTTGCCAATAGTGCCTTTGGCTCCGGCATCAGCCTTTCGCGTGCGGCGAATTGGCGAGCAGATCGTCAACCACACCCGGATCGGCGAGGGTGGAGATATCGCCGAGGTTGCCGGTGTCGTTTTCGGCGATTTTCCTCAGGATGCGGCGCATGATCTTGCCCGAGCGCGTTTTCGGCAGGCCCGGCGCGAACTGCACCACATCGGGCGTGGCAATCGGGCCGATCTCCTTGCGCACCCATTGCACCAGCTCCTTGCGCAGATCCTCGCTGTCCTCGGTGCCCGCCACTGTGGTGACGAAGGCATAGATGCCCTGTCCCTTCACATCGTGCGGCATGCCGACCACGGCGGCTTCGGCCACGCTGTGATGCTCGACCAGCGCGCTTTCGACTTCGGCTGTGCCCATGCGGTGGCCGCTCACGTTGATCACATCGTCGATGCGGCCGGTGATCCAGTAATAGCCGTCCTCGTCGCGGCGTGCGCCGTCGCCGGTGAAGTACTTGCCGGGATACTGGGTGAAGTAGGTCTGGATGAAACGCTCGTGATCGCCATAGACCGTGCGCATCTGGCCGGGCCATGAATCGAGGATCACCAGCGCGCCCTCGGTCGCGCCTTCGACGATATGCCCGTCGGTCGGATCGACCAGCGCGGGCTGGACGCCGAACATCGGGAAGCTTGCCGCGCCGGGTTTGAGGGCGTGGGCACCGGCAAGCGGGGTGATCATGTGGCCGCCGGTTTCGGTCTGCCACCAGGTGTCGGCAATGGGGCAGCGACCGTCGCCGACCACGTTATAGTACCAGTCCCAGGCCTCGGGGTTGATCGGCTCGCCGACCGAGCCGAGGATCCTGAGGCTCTTGCGGCTGGTCTTCTGGACCCATTCATCGCCCTCGCGCATCAGGGCGCGCAGAGCGGTGGGGGCGGTGTAGAACTGCTCGACCTTGTACTTGTCGACCACCTGCCAGAAGCGGCTGAAATCGGGATAGTTGGGCACGCCCTCGAACATCAGCGTGGTCGCGCCGTTCGCCAGCGGGCCGTAAACGACATAGGAATGGCCGGTGACCCAGCCGATATCGGCGGCGCACCAGTAGACCTCGCCGGGGCGGTAGTCGAACACGTATTCGTGCGTCATGCTCGCCCAGACGGCATAGCCGCCGGTGGTATGAAGCACGCCCTTGGGCTGGCCGGTGCTGCCCGAGGTATAGAGGATGAACAGCGGATCTTCCGCGTTCATTTCCTCGGGCGGGCATTCGGCGTTGTGCGGCTCGATGGCGTCGTGCCAGTCGACATCGCGGCCCTCGACCATCGGCACATCGGCCCCGGTGTGGCGCAGCATGATGACGGTGCGCACCTTCGCCTTCTCGCAGGCCGCATCGACATTGGCCTTCAGCGGCACCTTCTTGCCCCCGCGCAGGCCCTCGTCGGCGGTGAGCACGATCTGGCTGTCGCAATCGCTGATCCGCTGTGCCAGCGCATCGGGGCTGAACCCCGCGAACACGATCGAATGGACCGCGCCGATCCGCGCGCAGGCGAGCATGGCGACGGCGGCCTCGGGCACCATCGGCAGGTAGATCGTGACCCGGTCGCCCTTCTTCACGCCATCGGCCTTCAGCGCATTGGCGAAGCGGCACACGTCCTTGTAGAGCTGGTCGTAGGTGATGATGCGGTTGGGCGTATCGGGATGGTCGGGCTCCCAGATGATCGCCACATCCTGTCCGCGCTTGTCCAGATGCCGGTCAAGGCAGTTGGCGGCGAGGTTGAGCGTGCCGTCCTCGAACCAGCGGATATGGAAGTTATCGGGATCGAACGAGGCGTTCTTGATCTTGGTGGGCTGGCGCATCCAGTCGAGCCGCTGCGCCTCGCCGAGCCAGAAACTGTCCGGGTCATCGATGCTGGCGCGGTATTTCAGCGCATAGCTCTCGGCGTTGATCTTGGCATTGGCGGCCCATTCGGGGCTCACCGGATGGATGGCGTGCTCGTGCATTCCTGGCTCCCAGCTCTTGTTGGAACAAAGCTAGGGTTTGCCGGGCCTCAACGCCAGAGGGCATTCAGCGCCGGCAGCAAATGTTCGCGATGCCGCGCGGGAATGCGGGCCAGAAGTTCATCCTCGAACGCGTGGATGATGCCGAGCGCTGCTTCCATCCGCGCATGCCCCGCCGCGGTCAGCAGCAGCGCCTGCGATTTGCCGTCGAGCGGCTGGCGCTCGATCAGGCCTTCATCATCGAGTCGCTTCAGCAGCGGCACCATATTGGCGCGCTGGATATCGAGCTGCCGGCCCAGCGCGCTGGCGGTGACATCGGCGTTCTCCGCGATCAGGATCAGCACCGAGGCATCGACCTGGCGCAGGCCAAGCGTGGCCAGCCGCTCGCCCAGTTCGGCAGCCGTCGCATGGGCCGCACGGCGCAGCGAATAACCGGGGAGCTGGGGCAGGGGGTCGCGCATGATGACGGTGTAGCGATTGCTGTTGCTCATAGCAATCCGGATAGCTATGGCCCATAACAATGCTGCTGCCATGAGTCGTGGTAGTGGGGAAAGAGGAGATAGATTTATGGCTGGTCCGTCCAAACCCGATCCGCGTCCGCAGGAAGAAACCGTCAAGGTCGACGTTGTCGACGGCGTTGCCTGGGTCGCATTCAACCGTCCCGACAAGCGCAATTGCATGAGCCCGAAGCTCAACAAGCAGATGCTCAAGGTTCTCGAAGAGCTGGAATTCCGCGACGACGTGCAGGTGCTGGTCCTCACCGGCGAGGGCACGGCATGGTCGGCGGGCATGGACCTGCTCGAATACTTCCGCGAAGCCGAGCTGCAGGGCCTGCACAAGACCCGCGAGCACCAGCGTCAGGCCTATGGCTGGTGGGAGCGTCTGCGCTGGTACGAAAAGCCGACCGTGGCGATGATCAACGGCTGGTGCTTCGGCGGTGCCTATGGCCCACTGTTCGGCTGCGACCTCGCCTTCTGCTCGGACGACGCGCAGTTCGGCCTCAGCGAAATCAACTGGGCGATCCTGCCCGGCGGCGGCGCTTCGAAGGTCGCGGCCGAGCTGATGAACTTCCGCGATGCCATGTACCACGCGATGATGGGCGAGAACCTCACCGGCCCGCAGGCTGCGGCCAAGGGCATGGTCAACGAATCGCTGCCCGCCGACAAGCTGAAGGCGCGCGTGCAGGAAGTGTGCGACGTGCTGAAGAAGAAGGACGGGCAGGCCCTGCGCGCCACCAAGTGGGCGATGCGCCGCGTGCGCGAGATGACCTACGACAACGCCGAGGATTACCTGATCCGCGCGCAGGAAGCGCTGAACGATTTCGGCGGCTGGGAAACCCGCAAGGAAGCGACCAAGCAGTTCCTTGACGAGAAGACCTTCAAGCCCGGCCTCGGCGCCTTCGACAAGGACAAGCTGAAAGGCTGACGTTCTTCTCCCCTCCCGCCTGCGGGAGGGGCTGGGGGTGGGCATGGGCCGCAAAGGCCCACCCCGCTGCGACTAACCTCGCCTGCGGCTCGATAAGTCTCGCTGCCCCTCCCGCCTGCGGGAGGGGTTGCTTGCAACTGACGGAGAGTTCTTGCCATGACCACCACCCGCCGTTTCACCAACGAACAGATCGACCGCCTGCTGCGCCCCAAGTCGGTCGCCGTGATCGGTGCCTCCGACCGCCATGGCGCGCTCGGTTGCACGCTGCTCAACAACCTCGTGCAATACAAGTTCGCGGGCGACATCTACCCGGTGAACCCCAAGCGCGACGAGCTGCAGGGCCTCAAGGTCTATCACTCGGTGAACGAGCTGCCGCAGGGCGTTGACTGCGCGGTGCTGGCGATCCCGCGCCCCTTCGTGCTCGATACGGTACGCGACCTTGCGAAGAACGGCTGCGGCGCGGTGGTGATCTATGCCGCGGGCTTCTCCGAGGCGGGTGAGGAAGGCGCGAAGGATCAGGCCGAGCTGGCGCGCATCGCCGCCGAAGCGGGCATGATCGTCGAAGGGCCGAACTGCCTCGGCTGCACCAACTATGTCGAAGGCATTCCGCTCACCTTCGTCGAAACCAACATGAAGCAGCCCGGTCCGGGCCAGCGCGCGGTCGGCATTGCGAGCCAGTCGGGCGCGCTGGCGGCGGTGCTGGCGACCACGCTGCACCCGCGCGGCTGCTACGTCTCGACCTCGGTCAGCACCGGCAACGAAGCGGCCTCGGGCGTCGAGGACTATGTC
This sequence comes from Aurantiacibacter xanthus, assembly GCF_003584015.1. GTDB lineage: Bacteria > Pseudomonadota > Alphaproteobacteria > Sphingomonadales > Sphingomonadaceae > Alteraurantiacibacter > Alteraurantiacibacter xanthus. The sequence goes on from NZ_QXFM01000103.1 coordinate 25,460, forward strand.
GAATGGCTGATCGACGATCCGGCCACCAACGTCATCGCCATGTATGTCGAGAACTTCCGTCGCCCCGCCGCCTTTGTCGCCGCCGCGCGGCGCGCGCGCGAGGCAGGCAAGCCGATCGTCATGCTGCATCCGGGCAAGAGCTCGAAGGCGCAGGAGAGCGCCGCCACCCACACCGGGGCCATGGCGGGCGACTATGCGCTGATGAAGGCCAAGCTCACCCGCGAAGGCGTGATCTTCGCCGATACGCTGGAAGAGCTGGCCGATATCGCCACCATCGCCGTGACCTGCCCGAGCCTGCCCGGTGCCAACATGGCGGTGCTGGGCGAAAGCGGCGCGCTGCGCGGCCTCGCGTTCGATCTGGCCGAAGATGTCGGGCTCGATCTGGTTGACCTCAACGACGAGAACAGCCCGAAGATCCGCGCCGTGCTGCCCGATTTCGTGCCGGTCTCGAACCCGACCGACATCACCGCGATCGGCCTCAGTGAGCCCGAGATCTACACCAACCTGCTGGTCGCGTTGCTGGAGGATGACCGCATCGGTTCGGTGGTTGCCTCGATCATCCAGTCCGATCCGATCACCAGCAAGATCAAGTTCCCGCCGATCCAGAAGGCCATCGAAACCAGCTCGGGCAGCAAGCCGCTGGTCTTCGCGGGCGTCGACGAGGGCGCTAACGTGCCGCAGGACTACATCGACAATCTCGCCGCCGCAGGCATTCCCTACTTCCGCTCGACCGAGCGCGCCTATCGCGCCATCGCGCGGCTGGCCGATCTCGCCAAGCGCGACCTTGCCGACCGTTCGGGCGATCCCATCGCGCTGCCCGCTCTGGCCGACGAGCATGGCGTGATCCCCGAGTACAAGGCGAAGAAGCTGCTCGCCGAGGCGGTGAGCTTCCCGATCAGCCAGTTCGCCCCCACGGCGGATGAAGCGGCGACTGCTGCCGAGGCCATCGGCTTCCCGGTGGTGATGAAGGCGCAGGCTGCTGCGCTCGGGCACAAGTCGGATGCGGGCGGGGTGATCCTCAACCTCAAGACTGCCGACGAGGTGAAGGCCGCCTTCGACAAGATGTACGCAAACGTCGCGGCCTACAACGCCTCGATCAAGCTCGATGGCGTGCTGGTCGAGAAGATGGGCAAGATGGGCGTCGAGATGATCGTGGGCGCCAAATCCGACCCCGAGTGGGGCCCGGTGGTGCTGGCGGGCTTCGGCGGCGTGACCGCCGAGATCCTCAAGGACGTGAAGCTGTTTACCCCCGATCTGGGCGTCGAGCAGGTCAAGGAAGGGCTGCTTAAGCTGAAGCAGGCCCCGCTGCTGACCGGCTGGCGCGGTGCTCCTGCGCTCGATGTCGATGCGCTGGCGGCGCTGATCGTCAAGGTCGGGCAGGTGATGACGGGCAACCCGACGATCCGCGAGATCGATCTGAACCCGGTGATCATTCACCCGGCTGGCGAAGGCGTGGTGGCGCTCGATGCGCTGATGCTGGTGGACTGAGCGCGAAAACCATCCGTTCGTGGTGAGGAGGAGACGAGGCCGCAGGCCGAGCATCCGTCTCGAACCACCTGCACTGTGGCCCTTCGAGACGGGCGCTCAGCCTGCGGCTTCGTGCCCTCCTCAGGACGAACGGATTTTCTGCCAGAGGCTCAGCGGCTCGCCACCCGCGAATAGTCGATCCGGATGCGCACCCAGGAACCGACCTGATACTCGCCGTCGATGCGCGGCGGGCGCACCAGAAACTGCCATGAGGCAGCGAGCACCGAACGGGCGATGTTCGAGCCTTGCGGGCTCTCGCCGACGATCTGGCAATCCTCCACCCGCCACTCGGGCGCGGTCTTGCAGGCGATCAGGCCCCAGCCGGGCGGACGCGCGGTCGACAGGTAGCCTGACAGTTCGCTCGGATAGGGCTCGCGATACCACTGCGCGGCGTACAGCGGCGAGCCATCGGGCGCGCGCCCGACAATCTGGCTGTCGGGTGAACCGCGCGGTGCGCCGCCGGGCGGGCCCATATTGCCGCCATCGTTACGGATCACCGCGCGGATGCTCGACGTTGGGCGAGGGCTTGGCTGCGGCTCAGGCGCGGCGCTGGGTTGCGGCACGGGCGGGGGAACGGGAATGGTGTTCTCGCGCGGGATAACGATGGTCGGCGGGGTCAGCGGTGTGGGCACGGCTGACTGCTCTACGGGCACGGTGGGCGGCGTGGGCTGATCGGTCTCGGCGCTGTCGCTTTGTTCTTCGGCTTCCGGGTTGTCGTTCTGCGGCGCGCTGCTGTCGAAGGTCGAGAGGATCGAACCCTGGCTGGCGGGCTGGGTGATGCCCATCCCGAGGCTCAGCAGCACGAGCAGGATCAGCAGCTCGATGGCGATGGTCACGATCAGCGCGATGGCGCGGTGCGAGAGGTTTTCGGGCAGCCGCGCCCGCAACCGCGCAACCAGCGGTCCGGCAAAGGGCATGTCACGGAGCGAGGAAATCGTTCGCAATCCTGTTCAGCCACCCCGCCTGCTGGCGGCGCTAGCCGTCCTGTTCTGAACGGCGGCTGTCCTTCGCATTTGTGGCGATCAGGAACAAGGCTTGCCTTCGTATTCGCGGCGATTGAGCGCATATTCGCTGCCGTTCCAGCGCAGCACCGGGAAGCAGAAGCCCGGTCCGCCGACCTCGATATCGGGCCAGCCGCCTGCGCCTTTGGTGGCAAGGAAGCGGGGCAGGCCGATGCGCTCGTCGATCACTTTCCACGCGCCATCGGGTTGCTGGCTGAGCAAGGTATAGACATTGCCGGTCATCCCGGCGCAGGCGGTCGATCCTTCGTAGATCACCGCATCGGGCCGCCCGTCGCCGTTGAAATCGCCGCGCTGCGCGACCTCGCCCGGAGCATAGGCGACGGAGCCCGGATCTTCGCACTTCTCCCAGCCGCGCGCGGTGCGGGAGAAACCGGCGGTGCGGAACAGGTCGTCGTCCGATGCGCCTGCGGTGGTGATTGCGGCGGACTCTGCGCTTGCGCCAGCCACGGCCATCGCGGTGTCGCCGGCTTCGGGGGTGAGCTGCGCATCGCCCGCTGCATCCGTGCTCGTGGAGCCGATGGCGGTGCCGGAGGCCGCGCTATCGGGGTTCTCGCCGGGGGATGCTTCGGAGGCCGAACAGGCCAGGAGCGGGAAGATCAGCGGAGCAATCACAAGAGAGCCAATTCGCATCAGAACGCCTCCTTCGGTGAATCGCGCAAATGATATCGCAGTTGCGCGTCAGGGTGAAGCCAGCTGGCTCTGCATACGAAAAGGCCCGGCAGGATCGCTCCTGCCGGGCCTCACTGTGTCTGGCCCTGGGGCCGGTTGGGCTTAGTTGCCCGAGCCGGGACCGTAGGT
>NZ_QXFM01000009.1 GCF_003584015.1 Aurantiacibacter xanthus
GCGGCGGAATGATGCGCGCTGGCGGGGCTGGCGGCGGAATCCGCGGCTGTGTCACGATCGGCGGCGGTGCCGGCGCAATATTGATCGGCGGCGGCGGCGCAACCGGCGGCGGCGGTACCGTATCAGGTTCCGGCGGCGGAGGGACTTCCTCCGTCGGCTCGGGTTCGGGCTCTTCAATATCGACCGTGGTTACACGCTCGACCACCGATTTGACCGCCGAATAGGCAAGCCCGGTGACCAACGTGTAGCCAATGACGACATGAATGAGGCCAACGATGATAATCGCGACGACGCGACTACCGCTCATTTGTTGGTCAGCGTAAGCCATCCAGTCCCATCACTCCATCTCAAACACGCCATGCCCACAAGGGGGCCTGGCCCTCAGGGCCAGCAACCATTGGTGTGGTATGCTGGCCACGCTCGATTCAAAAATGTTCGGCCGAAACCGACATCACTTTCCCCTTTGCAGCAAACCTTGATGGAATGTGCAATGCTAAGGCGCCAGTAATCTTGTTTTGTTAGCCGGGCCGTTTGGCGAGGGTGTAACGGCGATGGCGGGCATGGGCAAACGCTTTATCCGTTCACGGGTGATTCACGCGTACGTCATTTCTTTATGCGAAACTCGCGGGTTGCTATGCCCCTGAACCATGGCTTGGAAAGGAAGGCGTCAATGCCCGCTCACACGCTGATTTGCTCGAAATTTCGTATGGTTACTGCCGCGGTTACGGCCGCTCTGGCGGTGTCTGCATGCGCCACGACGGGCACGCAAAGTGGCTCGCAAGCCCCCGTTTCAGCCGAACTGCCGCCAGAGCGCGCGCCAACCTATGCCGACCTCGTCTCTCACGCGCTGAAGGCGGATATTGTCGGTGTTGTTTTTGTTGATAAACAAATAGTTGTGCCTGTCGAGCGGGCGCCGAACCTCGCGCCGGGGCAGGTCCGACTGTACGCCGAGTCGACGATTCGGCGATTGTTGAAAAGTCCGGTGCCTTTGGGCGAATCCTTGAATTTTCTTGTCGATAAGATGCCGAATCAGGACAGGGAATTGCCGCGAATCACCCGTCAGGCATTCGTTTTCTTCGCGGACCCGGTGCCCGGACAGCCCAATTCGGTGCAATTGTTGTCGTCCGATTCGCTGATTCCGGCCGGCCCCATGATCGAAGCCCGGCTCGAACGGGTGCTGACCCAGCTCGCGGCCAGCGATGCGCTGCCGGCGATCACGGGCCTCAAGGATGTGATTTCGGTGGCCGGTAACCTCGCGGGCGAATCGGAAACCCAGATGTTCATCCAGACCGCGACCGGCGCACCGGTTTCGCTGAGCGTCGTGCGGCGTCCGGGCATGGAACCGCACTGGGGCGTTTCGCTGGGAGAGATCGTCGATCAGGGCGCTCGTCCGCCCGAGCCTGAGACGATCGCCTGGTATCGCTTCGCCTGCGAGCTGCCCGATCAGCTTCCTGCCGACAGTTATCTCCAGTCCGACCGCGCCTCGCGGCGACAGGCGCAGGAGGACTATGCCTTCATCAAGCGCGAGCTGGGGCCGTGCGAGCGGCGGATGGGCTGAAAATTCGGTCCATTGGCCACGATCGCACCCTAGCCATGGCGCGCGCCGGGCTTTAACGCCCCTGCACGAAGGTCCGGCATTTGCGCCGGCTCCGGGACTTGCGAAAGAGGGCACTAAATGGCGGACAGCTTGCGGATCGCATTGGCAGGGCTGGGTACGGTTGGCGCGGGGGTAATCCGCGTTCTCACCGAGAACGGCGACCTTATTGCCAGGCGCGCTGGGCGTCCGATCGAGATCGTCGCCGTCAACGCGCGCGACCGCAGCAAGGATCGCGGTGTCGATCTGTCGGGCTATGCCTGGGAAGACGACATGGCTGCCTTCGCGGATCGCGACGATGTGGATGTGGTCGTGGAGCTGGTTGGTGGCTCCGACGGTCCGGCGCTGGCGCTGGCGCGCAAGACGCTCGCGGGCGGCAAGGGGCTGGTCACCGCCAACAAGGCGATGATCGCGCACCACGGCATGGAGCTGGCCGAAGCGGCGGAGCAGGCCGGTGTGCCGCTGCGTTATGAGGCGGCGGTGGCGGGCGGCATCCCGGCGATCAAGGGGCTGGGCGAAGGCGCGGCGGCCAACCGGATCGAGCGCATCTATGGCATCCTCAACGGCACCTGCAATTATATCCTCTCGCAGATGGAGGGCTCGGGCGCCGATTTCGCCGACGTGCTGAAGGACGCGCAGGAGCTGGGCTATGCCGAGGCCGACCCGACCTTCGACGTCGAGGGTGTGGACGCCGCGCACAAGCTGGCCATTCTGGCCTCGCTCGCTTTCGGCACCCGGATCGATTTCGGCGCGGTCGACTGCTCGGGCATCAGCGCGATCCGCGCCGCCGACATCGCGCAGGCCGACCAGTTGGGCTTCGTGATCCGTCTGATCGGCCTTGCCGACTGCACCACCGATGAGCTTGGCCCGCGCCTGTTCCAGCGGGTTGCGCCGTGCCTGGTCGCCAAGGACCATGCGCTGGCGGGGCCGAAGGGGCCGACCAATGCCGTGGTGATCGAGGGCGATCATGTTGGCCAGCTGCTGCTTCAGGGTGCGGGTGCTGGCATGGGGCCGACTGCCAGCGCCGTGGTGGCCGACCTGATCGACATCGCGCGCGGCTTCAACCCGCCGCCGCTCGGTCTGCCCGCCGCCATGCTCCAGCCGAGCACGCCGGCCGATCCGGCGGGCCGCCGCAACCGCGCCTATATCCGCTTCACCGTGGCCGACCGCCCCGGCGTGCTGGCCGAGATCACCGCCGCCTTGCGCGACGCGGAGGTCTCGATCGAGAGCCTGATCCAGCATGGCAAGCCGGGTGAGGATGGCGAGCCGGTGCTGGTGGCCATGGTCACGCACGAGGGGCCGGAAGGTTCGGTCGCCAAGGCGCTCGACCTGCTCGCGGGCAGCCCGGCGCTGACCGAGGCCCCGCTGGTGATGCGCCTGATCGACTAGGCACCAGGCGGCGATACCTTATTATATAGGAATTATATAGGAACAGGGCGGCCCGGAATTGGCCGCCCTGTTCGTTTATGCGGGAAGCTGGTCTGCCGCGGGGCGGCGCAGCCAGCCACCGTCGCGCATGGCGAAGCCCGCAAGCGCACCGGCCAGCAGCAGGATCGACAGGTTTGCCGCCAGCACGATGCCGGAGCCCGGCCCGTGCTGGGCGAGCGAAACCGCGAAGGCGCAGACCAGCGCCGCGGCCGACAGCATCAGGACGATACGGTAGTCGGGCTTCACGCTCTGCGGCCGGGCCAGAAAAGCGCCCGCCACCAGCAGCCAGGTCGCAAGGCAGGCGGGCAGCACGGCGGGCGCGATGCCGAGCGCGGCAAAGA
>NZ_QXFM01000104.1 GCF_003584015.1 Aurantiacibacter xanthus
TGAACCGCCCCGCGATTGCCGGAGGCCCCAACTCCTGAGAGGAAGGGTCTATGAGCAAGACGACGAACAAGTTTTCACCCGAGGTTCGCGAGCGGGCGGTGCGGATGGTTCTCGACAGCGAGAAGGATCATCCCTCGCGCTGGGCCGCGGTGACATCGATTGCCGGCAAGATTGGCTGCTCGGCCTACACGCTGCTCGAGTGGGTGAAGAAGTCCGAGGTCGACAAGGGCATGCGTGCTGGCGTTCCGTCCGAGCTGGCTGACAAGCTCAAGGCGCTGGAACGCGAGAACCGCGAGCTGCGCCAGGCCAACGAGATCCTGCGCAAGGCGTCTGCTTATTTTGCCCAGGCGGAGCTCGACCGCCCACTGAAGCGATGAGCGGGTTCATCGACGAGCATCGCGAGGAGTACGGGGTCGAGCCGATCTGCAGGGTTTTGCCGATCGCCCCATCCACCTACCACGAGCGTGTCGCGCAGCGGCGCGATCCCTCGCGAATGTCGGCCCGTGCCCAGCGCGATCAGGCCCTGAAGCCCGAGGTGCTGCGCGTGTTCTCCGAGAACTTCGGCGTCTATGGTGCAAGGAAGGTGTGGCGGCAGATGAAGCGCGAAGGCTTCGACATCGCCCGATGCACGGTCGAGCGGCTGATGCGCGATCTTGGTCTGCAGGGCGTGATCCGGGGCAAGCCGGTGAAGACGACGGTGAGCGACAAGGCGGCGCCTTGCCCGCTCGATCAGGTCAACCGGCAGTTCCATGCCCCGGCGCCGAACATGCTGTGGGTGTCGGACTTTACGTACGTCGCGACTTGGACCGGGTTCGTCTACGTCGCCTTCGTGATCGACGTGTTCGCCCGCTATATCGTGGGCTGGCGAGTGAGCCGGACCGCGCATGCCGGGTTCGTCCTGGATGCCCTGGAGCAGGCGATCCATCATCGGCGGCCCGTCCATCATGGCGGTCTTATCCACCACTCCGACCGCGGTAGCCAGTACGTCTCGATCAAGTACACCGAGCGTCTCGCCGAAGCCGGGATCGAACCTTCGGTGGGCAGCGTTGGCGACAGCTACGACAACGCTTTGGCCGAAACGATCAACGGACTCTACAAAGCCGAGGTGATCCACCGACGCGGGCCGTGGCGGTCGTTCGAGGCTGTCGAACATGCCACGCTCGAATGGGTGAGTTGGTTCAACAACAGGCGGTTGCTCGAGCCAATCGGCAACATCCCGCCCGCCGAAGCCGAAGCACGATACTACGCCATGCTGGACGAACGCCCGATGGCGGCATAACTCAAACCAAATGGCCTCCGGCAATCGCGGGGCGGTTCACGATCGATCGCTGGCCGGCGATACAATAGCTGCCCGACAGATAGTCGCTCACGGTGCTCGCAAGCGCCCGTTGTTCGTCCCCGAAGGACTGTGCGGAAAGATCGGGGCCGAAACGCTCCGGCAGCGCGTCCAGCATGGTCTGATCAGTAACATCGGCCAGCACCGGCTGACCGACCGCCATCGTCATTGCGGTCATCAGCGATGTCACTGCGAACCGCCACCGCGCCCCGACGCCGTCCGCCATCACCCCGGCTCGCTCAAATCCGCGGCCTGGCTGTCCCGACTTCCTGCCTGCCGCGCCTATTTGAGTACCTGACGGAACCGAAACGATCGGTGACGGCATCAGGTGCAAGAGGATGTGCTTCATATCACCGGCTTCAATATAGTGGATGTTTCAAGGAGATAAGGCCGCGGTGACCATGCTCTGTGTCCCTGATCACACAATATTCGATTTTCTTCGGATGCTGGGGGCGCGGTGCGGCATGAAAGGTCATATGATCGGGATCGCGATCCCCGCTCTGGACCGCGATATGTGAAACAGATGTCAAATCCGGGCAACGAGCCGATCCGTAGTGATGTATGCTTTCCAGCCCTGTATGGCTAAATGTGGACGGTCCCAAATCACCCAATTCTCGCGGTTTTGCTCCTATGCGCTGCCGGCCAGCCATCGGCCGATTCTCCGCTCGCGGAGTCAGTGATTTCCAAAATGGTGAAACGGCGGCTTTGGGGCGGGAAGCGGACTGCCTGCATTCAGGCTTTGGAGAGCGAGCAATGGAACCGGCTATCAGGCCTTGGAAGTTTGCCCGGCAATCATGTGATTTCCTGTAGCTGCCCAGTCCGCTCAGCCAATATACTGATTATATGGGGCGCGGCCGTGTCGGCCGCCGCAGTCGTCCCTCGGAAAGGTCAGGCGAGATGGCTGGGACGAGAGTGTGAACCGCGCGGGGCCGCGCCGTCGCTTCGGCGGCTTCGCCGCATCCCAGAACTGTTCGGCGTCGCCTAGGAATTGCGGGTCGAAATACGTGCGGGAAGTCTTCGGTTCGGAAAGTTTTCCCCTTGACCTTCCCATCGTTGGAAACCCCACAACCCGGTCAATCGAAGAAAACCGGAGATTTTGTGATGGCCGATGTGGTGCAATTGAAGCGCGAAAGCGATAACCCGGCCACCAGATTGGCGCAGTTAAGCGTCGCCGTCGCCGATATGACCTGCGCCTCGTGCGTCGGCCATGTCGAAAAGGCGATCGCCAAGCTGCCGGGCGTGAACGGGGTCAGCGTCAATCTGGCGACCGAACGCGCCGATGTGACATTCGCGGGCGCCGCTGACCCGATTGCCGTCGTGCAGGCGATCGAGCGCGCGGGCTATCAGGTGCCCGAGGTCGAGGTCGAAATTGGCGTTGCGGGCATGACGTGCGCGTCGTGCGTCGGTCATGTTGAAAAAGCGCTGTCCAAGGTTCCAGGTGTCATTACCGCCACCGTCAATCTGGCGACCGAGAAAGCCAGCATCCGCTATCATCTTGGCATTGCGTCGCTTGGCGATCTGGAGGGCGCGATCCGCGGCGCCGGTTACGAACCGCGCCGGATTGAGGATGATGGCGCATCGTCCGACCAGCAAGCCTCGGCGCGCGAAGAGGAGCTCATCGGCTTGCGCCGGTCGCTGCTTCTCGCCGCGGTGCTGGCCTTGCCGGTCTTCATACTCGAGATGGGCTCGCACCTCATCCCCGCGGTCCATGATTTCGTCATGGCCACGATCGGAATGCAGACGAGCTGGCTGATCCAGTTCGTCCTAACCACGCTGGTGCTCTTCGGGCCTGGGCTACGTTTTTTCCAGAAGGGCATTCCCGCGATCCTGCGCGGCACGCCCGATATGAACTCGCTCGTCACGCTGGGGACGAGCGCCGCCTGGGGCTATTCGCTGGTCGCGACCTTCGCCCCCGGCGTGCTGCCGGCGGGCACCGCCAATGTCTATTATGAAGCCGCGGCGGTGATCGTCGCGCTGATCCTGCTTGGCCGCTATCTTGAGGCCAAGGCCAAGGGGCGAACGTCGGAGGCGATCAAGCGGCTCGTCGGACTGCAGGCGAAAACCGCCCGCGTCGTGCGCGATGGCACGGCGCTGGAAGTCGCGCTCGCGGATGTCCGTACGGGCGATATCGTCCAGGTGCGTCCGGGCGAACGCGTGCCGGTCGATGGCGAAGTTGTTGACGGAAACTCCTATGTTGACGAGTCGATGATCACCGGCGAGCCGGTCCCGGTTGCCAAGTCCGCGGGCGCAGCGGTCGTCGGCGGCACGATCAACAAGACCGGCGCCTTCACCTTCCGCGCGACCAAGGTCGGCGCGGACACGGTGTTGGCGCAGATCATTCGCATGGTCGAGCAGGCGCAGGGATCGAAGCTGCCGATCCAGGCGATGGTCGACAAGGTGACCGCCTGGTTCGTCCCCGCAGTAATGGGGATCGCGGGGCTGACCTTCCTGATCTGGCTCATCTTCGGCCCCGATCCGGCGCTGACCTTCGCGCTGGTGAATGCGGTCGCGGTGCTGATCATCGCCTGCCCGTGCGCGATGGGTCTTGCGACCCCGACGTCGATCATGGTGGGAACCGGGCGCGCTGCCGAACTGGGGGTGCTGTTCCGCAAGGGCGAGGCGCTTCAGACGCTGCGCGACGTGAGCGTCGTGGCGCTCGACAAGACCGGCACGTTGACCAAGGGGCGCCCCGAACTGACCGACATCGAGCCGGCGGCCGGGTTCGGGCGCGACGAGGTGCTCGCGCTGGTCGCCAGCGTCGAAAGCCAGTCCGAGCACCCGATCGCCGAGGCGATCGTGGCTGCCGCGGACGCGCGGGGTCTTGACGTCCAGTCGCCCACAGCATTCGAAGCCATTCCCGGGTACGGCGTTTCGGCGCGGGTCGGCGATCGCGACGTTCGGGTCGGCGCCGACCGGTTCATGAACAAGCTGGGGCATGATGTCTCGGCCTTTGCCGCCAAGGCCCGCGAACTCGGCGCGCAAGGCAAATCCCCGCTCTATGCCGCGATCGACGGCAAGCTTGCGGCGGTGATCGCGGTCGCCGATCCGATCAAGGACACGACGCCCGAGGCGATCAGCGCGCTGCACGCGCTCGGACTCAAGGTCGCGATGATCACCGGCGACAATCAGGCGACGGCCGATGCCGTCGCGCGGACGCTGGGGATCGACGAGGTGGTCGGCGAAGTGCTTCCCGACGGAAAGGTCGATGCGCTCAACCGGCTTCGGGCGGGGGGCCGCAAGGTTGCTTTCGTCGGCGACGGCATCAACGACGCCCCCGCGCTCGCCGAGGCCGATGTCGGCCTGGCGATCGGCACCGGCACTGATGTTGCGATCGAGTCCGCCGACGTCGTTCTGATGTCGGGCGACCTTCGCGGCGTGGTCAATGCGATCGCGCTGTCGAAGGCGACGATCCGGAACATCCAGCAGAATCTGTTCTGGGCGTTCGGCTATAATGCGGCGCTGATCCCCGTCGCAGCCGGCGCGCTCTATCCGCTCAACGGCACTTTGCTGTCGCCGGTCTTCGCGGCTGGTGCGATGGCGCTGTCGAGCGTCTTCGTGCTAAGCAACGCGCTCAGGCTGAAGGCGTTCCGGCCGGTGATCGCGTCCGACAAAAACGCAGAAGGAGAGGCAGCATGAACATCGGCCGCGCTTCCAAATTGTCGGGGGTCTCGACGAAAATGATCCGCTATTATGAGCAGACGGGGCTCATCCCCAAGGCCGCGCGCCACGACTCGGGCTATCGCGACTATGACGAGGCCGACGTGCATCGGCTTCGCTTCATCCGGCGCGCGCGCGATCTCGGCTTTACGGTGGAGCAGATCGGCGAGCTGCTCGGCCTCTGGTCGGACCGGAGCCGCGCCAGCGCCGATGTTAAATCATTCGCGCTGGGACATATCGAACGGCTCCGCGGAAAAATGGCCGAAATCGAAGCGATGGTGCGGACGCTCGAAACGCTCGCCGATCATTGCCACGGCGATGACCGCCCCGACTGCCCGATCATCGAAGGGCTGGCCGACGACGACGGCGAGCCCTCGCGGCTCGAACCCCGCGAGCCGCAGCGTTTCGGCGGACCCGGCGGGCCGCCCGCACGGCGGCACTGAGCCCGCCCGGCCCTGTGGGCCCTGGCCGTTGTCTGGCTGAACCCGGGCGAATCCGGCACATCCACGCCAGCGACGTCGGCGCCGACTGACCACACATCATCGGCATTCGCTTCGACCGAATTAGGGTTGACCCTGCCATCGTTGGAAGCCGCATCTCCTGGCGGGCGGCCAGCACGAGGAGGCATTCCGACGGCCCCAAGCCGTCGCTCCTCTCCGCCGCTCGTGACCGACAAGGAACAAGATCATGCCTGCGACCACTCCCGAGATACTCATCTATTCCACAGCGACCTGTCCCGATTGCCGAGCACTTAAGGCGTGGCTGACCAGCCGCGGACTCGCCTGGACCGAAAAGGATATGTCGGACCCGGCGATCATGGCGGAAGCCAAGATGCGCACCGGCGTGCGCGTCGCACCGATCACGCTTGTTGGCGACCAAATCTTCCACGGAACCTTCGCATCGCAGAAGCCGAGGCTCGTCGAGGCGCTTGGCCTCGCCGACGCCGTTTGAGCGGGGGGCGGCCGTGACGCGAACCGTTGATATCCACCAAGCCGGCCGCGCCATCGCGGTCGGCGACGGCCAGACAATCCTCGAGGCGGCGCTCGATGCCGGCATCGCCTATCCGCATGGCTGCCGTTCGGGCCGCTGCGGCACGTGCAAGTCGCGGCTCGTGGCTGGCGAGGTCGACATGCTGCCCCACACGTGCTTCGCACTCACCCCCGAGGAAAAGGCGCAAGGGCTCATTCTGGCGTGCCGCGCACAGCCGCTCACCAACATTGAGGTCGCATGGCTCGGCAAGGAGGATGAAGCCGTTGCCCACCCGGCCCGCCGCGTCAAAACCGATGTCGCCGCACCCGATGATGCCACGCGCGCCAACACCGAGCCACCGTTTCAGTACGCGGCGCGCCAAGCAGGCGGGAAGACGGCATCATGAATGTCGGGCGGGCCGCCATGTTGATCGGCGCTTCGGCGAGGCTGATCCGGGATCTGGAGCAAATAGGCTTCATCGCCAGGGTGGGCGGCACGGCAGGCAGCCGCCGCGCCTTTTCGCAAATGCTGCGCCTTGCCCGCCGCGGCCGCGATCTCGGCTTGACAATCGAACGGGCGCTGATCCTGCTTCAGCTCTGGCGCGCCCGTTCGGACGCCGATGCCGGGACGATCGCGCACCGCCACGCCGATGCGCTGAAGCGCCATATCACCGACATTCAGGCGATGGTGAGCGCGCTTGAGCATCTCGCCTCCTTCGCCAAAAGCGACGCGCGCGGCGACGGGCCGAACCGCAATGACATGGCAAACGACAAGGCCGCGATAGCCCCGGCTGGACGCGCGCGCCTCCGCCTCCGCCGCAACCCGGCGCGGTTCGCCGCGGAGAAAGCGGCATTGGCCCCGTGGTGCGCGTCGACGGAGCGGCGGACGTGACGCAAGAGATGATAGAAATGTCCGGTGGCGCGCGCAGGCCGGTTCTGATCCTCAGCGTCGCCCAGGCACTTTATCTTTCGACGCTCTCGGTGATCTTCACTTTTTCGGGGCTCGTTGGGGCGGCGCTTGCGCCGATCCCGAGCCTCGCGACGCTCCCCCTCGCACTAAGCACCGTCGTCACCGCCGTCACGACCATTCCGGTTTCGATGCTGATGGCGCGGATCGGGCGCCGCGCCGGCTTCCAGCTCGGCGCTTTCGTCGGCGCCGCGGGCGCCAGCCTCGCGGCTTGGGGAATCGCCAGAGGGGACTTCGCGCTGTTCTGCTTCGGCAACGCACTGATCGGCGTCTTCCAGGCGTCCGCCATGTATTACCGCTTCGCCGCCGCCGACCTCGCCGCGCCGGCGTTCCGCCCGAAGGCCGTATCATGGGTCCTGGCGGGCGGAGTGGCCGCCGCGGTCATCGGCCCCGAGGTAGCAGCGCGAACGCGCGCGCTTGTTCCGGCGGCCGAATATATGGGGGCCTTTCTCGCTGCCGCGCTGCTCGCTCTCTTCTCTATCGCCGTGCTTGCAGCTTTGCGCGCGACGCCGCCCGCGATCGCGGCGGAGGCAGACGCGCGCGGACGCCCGCTGCTGGCGATCATGCGCCAGCCGGTGTTCGTCGTCGCGGCGCTCAATGCCGCCGCCGCCTATATCGTGATGAGCTTCGTGATGACCGCCTCGCCGCTCGCGGTGGTCGCCGCTGGCCACGAGGTCGATGCCGCGGCCAGCGTCACGCGCTGGCATCTCGTCGGTATGTTCGCGCCGTCCTTCTTCACCGGCGGGCTCATCGCCCGCTTCGGGGTGCTGCGTATCCTCGTCGCAGGCGCACTCCTCTTGTCGGTAAGCCTTGCTATCGCGCTCAGCGGGTCGGCGCTATTGGCCTTCCAGGCCTCGCTGCTTCTCCTCGGTGTCGGCTGGAACTTCCTGTTTATCGGCGGCACGACCCTTCTCACCGAAGCCTATGAACCGGCGGAGCGCGCCAGAACCCAGGCCGCCAACGAGTTTCTCGTGTTCGGCACCACGGCGCTCGCGACGCTCGCGGCCGGCACGATACAGACCGGTCAAGGCTGGGCGACGGTCAACATCGCCGCATTCCCGGCGCTGCTGGTCGCGGGACTTGCGACAGCCTGGTTCGCGGTGCGGCGCTCGCGACCGGAGATCGCGGCCAGGTGACGGTATCGGGACCGGCACCGCTGAGGCCGGGATCGGAGCCATATCCGAAGATTTCATGCCGGCGCCGGGGATCCGCCAACAATCGCAAATGGTCCGCATTGCGGCGGGTCTGCGGCGAACAGGTCCAAATATTCGAGAGGCTCCGCGTCCCAAGGCCAAAAAGTCCCACATATGCCGCGATGCCGAGGCAGGGAAATATACCATCAGATGAAGCGGGCGAAGCCGATCGCAAGTGGCCGGCAACTTTCGGACCGGCGCCCATATTTGAACCTTGTCGACAGCCCGGCAGCATCGCAGGCTGATCGCGCCCCGACCGGCCGGCGTCGCAGATCATGTGCTTTTATCCGATGGCGTCGAATGCGCGATGCGGTCACGGGTTTCGGGACGGGCAAGACCAAAGCATTTCGGCCGGGAAGCCGGATGAAGCGCGCCCCGGCTCCATGATTGGATACCGAAGCGCACCCATGGCCGGGCGTCGGTGTTCACCGACGTTCGGGCACTTGACCGACCCGCTCAGGGGGGCTGAGGGAGGGGTAACGGGTCGGCGAGATGTGGCAGGCGGCCTAGCGGTTCAGCCACCGCTGCATTTGTTCGATTTCATTCTCCTGGGCGGCGATGATCGCTTCGGCCAGCTGGCGCACCTCGGGGTCGGCTCCATGTTTCAAGACGACCTGCGCCATCTCGATGGCGCCCTGGTGATGCGGAATCATCCCGCGAAGAAAATCGAAATCGGCATCGCCGCTGAACTTGATCGTCATGGCGGCGTGCATCCGGTCATTCGCTTCCTGATAGGCGCGAATGACCGGGTTTCCGGAAGGGGGCGATCGCATGTGGCCGCGATGCTGGTCATGTTCCATGCGCTTCACTTCTCCTGTTTCAGATCGCGGTGGCGGGATAGCCGTCGTCGGTGAGTGCCTCCTCGATTTCCTGCTGGCTGGCGGAGGTAGTGACGGTGATTGTGCGGGCGACGGTATCGGCCTCGACCACGGCGCCGGGATCGACCTTGGCGATAGCGTCGGTGACGTGCGGCACACAGGAACCGCACGTCATATCGGGTACAAGGAATTGCATGGGATTCTCCTTTGTTCTCGGGTTCCTGCCGATGGAGATGGGGTTTGCCATCGTGGGCAGGTCAAGCGTCGTTCGTGAAAAAATAATTTCGCCCTGCGGTCCTTGACCTTGTCACGATGGCAAACCCCACATCGCCTGAAGATCGCATCACCAGGAGATTTTATGCGCCGTTTCTATATCCCCGATATGACCTGCGGCGGCTGCGCCAGGTCGGTCACCAGGGCGCTGCAAAGCGTCGACCCGCAGGCCCGCATCGAAACCGACCCGCCCGCGCGCGAGGTTCGGGTCGAGAGCGTGGCGGACGAAGCCGCATTCCTCGCGGCGCTCAGCGAAGCAGGCTATCCGGCCGGGACACGTCCCGCAGCCGCAGCCATCCGATCGGGAGATTAGATCATGGATGTCAGACATTTTTTCATGGCCGGCGCGGCGGCGCTGGCGGTGACGGGCATGGCGGCACGACCGTCCTTCGCGGCGGAGGCTCCCCTGAGCGGTGCCTTTGCTCTTCCCGGCATCACGGAGAAAGTGACCGCCGAACTCACTGTCCGGGAGACCGGGCCGCTTGCGCGCGAGCTGGTGATCGCTTTTACCGACAAGATGACGGGGCAGCCCGTCACCCAGTTCGACGAGGAACTGGCGCGGGAACTCCACTTGCTGGCGACCGACAGCGCCTTCTCGACCTTCGTGCACGAGCATCCGGAGAAACCCGGGCCGGACGGGCGCTTCCGGATCGAGGTGCGTTTCCCCAAGGCCGGGCTCTATCATGTGTACGCCGATGTCATGCCGAAGGGGCTCGGCCAGCAGGTCGTCCGCTTCGACGTGCCGGTCGATGTTGAAAAGACCCCGGTCGCGCAGCAATCGCCGCCGGTCGCCGCCGCAGAGGGATCCGACGGCCCCTATTCGATCGAGCTCGACGCCGCGGCGCTCCGGGCCGGCGCCGAAAACATGATCGCCTTGACGATTTTGAAGGATGGCAGGCCCGCGACCGATCTCGGGCTCTATCTCGGCGTGCCCGCGCATGCGGTCTTCGTGAGCACCGACGATCTCGGCTATGTTCACGCGCACGCCATGGCGGATGCTCCGAAAGGCGGCCATCATGCACATGGGCAGCACGCGCATGGATCCCATGCCGATCCAGGGGCGGCCATCCCGGCCAAGCTGATGCTTCACGCAGCGCCGCCACGCGCGGGCCGTTATGCACTGTGGATCCAGTTCATGGGTGGCGGCGAGGTGCGGACGGTGCCCTTCGTCGTCACCGTTCCGCCGGCGCCGTGACCGCGCCGGGGCACGCCGTTGCAACCGCGCCCCTTTCTCGAACTTCTAATGCAAGCCACACGAATTCGATATCGCCCGGTCTCTTCGCGGACAGGGTCGGGCATATCGCGCGTACAGTTGATCGCGGCCGGCCATAGTAGATCGGAAGTGCGGACATCCGTGCCAAAGCGCCAGCTGCGTAACAGGCGCCGCCGACCTTGGGATCAAACCCGGCTCCGCCGAACCGAAACCGATGGAACGAACCATGCCAAATCCACGCTCATCCCACGATCGACATGGCTATGATCACCACCACGTGGGCGGACATGACCATGATCACTCGCATCTTCCGGTGGTTACGGAGGATAACGAACGCAAGATTCTCCTTTCCTTCCTGATCATCTTCGCCTTCATGTTCGTCGAAGCTGTCGGCGGATATCTCTCGGGCTCGCTCGCGCTTCTGGCCGATGCCGGACATATGCTGACCGACGCCATCGCGCTCGGCCTCGCTTACGCCGCCTTCCGTCTCGGAAGGCGGGCTGCCGACGGGCAGCGCAGCTTTGGCTACGCCCGGTTCGAGGTGATCGCCGGGTTCGTCAATGCCCTCACTTTGTTCGGCATTGTCGCGTGGGTTCTCTACGAAGCGGTCGAGCGTTTCCAGAATCCGGGACCGGTTCTGGCCGGCTCGATGTTCGTGGTCGCCCTCACGGGCATGCTCGTGAACCTTTTCGTCCTCTGGTTTCTCACCCGCGGCGATTCAGACCATGTCAATGTCAAGGGTGCGGTGCTGCACGTGATGGGCGACCTGCTCGGCTCCGTCGGCGCCATCGTGGCCGCAGGCGCGATCTGGTTCACGGGCTGGACCCCGATCGACCCTATTCTCTCGGTGCTCGTGTCGCTGCTGATCCTGCGCAGCGCGTGGAGCCTGCTCAAGAACACATTGCATATCCTGCTCGAAGGCGCGCCCGCCAACGCCAGCAGTTCCGAAATATCCGAACATCTTCGTGCGGCCGTCCCGGGCCTGCAGAATGCCAGCCATATCCATATCTGGTCGTTGACGTCGGGGCGCGTGCTGGCGACGCTCCAGGTGCAGCCGGCGGACGGAGCCGATATCCGCCATGTGATTGGCCAGGTCGAGCACGAACTGAAGACGAAATTCCAGATCGAGCACCCGACAATCGGGATCGACTGGGACGGAAATGCCGGTTGCAGCCTCGACGCGCCCGGCCAGGCAATGGCGGCTCATACAGGCCACGCGCACTAGCCGGCTGCGCGTCATGGCTCGACCCTCGTCGATGAATGGTGGAGGTCGAACGAAAAGCCCCCGTTCGCTCCGAAAAGGATCTCCTGCCGGAGACCTTCGCTTGCGGGATACCTACAGGATCAGAGCCGCGCGCGGGAGTCGCGTTCCTGTCTTTTCCATCCGTTCGATCCTGTTGAACGGGCTGTCGTCCCAAAACGCAGAAACCCGCAGTCTGGGCGCTTGAAGCCATCCGCCCCCGAATCGCTGGGCGGGGGCATCCATCATTGGCCGAGTATGACGGGAGCACCTGATTGCCGAAAACAGCGCCGATTCCCAGCCGTCCCCGCGAAACCCGCGTCCTCCATATGCCGCGCCAGCGGAGGCATGGCCCCCGCTGACGTGAGGCTTTCAGCCGACCGGTACATCCTTTTGCGGCCCGGAGGTTCCAACGAACAGCAGCGCCGCGAGCGCGGCAACACCGGCGGCGACCCCCGCTCCCAGGAAGGCGGTCTGGAAACCGGCCAGCATGGTTTCGGCGGTCTGGCCGGTGCCTTCGCCGGAACCGGAGGTCGAGAGCGCAACCATGATGGCGAGGCCGATGGCGGAGCCGATCTGGTAGGTCGTGTTGATCAGCCCTGATGCCAGGCCTGTCTCCTCGGGCCTCGCGCCGGCCATGCCCGTCATCGTCGTCGGAATATAGGCCAGGGCCATGCCGAAGGCGGCGAGGAGAGAAGCCGGCAGAACGTCCATCAAGAAAGTTCCGTCCGGCGGCAGGTTCGCGAACATCCAGAGCGCGCCGCCCATGAGCAGCAGCCCGAGCACAAGATTGGGCTTGGCGCCAAACCGTCCGATCAACCTGCCCGAAAGGCCGACCATCACGACCATGATCGTCACGGTCATCGGTAAAAGCGCGAGGCCGCTGGCGAGCGCCGAGAGGCCGAGGATCTGCTGGAGATAGAGGTTCAGGAAGAACCAAAGCGGGATCCAGGCGGCCCCGAGCAAAGCCATCACGAGATTGCCCGCCGCGAGGTTCGGCGCCTTGAAAATGCCGAGGGGAAGAAGCGGCTCGCGCCGCGCGAACTGGGCAATCAGGAAGATTGCGAAAAGAATTCCCGAAACCACCAGTATCGACAATGTCTGCGAAGGGTCGGAGCCGGCTGATTCGATCGAGACGATGGCATAGACGAGACTGACAAGCGCACCTGTGACGCTGATCGCCCCGAACCAGTCGATGCCGCCGCTGCTGCGCGGTGACTTGCCGAGCACGGCCGGAACGAGCGCCAGCACGAGAAGGCCGAGCGGCACGTTGATCAGGAAGGTCCAGTTCCAGCTCATCCATTCGGTAATGACGCCGCCCAGAAACACGCCGGCCGAGCCGCCCGCCGCGGCAGCGGCGCCCCAGAAACCGAACGCCTTGCCGAGTTCGGCACCATCATGCCCGAAAAGGCGCATGAGGATGGTGAGGGCGGATGGCGCGATCAGCGCGGCGCCCACGCCCTGCAAAGCCCGTCCGGCAAGCAGCATCTCCTGGCTTGGCGCCAGCCCTGCCAGCAGCGACGCCAAGGTGAGTATGGCAAATCCGCCCGCAAAGATGCGGCGGGCGCCGAGCAGATCGCCCAGCCGTCCGCCGAGGAGCAGCAAGCCGCCAAAGGCGATGACATAGGCATTGAAGATCCAGCTCAGCCCGCCCGCGCTGAAGCCGAGGTCGGCCTGCATGGCGGGCAAGGCCACGCCGATGATCGATGTATCGAGGATCACGATGAACTGGGCGGCGCAAAGCAGCGCGAGAGCGGCCCATCTCTTCGGATCGGGTATGAAGTCCTGCATTGGAATTCCCCAAGATCAGTTTCCCGCTTATTGCGATTGATGCCGGGGGTCGGGCTTCCAACGCTGGCATGGTCAATAGCCAAAAGCCTAATTTCGTCTCGATCGATCGAGGTATGCGCCTGAGGGGCCGTAGCGAGGTCGAGCGCGGAAATTCGCGGCGGCGGACGCCGTGTGGAAATTCGCCGCGCGCGCCTCCCTGTTCAAACTACCGGCGAAAAAGCCCTTGACCCTCCAACGATGGAAAACCGCAACCCCCGAGTTTGAACGCCCCCATCCATTCGGATCAGCGGGCGCTGATTCGGAGGTTGAGATGCGAAAATCACGGGTTGCCGCGGCACTGGGTATGATATTGGCGACGGGGCTGGTGGTGTTTTGGGTGGGCGGGCCGGGAGGCGATGAACAGGCCGCCGCTCCGGCGCCGCCGATGGTGCTTGCAGCATCGGTGGTCGTGCAGGATCACGTGCCGCGTTCGACCTATACCGGGCGCTTGACGGCGGTCGAGACGGTCGACCTCAAGCCGCGCGTCTCGGGCTATATCGCCCATGTCAGCGTCCCCGAGGGGCAGATAGTCCGCCGCGGTCAGATCCTCTTTCGCCTCGATAGTGCGCCTTTCGCGGCGCGGCACGCCGCAGCACGCGCGGCGACGCGCGAAGCCGAAGC
Source organism: Aurantiacibacter xanthus (assembly GCF_003584015.1). Taxonomy (GTDB): domain Bacteria; phylum Pseudomonadota; class Alphaproteobacteria; order Sphingomonadales; family Sphingomonadaceae; genus Alteraurantiacibacter; species Alteraurantiacibacter xanthus. The sequence goes on from NZ_QXFM01000104.1 coordinate 14,117, forward strand.
GCGGCTGGGACTCGC
>NZ_QXFM01000105.1 GCF_003584015.1 Aurantiacibacter xanthus
TGAACCGCCCCGCGATTGCCGGAGGCCCCAACTCCTGAGAGGAAGGGTCTATGAGCAAGACGACGAACAAGTTTTCACCCGAGGTTCGCGAGCGGGCGGTGCGGATGGTTCTCGACAGCGAGAAGGATCATCCCTCGCGCTGGGCCGCGGTGACATCGATTGCCGGCAAGATTGGCTGCTCGGCCTACACGCTGCTCGAGTGGGTGAAGAAGTCCGAGGTCGACAAGGGCATGCGTGCTGGCGTTCCGTCCGAGCTGGCTGACAAGCTCAAGGCGCTGGAACGCGAGAACCGCGAGCTGCGCCAGGCCAACGAGATCCTGCGCAAGGCGTCTGCTTATTTTGCCCAGGCGGAGCTCGACCGCCCACTGAAGCGATGAGCGGGTTCATCGACGAGCATCGCGAGGAGTACGGGGTCGAGCCGATCTGCAGGGTTTTGCCGATCGCCCCATCCACCTACCACGAGCGTGTCGCGCAGCGGCGCGATCCCTCGCGAATGTCGGCCCGTGCCCAGCGCGATCAGGCCCTGAAGCCCGAGGTGCTGCGCGTGTTCTCCGAGAACTTCGGCGTCTATGGTGCAAGGAAGGTGTGGCGGCAGATGAAGCGCGAAGGCTTCGACATCGCCCGATGCACGGTCGAGCGGCTGATGCGCGATCTTGGTCTGCAGGGCGTGATCCGGGGCAAGCCGGTGAAGACGACGGTGAGCGACAAGGCGGCGCCTTGCCCGCTCGATCAGGTCAACCGGCAGTTCCATGCCCCGGCGCCGAACATGCTGTGGGTGTCGGACTTTACGTACGTCGCGACTTGGACCGGGTTCGTCTACGTCGCCTTCGTGATCGACGTGTTCGCCCGCTATATCGTGGGCTGGCGAGTGAGCCGGACCGCGCATGCCGGGTTCGTCCTGGATGCCCTGGAGCAGGCGATCCATCATCGGCGGCCCGTCCATCATGGCGGTCTTATCCACCACTCCGACCGCGGTAGCCAGTACGTCTCGATCAAGTACACCGAGCGTCTCGCCGAAGCCGGGATCGAACCTTCGGTGGGCAGCGTTGGCGACAGCTACGACAACGCTTTGGCCGAAACGATCAACGGACTCTACAAAGCCGAGGTGATCCACCGACGCGGGCCGTGGCGGTCGTTCGAGGCTGTCGAACATGCCACGCTCGAATGGGTGAGTTGGTTCAACAACAGGCGGTTGCTCGAGCCAATCGGCAACATCCCGCCCGCCGAAGCCGAAGCACGATACTACGCCATGCTGGACGAACGCCCGATGGCGGCATAACTCAAACCAAATGGCCTCCGGCAATCGCGGGGCGGTTCAGTATCGTCTTCCGCCTGGACTGATGCAGGCATTGGTTTGGGCCGAGTCCCGTTTCAATCCGATGGCTATCAGCCCAGTTGGCGCTGCCGGACTTGCCCAGCTGATGCCGGCAACCGCCCGTGAGCTTGGCGTTCGCAACCGGCATGATCCCGCCCAGAACATCGATGGCGGTGCGCGTTACCTGCGGCAGATGCTGGACCGCTTTGGCGATGTCCAGTTAGCGCTCGCTGCCTACAACGCCGGTCCCGGTGCCGTCACACGTGCGGGTGGCATCCCGAGAAATCGGGAAACGCCAGCATATGTCAGGAGCGTTTTGCAGCGTTGGATGGCATATAGTCGCTCATGAATACGAATCGAAAACGTATCAGCGGACGGCTCGAGCAACTGCCACGCGGCTTCACCATCGTAACCGAGGCGGGCGATCATTGGGTGCTCGAAGACGTCGAGCCCGCGAACGACCATTTCGGCAACGAGGTGACTGCCGAAGGAGAGGTTGTCGGTCTCGATCGACTACGCGTCGATTGGCTTGGTGCAGTCTAGCGCGAGGGATAGCTCAACAACTTCCCTGGCTCGCAAAAACACCCAAAGATCATCCGAGCCCACTCAATGGCAATTTCCCTACGACGTTCGAGGAACGCAGCGCGGTTGTATGCACCCTCCGATCCCGAGACGCCTTGCGGGATATGAGCCAGCATCAGGTCGATGACATACCTGTCGCCCGGTGACCCGTTGCGCTCTGCCCATTCGTTCATGATCGTGGAGAATGACGCACGCCAACCGTGGGGAACATGGCGACCCTGATAGCCGCATCGGTTGTAGAAATAGCTCAGCGTGTTCTCACTCATCGGCACCCGGGCATTCCGAATGCTCGGGAACACGAGCGGACCGCGCCCCGTCAATCGCCGCGCGGCCCTTAGCACGGAAACTGCTTCAGGTTGCAGCGGCACAAGGTGGTCGAATGTCTCGTCGTGCTTCAGGTCAATGGTGAGCTTCATGTGGGAAGCCGGAATACGCCACAAAGCCTCCGGACAAGGTTCCCCGCTCTCCCAGTCGATTTCCTCGAGCTCTTCCCATGCCACGGTTCGGATCGCGCCAAGTCGTTGGGCGGTCAGGGCCGCAAACCGAGAGGCAAGTTTGGTTAATGGCGACGCAGGTTCCACTTCGGTTTTGCGGATCATGTCCTGCAGACCTTCGACATCCAGGATCGCTGGACGTTTCTTGCTGCGAGGCACTGGCTTGAGAGCCTTGCCAACAACTGCAGCAGGATCACGCGTGCCATGGCCTTCAGCGATGGCGTGGACAAATACAGCAGACATGCGTTGGCGGACCCGGTGCGCAGTCTCGATTGCTCCGCGCTTCTCGATCTTGCGAAGGACGGTGAGAACCATTGGTTCATCAAGCTCAGCAACAGGCAGCGCGCCGACCCACGGAAATACCTCCTTCTCAAGGCTGGTGATCACATCATTCGCGTGGACAGGCGTCCATCGGTCCTCCTGCAGTGCGAACCAGCTTCTCGCCATCACTTCGAACGTGTTGGCAGCCGCGCGGCTGCGGCCGATTGCTTCCTTCTTTGCCTCGATGCCAGGATCCCTGCCCTCGGCCAGCAGTTTGCGAGCCTCGACCTTTTTTTCTCGCGCCTCCTTGAGCGAGATTTCCGGGTAAGCACCGAATACCAGTCGCCGTTCTTTTCCAGCAAACCGATACTTGAGGCGCCAACTGCGCTTTCCGGTCTTGGTGACGTAGAGATAGAGGCCTTCGGAATCGGAAAGCTTGTAATCTTTGTCTTTCGACTTTGCCTGCCGGACTGCAATTTCGCTGAGCATCGGTGCCCCCAGATTTGTGCTTCAGTGCCCCCAACGGTGCCCCCAATCGACGGGGATGGAGGGAGAATGTCTGAAACAAATAGAGAACATCTAATAGCGCAAAATCGCAGAAAATCAAGGAAAACAGGCGTTTCTGGGGCTTTCCGGGAAGGGCCATTGGCGGAGCGGGAGGGATTCGAACCCTCGATACGGGGTTACCGTATACACACTTTCCAGGCGTGCGCCTTCGACCACTCGGCCACCGCTCCGCATGTCTGCCAGCCTCGCTCGAAAGCGGGATCGGTCGGACAAGGGCGTCGCCGTAGCGGCGCGCGGGGCGGATGACAAGCGTGCTTGCGCAGTCTAGGCAAAAGCCCATGATCCGTACTTTCGCCAAGGCACCCGACGCACAGGAAATCGAGGCCATCGCGCGCCAGACCCTCGCGCGCCTGCCCGCCGCCTTTGCCGAGCAGCTCGGCAACCTCAACCTCGCCATCGAGGACTTCGCCGAAGACGCCCTGCTCGACGATCTCGGGATCGAAAGCGCCTACGAGCTTACCGGCGTTTACGAAGGCATTCCGCTGACCGAACAGTCGATCGACCACTCTGGCACCATGCCCGAACGGGTGCGGTTGTTCCGCCTGCCGATCCTGCTGGAATGGTGCGAGCGCGGCGATGTCACTCTGGAAGACCTTGTCGCCCACGTGGTGATCCACGAGATCGGGCACCATTTCGGATTGTCCGATGCGGATATGCACACGCTTGAAGACCAGGTTTTGTAGCTTGCCAAAGCGCGCCGGGGTGGCACTCTCGCGCCCATGATCACTCTTCGCCTGATGGCCGCCAGCCTGCTTACCCTCGCCGCGCCTGCCATGGCGCAGGAGGAGCCGCCCGCGCCCGGAAGCGTGGTTGCCGCAGCTACGCCCGAGGAGTGGGTGCAGATCGCGCCCGAGGACATTCTCGTGATGGAACTTTCGCCCGCCGCCGACGGCTCGGCGCGCCGGGTGGTGATCCAGCTTCTGCCGCCGCCGTTCAGTCAGCCATGGGTCGAGAACATCAAGACGCTTGCGCGCGCGCATTGGTGGGACGGCAAGAGCATCTACCGCGTGGTCGATAATTGGGTCGCGCAATGGGGCGGCGGCGATCCCGAGCTGGACATGGATCCGGGGCCGCTACCTGAGGGCGTGGTGTCACCGATGGTCCCCTACGTTGAAACTTGGGGCAAAGATGGTGACGAGATCGTTCTATGGCACCCCCGAGACTATCTCGAAGACAACTATGCCGACTGGGCTCAGTTCTTCGATGGCTGGCCGACCGCCTATGCGATTTCGGCCGACACCACACAACTTAGCGGATGGCCCGTCCACTGCTACGGCTCGGTCGGTGTCGCGCGTGACCTTGCGCCCGATACCGGCACCGGCAGCGAACTCTACGCCGTGATTGGCCACGCTCCGCGCCAGCTCGATCGCAACATCGCGGTGGTCGGGCGGGTGATCGCGGGGATCGAATATCTGTCCACCCTCCCCCGTGGCACGGCCGAGGCCGGGGTCTATGCCGAGCGCAGTGAAGATACGCCCATCGTCAGCGTGCGGCTCGCCAGCGAGATGTCCGATCCGCCTGCCTACGAATATCTCGACACCGCGAGCGATAGCTTCGCGCGCTACGTCGAAGTGCGCGCCAACCGGCATGACAGCTTCTACGAAGTGCCCGCTGGCGGGGTCGATGTGTGCAACGTGCAGGTGCCGATAAGGCCCGTCCAATGAGCGATAGCCTCACCCACACCGGCGAAGTGTGGCTCTGGACCAGCGCCACCTCCCCCGGCAGCTGGCACTTCCTCACCATCGACGGCGCAGCAGGCGAGGCCATCGCCGCGCACGAGGCCATGCGGCGGCTCGAATTCGGCAGCGGGCGCGGGTTCGGCTCGGTCAAGGTGCGTGTGCGCGTCGGGGACAGCGAGTGGAACACCTCGGTCTTCCCGGCGAGCGACGAGGGCTATATCCTTCCGCTCAAGGCCGCGATCCGCAAGGCCGAGGGGATCGTGCAGGGTAGCGAAGTGACCGTCGAGCTGGAACTGCTCTAACGCGCCCCTAGTCGGCCAGACGTTGCATCAATTCGATCCGGTTGCCGAAGGGATCGTGAATATCCGCCCGCACATAACCTTCCAGCGCGCCGCCATCACTGCTCGCCACGCCCGCTTCTGCCAGCCGGGCGCGAAACTGCGCCAGATCACCCACCAGCAAGGCCGGATGCGCCTTCTTCGCCGGCACGAAGCCCTGCTCCACCCCTAGATGAATCTGCGCGCCGCCGCCCGTGAACCAGCATCCGCCTCGCTTGGCCATGTCGGCGGGCTTGGGCACTTCGCGCAGCCCGAGAATGTCGGCGTAGAACGCCCGCGCGCTGTCTTCCTCACCCGGCGGCATGGCGATCTGCACATGATCTATGCCGATGATGCCGATGCTCATACGCGCTCGGCCTGAGCCACCGCGTCGGTTGCCCTGAGAGCCGACACAATGCGCGTCAGATGCGCCAGATCCTGCACTTCAAGATCGACGATGTCCGTGTGGAACAGCTCGTCGCGCTCGGCCAGTTCGAGATTGATCACATTGGCCCCGGCCTTGGCGAACACACCCGCCATCTCGGCCAGCGTACCTGGCCGGTTGTAGAGCGTCACCGACAGCCGCCCCACCGCCCCCTGTGAGCGTTCACCCCACGACAGGTCGATCCAGTCGATATCCTCGCCATTGGCCAGCTGAAGGCAGTCGATGGCATGGACCGCCACGCTCTCGCCCGCATGGCGCAGCCCCACGATGCGGTCGCCCGGCACCGGGTGGCAGCACTCCGCCAGCGTAAAGCCCACCCCCGGCGTCAGCCCCTTGATCGACAGCGCGTGGCCGGGCTTCATCTCCTCGGGCAGGTCGGCGGTGCTGCCCGGAACCAGCGCCTCCATCACCGCGCGGTCGCTCAATTTGGCCGAGCCGATGGCCTCCATCAGCGCTTCCTCGTTCGGCAGGTCGAGCCGCTCCAGGGCCTGGGCTATCGCCTTCTTGCCGATCTTGGTCGGCATCTCCTTGGCGATATCGTCGAACAGCGCGCGGCCGACCTCGGCAATCTCGGCCCGCTCACGCAGGCGCACCGAGCGCCGGATCGCCGCACGCGCCTTGCCCGTCACCACGAAACCGAGCCAGTGCAGCTGCGGCTGCGCGCTCTTGCCCTTGATGATCTCGACCACATCGCCGTTGCCGAGCGGCGTGCGCAGCGGCATGTGCCGCCCGTTGATCTTCGCGCCTACGGTCTGCGCGCCGAGATCGGTGTGGACGGCATAGGCGAAGTCGACCGCCGTCGCGCCCTTGGGCAACTGGTGCAGCGCGCCCTTTGGGGTGAAGGCGAAGATCCGGTCCTGATAGATCGCCAGCTTGGTGTGTTCGAGCAGCTCCTCGGGATCGTGGCTCTGCTCGACGATCTCGATCAGGTCGCGCAGCCAGCCGACCTGCCCATCGACCTTGCCGCCCTGCTTGTAGGCCCAGTGCGCCGCAAGGCCGAAGCCATTGGTGCGATGCATCTCGCGGGTACGGATCTGCACCTCGCAGCGCATCGACTTGTCGTAGAACACCGTGGTGTGGATCGAGCGATAGCCGTTGGTCTTGGGCGTGGAGATATAGTCCTTGAACCGCCCCGGAACCATCTGGAACGCCTGATGCAGCACGCCCAGCGCGCGGTAGCAGTCGTCGACATTGTCGGTCAACACGCGGAAGGCCATGATGTCCGAGATGTGTTCGAACGGCAGGTGACGTTCGGCCATCTTCTTCCAGATCGAATAGGGGTGCTTCTCGCGCCCCCACACCTCGACCTCGAGCCCCGCCTCGCTCAACGCCTGCTTGAAATCGAGCGCGATCCGGTCGACCTGACCGGCATCGGAAGACCGCAGCTGCTCCAGCCGCGAGACGATGGTGGCATAGGCCTCGGGCTCCAGCTGTTCGAAGGCGAGCAGCTGCATCTCGCGCATATATTCGTACATGCCCACCCGCTCGGCCAGCGGGGCGTAGATATCCATCGTCTCGCGCGCGATCCGGCGGCGCTTTTCCGGCTTCGAGATATGGTGCAGCGTGCGCATATTGTGCAGCCGGTCGGCCAGCTTCACCAGCAGCACGCGCAAGTCCTCGCTCATCGCAAGCAGGAACTTGCGCAGATTCTCAGCGGCGCGTTCGTCGTCAGTGAGCTGCTCGATCTTGGAAAGCTTGGTCACCCCATCGACCAGCCGGGCGACCTCGGGGCCGAAGTTCAGCTCGATATCCTCGATGGTGGCGAGCGTATCCTCCACCGTATCGTGGAGCAGCGCGGTGATGATCGTCTGCTGGTCGAGCTTGAGGTCGGTCATCAGCCCGGCCACTTCGACCGGATGGCTGAAATAGGGGTCGCCCGAGGCGCGCTTCTGACTGCCGTGCTTCTGCACGGTGTAAACATAGGCGCGGTTGAGAAGCGCCTCGTCGGCATTGGGGTCGTATTCCTTGACCCTCTCTACGAGTTCATATTGGCGGAGCATATCTGCGCAGATGTGCGGTTTGGCGCGGGGTTGAGCAAGCCCGTTTTGTAAGTTGAAGTGTTATCGGGCCAACATATGCAAAAGGGCCGCACCCATCACCGGGTGCGGCCCGCAAGGCCTGCCGCTGCCACAGCAGCGGTCAAAACCGGTACTCGCGCCTAGAAGCGATAGCCCACGCCGATGACAGTCTGATAGACATCGATGTCGAAGTCATAGCTGGCATAGCGGGTTTCGAGGTTGGCATAGAGATGCTGGCCGAGGGCAACTTCGCCGCCCAGTCCGAGCTTGACGCCATCCACGCTCAGGTTCGAAACCGAGATATCCGAATAGCCGACCGTGGCATAGAGCAGCGCCGAAGGATCGACCTTCACACCGGCACGGGCACCAACGCCCAGCTCGCGGAAGTCGATGTCGTCGCCGTCGAACACGTCGGTGTAATTGACGGTCGCACCGAGCACGACCTTGCCGAGGTCGAAATCGTAGCCGGCATTGAAACCGTAAGTGGTTTCTTCAGTGCCGAGGAAATCATCGTCCGCCACGCCAATCTCGACGCCGACGCGCGGGCCGGTGAACGAGGCAGCAGTGCCCTGTGCGAACGCCGGGGTGGCGATCAGCGTCGCAGCAGCGGCGGCAAAAAACGCAATACTTTTCATTATTCTGTCATTCCTGTTGTACCCCCTCGCAAGGAGGGGCGGCCCGCTTAGACAGGGCCCACATGCACAACAAGGAAGCGTTGCTCTATTGCAACAAAAATGCTCAGTTCGTGTTGCGAAAATATCACATTGATCGATGCGCGATTGGCTGCGCGACGATCAGCCCCCGATATTGTCTGGCAAGCTGGCCTGCGCCACGGTGATGACCGGCTGAACCGACGGCGCGCTGCCTGCATAGATGAACCCGGCAACCGGGTTATGGCGCGAACCGAGGCTGCCGCTCGGGCCATACCACACGCGCACTTCACTCCAGTCGCCCGCTTCGGACACATCGACCACCGGCACCCCGGTCTCGATCCCGCCGGGGGTTGACCAGTTGGCGTGATCGATGAGGATATGCCGCTCGTCGATCACCTGAGCGACCACAGCGACATGCCCCAACGGCATCGCGCGGCTCGAACGGAATGCCATCACGGCGCCGACTTCGGGCTCCTGTCCGCGCTCGTAGCGACCTTCAGCCGCGCCCCACCACAGGTGCGCATTGCCGCGCAGTTCGATGCCGGAATGATCGCGGGCGTAGGGCACGCACTGGAGGCGGGCCTGAGCCGGCTGGGCCACCATCACCGAAAGCAGAAGAGCCAGTGGCCAGAGCCAGGGACGACGCAGAAAGACACCAATCCCGTTCGATCCCCGCAGGAACCCGATGCTTGCGATCATGACTTACCCGACCCTCGGTCTGTTTACCCTGGGCCGCACTGATACACTGTAACACGCCGGCAGAAACCCTGCCCCGGCTCCTGCCATCGCGTTCGGCAAACGGTTCGACGCTTGCGAGCGGGGAACCACACGAGGGCTCGCCCGTTTCACGGAAACCCGGCGCGGATAGCGCCGCTGCCGGGCTCCCCTTAGCGAATCGTCATTCGGTCCAGCCGACGATCCTGTCGACGCTGCCCCGCGTCATCGAATGATAGCCGCCGCGCGTCCGGGCATAGAGCGCCCTGGCAATGGCCTGCCCCCATTCGTCCTGCGCCATCAGCTGCGCGTAGAGCGGCGAGACGAACTTGTTGCGGCCCACGCGGGTGAGGAACTCCTCGGCCTGCGGCACCACCGGCTGATAGCGATTGCGCAGCGCGGCATCCAGCCACAGGAACTGCACCTCGGCATTGCGCGTGCCCGACAGCCCAAGCGTGGTATCGAGCCCCGCCAGTTCGCTTGGCGACAGTTCTTCCGGCAGGCGTTCGAGGAAGCGGCGCTGTTCGGCCGCGCTCCACTTGGGCCACTCAGCCTCGATTGCCGTAAGGTCGCGGCTGTCGGCATAGGCGGCAACCGCCGCATCCACAGCGGCAAAGGCCTTCGGATCGGGCTTCAGCGCGTTGCCGGGAAGGCCGGTGCCATAGACCCATTCGTCAAGCATCAGCTTGTCTTCCAGCGCCTTGTCACCCTTCAGCAGGTTCTCGCGCATGTCGGCGAGGAACATTTCCGAAGTCGCGGGCTGGAAGGCGTGGCTGTCGAACCAGTTGCGCAGCCACGGATCGAACTTCTCGCGCCCGACGATGCTCTCCACGGTGCGCAGGAACACGGTGCCCTTGTCGTAGATCGCCTCGCTCGCGGTGTCGAAGGGGCTGGTGCCGGGCGGCGTGCGCATGGCGGTGACGGGGCTGTTCTCGCCCTCCTGCTCGATCATGCCGACAAGCGCCGCATAGCTCAGCGCATATTCCTGCTCGGCGCGCAGCTCGCCAAACACCTTCTCGGTGATGCGGTTCTCGATATAGGAGGTGACGCCCTCGTTCAGCCAGCCATCGCGCCAGCTGGCATAGGTGACGAGGTTGCCCGACCAGCTGTGCGCCAGTTCATGCGCCACCAGGCCGGTGTTCGACCGGTCGCCCGCGATGAAGGTCGGGGTGAGGAAGGTCATCACCGGGTTTTCCATCCCGCCATAGGGGAAGCTCGGCGGCAGCACGATCATGTCGTAGCGGCCCCAGCGATAGTCGCCGTAGATGCTTTCGGCCGCATCGATCATGGCCTCGGTATCGCCCAGCTCTTCCTTCGCCGCCTCAAGCACCGAAGGCTCGGCCCAGACGCCGGTGCGCGGGCCCAGCTGCGCGAAGGCGATGTCGCCTGCGGCAATCGAGATCAGATAGGGCGGAACCGAATGCTCCATCTCGAAGGTGTAGATCTTGGTGCCGTCCGGCCCGCTTTCAGCGTCGCCCCGGCGGATACCGCTCATCACCACGCCGAGCGCCGCTGGCGCAGCGATGCGCGCATCCCAGCTCTGGCGGATGCCGGGGCTGTCCTGCGTGGGAATCCAGCTGCGGTTGAGGATCGCCTGCCCCTGACTGAACAGGAACGGATGCTTCTTGCCGGCGGTCTGCTCGGGCGAGAGCCACTGCAAGGCCTCGGCGCCGGGCGCGCTCTTATAGGTGACGACGATCTGCTCGGGCGCGGTCACGGCGCCGCTGTCCTCGGCAAAGGTGATCGTGAACGGCTCGCCCTTTTCGCTGCCATCGGCGTTCTCACCGAGGGTGAACTTTAACGGTTCGCCCGCGCCATCGGTAACGGCGGAGACTTGCAGACCGTTGGAATCGAGCACGATCTCCCGCGCATCATCCGCCGCGACAATGTCGAGCGTCGCCGTCCCGCCGACCTGCTGTGCCGCGAAATCGAGCGCCAGATCGAGCGAAACGTGCGTGACCCGCGCCTCGGTGGGGCGGGCCCAGGTATATTCGTCCTGCGCCTCGGCGCTCGTCAGGATCGGTGCGACGAGGTGCTCGTCCGCTGGCCCATCGCTGGTCGAACAGGCGGTCAGAGCAAAGGCCAGCAGGGCGGCGGAACAGGACAGGCGCATGAAGTTCTCCGGAGCAGCCGCCCGCGACCGGCAGCCAGTTTCACCGGCAACTATAGCAAAGGCAGGTCTGCTGTCATCCCTCTGCGATCAGCTCCCTTGCAATCAGCTCCAGGTGACTTCGGGAGGCAGGCTCATCAGGATCGCGTCGATATTGCCGCCGGTCTTGAGCCCGAACAGCGTGCCCCGGTCGTAAACGAGGTTGAACTCGACATAGCGCCCGCGCCATTCCTTCTGCGTGGCCTTGTCGGCCTCGGTGAACGGCGTGTCCATCCGCTCGCGCACGATCCTGGGGAAGGCGTCGAGGAAGGCCTCGCCCACGTCGCGCGTGAAGGCGAAGTTGCGCTCGAAGGCGGCCAGATCCTCGCATTCGAGGTGGTCGTAGAAGATGCCGCCCACCCCGCGCGCCACATTGCGGTGCGGGATGAAAAAATAGTCGTCAGCCCACTTCTTGAAGCGTTCGTAATAGGTCGGGTTGTGCGCCGCACAGGCCGCGCGCAGGCGGGCGTGGAAGGCCTCGGTGTCCTCGACATATTCAATCGGCGGGTTGAGGTCGGCCCCGCCGCCGAACCAGGCCGCCTGCGTGGTGAGGAAACGGGTGTTCATGTGCACGGCGGGCACGTGCGGATTGGCCATATGCGCGACGAGGCTGATGCCGGTGGCGGTGAATTCGGGGTGCTCCTCGGAGGCGCCGTTGATCGTGGCGGCGAACTGGGGCGCGAACTTGCCCGAAACGGTCGACACGTTGACGCCGACCTTCTCGAACACACGGCCTTTCATCTTGCCCTGCACACCGCCGCCGCCGTGCGAGCCGTCTTCGGTGTCGCGATCCCACGGGGTGTATTCGAAGGCAGCGCCGGACCCGGCCTCGCGCTCGATTGCCTCGAACTCGGCGCAGATGCGGTCCCGCAAGGCTTCGAACCATGTGCGGGCTGCGTTTGTCTGCTCGGTCCAAACCATAAAACCTCCGCTCATCCTGAGCTTACCGAAGGATCGTCCTTCACTCTCGGCGCAGCCCTAGAAGAAAAGACCGCCGTTCGACAAGCTCAGGGCGCGCGGAGCTTGAAATGAAGGTCAGACCTTGCCATCAGCACCCAATGGTTCCCCTTTCGTTCGCCTTCCCTTTTTGCCGCGAGGAGTTCGTGCTGCTGCCGGGCCGCGCGCTGTTCTGGCCGCGCGAGCAGGCGCTGCTGGTGGCCGATCTCCACCTCGAAAAGGCAAGCTTTTACGCAAGGCACGGCCAGTTCCTCCCCCCTTACGACAGCCGCGAGACGCTGGGCCGCCTCGCCGAGGCCGTGCGCGAGACGGGCGCAAGGCGCGTGTTCTGCCTCGGCGACAACTTCCACGATTCGGCGGGCTCAACCCGGCTGGAGGACCATGCCGCCGGAATGCTCGCTGCGCTCACACGGGCGACCGACTGGGTCTGGATCACCGGCAACCACGATCCGGCGATGGAAGCGCGCCACGGCGGCACCATGGCCGAAGAGCTGGAAGTCGCCGGCATGGTGCTGCGCCACGAGGCGCGGCGCGGCGAGGTACGGCCCGAACTTTCCGGCCATTTCCACCCGCGACTCCAGCTCAAGGTCCATCACCGCCACATCCGCCGTCCCTGCGCGGTGGTGAGCGAGGATGCGCAAGGGGCCGGGCGGATGATCCTGCCCGCCTTCGGCGCGCTCACCGGCGGGATGAACGCCGCCGACCCGGCGATTCTCCGGGCACTTCAGCCCGCCCGCGCCATCGACGCACTGGTTCCGGCGGGGCGCAAACTGGCGCGGTTTTCGCTTTGGAGAGACGCCGCCTAGCCTCTGGTATTTCGGCCCGAACGCGCCTACATAGCCTCCAAACAAATCGACCCGACGCCATAGCAGGAGCAAAACCCATACCCCGTCCACCCCGCCGCATGATGGCACCGCCGGTGAAGTCCGGCCCCAAATATGACAACTTCATCCAGGCCAACAAGGTTCGCGTGATCGATGATCAGGGCGAAAACATTGGCGTGATGTACACCAACGAAGCGATCGAGCAGGCGCACGAGCTCGGGTTGAACCTCGTCGAGGTATCCCCGAACGCCGATCCGCCGGTGTGCAAGTTCCTCGACGTCGGCAAGCATCGCTACGAAGCGCAGAAAAAGGCCAACGCCCAGCGCAAGACGCAGAAGACGCAGGAAATCAAAGAAATCAAGATGCGTCCCAACATCGACGATCACGACTATGACGTGAAGATGAAGGCGATGCACAAGTTCATCGGCAACGGCGACAAGGTGAAGGTCACGCTTCGCTTCCGCGGTCGCGAGATGGCGCACCAGCACCTCGGCATGGATCTGCTGAAGCGCGTGCAGGAAGACATGGCGGAAGACGCCAAGGTCGAAGCCTATCCGCGCCTCGAAGGCCGCCAGATGCTGATGGTCCTTGCCCCCAAGTGATGCTTGGCGGGCGAGGCCCTGAGATAGCGTGATGTAGGCAGGCCCGCCGCTTCTTCCGGGAACAATCGGCGGGCTGCGGTGGTTTGGCGGGGTATGGCACCCGCCTTTTCGCCTTGGCAGGCGAGCGGATCGCTCTGGCTCGCCACCGTGCCGGCTTTGACGCTGGCTCTTGCCGCTTGCGGCGAAGGGGGGCCTGTGCCGGGCAAGAGCAACCCGGCAACGCCGGCCAGCACCCCCACCCCCACCTCGCCCTTTCTCTGGAGCTCGGATGATCCGGCTCCTCCCCCGGGCTATACCGATGGCTCGGGCATCAATGAGCACTACCCCGATCTTACGCCAGTGCCGCTGGCGATGGACCTCGAACACACCGAGGCGGGCGCGCGCAACGTGCTGCTGCTCTTCGCGCGCGCAATCGAACTGCGCGAGTACGATCAGGCCTGGGACATGCTCGACGACAGCGCGAAACAGCGCTGGAGCAAGGCCGCCTTCAACACCCTGTTCGACGGCTTGAGCGACATCACGGTGTCGGTGCCGGGCGGCGAGATGGAAGGCGCGGCAGGCTCGTCATACTACACCAGTGAGGCGGAAATCACCGCCACCGACGCCAACGGGCGCCCGATCCGGATGGAAGGCGCGCTGGTTCTGCGCCGGGTCAACGACGTTCCCGGTGCAAGCGAAGAGCAATTGCGCTGGCACGTCGCGCAAATCGATCTGACCCAGACGCACTAGTGCCGCTGCGGTTCTGATGCACGACCGCCCCTTCGGGCTGTTGCCCGCCCTTGCCCGAGCCGCGCTGATCGTCGACACCTGCCGGAGCAGTGGCCTAACCCGCGAATAAGGGAAAATACCTATTCCCGCCAAGGCTGACCTTTGCCCAAGCTGACTAAGCCCCGCCGGGTAAGGCAGATATGGGGACTGCACATGGGACATGAGTCGCGCATTGGCGTAAGAGAAGACGAGGCAGGCGGCACGCGCCTGTGGCGATTGTTCGGTCTGGGCACACGCTCGAACGACCGCCACCGGCATGGCAATTCGCGCATCACCGAACGCGCCCGGTTGCTGGAAGACATCACCGAATTTCTGCTGCGCCACGATCTGCCCGTTTCGCCCGACAACCTGCTGCGGGCCCACGCGATCATGACCAAGTCCAACCTGCGCCTCGCCAACAAGGTCATCGAGCGTGAAGAAGCGGGCGAGCCGGTCACGCAGAGCTGGCTCGACCAGCAGATTACCGGGAGCGACACCACCGACACCACCTCGTCCAACCTCGACCGTCTGGCGCGCGAACTCGACCGTTCGATGGAGCGTTTCGGCGAAAGCACCCGCAGCGCGCAGGAGGCAGCCAGCGACTATGGCGCGCAACTGGCGCAGCAGACCGAGATGGTCGCCAACTCTACCTCCGAAGAGGACGTTGTCGCCAGCCTCGCACAGGTGGCTCGCGCCATGCTCGACCGCACGCGCGAGATGGAAGCGCAGATGAAGAAGAGCGACGAGGAAGCACGCGACCTGCGCCGCAACCTCGCCAAGGCCCGCCGCGATGCCACCATCGACCACCTGACCAACTTGCCCAACCGGCGCGCGTTCGAGGACGTGTTCAAGAGCGAATGGATGGCCGCGCAGGCGGAAATGGAACCGCTGTGCCTGGCGCTGTGCGACATCGACTTCTTCAAGGCCGTCAACGATACCCACGGGCATGACACCGGCGACCGCGTGATCCGCGCGGTGGCGCAGGCGCTCGACCGGATTTCCGACAGCTGTCACGTGGCTCGCCACGGCGGGGAGGAATTCGTGCTGCTGTTTCGCGGGCTCGACCTTGCGGGGGCCAGCGCGGCGCTGGACGCGGCCCGCGAACGGTTTGCGGCGCGGCACTTCGTCGACAAGGTATCGGGCAAGGCGATTGGCGGGGTCACCTTCTCCGGCGGGCTGACCGACGTGTTCGCCCATCCCGACCTGTCGAGCGCGCTGCGCAGCGCTGACGAAGCGCTCTATCGTGCGAAGGAAGCGGGGCGGAACCGGGTCGAGGTGGCCTGAGCAACCACCTGCCGGGCGGTGGCTGCGGCGTGAGGAGCGGACCAGAGATAGCCCAATTCTGGGAGGTCTCTGGCCTTGTTCGGCCTCAGCCCTTCCAGGTCCGCCGCTCTTCGGCTGACTTCAGCACTTCATAGGCCAGTTGCAGCTTCTGGAACTCCTCGGCGGCTTCCTTGTCGCCGGGCTTCACATCGGGATGCACCTTCTTGGCCCGCGCGCGCCATTCGCGCTTGATCGCCTCGAAATCGGCGTCGCCCTCCAGCTCCAGCACTTCGAGCGCGCGCATCTCGTCCTGACTGCGGCTGCCATCGCCGCTGCCGCCCCAGCCATAGTGCGCACTTTCGGCATAGCCCGCGTTCTCACGCTGCTCGCGGCCTGCACGGCTCGCCGCCTCTTCCTTGCTCAGTCCCTCGAAATAGTCCCATTTCGAATTGTACTCCGCCGCGTGCTTCTCGCAGAAATACCAGCGGTCGGGGCTGTTCGGGCTCTTGGGGGCGGGGCATTTGCCCGGCTCGGTGCAACCATGGCGGTCACACAGGCGCACCTGTGCGGCTTCGCGCGTGCTCTCATAGCCGCGCCAGCGAGGGAAACCCCAGTCGTTCGATCGGCGTGCGCGGCTCATTCTGACCATTATAGGCACAATGCGCTCGGGCGGAAACCCGCCTCTACGGAAATCTGCGAAGGCACGCAGCGTTACAAAATGATGCATTATGCTGCGTTGCAAAAGAGAGGCTGTCGCCTATCTGCGGGGTGAGACAACCGCCGCGAGGTGCATACCGTGAGCAAACAACTGACCATTTCGGCAACCGCATCGGTGTTGGCGATGGCATTGTTCGCGCTCTTCACGCAGATCGGCGAGCCGCCCTCGCCCCAGTCGCACAGAGAAACGGGCGCGACGGCCAGTGCCATCGCGCCCGCGGTCGGCCAGCTTGTGCCGGCTCTCCCCTCCATTCGCTGAACTAGTCGATCATCACCGTGACCGCGCGACGGTTACGCGCCCAGGCCGCCGGGGTCGACGCGGTGTCGACCGGACGTTCCTCGCCATAGCTCACCGTGCGCAGACGGTTTTCGGCAATGCCGAGGCTGACCAGATAGGCGCGCGCAGCATTGGCGCGGCGCTCACCCAGAGCAAGGTTGTAGTCGCGCGTGCCGCGTTCGTCGGCGTGACCTTCAACGGTGGCACGGGTCGACGGGTACTGGGTCAGGTACTCGGCCTGACGGCGCAACGCGGCCATGTCGGTGGCGTCGATGTTGTACTGGTCGGTGTCGAAGTAGATCGTGTCCGACCCGGCCATGGCCGACGAGAAGTGCGCCTGCGAGCCCGGCTGCGGACCGCGCGGCGCGGTGGGCGCAGGAGTCGGCGCCGGCGTGGAGACATCACGCGGTGCGGGCGGGATTACCTCGGGCGGTTCCTTCTTGCAGGCGCCCAAAGCGAGCACGCTGGACATGGTAAGCGCGATGACAATACGATTCATCCTATAGGCTCCTAAAATGGCGACAGTCGCCGGAAGTCTTTCATGCCGTAATTACTCCGGCAAGCTAGTTTTGTCTTGTGACTAAGGCAAGACCGGACCCCAGGCAGGGTCGGATGCGCCCACCGGGGTCTGCAGGCGACGCAGATTTTCCCCCGTCAGGTCGACCTGCCAGATGCTCGAATCGCCCGAACCGCGCTCGGAGCGGAAGAACTGGATGATCCGGCCGTTGGGTGCCCAGGTCGGGGCCTCGTCCTGCCAGCCATCGGTCAGAACCCGCACGTTGCCGCCCGAGGGCGTCATCACCGC
The DNA here is from genome assembly GCF_003584015.1 of Aurantiacibacter xanthus. GTDB lineage: Bacteria > Pseudomonadota > Alphaproteobacteria > Sphingomonadales > Sphingomonadaceae > Alteraurantiacibacter > Alteraurantiacibacter xanthus. The sequence continues at coordinate 17,387 of NZ_QXFM01000105.1, forward strand.
GATGTTGAAGTCGCCGGCGATGCGGGTGAAGGCAATCTGATCGCCGCGCGGGCTCCACTCGGGCGTGGCACAGCGGCCCGAAGCGAACGAGATGCGCCGCTGGTTCGAGCCATCGGCATTCATGACGTAGCACTGCTGCGCCCCCGAACGGTCGCTTTCGAACACGATCTGGGTGCCATCGGGCGAATAGGAACCGCCCACGTCGATGCCGGGGTTATCGGTGAGGCGAATCGGCCTGCCGCCACCAGCCGCCGAAACGCGGTAGATGTCGGTGTTGCCGCCGCTTGCCATCGAATAGAGAATCCAGCGTCCGTCCGGGCTCCAGCGCGGGGCGAAGGTCGGGTTGCTGCTTTCTGTCACCAGCACCTGCTCGCGCGTATCGATGTCGTAGACATAGATGCGCGGGTTGCCGTCGGTGTAGCTGAGATAGGCGATCTTGCGGTAGTCGGGCGAATAGCGCGGGGTCAGCGCGGTCGAGCGGCCATTGGTGATGAAACGATGGTTGGCCCCGTCGCTGTCCATGATCGCCAGCCGCTTGATCCGGTTATCCTTCGGGCCGGTCTCGGCGATATAGGCGATGCGGCTGTCGAAGAACGGGCTTTCGCCGGAAAGCCGCGAATAGACGAGATCGGCGCACTTGTGCGCAGCGCGGCGCCATTCGCTCGGCAGGACCACCCAGCCCTCGCGCGCCAGTTCGCTCTGAAGCGCGACGTCGTAAAGATAGCAGCCGACCGTCAGCCGCCCGTCGGCACCGGCACGGACATAGCCCTGCACCAGCATTTCGGCGCTGCGGCCCTGCCAGGTGGAGAAGGCCGGCGCGGTGATCTGCTCGTAACTCGGACGCGGCAGCGCATCGGGGCCGACCGGGCGGAACAGGCCGTTGTTGCGCAGATCGTTGAACACCACGCGGGCCAGATCCAGCCCCAGCGCCGTGGTGCCAGACGAGTTCGCGGGCGTCGGCTGTTCGCGGTTGGTGGCGAAGGCCGGGATGGCAATGCCGGTATCCTGCCAGGCCGAATCGTCGGTGACGGTGCCGCGCAGCGGGCCATTCTCGCCGTTGTCGTCCATCGTGGTGACAACCGGCTGCGCGCCGATGCCCGCCGGATCGAGATCGGGCAGCAGGTCGCCGCTCGACTGCGCCACGGCGGGGGCAGAGAGCAGCAGCGAAAAGACAGTCAGGAGGAACGGTGTTTTCATCACAATCTCCGGTCGAATTCCCATTCGAGGTCGTTCCAGCGGCTGTAGAACTGTTCTGGCAGGCTGGAGAAATTGGCGAGCTGCACCGCACGGATCGCGCGTTCGCAATGGAGCTGCGCCTGCGGGCGGTTGCTGTCGGTGATACCGCGCTGGCCGATGCAGCGCGGCTGACCGTTCAAGGTGCCATCGCGGTTGAGCTTCCAGGCCACCACGGTCACCAGTTGATCGGCATCGACGCCCGAGGGCGCGGTCCAGTTGGGACGCAGCGCACGGGTAATCGCCGAGGACAGCGCGGCGCGTTCGGTCTGCCCGAAGGTAGCGGCGGGCGATCCGCGCGTGCCGGTCGAAGCGCTCGATCCTTCGAGGAAGTCCGCCCCGATGCGGCTGCCGCCCGAGGTCGGGCGGGTGCTCGGCGTCGGGCTTGGCGCGGGGGTTGCGCGAGAGGTTGGCC
>NZ_QXFM01000106.1 GCF_003584015.1 Aurantiacibacter xanthus
TGAACCGCCCCGCGATTGCCGGAGGCCCCAACTCCTGAGAGGAAGGGTCTATGAGCAAGACGACGAACAAGTTTTCACCCGAGGTTCGCGAGCGGGCGGTGCGGATGGTTCTCGACAGCGAGAAGGATCATCCCTCGCGCTGGGCCGCGGTGACATCGATTGCCGGCAAGATTGGCTGCTCGGCCTACACGCTGCTCGAGTGGGTGAAGAAGTCCGAGGTCGACAAGGGCATGCGTGCTGGCGTTCCGTCCGAGCTGGCTGACAAGCTCAAGGCGCTGGAACGCGAGAACCGCGAGCTGCGCCAGGCCAACGAGATCCTGCGCAAGGCGTCTGCTTATTTTGCCCAGGCGGAGCTCGACCGCCCACTGAAGCGATGAGCGGGTTCATCGACGAGCATCGCGAGGAGTACGGGGTCGAGCCGATCTGCAGGGTTTTGCCGATCGCCCCATCCACCTACCACGAGCGTGTCGCGCAGCGGCGCGATCCCTCGCGAATGTCGGCCCGTGCCCAGCGCGATCAGGCCCTGAAGCCCGAGGTGCTGCGCGTGTTCTCCGAGAACTTCGGCGTCTATGGTGCAAGGAAGGTGTGGCGGCAGATGAAGCGCGAAGGCTTCGACATCGCCCGATGCACGGTCGAGCGGCTGATGCGCGATCTTGGTCTGCAGGGCGTGATCCGGGGCAAGCCGGTGAAGACGACGGTGAGCGACAAGGCGGCGCCTTGCCCGCTCGATCAGGTCAACCGGCAGTTCCATGCCCCGGCGCCGAACATGCTGTGGGTGTCGGACTTTACGTACGTCGCGACTTGGACCGGGTTCGTCTACGTCGCCTTCGTGATCGACGTGTTCGCCCGCTATATCGTGGGCTGGCGAGTGAGCCGGACCGCGCATGCCGGGTTCGTCCTGGATGCCCTGGAGCAGGCGATCCATCATCGGCGGCCCGTCCATCATGGCGGTCTTATCCACCACTCCGACCGCGGTAGCCAGTACGTCTCGATCAAGTACACCGAGCGTCTCGCCGAAGCCGGGATCGAACCTTCGGTGGGCAGCGTTGGCGACAGCTACGACAACGCTTTGGCCGAAACGATCAACGGACTCTACAAAGCCGAGGTGATCCACCGACGCGGGCCGTGGCGGTCGTTCGAGGCTGTCGAACATGCCACGCTCGAATGGGTGAGTTGGTTCAACAACAGGCGGTTGCTCGAGCCAATCGGCAACATCCCGCCCGCCGAAGCCGAAGCACGATACTACGCCATGCTGGACGAACGCCCGATGGCGGCATAACTCAAACCAAATGGCCTCCGGCAATCGCGGGGCGGTTCAAGTTGCGTAAGGCGGAATGGCACGAGTTCGATCTGGAAGGTGCGGTATGGCGTATTCCGGGTGAGAAAATGAAAATGTCTCAGCCGCACGCGGTGCCGCTTTCGAGTCAGGTTGTAGAACTGTTGGGTCAGCTTCGAGCGCTTTCAAACGCTGGCTCGTACCTGTTCCCCGCCTTTCATACGACGCGGCGCTGTATGTCCGAGAACACGCTCAATTCTGCATTGCGTCGGCTCGGTTATGGTGGTGACGAGATGACGTCTCACGGCTTTCGCGCCGTAGCGAGCACCCTGCTAAATGAATCTGGCTTGTGGCATCCAGATGCAATCGAGCGTTCACTCGCGCACAAGGACCCCGACCAGGTGCGAGCTGCCTATCATCGCGGCGCGCATTGGGCGGAGAGGGTACGAATGATGCAGTGGTGGTCCGATCATCTGGAGCAACTTCGCGACGGAGCGAAGATTTTCACTCCGGTCTTTCGCCGCGCTTGACTACTGTCGGTACGGCTACGGGCTCAAGTGGGCCGGATTCGGACTGGCTGGTTTTACGCACCGAACCATTCTACATCGCAATGCCCGCGTCCGTTTCCGCCAACATTGCGGTCGTTCATGGAACTAGATTGACTCGCCCAAACCGGTCATTCGTTCATGTACGCTTCCTATTCGCACGGCCGCAGGAGGCCGTAGACTGATTGATTCCCCGCTTGTGGAGCTAGGTCAGCATTTGCTGGACGAGCCGCTTTAGCGGGGCAACGACCCGGCGATTAGATCGGCCCCCCAAAGTTGCCAGCAATGCTCTTTATTCACGCGCTACAGTCTGGCTGAAGTTGGGAGCCGGGATGCGCGGGTCAGCCGCTCAGCCCTTCCAGCGCTCGTAACGCCCATGAGGGTCGTGAAGCGCACCCAAACTCGGCTTGTTCTTGAGCTTAGCAATCTTCGCGGCGACTTTGCTTAGCTCATCGGCTCCCCCGGGTTTCCAACCCTGGCGGATTGCCCACGACTTTATCGCGGCCGGATCGAGCGCATGGCCCTTGGCACGCAGTATGCGGAATACGCCGTCAGCGAACTCCTTGTCGCGCGGGTGCAGCACGTCATAGGCGGTGTTGCTCATCTGAGTAATGGATTTGAGCGCCCTTTCGATCACCGGATCGTCGATGAGCGGCTTAGTGGCTTCGCGCTTCGCGCCATGCACGACCGGATTCCAGCGCTTGATCCACTGATCGATGTCGCCATCGAATTCGGGCACGGCGACGATCCCGGCTAAGCCCTTCAGTCCATCGAGCGTCTCTAGCATGCCTTCGTCCGCGTAGAACGCGATGACGATGCTGTTGCGGGTCGAATAACCAAGGGTGCGTAGCGTCGCGTGACGGAGCGTGGCGCCGCCATCGAGATTGAGCGTTGTCCCCTTGGATAATGCCTTCGAAGCGCCCGGCCCGAGATGACCGGCGAGCGAGGTATGATCGAGTTGGTGCTTGGTGTGAGTCAGCAGCACAACATCGGTGGCGCGCGGTGAGGCCTCAGACGCCATCTTGAGCGCATAAGCTGCGGCGAGCTGCCACGACGTGATGTCCATCGAATCAACTGGGATTACCACCCGGAACATATCGGCCATTTCCTTCTCCTAACGAGAGCCGCGGTGCCTGTCCCCGTCAGCTGTCGATTATATTCCGAGGTTTCAAGCGGGATCGGGAGCCGCTGCCATCGCTTCTGTAGCCATGGATTTAGCCGCTTCGAGTACGCGTGCGGCGTCCTCGTCGCCAGCGTTCACTGCAGTCACCAGCTCCGCCAACGGTGAATAGGGCTGATAGTAAACGCCCTTCTCGAGCAGATTGAGCACGCGGGTTGCAGCCCAGATCCAACGCTCGGCATCGATCCGCGCCACCGAAGCCGGAGTGGAGATGACCGTCAGCTGCGAATCGGTGTCGAGGTAGAGGCCCGATTGTCGGACCTTCTCAAGTTGACCTTGATGCACCGCCTCGGCGATCTTCGTCAGCCAGCGTTGCTCGATTCCGAAAACAATCTTTTGCTCGTCAGACATGTGCGCGAACTGTGGGAGGAGCTCAGCGCGCAACGCTTCGCGCAGTTCCGAACTCATCGGCGGCAACGGCCCCTTGCTGCCGGGCTTGAGACCAAGGGCTGCAAACCGAGCGGCGATCTTGCTCTGCACGCCCTTCATGTCGAGACCGTACTTCTGCGTGAACGAGGCCTGCAGGACGATGAAAGCCATAAAGTGGCGGTAGCTATGCTGGCTTCGCGCATGCTTCGGCTTTTCCCAGCCGTTCTCGATGATGTGCCCTTTGCCCGCCTCCTCAAACGCCAAGATAGCGAGACTGAGTGCAGAGCCTGCGCTGCCGCCATCCTGCAGGAACCGGGCATCGCTGAGCAGCCGCTTGACGTTGGCGATCACGGCCTCGAGCGCCGCTACCTTCATCTTGTCTGTTTTATCGCTCATCTGCCCCCAACTTCATCGAGATGCACACTCATGGAACAAGCGTGACCTGACCGCTAGAGCAGATGATGCAGGTGATAGTTGAGCGGCCCGCCAGCAGCCCGAATTGGTCCCTCCCGGCGCGAAGCAACTAACCTGAATGAAGGGCAGCTTGTGGCATCGGCGAGGTGGGCGCGGAACGGAAGGGGCCGGTACTTCCTGCCAAGTAGTTCCGCCGACAGAGCGGTCGTTGCGAGCCCAATTTGAGCCCCTTTTACCTGCCGTACATTCATCGGGCCGATGCATCGATGTGATCAACCGGCTCTGGAACAAACCCGACGTTCCTGGGCAGGATGCCGAACGACAGGTTTCAGCAGTACCGGATATTCAGCGTTTGTTTGACCGCTCGTCGTCGCGACAGAAACTGGGTCGGGTGCGGTCAGTCTACTTTAAGGCAGCGACTCCGCAATAGCCGCCATTCTGGTGCATGAGCCGGCTATTAGGCTAAGAGTATTGCTGAAGACCGGCAGGGAACGGATTGAGACGCGCCGATCCTATCGGCCTCTATTGATCCTGTTGCGGAGGCTGAGGCAGCGCGGCATTATTTTTGACTATGGCTGAATCGAGCACGCTTAAGACCCGCCTGGCTGAGTTTCATCAGCAAGGAAGGGTACTTCTTCAAGAGCAAACCCGGGCGCTGGATGCGACCATCGACCAGCTAAACGAACGCGATCCCAACCACCTTTCGCCGTCGGTTTGGATCCCGATGCTCATGCTTCAAGCCGTGGGGGTTTCTGTACAGAGTGTGCTGGCTCTGACGCAAGAGCGCACAATGGCAATCCGAGATGGATTTGGAATTGCTCGCTCGACGGTCGAAACTGCCATCAATGCGGCCTTCATCTCGGTCCAAGGGGATGCGATGGGCGAACGGGCAATCCGTCACATGCGCAGAAGCGATGGCGGGACCTTAATCGCACAACGCAGATTGGTGATCTGCACATCGCTACCTCGCGCGATATCGAAATGAACATCGATGATTTCCCCGGTCTTCGTGATGCGGTCGATGAATTCACGAGAAAGCGCGGTACAGAGGTTCGAGAATGGGTAGACACTAGCTTGGAGGGCCGAATCTCAGCTGTATCGGCTAGGAGCCGACGGGGAGGTCTGGGCCTTGGATCAGCTTACTTCGGCATCTATCGACCGGCTTCGGAGCTCCTCCATGGAAGCTATTATGGGGTTAATTTTTTTTGGCAGGGTAGCAGAGTGACGCCCGCCCGGAACTCTGAGGAGTTTGAATATATCTGGGTTATGGAGCACTTTGTCCTCCTGCTTTCGACTTTGTTTTTTGCCGTTGGGGGAGCAATCGACGCGATCTCTGAGGTCCTTGGGCTTGCGGATCAGAAGGACCAACAAGACCTGCTTTCGCGGCGGCTTCAGGCTTTGATCGAGGCCATGGCCGATGTAGATCCGGACGACGACCACAGGTTCAGTGCGGTCGTGCGTGGTAATAACGGCGAAGCCTAAGGGCAGCGCAAGCTCTCACGTCTATGTGCTGAGTCAATTCTCAATGTATGCGGAGGAATGTGCAGTGCTGCGAACGAAGTCATCCCTCAGCGAGGATCTATGACCGCGCCGGAAGCCACCTTGATTGCCGCTCTAATTGCCGCGTCTGCCACGGTCATCACGCTTCTGTTCACATTGATGAATAAGCGTGGCGAGGAATACAGGACAGCCCATCGCGACGTGATCGCTGAAGATCTTAAGGCGATCGGGAAGTGTGTGCACGAAGTCTTAGCCTTGTCCAACATTCAGCTGAAAACGATCGCAGGCACGCAACATCCTGATCGATATCGAGCTGCTGCTGACGCAGCAAAGCGTCTGAAAGAGAAGCGACTAGACGTTCGATATACTTTGTGGGGGATTGATGACGCCCTTCGTACTCTAGCACGCCTGCCGGATTGGATCGGCCATGCAAAGCCTTCGCCAGAGACCGCGCAACTTTTGTTCAGTCAAGCTAAGGTCATGGGCGAACAGATCGACCTAGCTGTTCGAATTGCTTATGTTGAAGGTAAACCTCCCGGTCGATGGCGCCTTTTTCGCGTCAACCGTGCGGTGAAGCAGTTCAAAAAGACATACGAGACGTTTTCCAACTCTCGCGGACCTGCAAACTCAGCTTCTCCTTAATCAAATCGGGCTCATAGCGGCATCTAAATGCGGGTGGCGCTCGCGCTCGCACCGTCCAGCGACCGCCTTTCCAATCTTACCCAAAGGACTGCGGCTTTCACGATCACCACCTGACAGGCCAAGTGACCGATATGAGTGCGCGTTGCTGCCAGACGGCTTGACGCCGACCGAGCGGGAGCTTCTAGCAGAAGTTGCCGTTGGAGGCCCGACCGGCGACCGGCGCATGTTGGTCGGCAACTGCCGCTAACAAAGCCGTCGTTCCCGACCTCCGCTTCGTTCGTTGATAGCTGCCATTCATTCAGCAGTTCGCTGGCGACGGCAACTGGGCCATTGCGGGCTATCTGCTCTTGGTGCAACTCTCGCCAAATCGAGTCATTGCACATTTGTTTAGGAATCTGCGGAAAAGGCGAATTTTCGCCGTATCTTTACCCTCAATAGCGATACTATCAATGCCCGAATATAAGAACCAACACTACGTTCCACGCGCATATTTCAAACCCTTTTCTCTGAATGGTGCGGGTAGAGCAATTAATCTGTATCTTCTCAATCACGATCGACGGATTTTGAGCGCACCCATCACGGGCCAATGCGCCAAGCCATATTTTTATGGAGAGGATGGACAGCTTGAGAAGTTGTTGGGGCAGATGGAGGGAGCGTACGGAAGTCTTGTAAGTCGGCTCGCAGAATCGGGGGTCAAGCCTAACCAACAAGATCGATGGCTATTATTATACTTCGTTTTGCTTCAATCAATGCGAACGTCCGAACAAGTATCAAGAGCGCTATCGCGCATGACGCAAATGGCTGACTTCTTTCGTAGTTTTGAAGAAGCACATGGAAAGAAATGGGACGCGTCGCAAGATCCAACACCCAAGAAAGCGCTGCAGGAATTGATGTTCGCCTTCAACGATCAGCTTCAGGCCGGAACCATTGATGACCTAAAGATCGCCATTATTCGGAACCGTTCAAGTCGCGATTTCGTAACTTCGGACGATCCTGCGGTGATGACAAACCGCTGGCTTATTCAGCGTCGGGGCATCAGGAGTTTTGGCTTCAACGCCGCAGGGCTTACGCTCTTTCTTCCGCTGGGCCCGCGCAAACTTGTACTCGCGTATGACCCTGCCGTTTATTCACTTCCATCAGCCTGTCGAGATGAGGTCCACCTCAACCGGGAGAGCGATGTACTCGCATTCAATGAACATCAATATATGCGAGCAGCAGATGCCATCTATTTCGCCAAACCTAGCGAGGCAGCGGACATTGCTGCCGAATACAAAGCAACTGTTCCGTTCAGACCCGAACGCTGGGATCGGTTCACCACAGCGAAATACGATAGCGAGACCGAAACGCACTCAAAATTTGTTGTCGATGAGCCGGCAGAAATCGCTAAGTCAGATCATATGCTCTTTCATCTCACAAGCGAATGGCCCGTGCCACCCAGGTGGCCAAGTATCCTCCGCTATCGCAGCAATGCGCATGGCTATTCGCGTGGCAGATTAATCGTTCGTCGCGCTCACATGAAGGATCCGTTCGACGATCTAGGTGAACTGCCTGCTTATGTTCGAGTCTGAAAGCTGAGCTCGACTAGCGATTGCCGCAGACCACGAGATCATCAAAGATTGGGCAACCGTTCATGCAATTGGCTCGATGTGAGCAGCCACCACATCGATCAGATGCGAAGTAGCTTCTGAACGAGCGAACGTTGTCCGAGTTCATCCAGATGTCGTGAAGACTTGTTGCTTCATCCAGCAGATCCCCGTCAGCGAGCGCCGCTTGGAAAGAGCATGGGTAGACTCGCATGTCTTCGGAAACGTAGAGCGAGAACCGCCCTGCGTCGCAAGCATCGACAAGTGCATTGTTGGCGTCTGTCCTGGCAAAAAGGCCGCTAACACAACAGGCGTCAAAACCGACCTTTTGCCTAGCGGTGGGGGCTGTCGCGAGAGAGAAGAACTCGTCCAACCTCGCGCTATTCCTCAGCATCCGCTCTTCAAATACTTTTCTCCCCGAAGGTTTGTAATTCAGGAAGATGAGCGCGTTGACCGGTTCTAGAAATGCCGGTGGCTCCTTGAGCCACTCAATCGCAGTGTCGATACTAAACGCATCCAGAATGAAATGTACATTCGTTTTGATACCTGAAGCTGTAAGGAGTTGGATGGCATCGGCAGCTTCATCAAAAGGCTCATACGCAGACACTGCGACAGCGCCGCAGTTGGATTTCGTCACTTGTAGGATTTCTTGGGTTAAGCCACGTCCGTTGGTCGTGTAATTCGGAACTATGCCCTTCGAGCGTGTATACTCCAAAATCTCAATGAAATCGGGGTGCTGGTTCGGATTGCCTCCACCAAGCGCCACTTGAAATGTACCCATCTTAGCCGCTTGGTCGATGACTGACTTGTAGTCAGAGATCGACATATGCGAACCGCGCCTGGTCGATGATTTATAGCAGAAAGCGCACCCCATATCGCACCAGTTCGTGATCGATATGTCCATGAGCTCCGGGCCATGCGGAGACCAGAATGGCTCAGGCTTTCCTTCATCTGGCAATCTAGCGAAGAAGCCGGAGTCTTCATCAAAAAAGGAGGTATAACCGAGGCTTCGGTATCGATTTGCCTTCAGCATACCTATCTACCAGTAATTCGAATATGCGTTGATATGAAATTTGTCAGAGTCTATCTCGAATATCGAAGTGCACATCATCATCTCAGGAAGATTGTTCTCGCTGCTTAATTGAGAGACAATCACCTTCTGCCCCTTGGACACAGCATCCTTCATTTTTGCGATGGTCTCGGCAGTAAATTCGTGACGCTCGTCTAGGTCATCAATTTCGTCGCTCGAACTAAGGAGGGTGCCTTCCCGGATCCGCGAAGATAGCTCATAGAACATTTGGCCGAACAGATCAGAAACTGGGCTGTCTGGGCTCACACCCGCAGCCTTGAAGAAATCCTCTTTCTCAAGGTCACCTTCAGAAATATATACAAATGAGGTAGATGAACTGTTCGAGACGAAATCAAGTTTGACTTTCATTCTCACTCTCCAAGTCGCGAATGCACTTCATTACGTTTTCGAATTGGCTATCATCATAGTGCCTATCGAGCGCACTCGATAACCAAGTGCAAAGAAAGATGTTCTCCTTCTCGAGGTCATCATCGCCCATGACTATTCCGTAACGTCCGTCAAGGTAGCGCTTAAGGGTCCCATATTCTACTGAATAGTATTGCTCAAACTCACGCTTGGCGTTGATGGAATCTGAAAAGAGGCATGCGAAGGCGTCCCTGAAAAAAAGTGCTCCAATGCCGTGGGGCTCAATCTTGAGCCTCCTTAGAAAATCCCTTTCGTTCGGCTGCCACGACGTTGCGATTACGAGCTCTATTTTTTCCCAGCTTCTCATGCTGCAAAGGCCCAAATTTCCGCTGCGTTATCGACGATCACGCTTGAACAAGCATTTGCGAGGTAGTCGCGCTGCGCTTGGAAATCCGCTTTAGCCATCAGTGATGTAAATCTATTGCGGTTCGGTTCCAAAAACTCCCAATCTGCATAGCCAGAAATTTGAAGCATAAACGTCAGCAAAGCCTTGTCCTTAGGCGGGAAGTGCTCCTCTGCGCGCTCCAGGTAACCCGCCACAATCCTGCCAATCTCTCGTCGCCAGTCATTCTGCCAATTCCAATTTCCCGTCGCGAAGATGGTTGTGAAAAATTGGCGACAGCCATCGTCGTCCAGAGCGTTGATATGATTGATGAGAATGTCGATGTTCAGAACTTCAGTTGGAACTCTCCGATGGAACAGGAATACCGCGATAGCGCGGACATCATGAGGGCTTCCTTGGGAACTCAGAATATCCCTAACCCGGTCCCTGTCCGCGTCATTCTGTATCTCGGGGCTTATCAGCTCGATGTTGTTCACGAAATGTTGAGCAAAATCAGGCTGTGTTTCACAGAGTTGGACGAGGTCCACCTTGCCGTGCTTCCGGGCCAGTATGTAGGTGTAGCGAAATACCCCCTCTCGAACCTGTAGGCCTGCCAACTTGGCCAATATCGATGAAACCTCATCGACAGCTTTGTCCGCCAAGTCGGTCACGATGTAGTGAGCCAAGATGAAATCGCGCAACTCGTCATAGGTGAACGAAATGTTTTGCTGACCAGCGGTCGCAAGTGAGGCTTCTGGCAGCTCGCTGCGAAGAATAATGTCGTCGGAGATCAATCTTTCAATTATTGACGCCTCAGACGAGCCAAAGGCTGACGTGCTTAGGCTGCTAAAACTATCGAGCCGGATCATTTCTGATACGACTTTGTGAAGGACAGGGACGACTTGCGCCTTCAAATGATCTTCAAACTCTCCAACCTTTCGAACCAGGAAGCGTTCGAAGACGTCTCCCTTGTAGATCGTTGGAACAAAACGCTGCTCTGCACCTTCCTCGATCTCACAAAAAATGCGCAGCAGAAGCAGGTCATTGCGTAAGAAGTCCGACGCCTCCTTGCCGAGGGTCAGCGCGATTTTGAAGTAGTCGAAATACGCCTCAATCAGCCGATCTTTGTGTCTTTCTGACATCTCAGATCGGAGATTTTCGACATGGAATATCTGATCTGAGAAATCCTGTTGAAGCATCGACGCATACCGTTGATCGAAAAACTCGCTTCGACATGTGATGATCGCTTTGATGTGGTCATACTGTGCGATAGCACTCAAAAAGTCATTGATCTGCTGAGAAAACCCGGAAAAGTCCGATACCTCATTTATGCCGTCAACTACTATGATGAACGGCATGCCGTTCTCTCTAGCCACTTCATCGAACAGCTTGAGAAGCCCATGCAAGCTCTGAACGCTCGGAGTATACCGATTGCTGGCAATGAAATCGAAAATTCGCGCTTGGCCTTGGTAGCCATTCAATTCACGCGCTGGGATGAAGATCGAAGGAATCTGAAACTTGCGAAACATATTTTCGACTAGGTCACAGACGAAGTTGGTTTTTCCCTGACCGGCCATCCCCGTGAGAAGGAGGATCTTCTTTCGGCCCAAATCGATGAGCTCCAAAATGTCGTCCAGCCGACGATTGAAGCCATATGCGCGGCTCTCTACCGGATGCCTCCAGATCCGGCTATAAGCATCAGCATCCTCGGTAGGCTCATACCTCTCCGCGTTCCCACGATCCATGCTCATTGGAGCGATCTTGGACCTCAATGCTTGCAGCGCTTCTGTTTGGCTTGAAAGTGCTTCGGCCAGTTTATCCAAGTTTGTTGGATCAGACGAAAGAGTTGCTAAATCAGGCAATTCATCGACTGGATTTTGCTTGGCGAGACGAAGGAGCTCGTTCAACTCGGTCAGCTTCAGCTTCAAAAACCCTTCCCTAATCTTTCTATGGAAAAAGAGCGGATGAGCGAAGAACCTCACCTGCTCCTTAGCAGAACTCGTTTCTATGAAAATCGATGGAATATATTTTTTCGACTTCTTCTCAAATTCGATCTTCGCCTGGGCAACGGTCAAGAAGTTTTCTAGCTCTTTGCGGAATGCCAGGCTGGCGTCCTGTTTCGCAAATTCGTTGATCAGGATTTCGGTAACCGCTTTAATCTTCTCGCTGTCCAGCGCTCCTAATCGTGCAGCAAGGTCCCGATAGTCAATTATGTGGTTGTCAGGTTCAAACGCTATGGGGAGTTCAGCAATTTGCTCTTTCAACTTTCTCGAGCTGTAAGTGCCCTGTTTCTCCGTCAGAACGAGCACGTAAACCGTGTCGAAACGGTCATTCAGTTTATGCTCCTCGAACAGCCTAAGCGTCTTTTCCACCTTCGCGCTAGATGCGTCCGAGGTCACTTGGATAGAGACCTTAGCGGCTTCACATCCCAGGTCGACCGCAGGAAAATTGTATGCAACTGCGTTCTGGTTCTTCAGCTCAGGACAATCATACAAGATCGATAAAATCGGGACGAAAAAGTCTTCAGCAATCCGATTGATGTCGAACAGGGCTGCTGCATTTTTCACCTTTATCTCATGAGCCAGCCTAGCGAGCAGACTCGTTGACATTGCTAGGTTGTCCTCGCGGTTCATGAAGAGCTCGAACCCTTGATCAAGTTGACGCACAAAAATTAGTCCTGACGGAGACGAACTGAATGTACAAGTCCGTCATCTGAAATGGTCAAGATTGTGGTCCGCTGTCGGGTACAACGATCTCGGATGGCTAAGTCTCAAAATGAGGGCGCGTAGCTGACATGGCGGTTCGCTACCCGGAACGTCCGCTTCCAATCGGCGCTCCCAAAAGCAGTCTGACCGGATCGTCCAACGTAGCGGTCGTTCGTCAGCCCTAAAACAGCCCTCCTGAACCAACGGCAGCTTCGGGTCATTCAGCGTCGCATAGGAGCCGTTCCGGACTTTCCGACATTGGCGACATTCGATCGTCAGTCTGAGAATCGTTCTGTCGGTCAGGCTAGGCATTCCAAGACATCGCGACCATCGCCGGCAGTGACGCACTCGACGAGACCTTGCCTGATCCTCTCGACCGCCCCGTATCCCGCCACAAATCGGAAGATCTCTGCTTCGGCAGCTCAGCTGCTATCGCGCTTTCCGAAAGTATTCCGACAGCAGCCGTAACGACGACGCGAACTAAGCGGAGATGCAGGTCATTTCTCATCGCCCTGGCGACCACGCTCGATCAGCTTTCTGAGGCTGTCTGTAGGGACAAGCGTCATCGCTCCAATCTTCACGATCTCGACCTCGCCAGCGGCGATCAGTTCGTAAAATTTCGATCGGCCTATACCGGTCATCCGGCAGGCATCCTTGACGCGGACACTGATCGCATCGGGGGCGGGATTGTTGCTCATTGCGGGGCTCCTTTGATGGGCTGTGTTTACCCTCGACTATCAGCCCGCTTGAGCCACGAGCCCAGCCACCTGACGGGCCCTGATCGCCCCGTCCGTTCCCGTCCGCCCGTCATGGCTGCCTCGCGCCTGTAAATATGCGGCGCGTTAGCCGCGGATTGAGGCTCCGGCGCGACCGTGGAGGTGCTCCCTTTTTCTCCGCGCGCGAGCACCATCGAAGCGACAAGACCCTCGCGCCAGGTGATGCCCAGGGCGGCAGCAAACAAAGAGAGTGGCTCGCGCAGACGCACAGCATGTTGCAGACCTGAGAATAGAACAAACAGGCCCAGCAGGAGCTGCGAGGTTTTCCGAACTGCCTACACCCGTTGGTCCGGTGCGGATCACGTCACAATCGCTGGTCTAACTACCGGTGGCGCTATCAAAAACCCCAGTTTTCTGCGGCTTTCGGGAAGGCATGGCGCCATGGCCGCACATATGGCGCCATCGCGGAAGAAGCGAAAAAGGATGTGCAGACAACAGGTTATGGCGCATCGACCGCAGGGCATGGCGCCAATCCTTTAATCTTGCCTTACATCTCCTCGCCTTACCGCCGATCCAAACTTTCGTATGTTCCTTATTTGTTCTATATAGTAATGCATTAGATTCTTCGCCCGAGGACCAGCTTATGCCAATTACCATCCAGCCCGCTGACGAAGCCAGATTGCAGCTATCCGGCGATGCCGAGACGGTGATGATCCTCGCCTCACGCGCCATTCGCGAGGGGTTTGCGGTGGCAGTTTCGGACGGCACTTTGCTGCGCGGACACTACGATCTAAAGCTGCGCGAATGCAGCTTTGTGCTCGCAGTCGAGGGCTCAGGAAGCACCTCGATCGTTCGCGGCTCGCACGGCGATACGGTGAGATTATCAGCGCAGATCGAGTGGATCAGCGTCTCGGTGGGTCGCGATGCACTTAGCCCCTCGGGGCCATCAGATGAGTTCAGCGAAACGCAGCTTGAGCTGGCAATCGGCGAGAGAATTGCCGCGTGAGGAGCCACGAGACGCGAGCGCTGTCGCGTATCGCTTTTCGGCCCTGCGGGGGCCGTTTCTAGTCGATCGGCGGTCCGGGTATCTGCCGTTTCAGTTCATGGATATGCCGCTCGCAGGCGTCCTTCACGACAGTGTGTAACATGGCTATCCGCTCGCCGATCCATTCGAGTTCTTCGGCGGTGATCTTGTAATGCGGTGAGTAGCGCGCCTGCACATAGGCGACCTGCAGACGCTCGAAACAACGCCGCGCAAACTTGCTGTCGCGCGGCCAGACCTCAACGAGATCCAGTTCCAAAGGCTCGGCCTGGCTGCGCAGGAACTTCAGCTTGTGCGACTTGGGTGAGTACAAGCGGAGGGTGAGCAGCAGGCAATGATAAAATCGCTCCGTTGCTTGGTGCATGTTGAAGGCAGCTTCTTTGGGAGCGCCATCTTCAATTAAAAACTGGGCCGCCCGTGCGAACTTCTCTGCGCTGCGGAACCATTCACGATAATTCGCCTTCGCCTCCACCAGCGCCTCGGCGGGCGGCAGATTGCGCGGCATGGCGAACTCGGTGTCGTCACTCTGATACAGAACGACGCCATCGCGAACGATGTCGATAAAGAATGGCCGCCCGCGCTGTAGCTGATTGTTCACATCGGACAGGCTATGCACGATGAAGTTGACCGGCGCAGAAATGCGCTTGCTGATCGTGACCTCGCGCATCAGATGCTCGTCCGCTTTGGCCCAGAACTCGAGCACATCGGTAAGCCGCTCGTCGCTGACCACGACAAGGATATCATAGTCGGAGAAATAGCCGCCGACCGGGTCTTCGACCCAGTCGCCACGGGCGTAAGAGCCATAGAGAATGACCTTGAGGATACGGCCCTGCTTCTTCCATTTCTGGGTCGCAAGGCTCGTTGCATCCTCGAACTCGGCAAACAGAATACGCACGATCTCTTCAAGCTCGCGGCGTTTCCCTTCGGGCAGGTGGTCGAGGCTGGTCTTCATGGGGTCAGGTTCGCGTCTTCGGCTGCAAATGCCAAGCAAATTGATGACCTGTCGGCGGGCTCAAGGCCCGCCGACCGGATCGGTATGATCCACAATATGCAGCATCGCAGCGGCGAAATGCTGCTCGACTTCGGTAACGGTGATGCCGAGTTCGTCGGCGATTTGCGCATGATTTAGGTTTCCGAACCGTGCCCGCTCGAACACGGCGCGGGGCAGTTCGTCCATCGTGGCAAGCGCCTGTTCGATAAGGCGCAGAGCACGGCGATGACGCAAGCGAATGAGCAGCCGGGCGATCATGACACGCACTCCTGCGCAGGTTCATCGACGTACTGCAGCAGCCAGTCGGCCGCCTTGCTGGCAGCACTCGCTGCCCGGAAGATCGCCCGTTCATCCTCGCGCAGCACTGCGAGCCATGCGCCGATATAGTCGGCATGGCGGATGCTCGGACGGATCGATAGCGCGGCACAAGTGAACGCGCTCGCCATCTCGGCGACCAGTTCTTCGCGGGCATAGGCAGCACTGCCAAAGGTGCCCGACTGGTCACGATCGAGCCTGCTGGGATGCCCGGTCCAGTGGCCAAGCTCATGCAGCGCGGTGCGATACCAGTTGATGGGATCGGGAAAGGCGGCCTGCGATGGGACTGCGACATAGTCACCGACCGGTGCATAATAGGCTTCGCTCCCGCCAACGCGGAAGTCGGCACCGCTGGTCCGGATAAGCGCATGCGCGGCGGGCACTGCTTCCACCTCGGGCAGCTTTTCGGGCACCTCGGTCAGTGCTTCGGGCAGTCCCTCGCACTGATCGACATTGAACACTGTGAAGCGCTTCAGGAACGCGATCTGCCGTACCTCGCGCTGTTCGTCTCGCGCGCGCTCGGCCTCGTCTTTCGGGGTGAAGCGATCCGCATAGCAGATGCAAATGCCCTTCTCGCCCTTGCGGACAGTGCCGCCGAGCGTTTGTGCCTGGCGAAAGGTCAGCCAGCGCTGCACGCCATAGCCACGCTCCATGACAGCCGCCCAAAGGATCAGGATATTGATCCCTGAATAGCGGCGCCCGGTCACGCCATTTTCTGGCAGGGCACATCCACAGGCGCTCGCCTCCCAAGGCTGCACCCAGGGCAGCCGCCCCGCTTCAAGTTCTGCAATCACACGGTCGGTCACCTCAGAATAGAGGCTCTGTCGTACATTCCCGCTGTTCCGCTTCATGTCCTCACTCCTTCCTCAAACACCACACCGGCCCCGGAAGGGGGGTGGGCGGCGAGGAGCGGACCGGCAGTCCCGCTTGAGCGGCGGG
>NZ_QXFM01000107.1 GCF_003584015.1 Aurantiacibacter xanthus
TGAACCGCCCCGCGATTGCCGGAGGCCATTTGGTTTGAGTTATGCCGCCATCGGGCGTTCGTCCAGCATGGCGTAGTATCGTGCTTCGGCTTCGGCGGGCGGGATGTTGCCGATTGGCTCGAGCAACCGCCTGTTGTTGAACCAACTCACCCATTCGAGCGTGGCATGTTCGACAGCCTCGAACGACCGCCACGGCCCGCGTCGGTGGATCACCTCGGCTTTGTAGAGTCCGTTGATCGTTTCGGCCAAAGCGTTGTCGTAGCTGTCGCCAACGCTGCCCACCGAAGGTTCGATCCCGGCTTCGGCGAGACGCTCGGTGTACTTGATCGAGACGTACTGGCTACCGCGGTCGGAGTGGTGGATAAGACCGCCATGATGGACGGGCCGCCGATGATGGATCGCCTGCTCCAGGGCATCCAGGACGAACCCGGCATGCGCGGTCCGGCTCACTCGCCAGCCCACGATATAGCGGGCGAACACGTCGATCACGAAGGCGACGTAGACGAACCCGGTCCAAGTCGCGACGTACGTAAAGTCCGACACCCACAGCATGTTCGGCGCCGGGGCATGGAACTGCCGGTTGACCTGATCGAGCGGGCAAGGCGCCGCCTTGTCGCTCACCGTCGTCTTCACCGGCTTGCCCCGGATCACGCCCTGCAGACCAAGATCGCGCATCAGCCGCTCGACCGTGCATCGGGCGATGTCGAAGCCTTCGCGCTTCATCTGCCGCCACACCTTCCTTGCACCATAGACGCCGAAGTTCTCGGAGAACACGCGCAGCACCTCGGGCTTCAGGGCCTGATCGCGCTGGGCACGGGCCGACATTCGCGAGGGATCGCGCCGCTGCGCGACACGCTCGTGGTAGGTGGATGGGGCGATCGGCAAAACCCTGCAGATCGGCTCGACCCCGTACTCCTCGCGATGCTCGTCGATGAACCCGCTCATCGCTTCAGTGGGCGGTCGAGCTCCGCCTGGGCAAAATAAGCAGACGCCTTGCGCAGGATCTCGTTGGCCTGGCGCAGCTCGCGGTTCTCGCGTTCCAGCGCCTTGAGCTTGTCAGCCAGCTCGGACGGAACGCCAGCACGCATGCCCTTGTCGACCTCGGACTTCTTCACCCACTCGAGCAGCGTGTAGGCCGAGCAGCCAATCTTGCCGGCAATCGATGTCACCGCGGCCCAGCGCGAGGGATGATCCTTCTCGCTGTCGAGAACCATCCGCACCGCCCGCTCGCGAACCTCGGGTGAAAACTTGTTCGTCGTCTTGCTCATAGACCCTTCCTCTCAGGAGTTGGGGCCTCCGGCAATCGCGGGGCGGTTCAGAAGCCGGGGGTGGCATAACTCTTGATCGCTCCGCCCGGCTCAATCGCAAAGCGCACCGGGCCTCCCGTTTCCAGAGCCAGTCGCACTTCGGCCTGTTCGAAACGGGCGAAGCGATCCTTGTCGCCAAACGCCATGTAGCCCGAGGCCGACAAGGCCGCGTGAAACCTGTCCTTGGCGCCCAGCACCAAGGTGACGCCTGCGCTGGGGCCACAATGGGAATAGTACGACTTGAAATCGGAATCGTCGAACTCCGCCGCACAGGTGCCAATCAGGTACATGGATGTGCCAGGCGATGGGCGCAGCGCCAGACCGGCCGATATACGCCCGCCGACGAAACCCAGTTCCTGATGATCGAGAAAGCTCGCGTAAAAGGCGCCAACCGATCCAACCAGAGCGACGCCGTCGGCAACAGGCTTGCCACCATAGGCCGATATGCCGCCAACCACGACAGTGTCTGGTATCCGGTCTTCCTCGAAGCCGCCGGGCAAGTTCGAGGCGGAAAGCGCGTTCAGACTATACCTGAGATCGGCGAAAACGTCGACGCCGGTCTCGACTCGCAGTGGCGGACGCGAGACTTCGAATTCGGTATTTTCATCAATGATCTGCGCCTGCGCGGGGGAGGCCAAACTTCCCATCAGCGCACAAGCACAAAGGGCAAGGCATTCGCCCTGCCGTGCATGGACCTTAAACATGAACCCCCCTTAGTCAGTTCACCGCCGGAATTTGTCTCAGCCGGACAGGCCGCCGTTGCTGGCCACCGCGTGCTGTTTCATTTTCCAAGCAGACTCGGCTGCGCCCACCGTTTGCGAGAGGTGTCAGGCAGGTGGATGTCTGCCTGACACTTTGCTCGCCCCGCATAGCGGCGGGAGCGGGTCGCCCAGGTGGTGTAGCCTTGCCTTTTTGCGCGATCATCTCCCCTGAGGGGGATGTAAGTAAGACGGTTCACATCATCTTGATTCGGGCAAAGCGGCGGAATAGTTAACCATTAATCGGTCATGCCTTCGGTTCACGCCGAGGTTGCTGGGTGGGTCAGGAGCATATGCGGGCTCGCATGAATGAGTTTCCCGATTGGGACGAGGTTTTTACAAGCGCAGCGCTGGATCCAACGCATTGGCTCGACGCCTTGAGGCAGCTGGCCGAGGCGACCGGATCCAGCAGTGGCCAGCTTCTGGGTCTTGGTCCGCTGCGAGCGAATCCGTTCAACCTCGTGTCGAACTTCTCGCCGGAGAATATCTCAAGATCCCTCACTTGTGGTGCTGACAAACCAGAAGAGAACTTCCGCATCGCCGCGGCCAATGCCCAGATCGCTCGCGGCCAGTATGATCAGGTTCTGCACGAGGCTGACTATGACGCGGCCGTTCCGCACCTGAGAACACGCGGCTATGTCGATTTTTGTGCCGAAGTTGATATCCCCTTCGGGTGCCAAACGAATTTGGTAGTCGACGAGCACGGCTTGATCGGCCTTGCGATCCTTCGTTCACAACGGGAAGGTCGTTCAACCCGTGAGCAGCGGCGTGTATTTGCGCACGCGTCTCAGGCCGCGCGGAGGGCCGTCCGCCTTCAGGAACGGCTCGAAAACCAGCAGGCGAAAATGCTGGCCGGTGCCTTCGAAGCTATGACTATCACTGCATTTGTCCTGAATTCACAGGGCAAGGTTACGGCACTGACAAGCGGCGCGGAAGAACTCGTGCGGGAAGGTGCGATCCGGCTTTCCGGTGGTCAGGTGGATGCGGCGGCACAGCCGCTATCGCTGAGCCAGTGCATAGCGGCCTTGGTGGCGCCCAACGGCATTGCGAACGTGCGCTGCCGGATCGAGCGGCCGAACGGGCTGCCGCCGCTGTTCTTCGAAGGCTTCCGCTTGCCCCACTATCCTTGGCAGTTCGGGCAGCCACCTCATGCTGTGTTGCTTAGCCGCAAGCGCAGTGGGGACCGCGCCGGAATTTCGGGCCTCCTCTCGGCGCTCTATGGGCTGACCACGACCGAAGCCACGATCGCGCTACGCCTGCTTAACGGCCACAGCCGCACCGACATCGCCGCCTCACGTGGCGTGTCCACAGACACACTGCGCGGCCAGATCAAGACCTTGCTGGCGAAAACAGATTGCGCCAACGAAGCGGCACTGATGCGCCTGCTTGCGGCAATTACGGACTAGCTCGCCAAGCGGTCGAAACGGGCGCGGCGCGATCCATATGCCTTTCGGGCATCCGCGATCGCCTGTTCTTCCGTCGCAAAAAGCAGACTATCGATCACGGCCGTGAGATGATCCTGCATCGCCTGGCGCGCCCTGGCCGGATCTCGCGTTTTCAGTCCCTCGAGGATGTCCGCATGCTCTTGCACGACAGGCTTAACGTCGGCCATCCGCGCTTTGGCGTGGAGCAACGCGCTTTCCGGGGAATTTGCCCGCAAATCCCACAATTGTGCCACAACCTTTTCCATCGCCGCATTGCGGGTAGCCCGGGCGATGGCGAGATGGAATTCTCGATCCGCCTCCTCCCGGCCACCGGCCTCTTCATTTTCAGCCGAGATTTTCTCAACGAGGCGAGCGAGATTCGCCAGCTCCTCATCGGTGATGTTGACGGCCGCCAGCGCTGCGCATTCGCTTTCCACCAGCCACCGCGCCTCGCTCAGCTCAAACGCACTGACACCGAAATCGGGTTCTTCGTCTTTGCCCGGAAGGCGCAAGAGATACGCTCCCGAGCCCATGCGTACTTCGACGAAGCCCTGTACTTCGAGAGCAATGATCGCCTCGCGGATCGTTGGCCGGCTGACATCGTAAGACGCAGCAAGTTCACGCTCGGTGGGCAAGCGATCACCCGGTTGGTATCCGCCCGCGGCAATGTCCGCGATCAGGCGTCCGGCAATTTCCTGGTAAAGGCGGTCGCGTGGCTTTTTCATGCTCGTCTGATCCTGTGCCCGTTCCACGATGAATTCACCTGTCCGCCCATTTACTTGCTTGCCTTGGCTCCCGCTTCGTAACCCAGCCCGAAGCCAAAGGGAAACAATGTCCCGCCTTCGGTCTCGCCATAGCCGGGAGCATCGGAATGCTGCGCCTCGATTGCGCGCACCGATGCCGGCAGCGCAAAGGGCAGCCTGCCGCCGGGAGCGGCCTGTCCACCGATGACATCGACCAGCGCTTCCTCGCTGACGCCGAGCGTCGCCAGCAGCGCGCCTGCCTCACGCACGCCGCTTTCGCGGTCGATCGCGTAGGGGTTGCGGAAATAGATGCTTACGATCACCCGGCGCGGGTCGCCAATTTCGGCCATCACCGCGCGGATATCCGTAAGCGAGGGATACATCACCCAGCTCTGCGAGGCAGCCATCGCACTCAGCGAAAGCTCGCTCGCCTCCCACGGGAATGCGCCGCCGAAGTAGAGGCGGCTGTCGACGCAGTTCACGCCCTCTCCGGGAGACACGACGCAGGGGTCTTGCGCGCCCCAGCTCGCCTGCTGCTGGCCGGTGTGCGGATCGATGATCTGCATGGTTTCCGGCAAAGCCTGGCCACCGGTTGCAGGGTCGTCGCTACGATAGCGCCCTGCCGGAGCGTTGTTCACCAGCACGCTGAGGACGGCATAGTCCGTCCCAGCGGGCACCGCCGGACGGGTGCCTCCGCTGGCCGGGTTGCCATCGGTCACGGCAAAGCCCGCCTTGGCGAACAGCGTCGGATCGACGCCCATCACATAGACCGAGCTTCCCTGCGCCAGCGGCAACACGGGCCGTCCGTCCAGTTCGCGATTCTGCAACAGCACGATCGAGCGGCGCTGCATGGCAAGGCCCAGCGCGTGGTTTGCGCTGGAGCCGACAATGCGATCGGCCTCCTCCGCCGCGACATAGGGGTTTTCGAACAGCCCCAGTGCGAACTGCTCGACCAGCAGGTGCCGGATGGCCGGATCGATCACCGTCGCTTCATCAATTGCGCCCTGCTCGACCAGATCGACGATCACCTCCGCGCTGCGGAATTCGGAGATCACATCGACGCCTGCTTCGAGGGCCATCTGCGTGCGGTCGGTGACGGTGAAGTTCTTGCCGGTGCGCGGGTTGATCCGGTAATCCTCAAGGCCCCAGCCGCGCTCTTCGATGATGCCGCTGTCGGAGTTGATATAGCCGCCGAATCCCAGTTCTTCGCGCAGCAGGCCGCGCAGGATCGCGGGCGAGAAGGCCATGCCGACCTGCTCCAGTTCCTCGCCATTGTGCATCGCGCCCACAGGCACCCCGTAATAGGGCATGATCGCCGCTACACCGGCGTCAACCGCCTCGGCGAAGGGGCGCAGGTGATAGTCGAAGCCGTAGTTGCCCGAGGGATCGGTGTAGAACTGGTCCTTGCCGAAAGTGTAATGCGCATCGAGACCGAGGTGCTGCGGCCCACCACCGGGGAAATGCTTGACCGTCATGCTGACGGCAGTGTCCGGGCTGAGCGCAAGGCCGTCGGCACCCTTCGGTCCCTGCAAGCCGGCCACTAGTTCGCGTCCGATCAGGCCAACCAGATCGGCATTCTCGCTGAAGGTCTCGTGGAAGCGCGACCAGCGCGGCTCGGTCCCGAGATCGAGCATATAGCCATACATGCCGCGCAGGCCGACCGCGCGCCATTCCTGCCCCATCACGCGGGTGAACTGGCGCAGCACCTCAGGGTCGGGCCGCAGGTTCGCAGGTGGCATGCCATCGCTGGCCGAAAGCGGCGCCCCTGCCCCCAGCATCGCGGCGGCGAGCCCCGCCTCCTTCGGAAACTCGGTGAACGACCCGGCCCCTTGCCCGATCCCGAAGGTGGGCGAGACCTCGACATGGTTGCGGGCATTGTCCTTGAACAGCGCCGGGATGCCGAGCCGGGTCCCCTCGCGCAGTTCCTGCACCGCATTGGTGAATCCTGCGAGTTCGGAAGGCGTCTGGTCATACCCGCCGCGCAGGGCAAATCCGCTCAGTTCGACCGAGCAGTCCGCGCCTTCGGGCGTGGCGGTCGCGCGCAGGATGAAGCGGGTCATATGCCGCTGCTCGATCATCTCGCGCCCGGTGTCGGTCACCGTGCCGTCGCAGGCCGGGTTATTGGTCGCGATCAGCATCATCCCGGCCTTTTCGGCCAGCGTCATGCGCGAGGCGAGATCGTCCGCGCGCTGCTCGGCAGTGAGACGCCAGTCTTCGTAAGGGTCAAGCGTGCCGCTGGCATTCAGGTCCTTGAATCGGAGACCATCGACCGTAATCACCGGCTTTACCCGCGCAGCGATGGGCGCTTGCGGCGTTGAAAGCTCCGGCGCGGTTGCGGGCGTGCTGACACAAGCGCCGAGAAGTGACGCTGTGCCGAAAAGCAGGGCCATCGAATGCCCGATCCGTGTGTTTTTCATTCCCGCTCTCTCCCGCAAGGCTTAGCTATAGATATTCGGTTCGGCAGCCGGGATGGCTCCCTTCCGGCCGACAACCCAGCCGGCCAGCTTGGTGGCCCTGCGCGCAGCCTCTGCCGGAGGGAGCCCGGACAGCCGCCCATGCAGATAGGCGGCGTTGAACGAATCCCCGGCGCCGCTGGTGTCGACCACCGCCACGGCCTGCGCCGCGATGGCCTCACCGCCGGGCACCAGACACCCCGCACTGCCGCACTTCACCACCACTTCATGGCAACCCAGCGCCGACCATGCCGCCGACACGCCCGCCGCATCGCCCGCCGTTCCCAGAGCGACCTCGTCCTCCAGCGTCGGCAGGCCGATGTCGGCGAGAGAAGCCATGGCAGCGCTCCAACGCGCGGCTTCCTCGCGGCTCTGCCACAGGATCGGGCGATAGTTGCTGTCGAAGGAAATCCGCGTTCCGGCTGCCTTCGCCTGCCGCACCAGATCGCGCAGACGTTCACGGCCCTCCTCGGGCAGGATCGCCAGCGAGATCAGCGACAGATGGACAAGCTCGGCCTCAGCCATCGCCGTGCCCAGCCGATCAGCATCGAGTGTTTCCATCATCGCCCGCGCCGCGCTTTGCGAGCGCCAATAGGTGAAGCTGCGCTCACCCGCGGCATCGGTGGAGACGAAGTAGATCCCGCATTGCCGCTGCGCATCGGTCGCCACGAGGCTGGCGTCGACACCCTCGGCTACAATCGCCTCGCGCAGCGCAGCGCTGAACATGTCCTCGCCCAGCGCCGAGGCATAGGCGACATCGGCCCCCAGCCGCGCCAGGTGGATCGCCGTGTTGAGCGTATCGCCGCCAATGCCCTGCACCCAGCGATCCTGCTCGCGGGTGAACTCCACCATGCCTTCGCCGATGACGAGGATGCGCATCACCAGTTCCACACCGTCCCGTCGGACAGGCGGGTGTAGGGTAGATAGGCCCGGCTATAGGGATATTTCGCGGCCAGCTCCTCGTCGATATCGACGCCGTGACCGGGCTTTTCGCCGCAGATCAGGTGGCCGCTCTCGAAGCGATAGTCATGCGGGAAGACCGCGTCGGTCTCCTCGGTGTGGCGCATATATTCCTGAATGCCGAAGTTGGGCACCCAGGTGTCGAAATGCAGCGCCGTGCCCATGGTGACGGGCGAAAGGTCGGTCGCGCCGTGGCAGCCGGTGCGGATCTGATAGAGGCTGGCAAGATCGGCAATCCGGCGCAGATGCGTGAGGCCGCCCGCCCCTACGATGGTGGCGCGGATATAGTCGATCAGCTGGTTCTGGATCAGATCCTTCGCGTCCCAGATCGTGTTGAAAATCTCGCCCACGGCCAGCGGAGTGACCGTGTGCTGGCGGATCAGCTTGAACGCTTCCTGATTTTCCGCCGGGGTCACGTCCTCCAGCCAGAACAGCTGACAGGGCTCCAGCATCTTGCCGAGGTTCGCCGCTTCCTGCGGGGTGTAGCGGTGATGCCCGTCGTGCAGCAGGTGGACATCGAAGCCATAGGTGTCGCGCAGCGTCTCGAACAGCTTGGGCACATGGTTGAGCGCCTTGCGCGTATCCCAGCCGGTCTGGCTCGGCAGATCGGCATCGGCGGGCTCATAATGCAGCACCCCGCGCCCCACGCCATAGGCATCCTTCACCCCCGGTACGCCCGACTGCGCGCGCACCGCGAGATAGCCCATGTCGATATATTTGCCGACCGCATCCACCGTCTCGGCAATATCGGAGCCATTGGCATGGCCATAGACCATCACCTTGTCGCGGCTCTTGCCGCCGAGCAGCTGGTAAAGCGGCATTCCGGCGAGCTTGGCCTTGATGTCCCACAGCGCCACGTCGACCGCGGCAATCGCGCGCATGGTGACCGGGCCGCGCCTCCAGTAGGCCCCGCGATAGAGGAACTGCCAGATGTCCTCGATCCGCTGCGGGTCCTGCCCGATCAGGCAGGGGATCACGTGATCCTCCAGGTAGGACACCACGGCCACCTCACGCCCGTTGAGCGTGGCATCGCCGATCCCGTAAACGCCCTCGTCCGTCTCGATCTTGAGCGTTACGAAGTTGCGTCCGGGGCAGGTAACGATGACCTTCGCCGACGTGATTTTCATTCAGGGTCTCCAACCGAGAGAATGCCGTGCCGGACATTCCGGCTGACAATTTTTCTAGATTGGTCTGACCTATTCTGGCAAGGACTATCTCAATCAAACCGGAGAGAGGCCCAGTGCAACCACTTATCCTGCATCCCGACCGCCTGTTCCCTGCGGATGCGCAGACGCGTAGCATAGCGCGCGATCTCTATCGGTCGGTGCGCGACCTGCCGATCATCAGCCCGCACGGCCACACCGACCCGGCCTGGTTTGCCACCAACGCCCCCTTCACCGATGCGACCAGCCTGTTGCTGGTGCCGGACCACTATCTGCTGCGGATGCTTTACAGTCAGGGAATTGCGCTCGACGATCTGGGCGTTCGCAGAAAGGGTCAGCCGTCCAGCGCCGATCCACGCGCGGCATGGCGCCTGTTCGCGGCGAACTACCACCTGTTTCGCGGCACCCCCTCGCGGCTGTGGCTCGACTGGGTCTTTGCCGAGGCCTTCGGGCTGGAGGTGAGGCTGGAGGCCGGGACGGCCGATCTCTATTTCGACAGCATCAACGCCAAGCTGCAACAGGACGATTTCCGCCCCCGCGCGCTGTTCGAGCGGTTCAATATCGAAGCTATCGCCACCACCGAAAGCCCGCTCGATACGCTGGCGCATCATCAGGCGATCCGCGACAGCGGCTGGACCGGCAGGGTCATCACCGCCTATCGCCCCGATCCGGTGATCGACCCCGAGTTCGAGGGTTTCCGCGATAACCTCGCCCGCTTCTCCGACCTCAGCGGCAAGGATGCGTTCAGCTACGACGGCTACCTCGCCGCGCATCGCAATCGCCGGGCCTTCTTCGCACGGATGGGCGCGACCTCGACCGACCACGGCCACCCCACCGCCCAGACCGCCGACCTCAGCCTCGCTGACGCCCGCGCGCTGTTCGCCCGCGTTACCGGCGAACATGTGTCCCCCGCCGATGCCGAGCTGTTCCGCGCCCATATGCTCACCGTGATGGCGCAGATGAGCATTGAGGATGGGCTGGTGATGCAGATCCACCCCGGCTCCTATCGCAACCACAACCCGTGGCTGTTCGAGACCTTCGGGCGCGACAAGGGCGCGGATATTCCGATGCAGACGGGCTATGTCGAACAGCTCGCCCCGCTGCTTGCCCGCTACGGCAACGAGGCGGGCCTGACGATCATCCTGTTTACGCTCGACGAGACATCCTATTCGCGCGAACTGGCACCGCTGGCCGGGCACTATCCCGCGCTGAGGATCGGGCCGCCATGGTGGTTCCACGATAGCCCCGAAGGCATGCGCCGCTTCCGCGAGCAGATGACCGAGACCGCCGGCTTCTACAACACCGTGGGCTTCAACGACGATACCCGCGCCTTCCTGTCGATCCCCGCCCGCCACGATGTCGCGCGGCGGATGGACTGCGCGTTTCTCGCCAGGCTGGTGGCGGAGCACCGGCTGGAGGATAGCGAAGCCGCAGAGCTTGCGGCAGACCTCGCCTACAACCTCGCCAAGAAGGCCTACAAGTTGTGAGGCTGTCTGCCGCGAGTGTCGCCCGTCTGCCAGCGCAGGTGCAGGTGCCCGCCTATGACTTTGCCGCGCAGGCGGTCGGCATTGTCCATCTGGGCATCGGCGCGTTCCACCGGGCGCATCAGGCCGTCTACACCGATGCGGCGATGGACGGCGGGGAGCGCGACTGGCGCATCTGTGGCGTGTCGCTGCGCAGCGCCGGGGTGCACGATCAACTGGCCCCGCAGGACGCACTCTATTCGGTCACCGTCAAAGGCGACGGCGAGCCGCAGACCAGGGTGATTGGATCGGTCGCCGAAGTGCTGGTGGCAAGCCGGAGCGCCGACGCAGTGATCTCCGCGCTGGCCAATCCAGCCACCCGGATCGTCACCTTTACCGTGACCGAGAAAGGCTATCATTTCGCCGCCAATGGCACGCTCGATTTCGACCACCCGGCCATCGCCGAAGAGCTGCAATCGGGCACGCCTGCGACGATCTACGGCTTTCTCGCCCGAGGCCTCACCGCGCGGCGCGACCATCAGGCAGGCGGCCTGACCCTGCTCAGCTGCGACAACCTCGCCGCCAACGGGCGCAAGCTGCAACGCGCCTTGCTCGCCTATCTGGAGCGGGTCGATCCGGCGCTGGCGCAGTGGACCGAGGCCCATTGCACCTTCCCCTGTTCGATGGTCGACCGCATTGTCCCCGCCACCACCGAGGCCGATCTGGCCGAGGTCGCCGCCATACTCGGGATGGAGGACGCCGGGGCCGTCGTCACCGAGCCGTTCAGCCAGTGGGTGATCGAGGACGCCTTCGCCGCCGGTCGCCCGCGCTGGGAGGACCATGGCGCGCAACTGGTGGCCGATGTCGCGCCCTACGAAACGGCCAAGCTCAGGATGCTGAACGGAGCCCATTCGGCGCTTGCCTATCTCGGGCTGGCAGAAGGGCTGGCGCTGGTCAGCGAAGCCGTCGCTCATCCGCACATCGGCCCGCTCGTGGACCGGCTGATGCGCGAACAGGCTGCGACCAGCTTTGCGGCGGCTCCGGGACAGGACCTGTCCGCCTATGCCGACGATCTGCTGCACCGCTTTGGCAACCCCTCGCTGCCGCACCGGCTGGCGCAAATCGCGATGGACGGATCGCAGAAGATACCGCAGCGCTGGCTCGAAACGCTCGCCCATCATCAGCAGCAGGGCCGCACCTGCCCGGCCATTCTCGAAGCCTTGGCCGCATGGATCGTGTTCGTGCGCGCCGACGGACACACAGTGGACGATCCGATGGCCAACCAGCTCGCCGCCCTCTGGAAAGAGGCCGGGCCCGAGGGGATCGCGAAAGCGATGTTCGGCGCAGGGGGCCTGTTCGCCGAACACTTCACAGCGCAGGCAGAAAGCCTCGCACTGCTGCAATCGCTCGTCGCCAAGCGGCTTGCTACTCGGTGAGCCCCCCGCCCCTCTGGACGCGCAGGACCACGCTGACGGCGGGCGTCTCACTTGCGCTGGCCGGTTGCGTGAGTGCCTGCGGCGTCATTTCCGCGCCCATGCTCGCGGCCGACAGCCAGCCCGAAGGCTATCCCACCGTTGCCGCCCTGCGCTTCTTCGCCGAGGATCTGGCCCGGCGCACCGGCGGGCGAATGCGGGTGGAGGTCTACCCCTCCGAGCAGCTCGGCAGCCAGAACGACACGATGGAACTGGCACAGTTCGGCGGGATCGATTTCGTGCGCATCAACGCCGCGCCGCTCAATTCGCTGGTGCCCGAGACCAAGGTCCCCACCCTGCCCTTCCTGTTCCGCAGCATCGCGCACATGCGCCGCGCCATGGACGGCGCGCCCGGCAAGGCGATCCTGCAGGGGCTCAGCGCGCATGGCCTGATCGGACTTGCCTTCTACGACAGCGGTGCGCGCTCGATCTACACCAAGGACCGCCCCGTGCGCAGCCCCGCCGACATGCGCGGCCTGAAAATCCGCGTGCAGACCTCCGATCTGTTCGTCTCGATGATCGAGGCCATGGGCGGCGATCCCACCCCGATGGCCTATGGCGAGGTCTATCAAGGCCTCGTGCAGGGCGTGATCGACGGGGCCGAGAACAACTTCCCCTCCTACGAAAGCTCGCGCCACTTCGAGGCCGCGCCGGTCTACAGCCTGACCCGGCACGTGATGGCGCCCGAAATCTTCGCCATGTCGCGCCGCCGCTGGGACATGCTTTCGGACGAAGACCGTGGCCACGTGCTTGCTGCCGCCGCCGCCTCCGTCCCGGTGATGCGGCAACTGTGGGATGCCCGCGTGCTCGAATCGCGCCGCATTGTCGAACAGGCCGGGGTGCAGATTATCGACGATGTCGACCGCGACAGTTTCGCCCGCGCCATGACCGGCGTGTGGGACGACTATGCCGACACACCCGCCTTGCGGCGACTGGTTGAGGATATCAGGACCATGCCCGATGCCGATGGAAGCCGCAGCGATGCCTAGGCCGCTGCAACTGATCGGGCGCGCCTTTCTGGCGCTGTCGGCGCTGTGTCTGGCGCTGATGATGGGCGTGCTGTGCTGGCAGGTGCTGGCGCGCTACCTGCTCGGATCGAGCCCGGCATGGGCCGAACAATTCGCGCTGTTGCTGATGATCTGGATGACATTTCTCGGCACGGCGGCGGGGGTTGCCGAGGGCTTCCATATCCGCGTGGCCGAAGGCGTTGCCAGCCTCAGCGAGCCATGGTCACACCGCGCGGTGGCCCTCGCCCATATGCTGAGCATCCTTTCGGGCGTGCTCATCGCCTGGCTCGGCACCGAACTGGTGGCCGAGACCTGGTCCAACGCGGTGCCCACACTCCCGCTATCGCGCGGCATGGTTTACAGCGTGATCCCCGTCAGCGGCGTGCTGATCGCGCTGTTTTCCGTCAGCCATCTCGCCAGCGGCGCCGACGCGGCGGGCAGCCGGGGGAGCGCCTGATGGAGATCCTGTTCCTGCTGCTCCTGCTCGCCGCGCTGCTGTTTCTCGGCGTGCCGGTGGCGCTGTCGCTGTTCCTTTCGGCCACGGCTCTGCTGCTGGCGATGGACATCCCGCTGGTGGTCGCGATGCAGCGCATGGCAGCGGGCATCAACGTGTTCACGCTGATGGCCATTCCGCTGTTCATCCTTGCCGGTGAACTGATGACGCAGGCCGGAATTGCCCGGCGCATGGTGACCTTTGCCGACAATCTGGTGGGCCGCGCACCGGGCGGGCTCGGGCAGGTCACTATCGTTTCATCGATGCTGTTCGGGGCTGTATCCGGCTCTGCCCTCGCCAGCGCCTCGGCGATGGGATCGGCCCTTGGCCCCGAAATGCGCAAGCGTGGCTATGATGCCGACTACGCGGTGAACGTCTCGACCACGGCCTCGATCACGGGCCTGCTGATACCGCCCTCGCACAACATGATCCTTTATGCGACAGCGGCTGGCGCAGGCATTTCGATCGGCGATCTGTTCGTCGGCGGGATCGTGCCCGGTGTGCTCACGGGCATCACGCTGATGGTGGTCGCGGCCATCGTTGCCACCAGGCGCGGCTATCCGCGCGGCTCCTTTCCGGGCTTTCGCGCGGTGCTGCGCTCGGGCGCGGCTGCCTTCCCCGGCATCCTGACCGCGCTGGTGATCCTCGTCGGCATTCTGGCGGGCATCTTCACCCCCACTGAAAGCGCGGCGACAGCCTGCGCCTACACCTTGCTGGTCGGCCTGTTCCTCTATCGTGATCTCGACCTCGCGCGGCTCAAGCTCGCCTTCCTCAATAGCGCACGGACCACGGTGATGGTGATGTTCATCATCGCAGCAGCCTCGCTGTTCGGCTGGGTGCTGGCGGTGCTGCAAGCGCCCGCGCAGCTCGCCGACCTGCTCGCACCCGCGATGCAAAGCCCGGCGCTGACCCTGCTGACGATTGCGCTGATGCTGCTGGTGCTGGGCACCTTCATGGACATGGCGCCGCTGATCCTGATCACCACGCCGATCTTCCTGCCCATCGCCACCTCGGTCGGGATGGACCCGGTGCAGTTCGGAATGATGCTGATGCTGGCGCTGGGGATCGGTCTGCTCACGCCGCCAGTGGGCTCGGTGCTGTTCGTGGGCTGCGCAGCGCAGAACATTCGCATGGGCGAAGCGCTGCGAACGATCTGGCCGTTCTATCTGGCGCTGTTCGTCGCACTGATGCTGATCACCTTCGTGCCCGAACTGACGCTCTGGCTGCCGCGCCAGCTGGGTTAGAGCGCGAAGGCCCCCTTATTGCGAGCCCGGCTCGCGCCACGGCGGCATCAGCGAGACATGCGGGTCGAACGTCCCGTCCTGCACCCGCGCCAGATAGCTCGCCGCCCGGCCGAGATACCCCGGATCGTCGACCAGCGCTTCCACCGCCGGCATAGCGGTCGAAGGATCGGCAACATAGGTCAGCGCATTAAGCGCCTGCAATCGGACCATTTCCGCAGAGCTGTCGGCCAGCAGGCGCGCCAATTCGGTCACTCCCGCTTCGGCCCGGCCAACATGGATCAGCCCTTCTGCCAGAACTACGCGGACTTGCGGGCTGCTCTCGGCTTCGAGTGCCGCTTGCATCGCCCCGGCGAAAGGGGCCGCACCCTCACCCCGGATCAGCAGGCCGGTCGCCGCCCAATAGCGGATCACCTCGTTATCGGATGACAGTTCAGCCGCCAGCGCATCGACCTCGTCAGCCGTGCCGCCTGCCGCACGGGCGGCAAGAGCCATGACCTGCGCCAGCGGATAGGCCCCCGGCTGGCGGCTCTCGACATAGCCTTCAAGCAGCGAGCCTTCGGGGATGAAGCCGTTGTCGTTGATCGCCAGCATGTGTTCGTCAAGCGCTTTGCGCATGGCGTTGAGAACACCCGATCCCGAACCCGGATTGCCAGCCAGATTGTCGATCTCATCCGGATCGGCAGCCAGATCGTAGAATTCCTCGTATGGCTTGGGCTCGAAGAACCGGCTTTGCACCGGCGTCAGCTCACCTGCCAGATAGCGCGCATGCCAGTCCTGATAGCTGCGCAGCATCCACTCGAAGCCGACGACCTGCCCCCACGGGCGGTGCGGCATGTAATTGCGGATATAGCGATAGCGGCCATCGGTGACGGTGCGGATGAAGTCATAACGCTCGTCCATCCGGTTGCGCATCCCGAAGGCATAGACCTTCGGATCGGCGATGTTCTGGCCAAGAAAGGCCTTGCCCGGCATCTCTCGCGGCTGCTGCTCACCAACCAGTGAGAGCAACGTCGGCACGAAATCGATGAACGACACCGGCGCGGCGATCTCGCTGCCCGCAGGAACCGGCGCGAGATGCCGCCACTTCTCGGGCACATGCACCACCATCGCGACGCGCTGCCCTTCCTCGTAGCAATACCGCTTCGAGCGCGGCATGCAGCCGCCGTTGTCGGAATAGTAGAAGACGATGGTGTCCTCTGCGAGGCCAGCCTCTTCCAGTTCGCGCAGACGGTCGCCGACGAATAGGTCCATCTTTTCCATCAGGTTGTAGTAGCTGGCGAAATCGCGCCGCACTTCCGGGCTGTCCGGGAGATAGGGCGGGACTCGCACGTCCTCGGGCGAGACCTTACCCTCGGTCACTCCGAACAGCCGCGATTCATGCGTGATCTCGGTGTTGAACACCGCCATGAACGGCGCGCCTTCGGGCCGGTTGCGATAATGCGCATCCCTGCTGGATTCGTCCCAGATCGCATCGGGCTCGATCTTGCAGTTGTAGTCGGTCTTGGAGTTGTTGGTGCAGTAATAGCCCAGCGCGCGCAGATACTCCGGATAGGTGCGGATGAAATCGGGCAGCCTGGCCTCGGCGCGCATGTGATTGGCTGGCGCAGCGGATTCCGGATTGATGCCCGTCAGCAGGCAGAAGCGCGAGGGCGCGCAGACCGGCGCGTTCGAATAGACATTGCGATAGAGAATGCCGCCCCGCGCCATGGCATCGATGTTGGGCGTGTGGGCCAGCGGATCGCCATAGGCACCGATAAAGGGATTGTTGTCCTCACTGACGATCCACAGAATGTTCGGCCGCTCGCGGCTCATAGGCATACTGCGCGCTGTCGCGCATGCCGAGGTCACGCTTGCCGCGCCAATTGCCGTGATGGCCTGTCTGCGGTTCAGTTTCATATGTTCTGCCTTGCGCAAGTATCCACTACCCGCCCCTTCCTGCACCTCCTCGCAGGAGTACAGGAAATCGGGCGATATGACCTTCCCGCCTACGAGGGCGCGCGTCGAATAGATTGTTCTTATCGCAATTGAACAATTGCAATGATGCAAGTCGGCAAAGCTCAAAATGCGGGCCACTCCGGGATTCCCGGCAGCCGCCGGTTTCCGCGGTCGCCCCATCGAAGGGGGCCACGGTCGTCACACCGATCCAGCCTTCGCGCAATTCACCTCACATCAGCCGCCGTGATACCGGCGCACGAAACGATATAAGGGACTCTTATGAGTCGTGATTACAACATTCAATTTCAGAAATTGGTCTGACCACGTGTATTTGCGGGCCTGAACAATGCCCGGGCCAGTTTCAAGGATCCCGTGGCCAATGGGAGAACCTGCATGACACGCTCCGCCTGTCGGATTGATGTATCCAAAATTGCTCTTGCTGTTACGCTCGCTGCGGTCCCGGCCTCCGCCTTTGCCCAGACCGGCAGCGGTGACGAGCGCCTGCCCTCCAACGCCATTATCGTCACCGCGCAGCGCAGTGAGCAAAATCTTCAGGACGTGCCGGTCAGCCTTGCCGTCGTTTCGGACGAAGCGCTGAACTCACGCCAGATCAACGACCTGACCTCGCTCGCCGCAGCCGCTCCCAGTCTGCAAGTCGGCACCGACTCGAACTTCGCGGTCCGCGGTGTGGGCACGCTGGCCTTTGCCGACACAATCGATTCAAGCGTCGCCTTCGCCCTCGACGAGGTCAATCTGGCCAACCAGACACTGAGCACGCCGATGCTCTATGACGTGGCGCGCGTCGAGGTCTTGTCCGGCCCGCAAGGCCTGCTTTTCGGCAAGAACGCTTCGGCAGGCCTTCTCAATATCGTTACGACCGCCCCGCGCATCGGCGAGCTGAGTGGCCAGACCGATGTCGAGCTTTCAACCCGCGACACGCCCGGCGCCAACCGTGCAGCGATCAGTTTCATCGGCAAGCAAACGCTCAACGTTCCCGTCAGCGAAAACAGCGCGCTGCGCATCAATGCGCTCTACGCCAACCAGAGCCCCCCTGTAACCAACATCACCCGCTTTCAGGGCGGCACGATTCCAGAGCTTGGGTTCGAGCGCAAGAACATCGAGGACAAGACCAACCTGCAGTTCAAGGCCAAGTACCTTTATGAAGGCGACAACGGCCTGTCCGTTTACCTGATCGCCGATTACAACGAAATCGACGACGGGCTCGACCGGTTCGGCAACACGTTCCGTGAACTTGGCGCGGGATCGGAACTGACCGCGGCTGCCAATCAGGCTGGCATCACCCCCAGCCCGGACAATTTCATCAACCTCGCCGATGGCGGCTATTTCCGCGAAATCGGGACCGGCGGCGCACAGGCACGTGTTTCGTATGAGTTCGGCTCGGGTTTAGAGATCTCCAACATCTTCGCCTGGCGCTATTATCAGGCGACGCAAAATCTCGACACGGATGGCACGCAGTTCGATAATGTGAACCAGAACTTCACCGATTCCGATTTCGATCAGTATAGCAACGAATTGCGTCTGGCCCTGCCTTCCAGCGGACGCATTACCGGCCAGATGGGCCTTTACTACATGGAATCGAAGCTGAACCAGCAGTCGGCCCTGTTCGGCAACGGGAGCACGCCAGCCTCCCAATTGCCTAACTTCCCCTTCTGTGTCGGAGCTGTCGTCAACCCCGGACCGCCGCCGAATTGCTCGGTCAGCAACAACTATTTCCTCGGCCGCGATCTGACCACCGAACTCAGCACCAAGAGCTACGCCGGGTTCGGTCAGCTGGAGTTCGAGTTGAGCGATACCTTCAGGGTTTTCGCCGGTGCCCGCGTCACCCACGATCAGGTCGACATCAATATCGTCCAGGGGCAGTACATCTCCTCGTTCGTGAAACTCGGCGTCTTCCCCGGAACCTTTTCCGACTCTGCCGACAACACCAATTTCAGCTGGAAAATCGGCGGCCAGTTCGAGCCCATGCCCGACCTGATGATCTATGGCTTCTTCGGCCGGGGCTACAAGGGGCCGGGTTTCAACCAAACCGCCATCCGCGACAGCGTCACAAGGGTTTCCTCGATCCGTGCGATCGACCCGGAAACGTCAGATGCATTCGAGATCGGCCTGAAGTCGCAGCCGCTCGACTGGCTGACGTTCAACGCCTCGGCATTCTTCACGAAGTTCGACAACTTTCAGGTGCAGTCGCTCGACACCGTGCTGCAGACCTTTGTGGTCCAGAACGCAGCTTCCGTCATCAACAAGGGTGTCGAGATTTCGGTTATTGCCCGGCCCGTCGATGGCCTGTCGATCAACGGTGGCATGACCTTCCTCGATGCACATTACGACAGCTTCCCCGGAGCACAGTGCTATACCGGGCAGCCCGACCCGTCCTGCGCCGTCAACGCGACCTTCGATGCCGAAGGTCTCTCGCTGCCCTACTCGCCGAAGCTGACCTCGACAGTGCAGGCGATCTACGAAATCGATACCGGCGGTGACTTCACACCGTTCATCGAAGCCAACTGGTATCATCGCTCAAGCATCAACTTCCTCATCAACCAGGCCCCCGGCGCGCAGGTCGGTGCCGTCGACTTGCTGGGGGCGAGCGTCGGTTTCAATCTCGGCGACAAGCTGCGCGCGAGCATCTTCTGCAAGAACTGCACCAACGAATTCGTGCCCAAGCAGATTACTCTCGAGAACGCGGATTCCAATGCGGGTGTGCTAAGCTACACCCAGCGCTTCGGTTTCGACAGCGTGCGGCAGATCGGCGTCTCCTTGCGGGTCAACTACTGAGGCAAGGCAGCAGACACACACAGAGGAGGGGGGCACCAGCAACAGTGCCCCTCCCCTGTTGCAAAGGCACGCCTCACAGGAAATGCAAAGCCCCAAGGAACTATTGGATACCCCTGCCGCTCTCGGTGGACGCATTTCTCGCGGCCGCGCAAGCGCGCCTGGCGATAAGTGTCGCACAGTCATCCACCTTTGCAGAGCACCATGTGCGGAGCCTTGGAGGCGGAGCGGCGGATCGAGAGAACTTCACCTTGATCAGCCATCTCCTGCCGGGGACGTGGTAAGCTTGGGTTCGCAGCGACACCACGTCATATCGGGATAAATCACTCATGAAGTTGATCGGCCTTCTCGCTTGCGCCTCTGTTCTCGCGCTTTTCCCCAGTCCGGCATTCGCCGAGGAATCCGCGCCAGAACTGCAAGAGGGCTTTCAGGAACCTCCGCAGGAAGCGCGCCCGCACCTGTGGTGGCACTGGATGGACGGCAACGTCACTGTTGAAGGTGCCCTCGCAGATCTCGAGTGGATGCATCGCATGGGGATTGGCGGTGTTCATGCCTTCTCCGGGTCTCTCGGCGTGCCAGTGGTGGTGGACGAGCCTGCCCCGTTCATGAGTGAGCGATGGGCGCAGGCGTTCGAGGTGGCCATCGAGCGAGCCCACGAATACGGCATGGAGGTCGTCATTGCCGGTTCGCCGGGATGGAGCCAGACGGGTGGTCCGTGGGTCGCGCCGCAGGACGGCATGAAGAAATATGTCTGGAGTGAGGTCACGCTCGAAGGCGGCCAAAGTGCCGGACGACTTCCCCAGCCGCCAGTTACGACGGGCGACTTTGCCGCTCTCACCGTCCCCTCCGGATGGGGTGAGGCACCGACGGTCACACCCGAGGCCTACGGCGATGCTGCGGTGTTCGCATTCCCGATGCCGGGCGACCGGCTTCCGCTGGCTCACTACGTTTCGGCGGATCAGGGCGAGGAGTTTGCCAGCCTCACTCCCGAACTCAGCCACTCGGTCACCCTACCCTTCACCGAAGGCGAAGATCTGCGATCGGTCGATATCGTTTATGATGAGCCGGTCGAGGTTCATGCCCTGACGATGGCGATGGAGAAGTGGCCGGCCTTCGAAATCTGGGCGGGCGCATCCCCCGATAGCTTGCGCCCCTTGGCCTCCTTTGCCGCGGCTGCGGCTGAGCACCCATCCCCGCAACAGACCTTCGCCCTTCCCGCTACCACCGCTCAGCACTACCGGATCGCTTTCCAACGGCCTCCGGGGCCGCCCCCGCGGCCGGGGCTCCCGCCGCAGTTCTCGCGCGGGGGCGCACCGGATTCGCTGAAAATCTACCGGCTGGAACTGCTTGGCGAAGCGCGCGTGAATCAATTCGAGGCGAAGGCGGGCTTCTCGTCGATTGCCAACTTCGATGACCAGTCACTTCAGCAGGCCAGTTCGACCAGCGCTATCGCCCCTGCAGCAGTAGTCGATCTGACCTCGCGCTTGCAGGCCGACGGCACCCTTGACTGGACCGCGCCCGATAATGGGCGCTGGACGGTAGTCAGGCTGGGATGGTCCCTCACGGGCCAGACCAATGGCCCCGCCGAACCCGAGGCCACGGGCCTTGAGGTGGACAAGCTGGATGCGAGCGCCGTCCACGAGTACATCACAACCCTTCTCGCACTGTACCGCGACAATGCCAATGTCGCGCTTGGGGAAGGCGGGATCAACGCTCTCCTCACCGATAGCTGGGAAGCCGGGGTCCAGAACTGGACGCCCCGGATCCTGTCCGATTTCGAGCGTCTGCGCGGCTACGATCCGCAGCCATGGCTGCCGGTGCTGGTCGGGCGGGTGGTGGTCGATCCAGCCAGCAGCGAGGCGTTCCTGTTCGACTTCCGCCAGACGCTCGAGGATCTTCTGATCGAAAACCACTATGGCACGCTGGCGCGCGTGGCGGGCGAACAGGGGATGACCTATTACACCGAAGCGCAAGGCGATACGCCGCGCGCCATTGTCGATGGTCTTGCGGCCAAGGCTCGGGCAGATATTCCGACAGCCGAGTTCTGGTATCGGCCTTTCGCGACCGACCCCGGCCAGCCGTCACTGATTGCGGATGTCCGCGAGGCGGCTTCGGCAGCGCATATCTATGGCAAGCCATTTGTGGCGGTGGAGGCCTTGACCGTCGCGGCCGGCACCGACCCATGGTCCTTTTCCCCGGCAATGCTGCAACCCGTTGCAGATCGCATCTTTGCCTATGGCGCCAATCGCCTGCTCCTCCACGAATCGACCTCGCAGCCCTTCCTCGACCGCGCACCGGGCCTCAGCCTCGGGTTCTTCGGCCAGTTCCTCAACCGCAACGAGACCTGGGCTGACGAGGCACGTCCGTTCTTCGACTATCTGGCGCGCACCTCGTTCATGCTTCAGCAGGGGCAATACCAAGCCGACATCGCCTATTTCTACGGTGATGAGCAAAGCCTGTCGCAACTCTTCCATCACGACTTCAACACCAATGTGCCCAAGGGATACGGGTACGACTATCTCGATGCGCGGTCGCTGGCACACGAGGTGCACGTGGCCGATGGCCAACTGGTCACCTCGGGCGGCATGGCATACCGCATCCTCTACATGCCATCCCACGTGCGCCACCTGACGATAGCGACGTTGGAGCGCCTGCAATCCCTCGTCGAGCAAGGCGCTACCCTCGTGGCAGACAAGCCGGTCGGGCGTTTCGGCATGGCGGGAACAGAGGCACAGGCGGCGGAAATCATCGACCACCTCTGGGGCGTCGGCACCGGGCAATCCCGCGATGTCGGTCTGGG
Organism: Aurantiacibacter xanthus; assembly: GCF_003584015.1. Taxonomy (GTDB): domain Bacteria; phylum Pseudomonadota; class Alphaproteobacteria; order Sphingomonadales; family Sphingomonadaceae; genus Alteraurantiacibacter; species Alteraurantiacibacter xanthus. The sequence continues at coordinate 22,013 of NZ_QXFM01000107.1, forward strand.
CCGCGTCTATCCCACGTCGGATCTGGCGCTGGCACTGAAGGCGGAAGGCATCACTCCCGATGTTGCCTTTGCCGGGACATCCGAATTGCTCTCCCTGCACCGCAGATCGGGAGAGACGGATATCTATTATCTCTCGAACCAGGGAGACGAGCCCCTGTCCTTGCCCATCACTTTCCGCGCGACAGGGACGCCGCAGTTGTGGTCAGCCGACAGGGGTGAGACACGTGCCCTGTCGTTCGCGCGGCAGGGGCAGAACACCGAGGTTTCCGTGCCGCTTGATGCAGGGCAATCCGGCTTTGTCGTTTTCCAACCTTCTGCGGCGACCGAGCTGACGCTCAGCGAGCCCAGGACCTTGCGCGAAACACTTCTCGATAACGAATGGGAAGTGGATTTTCAGGCCCAGCGCGGAGGCCCCGAGGAGACGGTCACCTTCGAAATCCTGACGGACTGGAGCGAAAACGCCGATCCGCGCATCCGCTATTTCTCGGGAGCAGCGACATACCGCGCCGATATCGACATTGACGCCGACATGCTGGAATCCGGCACCAGGCTCTACCTCGACCTTGGTGAGGTCAACGAACTGGCCACGGTTTTCATCGATGGACGGGAAGTCGGCACGGCTTGGAAAAGTCCTTACCGTATCGATCTGACCGGGCAGGTTACTGCCGGACAGCACCACCTCGAACTCAAGGTCACAAACCTCTGGGTGAACAGGCTGATCGGCGACAAGCAGGAAGGTGCCAGCCCACTCGCCTTTGCCCCGCAGTCGCCCTACACGGCGGAATCCCCGCTCAGGTCATCCGGTTTGCTTGGGCCTGTTCGACTGGTCCAGACGAGCGAACTTACTCCCGGATAGAGCGCGGTTCTCCTGTTGGGCTGCCCCCCTGACACGTTGCCATCCCATCAAACATCAATCATGAAGTACTCTGCCACCTGAAAACTGGGCACGCAGACTTTCGCTTGACGCCTATGCCTCACTTCCGGCCTTGGCAAACTTGTCCTTCTGGGAAGGGGCTTCAATCAACTTAGGTTCGATAGCGCCCCGCAAGGAGCAGGGGGTCAAAGGGTAGCCCCTCTGCCCCTCGCCCAGCAGATTGGTGATCTTCAGCGCGACTGCAATGATCCTTACCCCCGGCACGAAGGCCAGAACCAGAGACGTCCGGCCTCAGCGCATCGCCGAAAAGAGGCGCCGCCTCAGCCCCCCTCAGCCCCCGCCTTATCCGAAATCGCCTTCGATGTCGCGATGGCGGTGAGATTGACGATGCTCCGCGCCGTTGCCGCCGGGATCAATACATGCAGCGGCTTGGAAAGACCCAGGATCATCGGGCCGATCACTTGCCCGTTGGTCGCGGCCCGCAGCGCGGTGAGCGTGATGTTTGCGGCGTCGAGACTGGGCATGATCAGCAGGTTGGCAGAGCCGGTGAGCGGGGAATCCGCGACCAGCCGGTCACGCAGCGGCTGTGCCAGAGCAGCGTCGGCATGCATCTCGCCATCGACCGCAAAGTCCAGATCGGCTGCGTTCAGAAGCTGCATCGCCTCGCGCATCTTGCGGGCGCTCTTGCTGTTGGATGCGCCATAGTTGCTGTGCGACAGCAGCGCGGCCTGCGGCTCCAGCCCGAACCGCCGCACTTCCGTCGCCGCCAGCCGGGTCATCTCGGCCAGCTGCGCCGCGTCGGGGTCCGGTATCATGTGCGTGTCCGCAATGAACATGGTCCCGGCGTCGATGATCAGCGCTGTGAGAGCGTAGGCCCGCGTCGCGTTCACACTGCGCGGGATGATCGGCAGCACCAGCCGGACCTGCTCCCACCAGTCTCCATTGCCGCCGACGATAGCGGCATCGACATGGCCCTGTTCGAGCAGCATCGCCGCGGCGACGGACGGTCGCCGATAGACGCGACGTTCCGCATCGGCCACCGTCACCCCACGGCGACCGGACAGCGCGCGATATGGCGCGATAAGGCTGTGAAGCAACGGCCCGCCTTCTTCGGGATCGACGATCTCGACATCCTGATCGAGCCGCCAGCGCAGGCCAAGTTCAGCCAGCCTGTCCTCGATAACCCGGCGTCGCGCCACGATGACAGGCCGGGCTAGTCCCTCATCGACGACGGTCTGGATCGCACGCATGACCCGCTCGTCTTCCCCCTCGCCATAGGCCACGCGCGCGCAGCTTCTCCGCGCCGCGGCAAAGACGGGAAGCATCAGGTGCCCCGAGCGCCAGCTGCGCTGCTCGATATCGCGACGATAATCCTCGATGTCGGCAATCGGCCGGCGGGCAACACCCGTCTGGATCGCCGCGCGGGCGACAGCGGGCGTCACCTCAAGGATCAGGCGCGGATCGAAGGGCACGGGAATGATGTAGTCCGGCCCAAATTTGGGCGGGCGACCGCTGTAGGCCGTCACCACCGCTTCGGGCGCCGGTTGCCGCGCCAGTGCGGCGATCGCGTCAACCGCCGCGATCTTCATCGCCTCGTTGATCTGCGTCGCGCCGACATCGAGCGCGCCGCGAAAGATGAAGGGGAAGCACAGGACGTTGTTGACCTGGTTCGGGTAGTCCGAGCGGCCCGTCGCCACGATCGCATCGGGCCGCGCCGCCTTGACCAGTTCGGGCAGGATTTCCGGCTCCGGGTTGGCCAGCGCCAGGATGATCGGCTTGTCGGCAAGGCGCTCAAGCCATTCCGGCTTCAGCACGCGCGGGGCCGAAAGGCCGAGGAAAACATCGGCACCGTCCAGCACATCGGCCAGGGTCCGGGCATCGGTCTGCCGGGCATAGCGCGCGAGGTTGGGCGCCATCCCCTCCCGGTCGGCCCGGACGACACCATCCTTGTCGGTCAGCGTCACGTTCCCGATCGGCAGCCCCATCGCCACCAGCAAGTCCACACAAGCAAGGGCCGCCGCCCCCGCGCCCGATGTCACCAGCTGAATATCCTCCAGCCGCTTGCCTTGCAGGATGAGAGCATTGCGGACCGCCGCGGCGACGACGATTGCGGTGCCATGCTGATCGTCATGAAAGACCGGGATCTTCATCCGTTCGCGCAGGCGGCGTTCGATCTCGAAGCACTCCGGCGCCTTGATGTCTTCGAGATTGATCCCGCCGAAGGTCGGCTCAAGCAGCGCAACGGCCTCGACGAATTTGTCCGGGTCGGTGGTATCGACCTCGATATCGAACACGTCGATGTCGGCGAACTTCTTGAACAGGACGGCCTTGCCTTCCATCACCGGCTTTCCGGCAAGGGCGCCGATATTCCCCAGCCCGAGCACCGCGGTTCCGTTGGAGATCACCGCAACGAGGTTGCCCCGCGCGGTATAGTCCAGCGCCTTGTCCGGATCGACCGCGATCGCTTCGCACGGCGCCGCAACGCCGGGGGAATAGGCGAGCGCCAGATCGCGCTGGGTCGCCATCCGCTTGATCGGCTCGACCGACAGTTTGCCGGGCCTTGGCCACCGGTGGTAGTCAAGTGCCGCCTTCCTGACATCGTCGTCCATCTGAACCCTTTCGCTTAGTTTGTTCCTAGAACCGGAACGACAGCCATGTGGCCATGAAGTCTGAGCTACGATAGCCGGCCTGTGTCAATGCCGGACCAGCCGCAAAGTGCTCATATCGTCCGGTCATGGTGAGCCGGGGCGTGATCGTCCAGACTGCTTGCAACCGGGCGAGATTTCCGACCCTGGCTTGAGCCACGTCCTGCGTTCCGGCGAAAGGCTGGCCGTTTGCGCGGTAAACCGCGTCGTGCACCGTGGCTCGCCAGGCAAGCTCATATTCCGCCGTGAGGCGCAGCCGCTTGACCGGCGATAGCGTCACGTTCGGCGAAACCGCAATCAGGTTGGAGGGCATCAAAAACAGCCCGTAGCTGTAGTAGATGTTGCTGCCGAAGGGGGTGTAGGCATTGCGCAGATTGCCCTCGCCATAGCCCCCTCCACCGCTCGCATAGTCCAGATGAATGCCAACCGTGGGTGCCGACCGCGCCGGGGCGACGCGCCACGTCTGGGCCAGGAAGACCTGCCATGCGTCGATGTCCTGCTCCATGAAGCGACCCCACTGGCGATTGACCGTCCAGTCCATCGTTAGCCGCCCCGCCGTGCCCCAAAGGCGGGCACCGAGAAAATGGCGCGTGGCCGGTCCAACACGGCCACCCCAGGTGCCGACGCGGTTACGCCGACGCCACAGGAACGGGTCGAGATACAGCCTGGAACCGCCGAACCATCGCTCGGGCAGGACTATCCCGGCGGTAATGCCCGAGAAGCGCCGCTCCGGATCGGGCTCATCGTCGGCGGCGCTGAGATCGCCATATTGCGTCGGCCGAAAGTCGAACAGGTCGATGCGCACTTTCGATCCGCGCGCCCAGGCCCGCCAGCCGTTAAGCGTATAGCGGATTGTATTGTTATCGCGCTGCGACACCAGAAGACCGGGACCATCGGTGAATTCCTGACGTCCGTAACGTAGCCCTACATCCACACCGCCGACATCGGCATCGCCTTCGACAAACAACTGCTGGACGGCGATCTCATTGCGCAGTGTTGCGGGCGGCGCGCCGAGATTCACACCGGAAATACCGCCATGGGCGATCTCGCCGAACACCCGCAGATTCGGCCCCAGATGCAAGTCAGCTCCGGCGACCAGTCGGCGGATGTCCTGTCGCTGTGCCGGGGCATCGCGCAAATTGGGGTTGGTCGTGTGGTTGACCCGCAAGCGCACCTCGCCCGAAAGGGTGAGATAGGTCCGGTGGTCGGGATCGAACGAAATGCACTTGAGCCGGTCGATCGGATCGCCCTGCTCGTCCGCGTGGCACAGGGCGCTCCAGTCCTCAGCCCAGCGCGAAAGACTGTACCCATCGACGGTCGAACCATTGCCAGCCGCCGCAGACGGGTACGGGGTGACGACGGGCTGGACGGAAGCCCGCGTCGTCGCGGGCTGATCCTGGGGCGGCGGTGTTGCAGGCTGCGTTGCTGGCGTTGCAATCACCGCCGCAGCGAGCGGAAGGAGGGGCCACATCATTGAATAATCGAGCCGCCGCCTATTCGGCGGCGACCCGGTCTGCAGGAAGCTCATCGATGCGCGGAGCGCGACCCGCAAGGGCATCATCGAGCATTTCCCGGTCCAAACGGCCTTCCCATCGCGATACCACGATCGTCGCCACCGCATTGCCGATGAAGTTGGTCAGGCTCCGGCACTCGGACATGAAGCGGTCCACGCCGAGGATCAGCGCCATCCCCGCCACCGGCACCGAAGGCACGATGGAGAGCGTCGCGGCAAGGGTAATGAACCCGGCCCCGGTCACGCCCGCCGCTCCCTTCGAAGAGAGCATGGCCACGCCGAGCAACAGGATCTGCTCGCCGATCGTCAGTTCGACATTGCAGGCCTGCGCGATAAACAGCGCCGCCAATGTCATGTAGATATTCGTACCGTCGAGATTGAAGCTGTAGCCGGTCGGAACGACCAGGCCGACCACCGACTTGGGGCAACCGGCACGCTCCATCTTCTCGATCAGGCTGGGCAGCGCGCTTTCCGAGGAAGAGGTGCCAAGCACCAGCAACAACTCGGCCTTGAGATAGGCGATCAGCCGGAAGATCGAGAAACCGGCCCATCGGCTGATCGCGCCGAGCACGACGATCACGAACAACAGCGAGGTCAGGTAGAAGGTCGCGACCAGAGCCGCGAGGTTGGCCAGCGTGCCGACGCCATAGGCGCCAACGGTGAAGGCCATCGCGCCGAACGCACCGATCGGCGCGGCGCGCATCAGGATTGCCACCACCTTGAACATCGCCAGCGACACGTCGTCCAGCGCGGACAGCACCCGCGCGCCGCGGTCGCCGATCAGAGCGAGCCCGATGCCGAACAGGATGGCGACGAACAGGGTCTGAAGGATGTTTCCATCGGTCAATGCCGAGAGGAAAGTGTTCGGTATCACTTCAAGCAGAAACCCGGTGAGCGTTGCCTCATGTGCCTTGGCGGCATATTCGGCAACCTTGCCGCCATCGAGCGTCGCGGGATCGATGTTGAGCCCTGCCCCCGGTTGCACCACATTCGCGATGATCAGCCCGATGATCAGCGCCAGCGTCGAGAAGAACAGGAAATAGGCGAAGGCCTTTCCTGCCACCCGGCCGACCGACGCAAGGTCGCGCATACCCGCGATGCCGGTCACGATGGTGAGGAAAATCACCGGTGCGATGATCATCTTGACGAGCTTGATGAAAGCATCACCAAGCGGTTTGAGTTGCTCGCCTGTCTCGGGCGCGAAATGGCCCAGCAGCACGCCTGCGGCGATAGCAACCAACACCTGGATATAGAGGTGGCGATACCAGGGCCGCGGCGAAGCTTCGCGCGCGGCCTCAGTGGTCTCTTTCGTGGTTCCGATGGAGATCATTGGGTCAGTTCTGCATAGCGAGCGCGCATCCGGTCGATGACCGACTGCTTCACGGGTTTGCCATCTCGAAGCTTGTACCAGCTGTGCTGGCTGATCCGGTAGGTCTGCATTACGCCTTCCTGTGTCACCGTCGGAAGCGCACGGCGTAGCCGACTGAACTCCTCCGGACTGATAGTTGCCATGTTGAGTATGCGTGCCACGATGTCGCGCTCCTGCTTCAGAATTTCACGCTGGCGGTGATGAAATAATAGGCGCCGTTGAACCCGAACTGGTTGGCGTTGCGGGTATAGGGCGTCTGGCCATCGGAATAGGACGCGGCCTGTCCGATGTCGCCGTCGCGGGTGTTGTTCCACTTGTCGGGATAGACGTCGAAAATGTTGTTGGCGCCGGCCGTCAGCGAGAACGTGTCGGTGAAAGCATAGCTCAGGGTCAGATCGATCAGTGTCTTGCCACCGAATGTCTGCAGGCAGCGGTTATTGTCGTCGCAGGCGACATTGTCGTCCTGCCCGCTGAGACCGGTGGAGAAGGCCTTGACGTTGCCGAAGTACGATGCCCGGACACCGAAGTTGACCCTGTCCCACGCATAGTTGGCAGAGGCCAGGATCTTGGTGCGCGGCTGGGCCACTTCGATAAGCTCTGTCGCGGTCTGGCCGAGGAGCTTGATCTGCTGGGCGGCCGGTGATGCGCCAACAAGAATGGGCGCCGGCGTATCGCGTTGGCGAAGCACCTCAGTCTCGGCATGGCTGCCAGCCAAAGTGAGGGTCAGATCCTGATCATCGCCGATAGCGGTTTTGTAGGTGAGAACAACGTCGACACCGCGTGTCCGTGTGTCGATCTGGTTGGTGAAGAACCGGATCTCCCGCGCCTCCGGGAACAGCGCCGCCACGGATGGGTACAGCGCGGTCTGCAGGCGCTCGGTGATGACGATGCGATCCTTGATGTCGATCTGGAAACCGTCGATCGTCATGGTCACCCGGCCGCCCAGCACGCCCGGGAAGTCACCGGTCAGGCCAAGTGCATAGCTGTCGGAAATTTCCGCCTTGGGCTGGGGCACACCAAGTGTCGCGAGGCGCGGATCGTCGCTGGACACCTGCTTGGTGATAAGGATCTGGTTGTTCTGGACAGTCGAGGTGTTGACCCGGCTTCCGGTCTGCTGGAGCGACGGAGCACGAAAACCGCGATTGTACGAACCGCGCAGCGCGAGAGCATCGGTCAGCTTGTAGCGACCGGCAAGCTTGCCGGAGAGATTGCTGCCGAAGTCGGAGTAGTTCTCGAAGCGAAGTGCGGCCGCGAACAGGAGCCTGTCGTTGAACTCCGCCTCGGCATCGACATAGGCGCCGATGCTGTGGCGGCTGACGTCGTTCTCGTCGGCCGGTGCATAACCGGGCCGCCCGTTTGCGCCAGGCGCCTTGCCGGAGGTCGCCAGCGGACCGACCGCATAGGAGGCCGGATCGCCGCGCGTTACAACGAAGTTGTCGCGTCGATATTGTGCGCCGAAGGCGATGTTCAGGCTCTCGCCGATAAAGCCGACCGGGCCGAAGTCCTTGGACGCGTTGAAGTCGCCGGTCCACTGATTGAACGCCGTGCGCCCGATGTAGAAGTCGGTCGGGCTGGCGTCGCCGAGCGAGGCATTGACCGTATTATGCGCGTTCTGGTCGAGATGATTGGCGCCATACCCACCACTCAGGTCCAGATTCCATCCCGCCAGTTCGGTGTTGACGCCGACGACTGCCGACCAGTCGACCGAGGTGCCGGGCAGGATCGGGACATAGCCGTCCGGGTAAATCCCCAACGAAGAGTTGGATGTGACGGCAGCCGAGCGGAAGAAACCAAAGGCCCGGATATCCTTCCGGCTGTAGCCGCCGAAAGCATAGATGTTGGTGTCTTCGGCGACCGGATAGGATGCGTTGACGAAAGCCTGATATGTGCGATTGCGATTTGCGCCATAATTGCCGACGACAAATGGCGTCTGCGGATAGACACCGCGATCGGCTCGGGGATTGGCAGTACTATAGGGAAAGGCAGCGGTCGGCCCGGTGACCGCATAGCTGGCGGGCGTCGCCGGGTAGAGCGTCCCCGTGTAGGTATCCGACCGGTTGGTGCCCTCGAACCCGAAATATTCGAGCGTGTAGTTGATGAAGCCGCCGTTGTCGCCAAGCTCGATGCCGTGGTTCAGGCTGATCTTGTTGGTGAAGCCATCGCCCTCCCGGTAGATGCCGCCGTTCACGTCGAGGTTGCCGCCGATCTGGTCGTTCAGCACGATGTTGACGACACCGGCGATCGCGTCGGAACCGTATTGGGCTGCCGCGCCGTCGCGCAGCACCTCGGTGCGCATCACCGCGCCGGTGGGGATCGAGTTCAGGTCGGTCACGACCGTGCCGAGGCCCGGTGCAACGTTGAGATTGATGGCCGAGAACTGGTGGCGACGTTTGCCGTTGACGAGCACCAGCACCTGATCGGGCGCGAGGCCGCGCAGCGAAGCCGGATCGGCGAAGTTGGTCGCGCCGTTGACACCATATTTGGCGGAATTGAACGACAGCGAAGTGAACTGGATCTGCTGGCCAAGATCGATCTGACCGGTCGCGCGCATTTCGGTGCTGGTCACGACATCGACCGCAACCGGGCGATCGACATCGGATCGCGACCTGCCGCGCGAGCCGATCACGGTGATCTGCGTGACGTCATCGTCTTGGGCGGACGCATCGGATGTGGCAGCCTCTGGCATGTCCGATGCCGGGGATGGGTCTGCGGCGTCCTGTGCGAAGGCCGGGAATGCAGCAGCCATCGCTGTGCCTACCATTAACGTACGAACAAATTGACCTCTCATTGCCTTGCCCCTCTCCATTTCTCACCAGCCCTGAGGGCCGCGTGACGATTGTTTTAAGTTCCCGCCCTCTCTTGGGGCGTCGTACTCCTAAATTTGCGCGCATCGGCGCCTGACGCAACGGCGGATGGCAAACTTAATATTATTCTATATTTCAATGTCTTACTACAAAACCCTTTCGTCGTATGGGCAAAATTCCAGCCATGTCATGTTGCGCCATGGGCAATAATTCGCCACGCTGCATTCATGTCGAGTCGCCCCCTGCCCTTGTTCGTTCGACTGGCTGGAGCCGGGGTCGCGGCGCTTGTGCTTGTCGGGATGCTCTATGCGTCGGGCCGGGTCGCGACGACGCAGGCGATCGACAGCGAATCCCGGCGGGCGGAAGCATCCTCGATCCTGCTTGCATCCAGTTTCCGGCGTGAACTCGACAAGTTCCGCCTCGTCCCGATCGTCCTTGCCGACGACCGCGAAACCCGCGATGCCTTGTCGACCCGCGACCCCGCGCGGCTCGCACAGCTTAACCGCAAGCTCGAAGCCCTGAGCGACGAGACCCGCGCCGCCGAAGTCTATCTGCTGGATGCCCGCGGAGTGACCGTGGCGGCGAGCAACTGGCAGAGCGAGGACAGCTTCGTCGGCGACGACTATTCGTACCGTGCCTATTATCGCGATGCGATGCGGGCGGACGATGCGCAGCAATTCGCGCTGGGGCAGCGCAGCCGCCGTCCGGGCCTGTACATTTCGAAGCGGGTGATGGACGGCGACCGCATACTGGGCGTCTTCGTCGTCAAGGTCGACTTTTCGTCGGTGGAGCGCGAATGGCGCGAGACGGCGACAACCGCCTTCGTTACCGATGATCGCGGCATCATTCTCGTTTCGGCCACGCCCGAGTGGCAGTTCCAGACAACCCGGCCCCTCTCGGATGAAGAACGAACCAGAGCGCGGCGATTGCTCGATTACGGCGAGGTGCCTCTGGTCCAGAACCGGCTCTATGCCACGGGAGAAGTCGCACCGGTCGGGGCGGCTTCACGCGCCTTCGACTATGTCGAGGCCAGCGAGGATGTGGGAAAGGGCTGGAAGGTGCACGTGCTCGCTCCGATCGGGCCTGCCATCGCCGAGGCGGTCGCCTTTGCGCACCTGGCCGTGGCGATCGCTGCGGTGGCTCTGGCCGCGCTGTTCCTGCTCTGGCGCGTCCATCGGCGCGGTGTGGCAGCCAGGATCGAACGCGAGGCCAATACGCGGCTGACGGACCTGCGTGAGCAGCTCGTCCAGGCCAACAAGCTGGCCACGCTCGGCCAGATCACGGCTGGCGTGGCGCACGAAGTCAACCAGCCTCTCGCGGCCATCTCGGCCTATACCTCGAATGCCCGGACCCTGCTCGAACGGGACAAGCGCGACGATGCGATAGCAGCGATCGATCAGATTGGCGCCCTGACCGAGCGCATCGGGCTGATCACACGCGAACTGCGCGGTTTCGCACGGCGCGCATCGGGTGAGATCGGCCCCGTAGCGGTTGAGGAAGCTCTTGCGGGCACGGCGCTGCTGTTGCGGGACCGGCTGCGCATGCGCGGCGCGGAGTTTGTCACCACCGGTTCGGCCATCGCGGTGCGGGCGGAGCGGGTCCGGCTGGAGCAGGTGCTGGTCAACCTCGTGCAGAATGCGCTGGACGCCGGAGCACGGACGATCACCGCCACGGTCAAGGAAAACGGCGATCGTGTCGCGATCACGGTTGCCGACGATGGCGCCGGGCTATCCGATGACATGCGGGCAACACTCTTCATGCCCTTCAAGACATCCAAACAGAACGGGCTCGGTCTCGGTCTGGTGATCTGCCGTGATATCATCGCGGATTTCGGCGGCACTCTCAAAGCCAACACGCCCGCCGTGGGGGCGGAATTCGTTATCGATCTGGAGCGGGCGCGATGAACAAGGTTCTCTTCGTGGACGACGACGACGATCTGTGCCGGGCCTCCGTACAGTCGCTCTCTCTCGCCGGTTTCGACGTGGATTGCGTCCAAAGCGCCGGCGAGGCGCTTGGAGCGATCGACGCGGGTTTTGACGGGGTCGTGGTCAGCGACATCCGCATGCCCGGCATGGACGGCCTGGAATTGCTCGACCGGATTGTCGCGCTCGATCCCGACATGCCGGTCATCCTCATCTCGGGGCATGTCGACGTGCCCACCGCGATGGGCGCCCTGCGCTGCGGCGCTTACGACGTGCTGGAAAAGCCCTATTCGGCCGAACAGCTTGTCGCTGCGGTCGAGCGCGCGCTGGAGCGCCGGCAACTGGTGACCGAGAATCGGCGCTTGCGTCAGACGACGACTCCCGACGCCGACGACAGCCCTCTTTTCGGCCACTCGCCCGCCATGGTGCAGCTGCGGCGAACCATCGCACAGGTCGCGCCCATCGGCGTCGATGTTCTGATTCAGGGCGAGACGGGCACCGGGAAAGGTCTGGTCGCCGAGATGCTGCATGCCGCATCGCGCCGCCGCGGGCAGCTGATGACGGTGGACTGCGGCGCCCTGCCCGCCGGCCTTGTGGAGGCGGAGCTGTTTGGCAGCGTGGCTGACGGCCTGCCGGGCAGCCGGATGCCGCGCACCGGGCGGATCGAGCAGGCCAGTCGCGGCACCCTCTTTCTGGACGATATCGACGCGCTGGGAAACGGCGTGCAACTCGGCCTGCAGCGTGTGCTTGAGCACCGCGAGGTCACGCCCATCGGCGCCACCTCGGCGCGGCCAGTCGATTTGCGCGTCGTATCGGCCAGCAGCGTGGACCTGGAGGAAGCAGCCCGAGAGGGAAAGTTCCGGATGTCGCTCTTCTATCGGCTGAACAGCGTGACGCTTCGCCTGCCCCCCTTGCGGGAACGGCGCGAGGACATCGTGCCGCTCTTCCGCCGCTTCGTGGTCCAGACCTCTGCGCGGCTGGGGATCGATCCCCCGGCGCTGGAAGCGCGCACGTTCCGCCATCTCGAAAAGCACGACTGGCCGGGGAATGTCCGCGAACTGCTGCGATTTGCGGAGAACTTTGCGCTCGGGCTGGATGACAGCGGCCCTCGCGAACCCTCTTTGCTGGAGGAGACCGATCTGAAGAGCCGTCTGGAGGCGTTCGAGACCGAACTGATCGAGGAAGCGCTTACTGCGGCGGCTGGAGATGTTTCGCGGGCATGCGCGGCCCTCAAACTCCCGCGCAAGACATTCTACTACCGTCTGCAAAAGCTCGGCGTCGATCTGGCCCGCTTCCGCAGCTGATCCCAGCCGTGCCAGCGGCCACAAGGCGAGGCAGACAGCAATCCTTGTGCCGCGGCATCCCGTACGAAATGCCGCAAGAGAGCGATCAAATCGGTTCCTCAACGGCGGTGCTACTTTTGGATCGACAAACCGCATCTGAGTTGCGATTACGTCGCAATAGCGAAGCTGCCACCTGTCGAACCGAGAACCACGCATGATCAGCGCCCCGCCGTTGCCAACCCGTCCCCCAACCTGGACCAGCGAACCAACGCCCGGCATCCATCTGAGCGGCGGCACACAATGTTTTCGCGCCGCGCAGCAGGCTCAGGAACATCTCGGGCCGGGCCTGAAACTGGCCTTGCTCATCGAAGGCAGTTTCTCGCTTGATGTGGACGATCATGCGGGTGCAATTGTGCCCGCAGGCACCAGCAGCCTTTTCGTCAGCCGCGATAGCTGGCGGCTAGACCACCATTTCGCGGAGGGCATGCGGCTACAGTATCTCACGCTTTTTCTCGAAGCCGGACTAGTCGAGGATTTGCTCGAACAGGATCTCCCCGAAAGCGTTGAGCGTGGCAGCATATTTCACACCACGCGCAGCACGCCGCGCGCGATGGGAAGCCTTGCCACCAGCATCCTCCACCGCCCCTTTCACGGTGCCGCCGGTCGATTGCACAATTCGGGCAAGGCTCTTGAGCTGGCGGCGCTTGCGGTCGAGACCATTGCAGGACGCCTTCCCCACAGCCAGCCTTCGCTTGCCAATGCCAGTGAGGTGCAGCGGCTCCATGACCTGCGTGATTATCTCGACAATCATTGGCGCCATGCGCCCAGCGTCGATGTGCTGGCGCGCCAGTTCGGCTTCGGTCACCGAAAAATGACGGCCGGATTTCGGCGCCTGTTCGGCTCAAGCATCACCGAATATCTGCGCGAACTGCGCTTGCGGGAGGCCTGGCACCTGTTGGATAGCGGGATGTCCGCCACGCTGGCGGCAGAGCAGACCGGCTACACCCTGCCCCACTTCACGGTCGCCTTCACCCGCCGCTTTGGCGTCACGCCGGGAAGCCTTTCGCGCCACGGCATGAACTGACCGCATTTCGAAAGATCTTTACCGGCAATCGAAAAGACAGGACGCGCCGCCACGCCTAGAGCATCTATTGATAATCATTCGCATCAATCGAGGCTCTATGTCCGTTCCACGCATACCGGGGCTGCGCGCCGGCACTTCCCTTTCCGTCCTTCTCCTGGCGCTGGCAGCGCCATCCGTCGCAAGTGCCAGCGATCGGGCTGACGATGACGTGCCTGCCAATGTCATCATCGTGACCGCAGCCATGCCGGAGGGTGTCGGCATCGGCACCCGATTGCCGCTGACCATTGCCGAAACGCCGCAAACCATCAGTATCATCGACCGCAAACGGCTCGATGAGCAGCACCTCGTCACGCTCGACGATGTGATGACCAATGCGCCCGGCGTGACGGTCCAGCCGGGCACGCGCCTGCGCACCGCCTATTATTCGCGCGGCTTCGTGATCGACACGCTCAATTTCGACGGCATCCCGACATCGGGCTGGAACGAAGCCGTCAACACCGAAGACATGGCGATCTACGACAGGGTGGAACTGCTGCGCGGCGCGAGCGGGCTGCTGCAGGGCACCGGCAACCCCTCGGGCACCATCAATCTGGTGCGCAAGCGGCCCGGTCGCGACCTGTCGGCCAATGCCACGCTGAGCGCCGGAAGCTGGAGCAACTTTCGCGCCGAGGGCGACGTCAGCATTCCGCTCACCAGCGGCGGCGACCTCAGGGCCCGCGCGGTCGGTGTGGTCGAAGATCGCGACTATTATTACGACGTTGGCCACCGCAACAAGGTGCTCGGCTACGGCACGCTGGAGTGGAACGTCACCCCGCGCACCGTGCTCGCCGCGACGATCAAGTGGCAGGATGTCCGCGATGACGGCACCTATATGGGCGTGCCGCGCTACAGCGACGGCGGAGCGCTCGATCTGCCCCGTTCGCGCTACACCGGCGCGGACTGGTCGGAGCGCAACTGGAACAACACGCAGCTGTTCGCCGAGTTGCGCCACGATTTCGGCAATGACTGGGAAGCGCGGTTAGCCGTCAGCCGGATCGATGGCGACAGCGACATGACCTACGCCAGCGCCTATGGCGCGGTGGACCGCGCGACCGGCCTCGGTCCGATCCTCTATGGCGGCTCCTACGATTTCGACAACCGCGAGACCGATCTCGACGGCTATGTCTCTGGCGGGTTCGACCTGCTCGGCCAGCGTCACCAGATCCTGATCGGCGGCAACTATTGGGACGGCCATACCCGGCAGGTCTCTTATGACCTGCCCGGCATGTTCGGCCCGGTGAACCTGTTCGCCGACCGACCGGTGACGGTGCCCAGACCCGACACCCGGACATGGGCGGGCGAACAGACCACCGACACCAAGCAATATGGCGGATATGCCGTGCTGCGCCTGAAGCTGGCCGAGCCGCTGACGCTGATCGGTGGCGGCCGCCTGAGCTGGTGGGAGACGGAAACCGTGCGCCGCGCCAGCATCGGCGGGCCGCTCACTCCGACAGGGCGTTATCAGGTCGACAGCGAGTTTACGCCCTATGGCGGCCTGGTCTGGAAGCTGGGCGGCCCGTTCTCGTTTTACGCCAGCTACAGTTCGATCTTCACGCCGCAGAGCAACCTGACCCATGACGGCGAGGTCATCGACCCGATGACCGGTAACAATATCGAGGCTGGCCTCAAGGGAAGCTGGTTCCGCGACAAGCTCAACGCATCCATCGCGCTGTTCCGTATTCGCCAGAACAACCGGGCACAGCTCGATCCCGACTATCCCTGCGCCCCCGGATCGACCTGCGCCTACATCGCCGATGGCGAAGTGGAGAGCAAAGGGATCGACGCCGAAATCCAGGGCGAACTGGCCGAGGGCTGGAGCATTCAGGCGGGCTATACCTATACCGACACCGAATATCTGCGTGACCGTACAGCGGCAGGCGATCCAAGCGGCAATCAGGGACAACAGTTCTCCACAATCACGCCCGCCCACATGGTGAAGCTCTGGACGCATTACCGGGTTCCGGCGCTCGATGGGCGGCTCGGCGTCGGAGCGGGCGTGAACTGGCAGAGCAGCTTCTACGTTACCTCGGGCGGGGTGCGGATGACGCAGGGCAGCTACGGTGTGGTCGATCTGCGGGTCGACTATGCGCTCACGCCGGGCATCGACCTCGCGCTCAACGCCAGGAACCTGTTCGACAAGACCTACTTCGCCGCCCTCGGCGGGACCGCGTGGAACAACTGGTATGGCGAACCCCGCAGCGTGATGGCCACCCTCAGGGTGAGGTACTGACATGGCCATCACACTGTTCGACCCGCTCGACACGCTGGTCCGCCTCGACGCCGAGGCGCGCAAGGCTTCTCCCCTGCCCCGTTCGCCCGAGGCCTGGAGAGAGATCAACACATCGCATGGAGAACGGGTGATCGGCATGTTCGCGCCGGTCGATCCGCAGGACCTGCATCCCGAGAAGTGGGAAATGCACCCGCATGGCGATGAGCTGCTTTTTCTGCTCGAAGGCGCAATCGATGTCGTGCTCGGTGACGACGACGGGCACGATCAAGCGCCACTCGCCCTGCGTGCCGGACAGGGCTGTCTTGTGCCGGTGGGCACCTGGCACCGGCTGTTGCTGCGCGAACCGTCGCGGCTGATGTTCGTGACACCGGCGGGCGGAACGCGGATGCGGCCATGGCGTGATGGTGCGTAACGATGCGCGCCGCTCTCTGGAAGGTTCACCGCTGGATCGGGCTGGCCTGCCTTGCGCCCTTTCTGATCCTGACGCTGACGGGCATCGGCCTTCTCCTCCTGCCGGCATGGCCCAAGGGAGCAGCCAGCCCGCTCGCTCCCGCCGGGATCGACAGGGCCGTGGCCGAGGCGAACCATTGCTTTCCGCAAGCGCAGATCGGCCTGATCATGCCGGGCCTGTCTCCGGCCAAGGAGTGGACGCTCGCCTTGCGCGAAGGAGACGGGATTGGCCGGACCCTCACCTTCGATCCGCGCGATGGCCGCGTTCTCGCCGAGGCGCGCAGCGGGTCGTCGCTGCGCGATATCCTGCTGGACCTGCACAACAGCCTGCTGATCGGTCTGCCCGGCAAGCTGGTCATGCTCGCCGCCTCGCTGGGGCTGCTGACGCTTGCCATAACCGGCCTTGCGATCATGCGCCGCCGCTTGCGGGTGCTGCGCCGCGCGCCATGGCATGGGGCCTATCCGCTTGCCTCGCTGCACAAATGGACCGGCCTTGTCGCGCTGGCCTTCCTGCTGCTGCTGAGCGTGACCGGCGCGATGCTGCTGGCGTTCAAGACGCTCGGTGACTTGCGATCCGGGCCGGAGCGTTCCGCTCCGCGGGCGATCGAACAGGTCCGCCCGGATAACCTTGCGGCAATGACGTCGACGGCGCTGGCGCTGCACCCCGGTGCGGAAATTCAGGGCATCATGCCGGGCGGCGGTGATGGCCCCGTCGCGATCATGCTGCTCGATCGCAGCGCTGCGCCCTGGGCCAAATCGCGCACGCTGATGCTCGACCGGCAGAGCGGCCAGCCCCTGCCCGCCCGTCCGGTGCCCGCCTTCATGCAGGTGATGATCGCCGCCAAGTCGCTCCACACCGGCCTGTGGAGCAGTGCGGCAGTGCGCGGTCTCTACCTCGCCTGCGCCCTGTTGTGCGGGGTTCTCGCCTGTTCCGGCCTGTTTCTGTGGCTGCAACGCCGACGCCTGCGCCGCTCCCTTCCCTCTGCAAGCAAAGCTGCCCACTCATGACGATCATGCTTTCACGCGCCGAATGGCGTCTCTTCGCGCTCATTGCCTTTCTGTACATGACACAGGGCATTCCGCTCGGCCTTGCCATGGAGACCTTGCCGACTTTGCTGCGGCAGGACGGGGTCTCGCTGCAATGGCTGGCCCTGCTGCCGCTGGTCGGCCTGCCATGGATCCTTAAGTTTCTCTGGGCACCGATGGTCGACAATGTCTGGTCTCAGCGCTTCGGCAAGCGGCGCAGCTGGATCATTCCGATGCAAAGCGTGGTGCTGCTGTGCCTGTTGCTCGTGGCCGCCATCGGTCTGACCGGCCCTGCAACTCCCGTGGCCCTCGCGCTGTTCGCCCTGTCCTCGCTGGCTTCGGCCACGCAGGACACGGCTACGGACGGGCTGACGGCGGAGAATGTCCACGGGCCCGCACTTGCCAGAGCCAATGCGGTGCAGGTCGGCGGCACGATGGTAGGGTTCTTCATCGGCGGCTCGGGCTGCCTGATCCTGTCCGGGCTGTTTGGACGAACGGTCGCGCTGCTGGTCGTTGCCGCCATTGTCGGCGTGGGCCTGATGCTGGCGCTGCTGTGGCGCGAGCCCGGCACTGACCGGCAATCGCGCGAACGCCCCCGCGCCAGCCTCCTCCGCCTGATCAGGCGCCGGGGTGCCGGAGCGATCCTCGCCCTCGCCCTGCTGACGGCGGTTGCAGCAAGTTCGACTTTCGCGCTGTTCAAGCTCCTGCTGGTCGACCGCGGCTGGCCGCTCGAACAGATCGGAGCGCTCGGCATGGCGGGCGGCGTTGCGACGATCGTGATCGGTTGCGGCGGCGGCGCATGGTTGATCAACCGGGCTGGAATCCGGTTCGTCCTGATCTGCGGCCTTGCCTGCCTTGCGCTGTCCGCCGCGCTGTGGATGCAAGCAAGTGCCAGCGAGGCCGACGTCACGCAAGCGATGGCGCTGATTGCGGTCGTGGCAGGCTCAATTGGCAGTGGCAGCGTCTCGGTTGCGTTGATGACGCTTGCCATGGCCTTTGCCCAGAAGGGCGATCAGGCCGGCACGGACATGACGGGTGTGCAAAGTACGCGCGATCTGGGCGAGATGGGCGGCAGCTCCTTTGCCACCTTCATCGCCGCGTCCTTCGGATATGGCGCGGCCTTCGGCGTTGCGCTCCTGCTGCCGTTCTGCGGCGCGCTCCTGTCGCTTGGGGCCAAGCCTAAGCGGCCTCCTGGAAATCCGCGTTCACGTTGATCCGGGTATGATCACAAGATTTATCAGGGATATCGCCTCGCGTTCTACAACTGCGCAAGCGCGACAATTTTCGCAGCCTCAGGCAATGTGGAAACTCCGAGTTTCTCCATAATATGCACGCGATGCGTCTCGATGGTTCTTGGGCTCACCCCCAGTTCGCGCGCCAGCTCTTTGTTGGTCGCCCCGTCGCTCAAGCCCAAGAGCACTTCGCGTTCACGGTCGCTCAAAATCTGCATGGATTCCTTCGCCCGGCGTACCGTATCGCCTTCTCGTTGGTCTTTGCGGATCGCGCTCAAAGCGGAAGAAATAGCCTGATCCAGCCGTTCGAGAGGGTCGGTGGGCAACACGATATCCTTGATCCCCTGCTTCATTAGCTGGATCGCTGTCGAAGCATCCGCCACCTCGGAAATAACCAGCAATGGGAAGGCATAAAATTCACCCCTCAGCGCGCTGGCGAGACGGGTTGCTTCAACTCCGCCACTCGAATCCAGCAGGATTACACAGCCAGGGACGAGGCCCCGGCACACCTTGAGGAATGTATCTACTCCGTCATAGCTACGAACGTCGTAGCCGTTAGCCTGAAAGCGCCGGTTCAGAGTAACCCGGCTTTCCATTTCCCCATCAATCAGGTGGATGGTCCTGTAGCCTCCGTCCGTGATGTCTTGCGCGATGCCTCCCACCAGCCGGATCGATCCATCGGAGTCGAATATTGGGAACTTCGTGCTGCGGATCCATTTGATCGCACCATCGGTCCGTACGATCCGATATTGTTCGCGCAGGACTTCACCCGACAGAAGCCTTTCAAGGCCCGCATCCTGGTGCGCCCGATCATCGGGATGAATGGCGCAGCGCCACTGATACCAACTGAAGCCGGGCTCCGGTAACTCTCCCCAAATCGTCCGACAAGCCGGACTGGTATACTCGACGGTCTTCTTGCTTACATCGATCACCCAAATCGCGTCGGCGGAGTTTTCGGCAAAACTCCGGAACACCGCCGAAGCCTTGCTCAGAGCCGTGGAGGATTGGTGAAGATCGTCCACGTCGGTCGCAACCCCGTACCATTCGACAATTTCTCCGGTGCCGTCGCTTCGGGGTTCCGAGGTCGCTATGTGCCAACGATATTCACCGTTGCGCATTCGGAGCCGGTGATAGTGTCGAAAGGTTGCCTCGTCCCGCTGTGATCGCGCCCAGGTGTCGCGCACCGATGGCAGGTCATCAGGATGAACTGACTGCCAGACATTGTCGCTCGAAAGCCCTTCGCGCAATTTGTTGTTTGCCCAAAGAATTTCCCCTTGTGGAGAGGCCCGCCAAAGCAAGCTTGGCACGATATCGCTGACCTGGTGCAGGCCCTCCTCGCTCCCGTTTGAGCGGGCTTGCGCTTCGATCCGATCAGCTTGCGTAAGGAGCGGCACCAGGACACCGCTGATTGTCCCGGCGTCGTCATAGATCGGCGAAAGGGAGGCTGCCCAACAGCTATCGTGCGCTTCGCCTCCGGGCTGTAGTGGAACTCGCAAGGACTTCGCAAAAATCGGCTTCCCCTCCAAGGCTTCGCGAAACAGAGGCCTTAGCTGCTCCATCGATTCAGGGAGCACCGCGGCAAGAGGGCTGCCAAGAGTGTTTACCTTCCTGCGAAGTGCAGGAAGGCAAGCATCGTTGTAGAAGCAAAGCAGTTCCGCTCCCCAACATATCAAGGTCGGATGACCGGAATTGAGGATGAGATTGAGCGTAGTGCGCAAGGTCGATGGCCAGCCTTCCATCGGCCCGAGGCTGGTTGATGACCAGTCGCGTAAAGCGATCTCAGTCCCTACCTGCCCGCCACCCTGTAACCAGTTTCGGGTGCGCCCCAAACGCGTTCGATTGATGTCTTGCACAAGTGTCAATGAACCATTCCTGCTACGTCCCGGGCCCCACAGCCCAAGCAAAAAATCCATGATTTATTTTCTTTTACAGCCGCTTATTTTGATGCATCCTGTTGCCATCGCAATATATGATCAGCATTCATTCACCGGGTTTTCTCCCGTTCCATCAAATCGGAAGAGGCGATGATTTTTACCACCGAAACGGCACACGCTCGTTCTTCGTTTGCAATGATTGAGATGTCTTTCTCGCCCGTAGCAAGCGAGGCACCAGTATGCAGACCACCGAAATGTGCCGATTATCCAACATGGTAAATCCATAGCATGGTAACATTTCTTGTCAGAGCAAGTATCGCAACCTTGTGACTTCACTCATGTTCTATACCTGAAACCACTCCTAATAATTGGTTAATTCAATTAAGATTTTGGTACGGTAATTCCACGTGGAAACAACGGATGGCCACGTGGAAATACCGAGCGATGATAATCCTCATATCTGTCATCACGAAAGTGGAAAGAAGAGGATTGAAAGCGCGGTATTGTCGTAAGGCGGATGTTGTTTCGCTCACGCCCGGTATCCCTAGCATCCTCTTTGCACTGTTCTTGATGGCATACCCGATCCGCAGGGACGGTTCATTGAGGCTGGCGCCATCCACTGTCGCAGCTCGTGAGCAACGCTTCCGGCGGACCTCGGGTGACAACAGTGAGGGTGCTTGCGATGACCGATGTACTGCTGATTGCCAAGGATAGCGGAACGAGCGAAGAGCTTGTGGCCAATCTCGTCACACTTGACGAAGCGAAGATCGTCGTGCTCGGGCTTGATCGCGCCGACGTGGTCGGCTTCCGGCGCGAGGGTCAGAACCTTGTGGTGGAACTCGCCTCGGGCGAGATGGTGATTGTAGAGAACTTCTACGCCAACTGGCCAGACGGCGAGATGAGCGAACTGGTCCTGGAAGAAGAGGACGGCTCTCACTGGTGGCTCCGTGATGAAAGCGGCCTCGAATTCGCGCAATATTCCCCGCTCGATTCCCCCGAACAATTGCTGGCAGCAGACGGTGGCGGCGGAGCGGGTATCGGCATGTTACCGGTCCTCGGCGGCGCCGGTCTTCTTGGCGGACTTGCAGCCGCTGCTGGTGGAGGCGGGTCGTCCGGCCAATCTCCCTCCTCGCCTCCACCACCTCCCCCTCCCCCTCCGCCGCCGCCGCCGCCGCCGGCTCCCGAAGCCTTTCTGGAAAACGACACCGGCTTTTCTGACGAAGATGGCATTACCAACGATCCAACCGTGATCGTGACCGGACTGGCAGTCGGCGCAACCTACGAATACAGCCTCGACGGCGGAGCCACGTGGACCGCTGGCACAGGCGGCAGCTTCGAACTGCCTGAGGGGAGTTACAATGACGGCGATGTCCTGGTTCGCCAGGTCGTCGCAGGGGCCCCCGCGAGCACGCCGATATCGGTCGGCCCGGTTACAGTAGACCTGTCCGCACCACCTCCGCCCGGTGCCGTGCTCGAAAACGACACCGGCGCTTCATCGGACGACGGCGTGACGAGCGACGGCACGGTCCTGGTGCCTGATCTGGACCCGGCCAACACCTGGGAATTCAGCCTCGATGGCGGCGAAACCTGGACTGCGGGTACTGGCTCCAGCTTCGAGTTGCCCGATGGAACCTATTCCGACGGGGATGTGTTGGTCCGCCAAATCGACGCCGCCGGCAATACTAGCGAAATCTCCGCCCTCGGCGCGGTGACGATCACTGATGATACTGACGCAGACGCTGATGCTGACGCAGACGCCGATGCTGACGCAGACGCCGATGCTGACGCAGACGCCGATGCTGACGCAGACGCTGACGCCGATGCTGACGCCGATGCTGACGCAGACGCTGACGCCGATGCTGACGCCGATGCCGATGCTGACGCTGACGCAGACGCCGATGCTGACGCAGACGCTGACGCTGACGCTGATGCTGACGCAGACGCCGATGCTGACGCAGATGCCGACGCTGATGCTGACGCTGACGCCGATGCCGATGCTGACGCTGACGCTGACGCTGACGCAGACGCTGACGCTGACGCTGACGCCGATGCTGACGCTGACGCAGACGCTGACGCAGACGCCGATGCTGACGCTGACGCTGACGCCGATGCTGACGCCGATGCCGATGCTGACGCAGATGCAGACGCTGACGCTGATGCTGACGCAGACGCTGACGCTGACGCTG
Organism: Aurantiacibacter xanthus; assembly: GCF_003584015.1. Classification (GTDB taxonomy): domain Bacteria; phylum Pseudomonadota; class Alphaproteobacteria; order Sphingomonadales; family Sphingomonadaceae; genus Alteraurantiacibacter; species Alteraurantiacibacter xanthus. Next base: position 44,544 of record NZ_QXFM01000107.1, read on the forward strand.
ACGCTGACGCCGATGCTGACGCTGACGCTGACGCTGACGCTGACGCCGATGCTGACGCCGATGCCGATGCTGACGCAGACGCTGACGCCGATGCTGACGCAGACGCCGATGCTGACGCAGACGCTGACGCCGATGCTGACGCAGACGCCGATGCTGACGCTGACGCTGACGCAGATGCTGACGCCGATGCTGACGCTGACGCTGACGCAGATGCTGATGCTGATGCTGACGCTGACGCTGACGCAGACGCAGACGCAGACGCAGATGCTGACGCCGATGCTGACGCCGATGCAGATGCCGATGCCGATGCCGACGCAGATGCTGACGCTGACGCAGATGCTGACGCTGACGCTGACGCAGATGCTGACGCTGACGCAGATGCTGACGCTGATGCTGACGCTGACGCAGATGCTGACGCTGATGCCGACGCAGACGCCGATGCCGATGCCGATGCCGATGCCGATGCCGATGCCGACGCTGATGCTGACCTCGGGGCCGAGGACGATATCGCCAACTTGACCGTCGCGGTCGAACTTGAAGAAGTTACCTACTCCGCCAGCGAAACCGGCAGTGGGCTTGTCTCGGTCGGCGCGCTGGGCCTTGGCCTCGCGATCAACGAGAGCGTTCCGGTTCTCGCGTTCACTGTCGATGCCGGCCACAGCACCGATGTCGATGCCACTCTTTCGACCTCGGGCCTCTTGGACATAAACCTTCTCGGCGACGTGCAACTGGTCCTGCAGCAATACGATGCCGGCACCGGAGAATGGACGAATGTCACCAGTGTGGGCAACGGCGGCCTGCTCGACATCACGCTGCTTGGGACCGACGACGTAGCCGAAGTCTCGATCGATGGGCTTGGCGAAGGGCAATATCGCCTGGTCACAGCGAGCAACTCTCTGATCGATCTTGGAGCGCTCAGCTCAGTTACGCTTGCGGCCGACTTTACCGACCAGAGCTACATCAGCACCGGCACGGCGAGCGGCGACGTCCATGACAACGACGCCCTGAGCACCACTACAGTGGTTTCGGTCGAAGGACCGAGCGGGACGACAACCGTGCCGAGCACGGGAACGGTCGCGGTATCGGGTCTTTACGGCACCCTGCTTATCGCCGCTGATGGCTCCTACACCTACACGGCAGACCCGAATGTTGTGATCAACACGCCGCAGCAGGAGGTGTTCACCGTTTCGCTCAGCGACGGATCGATAAGCGAAATGTCGACGCTGACCTTCAATCTGGCACCGGACGAAACGCCTCCCACCGCACCGGCTGCCGAAATCTCGGCTGATGGAACCACGGTGTCGGGTGGTCCAGGGGCCGCGGAACCCGGCTCGACGGTCACTGTATTCGGTCCGGGCGGTGTCCCGATCGGATCGGCGATCGCCGGAAGCGATGGCAGCTACGCCATCGTACTCGATGATCCGCAGGTGGACGGCGAGGCCCTGACGGTTACGGCGACCGATAATCCCGGCAACAGTTCGGGGGGTACGCCAGTTGATGCGCCGGACCTTTTCGCTCCGCCGACACCCACCGCCGCCATCTCGACCGACGGCACAACCGTCACTGGTCTGGCCGAAGCAGGATCGACTGTGACCGTGCTTGGCGCGGACGGTCTAACCGTGCTTGGCACTGCCACGGCAGATGCAGGCGGCGCTTACTCGATCACCCTGTCCACATCGCAGATCGATGGTGAAACGATCACCGTGACGGCAGGGGATGCCGGAGGAACCTCGCTGCCAACGGCCCTCACCGCACCCGATCTCTACTTCGCGATCGACAACGAGGTGACGCTGGCTCTCGACGTGACGCCAACCATCACCAGCAACCCGTCAGCGACGGAAACTGCCGGTACGGTACTCAGTCTGTCGGCGCTCTCTGGTGTGATCGATATCGCGCTCTTGCAGAGCAACAGCGTCATGGCGTTCGACGTTCCCGAATATGCCACACGCGATGTCACACTCGATGGCAGTGGCTCAGCGCTCGCAGCTGTCAGTCTGAGCGATGCAGATTTCGATCTGATCGTCTTTGCCGAGCGCGACGGTGTGGTGACCGAATTCGCACGCGTCACCAACTGGTTGGACTATGATCCCGGCATCCTCGGCATTTTGCTGCCAAGCTGGGATGCCACGGGGCCAGTACCTCTCGAACTGGAGGGCGGAGCAACCTATTATGTTCTGCTGGCAAATTCCCAGGCCGTGCTGAACCTGAACCTGCTCGGTTCAGTCACGGTTTCCACTTCCGACGACTTGACGACCGACTTCGGCGATCCGCAAAGCGCCAGCGGTAGCGTCAGCGGCAATGTCATCACCGATGACGGAGCCGGCGGGACGGACGTGGTCCAGCCGGGCACCAACGTTGCCGAGGTTGAAGGTATCACCATAGCCGGAGCGAATACGGAGGTCGCCGGCACCTATGGCACGCTCTCAATCGATCCTGATGGCAGCTATACCTACACGATCGATCCCGCCTTCGATGGCCAGTATGGTCAGAGCGACACGTTCAGCTACACATTGGAGGCGCCTGACGGTTCAACCGAGACGGCCCATCTGATCGTAACGCTCGAACTGGCAGGGCAACCAGCGGTCATGGCCTTTGCCGAAACCGGGCTGCTGGAGAGCGATGGGCTGACCTTCGCGCTCAGCACTGAACCCGACGACAGCGGATCCGGTGGCGGCGAAGAAGGATCGGGCAGCTCCACTGCATCCACCGATCCGACCGATGCGCCGCCTGTCGTCGAATACGATACGACCTCGCCCCTTGGCGGACTGGATGATCCGCTCGAACAGCAGGTCTGACTTGGAAGCCGGTCAGGGCCCTGTGATAACAACCATGGGCCGTGCCCGCGGCGCGCTGGCTATTGCTTGCGCGGGCACGGCCCTAATGGGCATGCAACCGGCGTCGGCGCAGGATTCCTCCTGGACCGATGCGATTCTCGATCTGCCCACCGCGGCGCGCGAAGCGGTGGCCTGGCACCCCACCGTGGCGCGGGCCGCCGACCAGCTCAATGCGCAGGAGCAACGGATCGGCGAGGTGCGTTCCGCATTGTATCCCCAGGTCACGGGCGGGGTTGGACTCGGTTACGACTCCACTCTGCGCAATGACTGGCGTCCGAGCGCAAATATCGGCGTCAGTCAGCGGCTGCTGGATTTCGGAAAACTCGACAGCCTGACCGACATCGAGCGCGCCGGCGTGCGTGTGGCGCGCGCGCAGGTGCTGCTTTCCGTCGATACCTTGCTTCACGACACGGCGTTCAGCGTGATCGAGATCCTGCGCGGCGAAATGCTGCACGCCGCTGCGAGCGAGCAGGTCGAGCGGGTGCGAGCCATCGGCAACCTGGTTGATGCCCGCGCCGCACGCGGGGCGGCCACACGGTCTGACGCGTTGCAGACTCAATCGCGCGTCGATGCCGCGCAATCCACCATCCAGCAGATCAAGGCCGAACTGCTGCGCTGGCAGACCAACCTTGGCTTTCTGCTCGGCCGCGAGGTGGCGCCACCCGTGTCCTCCACCTTGCCCGAAAGCTTCGACAATGCATGTGGTGCAAACCTCGAAGCCCTCGATGCACCGCCCCTGATGCAGGAAGCACGCGCACGGCTCGATCAGGCCGAAGCCCGGTTGCGCAATGAGAGGGTTGGCAGGATGCCAACCATAAGTGTCGGCGGCAGCGGTCGAAGCGACTTGCTCGATCCGCTAGGTGAAGACCGGGCCCGCTACGACTTTGGCATCAGGGTGGAATCGTCGCTCTTCGACGGCGGTGCCTATCGTTGACGCGTGCGCGGGGCGCAGATGGCGCAGTCGGCGGCAGCCGCCGATTTTGCCGCGGCCCGGCTCGAAACCGAACGCACTTTCGCTGAAGCACGGGCTCAGGAACGCGCACTGGAGGATCGCGCTGTCACGCTTGCGCGCCGCTATTCGACAATGGAACGAACGCGCGAGCTATACCGCCTGCAATATCTCGAACTGGGCACACGTACGCTGGTCGACCTGCTCAACGCCGATCAGGAATTAAGCCAGATCCGCTTCGACGAGATCAACGCCCGCTACGACCTCGCCCGGCTCGCGGTGGTCTGCCTCCATTCGGGCGGACGGCTTCGCGAAGCGCTCGGTCTGACCGGGGAAGATCTCCGTGGGGTTCGACTATGACGGCCTTTCAACCGATCCAGATTCCGGCGCCTCCGGCCAAGCCAACCTTGCAAGAGAACGAGCGATGGCTTGAGGCGCTGCGTTTCCTTGCCCGGCACCATGGCCTTACCCTGTCCGAACAATCCGCGCGGCTGGCCGGGCAATGGGACGACAGCCACACATTCGAAGATCGGGTTGCCACCATGGCCCGCAGGCTTGGTCTTCGCGTGACCTTCAGCGATCCTGCCAGCTTGCGACTGAGCAGCCTGCACCTGCCTCTGCTGGCCGAAATGCGGGACGGTTCACTTGCTTTGGTCAGTGCGATTTCCGCAGGCGAAGTCGTCGTGGCGCCAGCCGATTGCCCCGCCCTGCCCCATCGCATGTTGCTCGAAGAATTCGGCAGCAAGGCCCTGCGCTATATTCAGGCACGGCCCGCCGGAGGCCTGAGCGATGAGCGCGTGGATCTCTATGTTAAGCCCTATGACGAAGGCTGGCTGCGGCGCATTCTGACTGCCGACCTGCCCCGCTATGGCCATGTGCTGCTCGCCAGCTTCATCTGCAACGTGCTCGCACTCGCCGGCATCGTTTTCTCGATGCAGGTCTACGACCGCGTCGTGCCCGCCGAATCCATGCCCACACTGATGGTGCTCTTCCTCGGCGTGGTGCTGGCCATAGCGCTCGATTTCATCCTGCGCCGTATGCGCATGACCATCGTCGACGTACTCGGCAAGCGAGCCGACCTGCGGATGTCGGATCTGGTCTTCGGGCATGCCCTGCGCGTGAAGGCCAGCGCGCGCCCGCAGTCGACCGGTTCATTCATCGCCCAGCTGCGCGATCTGGAGCAGGTCCGCGAGGTGCTCGGATCCACCACGCTCGCAGCGGTGGCCGACATCCCGTTCTTCATCCTGTTCGCAGCGGTCATGTTCTATCTGGTCGGCGCATTGGCGCTGGTGCCGCTGGGCGCATTGGTGCTGCTGGTGGTTCCGGGGCTGCTCGCCCAGCGGCGGATGCGCGAGCATGCGACGGCCGCAATGCGCGAAGCCTCACTGCGCAACGCCATGCTGGTCGAAGCCGTGCAGGGGCTTGAAGATATCAAGACATTGCAGGCCGAGGAGCGGTTCCAGCGCCAATGGCGTCACTACACCGAGGTGGCGGGCGAAGCGCAGCTCAGGCTGCGCGGGCTTACCAACGGGCTGACCGTGTGGACACACAACGTTCAATCGGGTGTCTATGCCACGATCATTTTCGTTGGTGCGCCGATGGTCATCGCCGGCGACATCACCACGGGCGTGCTGGTGGGAGCCTCGGTGCTGGGGTCGCGCATGCTGGCCCCGATGGCGCATCTCACACAGGTGTTCAGCCGCCTCCAGCAAGCGCGGATCGGGGCCCGCAGCCTCGATGCGATTATGCAATTGCCGGTCGATCATCCCGAGGGCGAAAGCCGCATCGCGCTGCCCAGTGCCTCGGGCGAGCTGGCGCTGCGCCATACCCGGTTCGGCTATGAGCCCAGCCGGCCCATTCTGGCGATCGATGACCTCACCATCGCGCCGGGCGAACGAATAGCACTGTTGGGCCGTAACGGCGCGGGTAAGTCCACGCTGCTCCAAGGCCTGTCGGGTCTGCTCGATCCGCTCGAAGGGCAGATCCTTCTCGACGGGCTCAACCTGGCGCAGATCGACCCTGCGGATTCGCGGCGCGAGGTGGGCTTGCTTGGCGCAAACTCGCGGCTGTTCCATGGCACGATCCGGGAAAACCTAACGCTGGGCGCACCGCTCGCAAGCGACGAGGCAATCATGCGCGCACTTGCCGCGGTAGGAGCTGACCGGTTCGTGAGCGGCCTGCAAAGCGGCCTCGACTATCGCCTGCGCGAAGGGGGAGGAGGTCTGTCAGCCGGACAGGCGCAGGCGCTGCTGCTGGCCCGCCTGCTGCTGCGGGAGCCTACCGTCCTCCTGCTCGACGAGCCGAGCGCGGCCATGGACGAGTTGACCGAACGCCACTTTGTCGAGCAGCTGGGTGCCTGGAGCCGTGGCCGAACGCTGGTGATCGCTACACACCGCACCCGCCTGCTCGATGTGGTCGACCGGGTGATCGTGCTCGACAAGGGCCGCATCGCCTCCGACCAGCCGCGCGCGCGCTTTCTCGCCACCCAGGCCCGCGCCGCCGCGATACAGGCGCAAACCAGTTCAGAAGCGCGGGCCCAAGCGGGAGGCACACGATGAGCACCGCTCCGGCAGATCTCGGCCCCAATTTCGAGAACCTGTTCGACGAGCGTCGCCTCAGGCGCAGCACACGCGTGGTATCGGTGGCGCTGGCCGGGCTGCTGGCCTTTCTGGCCTGGGCCTATCTCGCCACGCTCGACGAGGTCGCCAGCGGCTCGGGCCGTGTCATTCCCACCAGCCGCGAGCAAACGATCCAGTCGCTTGAGGGCGGCATCCTGTCCAAACTGATGGTGCAGCAGGATGATCTGGTCTCGCCGGGCCAGGTCGTGGCCCAGCTCGATCCGACCCGCTCTGGCGCCGAGGTCGAGGAAAGCGAGGCCCGTTACACCGCGGTGCAGGCGAAGGTTGCCCGGCTCGAAGCTGAAGTGGCGCAACTGCCCATCACCTTCCCCGATAGCCTCGACGGCTTCGCTTCGTTGCGTGCCACCGAACAGCGCCTTTACGAAACTCGGCGGCGCAGCGTGGACCAGTCGATAGCGCTGGTGGATCGGTCTCTGGCGCTGATCACCCAGGAGCTGAACATTGCCCGGTCACTGGTCGAGGTCGGGGCGGCCAGCAATGTCGAGGTGATCCGCCTGCGCCGCGAACAAGCCGAGCTGGAACTGCGCAAGGCGGATATTCGCTCCGAATACATGGTGCAGGCACGCGAGGAGCTGAGCCAGGCACGAGAAGAAATGGAATCGCTCTCGCCGATCGTACGGGGGCGCAACTTTTCGCTCGAAACGCTGACCCTGCGCGCGCCCGTGCGGGGCATCGTGAAGAGCGTCGATGTGTCGACCATCGGCGGGGTGGTGCCACCGGGCGGGCTGTTGATGACCATCACCCCGGTCGATGACCAATTGCTGATCGAGGCGCGAATGTCGCCCCGCGATATCGCCTTCATCCACCCCGGCCAGCGGGCCACTGTCAAGGTGACGGCCTACGACAGCGCCATTTACGGCTCGCTCGAAGGTGACGTCACTTCGATCTCGCCCGATACCATTCAGGACCAGGCCGATCCGTCGATCTATTATTACCGCGTTTTCGTGCGCACCAGCGCCGACGCTCTCACCGACCGGGCCGGTGCTCCGCTCCGCATCGTGCCGGGCATGATCGCCACCGTCGATATCCACACCGGCAGCAAGACAGTGCTGCAATATCTGATGAAGCCGCTTAACCGGGCCCGCGAGGCCCTGCGCGAGCGATAGAACCTTGCGGGGTGAAATAGCATGGACACGGCAAGGCTCATTGCCCGAATGAACGATGCGGCTGCCGCGGCAGCGCGCGCCCTGCCCGGATCGGATCGCTTCGCGCTGTTTTTGTCGGCAAGTGATGGCTCCGCGCGCGCGGTGACTGTCAATGCCACGGCCGATAGCTTCGCGAAGGCTTGGTCCGCTTGTGCCGAACAGCTCGCCAAACGCCAGCCTGAGGCACGCTGGTTGCGCCTCGACTGGGTGGAAGACCTGTCCCTCACCACCGTCGCCGGCCTCAAGCAACAAGTCGAAGGGACCAAGCGCAACTATTTTCGCCACGGCATAGCGTTCGATGCCGACCTTGAGACAGCCTTTCTCGAAACTGAGTTGAACGCGAACGCCATGCTCTATGGGGGCAACAAGCTCGATCATGGCGTGCTCAACGAGCGCAACTTCACACGCTATGCCCGGCAGCGTCATCCCGGTGCCCAGCTCGACCTGCGCGACGATGCGCCCCTGTGGCTGTTTAGCACCGGCGGGCTGTTTCTTGCCGCCGATGATCCCGCCCCCATCCCGCTCCACGGCACCGGTCGCAATGCAGGGCGTCGCCGGGTTGATCGGCTTGGGATTGCCGATCTCGACAGCCTGATCACCGCAGGCTCAACCTATCTCGCGCGGCAGGTGGATGCGGACGGGCGCTTTGCCTATGGCTGGCACCCTTGTTTCGACCGCCCGATCCTCACCTACAACAGCCTGCGCCACGCCAGCACGCTGCATTCGATGCTTGAGGCCTACGAGGTGCGGCCCTCCGCTCCTCTGGCAGCGGCGATCGAGCGTGCGACCGAATACCTCGCCACCCGGCTCGTGCGATCTTCCACGGTTCACGAGCAGCAGCTGGCCTTCGTGGTAGAGGACAATGGCGAGATCAAGCTCGGGGCGAGCGGCGTGTGTCTGCTCGCGCTGGTGAAACATGCCGAACTGTTCAGGACAGACCGTTATCGTGCCCTGCTCGACGCGCTGGGCAATGGCATCCTTCACATGCAGGACCGCGAGAGCGGCGGCTTTGCCCATGTCCTCAGCTACCCCGCGCTGGAGCTGAAGGAGAAATTCCGCATCATCTACTACGATGGCGAGGCCGCCTTCGGCCTGATGCGGCTTTACGGCCTGACCGGAGAAGCGCGCTGGCTGGCGGCAGTAGAGCGAGCTTTCTCGTACTTCCTCCAGCATCGCCACTGGCGCGCGCACGATCACTGGCTGGGCTATGCCGCCAGCGAGCTGATAAAGTACCGGCCCAATGCAGCCTATTTCCGCTTCGGCCTGCGCAACGTGCGCTCGCACCTGGGTTTCGTGCTTGATCGCATCACGACCTTTCCCACTCTGCTGGAACTGATGATCTCGTCCGCACAACTGATTGCACAATTGCGCGAGGCTCCAGCTGCGCGGCATTTGCTGCGCGAGATCGATCTGCCCACATTCTATGAAGCTTTGCACTTTCGCGCGCACTATCTGCTCAATGGTCATTTCTGGCCCGAGCTGGCGATGTTCTACCGGCGGCCGGATCGGATCGAAGGCAGTTTTTTCATCCGTCACCACGCCTTCCGCGTGCGCATCGACGATGTCGAGCACTACCTCTCAGGCCTGATCGGCTATCGCCGCTTCCTTCAGGAAAGCGGCGAGGCATATCCCGCCGATCCGGCCCGGCTGGAATGGCGTCCGCCGCAAGAGAGCGGCTGGAACGCGCGCAACTTGCCCCTCGCTACGGGCGGTGTCTGGCAAAATCCGCCTCCGCTCAGATGGAGTGCCACGGGCGTCTGCATTCATCGCGGCGGCTTCACGCCGGGCCGGATAGCCGCCGTGCGGCTACGCAAGGGCGAAAAGGGCCTCACCCCTGACGATATTGCGAAAGAACCGGTCAAACCCGCTGCCGTACTGGTCAGCAATCCGGCGGGGATTGAGGGCACCGTTCCGAAGCTCTGGGTCGAAAATCCGCAGACTGCGGTGCTTGATATGGCACGCTATGCCCGTGCCCGTTTCGGTGGACGGGTGATCGGCGTTACCGGGAGCGCAGGGAAGACCACCACCGTCGCCATGATGGCCCATGCCCTGCGCTCTTATGGCCTGGTGGGCCAGACCAGCAGCAATGCCAACCTGCCGCTGGGAGTCGCGTGGAACCTTGCCTCGATGCGCTGGGACGATCCCCATATTGTGATCGAGATGGGCGTCGGTCGCATGGAACAAAGTGCCGCCCTCGCGAGGCCAGATGTGGCGGTTTTCACCACCATCGCACCGGCGCACCTCGAATATCACAATACCCTTGAGGGCGTTGCCTTACGAAAAAGCCGGATGTTTCTCGGAATGAAGCCCGGCGCGCTGGCGGTGCTCAACCGCGAGATGCCGGAATGGGAAACAGTCGCCAAGGCCGCCCTGCGACGAAAGCTCAGGCTGTGCAACTATGGCCGTTCGGCAGAATGCCCATACCGCCTGCTGGAATACAACCAGGCATCTGGCGAAGTGACCGCAGACATTCGCGGCAAGAAAGTCCGCTATACTCTGGGCGCGCCTGGCGAGCATATGGCGCTGAATTCACTGGCAGTTATCGCTGCGACTTGCGAAATGGGGCACGATCCCGAGCTGGCACTTTTCCAGCTTGCAAGTTTTCAACCAGTCGCTGGTCGGGGTGCGCGCAAGAAGCTGCTTCTGGAGGGAAAATCCATCGTCGCAATCGACGACAGCTATAACGCCAACCCCGCCTCAATGAAGGCGGCCCTGCATCAACTCGGTGGTGAACAGACGGACGGACGCAAAATCGCCGTTTTGGGAGAGATGGCAGAACTCGGTGAAGACACCATTCAGTTCCACACCGAGCTTGCCACTGTCATTCGGGCGGTGGACATAGATCGCGTCTATGTCATGGGAAAAAGCTACGCTGCCTTTTGCCGCGATATGCCGGGACACTTGCATGCCGGTCACACAGATTCCCATGAAGAAATGGCCGCTTGGCTCAGAAGAGATATCCGTGCGGGTGATTGCATCCTTTTCAAAGGATCCGCCGTTGCGAAGATGGGCAGTGTATTGAAGCGGCTGGGCGCTATTGAATCGGATTCCCAAGCATAGGCTTCCGTCCCCAATTTAGGCAGGGCGTTCAGATCCCGCCAAGCCTGCCCCATCGCCACCCCGGCATTCTCGCACCGTCCTCACCGCCTCAAGCTTGAACTGACACCGCAACATCCATGGACCTCCCGCCATGCTCCCGAAGTCCATCGAAATGCTCGATGCTCAATCCTCTTTGGCAATCCTGACCTTCAGGCCATCGTGCGCCGTGCTCAGCGATATCTGGCAGGAGAGCCGCGAGGTCGCATCGCGATGATCGGAACTGTCGAGCAGGTCATCCTCGTCCTCGCTCATCTCGGACAATCGGCCTGCAAACGCGGGATCGATATGAACGTGGCACGTCGCGCAGGAACAGCAGCCGCCGCACAGCGCGAGCAACTGGTCGAAGCCGTTGTCGCGAATAGCCTCCATCAATGTCAGCCCTTCCTCGGCCTCGATTTCGTGAGCCTCGCCTTCGCGGTCGGTAACGGTGAGCTTGATCATATTGATTTCCTTGCAAGAGCCCGGAACACCGGCTCGCCTATGATAGGTAAATTGCATTTGTCCTGGCCGACACTTCGTCGGCAGTCACACCCGGCGCCAGCTCGATCAGCCTGAACGGCGAGGAATGGTCAGGACGCTGAAACACCGCGAGGTCGGTGATCAGCATGTCGATCACATTTTTGCCGGTCAGCGGCAAGGTGCACTCAGGTATAAACTTGGGTTCACCGTGCTTGGAGACATGCTCCATCACGCAGATGATCTTCTTCACCCCGGCGACCAGATCCATCGCTCCGCCCATCCCCTTGATAAGTTTACCGGGGATCATCCAATTGGCGATATCGCCATTCTGGCTGACTTCCATCGCACCGAGCACGGTCAAGTCGATATGGCCGCCGCGGATCATCGCGAAGCTCTGCGCGCTGTCGAAATAAGCGCTGTGCGGAAGTTCGCTGATTGTCTGCTTGCCGGCGTTGATAAGGTCGGCGTCGACCTCGTCAGGATAGGGGAACGGGCCGATCCCGAGCATCCCGTTCTCGCTTTGCAGCGTGACGTGGATATTCTCGGGAATGTGATTGGCCACCAGCGTCGGAATGCCGATGCCGAGGTTGACGTAGAAGCCGTCCTGCAATTCCTGCGCAGCACGGGCAGCCATCTGGTCACGCGTCCAGCTCATCGGGTGCTCTCCCTTTCGCGCGTGGTCACGAATTCGATCTTCTTGTCGTAAGGCGCGCCCATCACCATGCGCTGGACATAAACGCCGGGCAGGTGGATCTGGTCGGGATCGAGCGATCCGGCGGGCACGATTTCCTCGACCTCGACCACCGCGATCTTGCCGCAGGTGAGCGCGGGCAGGTTGAAGTTGCGCGCGGTCTTGCGGAACACCAGATTGCCGGTCTCGTCGGCCTTCCATGCCTTGGCAATCGCAAGGTCAGCGAAGATTCCGCGCTCAAGCACATAGTCTTCACCGTCGAAGCTCTTGATCTCCTTGCCCTCGGCCACCAACGTGCCGAAGCCGGTCCTCGTATAGAAACCGGGAATGCCCGCGCCGCCAGCGCGCATCCGCTCGGCCAGCGTGCCCTGGGGACAGAACTCCACCTCCAACTCGCCCGCAAGATACTGGCGTTCGAACTCCTTGTTCTCACCGACGTAGCTCGAGATCATCTTCTTTACCTGCCGCGTGCGCAGCAACATGCCGATGCCCTCGTTGTCGATCCCGGCATTGTTCGAGGCGAAGGTGAGATCCTTCACCCCAGAGGTCTGGATCGCCTTCAGCAAACGCTCGGGAATGCCGCAGAGGCCGAACCCGCCCGAGGCGATCAGCATGCCATCGTGGAGCACGCCTTGCAGCGCCGCTTCGGCGGAAGGATAGAGCTTGTTCATCAGAGCTTTCCGGCCAATTCCGGCACGGCTTCGAACAGATCGGCCACCAGCCCCAGGTCGGCGACCTGGAAGATCGGCGCATCGGGGTCCTTGTTGATCGCCACGATCACCTTGGAGTCCTTCATCCCCGCAAGGTGCTGGATCGCGCCCGAAATGCCCACGGCAACGTAAAGCTCCGGCGCGACGATCTTGCCGGTCTGGCCGACCTGATAGTCGTTGGGCACATAGCCCGCGTCCACCGCCGCGCGGCTCGCGCCGATGGCAGCGCCAAGCTTGTCGGCCAGCGGGGTGACGATCTCCTGGAAGGTCTCGCCGTCCTTCAGCGCACGGCCACCCGATACGATGGTCTTGGCGCTGGTCAGTTCGGGGCGGTCGCTCTTCACTGCTTCGAGGCCGACGAAGCTCGACAGGCCCGCATCGCCGGGGCCGCTCACCGACTCGACGCTGGCCGAGCCGCCCTCTGCGTCCGCCTTGTCGAAGGCGGTGGTGCGCACGGTGATCACCAGCTTGGCATCGCTCGATTCGACCGTCGCGATGGCGTTGCCGGCGTAGATCGGGCGGGTGAAGCTCTTCGGACCTTCGACCGAGAGAATGTCCGACACCTGCATCACGTCAAGCAGCGCAGCCACACGCGGGGCGACGTTCTTGCCGGTGGTGGTGGCAGGCGCGAGGAAGGCATCGTAGCCGTCCATCAGACCCGCCACGAGCGGGGCGACGTTCTCGGCCAGCATATCGGCATAGGCGGCGTCGCCAGCGTGGAGCACCTTCTCGACACCGGCAATCTTGGCGGCCTCGTCAGCCGCGCCTTGCGCACCGGCCACGAGCACATGCACCTGACCACCAAGCTGCGCGGCAGCGGTGACGGCAGACAGCGTGGCGGGCGCCACCGCGCCATCCGAAAGTTCAGCGAGTACGAGGGCAGTCATCAGGCAACTCCCAGGGATTTAAGCTTGGCAACCAGCGTATCGACATCGGGGACGATCTCGCCCGCCTGCCGCACGGGCGGTTCGCCCACGTGGGTGGTCTTGAGGCGCGGGGTGACGTCGACGCCAAAATCGTCGGGCGTCTTGGTGTCGAGCGGCTTCTTCTTCGCCTTCATGATGTTCGGCAGCGAGGCATAGCGCGGCTCGTTCAGGCGCAGGTCGGTGGTGACGATCGCCGGCAGGGCCAGTTTCACCGTCTCCAGACCGCCGTCGACCTCGCGGGTGACGCTGACATGATCGCCGTCGATGGCGACCTTCGAGGCGAAGGTGCCCTGCGGACGGCCCATCAGGGCGGCGAGCATCTGCCCGGTCTGGTTCGAATCGTCGTCAATCGCCTGCTTGCCGAGCATTACAATGCCCGGCTGTTCGGCCTCGGCAATCGCCTTGAGGATTTTGGCAACCGCCAGCGGTTCGACCTCGGCGTCGGTCTCGACGAGGATCGCGCGGTCGGCACCCATGGCGAGCGCGGTGCGCAGCGTTTCCTGCGCCTTGGCCGGGCCGATCGAGACGGCGATCACTTCTTCGGCAGCGCCCGCTTCCTTCAAACGGATCGCCTCTTCGACGGCGATCTCGTCAAACGGGTTCATGCTCATCTTGACGTTGGCGAGGTC
>NZ_QXFM01000108.1 GCF_003584015.1 Aurantiacibacter xanthus
TGAACCGCCCCGCGATTGCCGGAGGCCATTTGGTTTGAGTTATGCCGCCATCGGGCGTTCGTCCAGCATGGCGTAGTATCGTGCTTCGGCTTCGGCGGGCGGGATGTTGCCGATTGGCTCGAGCAACCGCCTGTTGTTGAACCAACTCACCCATTCGAGCGTGGCATGTTCGACAGCCTCGAACGACCGCCACGGCCCGCGTCGGTGGATCACCTCGGCTTTGTAGAGTCCGTTGATCGTTTCGGCCAAAGCGTTGTCGTAGCTGTCGCCAACGCTGCCCACCGAAGGTTCGATCCCGGCTTCGGCGAGACGCTCGGTGTACTTGATCGAGACGTACTGGCTACCGCGGTCGGAGTGGTGGATAAGACCGCCATGATGGACGGGCCGCCGATGATGGATCGCCTGCTCCAGGGCATCCAGGACGAACCCGGCATGCGCGGTCCGGCTCACTCGCCAGCCCACGATATAGCGGGCGAACACGTCGATCACGAAGGCGACGTAGACGAACCCGGTCCAAGTCGCGACGTACGTAAAGTCCGACACCCACAGCATGTTCGGCGCCGGGGCATGGAACTGCCGGTTGACCTGATCGAGCGGGCAAGGCGCCGCCTTGTCGCTCACCGTCGTCTTCACCGGCTTGCCCCGGATCACGCCCTGCAGACCAAGATCGCGCATCAGCCGCTCGACCGTGCATCGGGCGATGTCGAAGCCTTCGCGCTTCATCTGCCGCCACACCTTCCTTGCACCATAGACGCCGAAGTTCTCGGAGAACACGCGCAGCACCTCGGGCTTCAGGGCCTGATCGCGCTGGGCACGGGCCGACATTCGCGAGGGATCGCGCCGCTGCGCGACACGCTCGTGGTAGGTGGATGGGGCGATCGGCAAAACCCTGCAGATCGGCTCGACCCCGTACTCCTCGCGATGCTCGTCGATGAACCCGCTCATCGCTTCAGTGGGCGGTCGAGCTCCGCCTGGGCAAAATAAGCAGACGCCTTGCGCAGGATCTCGTTGGCCTGGCGCAGCTCGCGGTTCTCGCGTTCCAGCGCCTTGAGCTTGTCAGCCAGCTCGGACGGAACGCCAGCACGCATGCCCTTGTCGACCTCGGACTTCTTCACCCACTCGAGCAGCGTGTAGGCCGAGCAGCCAATCTTGCCGGCAATCGATGTCACCGCGGCCCAGCGCGAGGGATGATCCTTCTCGCTGTCGAGAACCATCCGCACCGCCCGCTCGCGAACCTCGGGTGAAAACTTGTTCGTCGTCTTGCTCATAGACCCTTCCTCTCAGGAGTTGGGGCCTCCGGCAATCGCGGGGCGGTTCATACCGGACTTCCGCTTCCCTAATCAGTGGCTCGTAAATTGCTTCACGATAGGTAGCAGGGAGCAGTACCCTCGACGGCGCTTCCTCGCTGGTCCAGAGATCTTGATCACCAGCGGTTTCAGGCCGCTCGTAGCGATGTTCCAGCAGCGCGAACTCCTGAGCCTGTGCGCAATGTACCAAGGGACCGACGACGCTCGCCATCGTTCCGATCATCAAAGTAAGTCTCATCCTTCTTACTCCTGTCGCTTGCAACGAAGCGGAATAGAACATAAATAGAACATGTAGGAAAACAGATTGTCCGTCCCGACAGTGAGAGGGGAGGATAGCGGTCATGGGGGACCCGAGCCTGCGAAGGAGCCCTTATGTCCGTTGCCACGACCAAACATCCACTAGCCGAGACGGCGCGACGCCTCTGTGAAAGCCGTGGCGGCAAATGGTCAGGCACAAGGGGCATGGCCTGCTGCCCTGCGCATGATGACCGCACGCCGTCACTCGGTGTGTCGCTCGGTCGGCAGGCTATCCTTTTCCATTGCTTTGCGGGATGCGATCAGCAAAGCGTATTGTCTGCATTGGCGCGTGAAGGTTTCGAGGCACCGGCGCTCTTTTCAGCTTCTGCGACTACCGAAGGTCCCGAGTCGACCAGAACGCGCGAACCCTTGGCGGCAGCGCTGAGGATCTGGCGCGATGCACAGCCACTGCGTGCCAGTCCGGCAAAGGCATATCTTGAGAGCCGCGGCATCCTCGCCGCATCTTCTGCGCTCCGCTTTCATCCACGAACGCCGCTCGGCCCCAAGGGGCACACCCGGTTTTTGCCCGCTATGATTGCGGCGGTCTGCCGCGACGAGGGGCCGATCGCCATCCATCGCACGTTCTTGTCGAGCGAGGCTTCAACCAAGGCCGCTTTCGAAAAGCCGAAACGCGCACTCGGCGCGCTCGGTGAAGCTGCTGTCCGCCTCTTCTCTCCGGCCTCCGGCAAGCTCGGCCTTGCCGAGGGTATCGAGAGCGCGATGTCGGCCTATGCGCTAACCGGCTTCCCCGTCTGGGCGACCCTGGGCAATGAGCGTTTCGGCCTGGTGAGCGTGCCCGAGAGCGTGACCGAACTCCACCTCTTCGTCGATCACGATGCTGGCGGCGAACTGGCCGCGTCGCGTGCCCTGGCCGCTTATGCCCGCGATGGGCGGGTGATCCACGTTCGCAAGCCGTCGTCACGCGACACAGACTGGAACGATGAACTGACAGCATGGCTGCGCCGCAAAGCGGCACAGTAAGAGGAGAGGGGGCTTCTCGAATTCCTGATCCGGCAGAGGGCGTGTCCCGATGCCCCCATCAGGAGGACGAATTGCCATGTTTCAATCAGACCTGTTTCCCGCCGACGAGCAACTGTCGTCAGTGCCATTGGCTTACGCTGTCGGTGCCAGGATTGCCGAGCTTCTCGCTTCGGGACGTCATCTTACCCGCGCCGACATTTCCGGGCTGTTCGCCGAAGAGACCGGTGTTCTGGACTGGGGAGGTGCCTGGACGATCGACGACTACAACAACGCGGTCGAGATCGGGGCGCTGCTCTGGCTTCGCGAGTCTTCGCGCATAGATCTGGCGACCAGCGTGCACGAAGCCGAAGCGCGGTTGGACTGGCTCGAAGCAGCCTTGCCGCCGCGGCACGTGCGCAGCGAAGGACAGGTCCAGCTCCAGCAGTTCTCGACCCCGCCGATGCTGGCATGGCTGATGGCAAAGGCCGCAGCAATCTCGGCGCGAGACACACTCCTCGAACCGTCCGCAGGCAATGGTGCGCTTACCCTTTGGGGCAGCGTCCAGAACGCCTCATTGATCCTCAACGAGATCGATCCGGCAAGACGAGACGGCTTGGCCCACGTCTTCCCTTCGGCCACGATCACTGCACATGACGGGGAACTGATCGCCGACCTGCATCGCGGCCCTGTTCCGTCGGTCGTGCTGATGAACCCGCCATTCGCCCGCAGCGAGGAACGCGGCAAGGACGGTGAGACTGCCAAGCGTCACCTGCGCGGTGCTATCCGGTCCGTAGCTGGTGGCGCGAGGATAGTCGCCATCATGCCGGAAGGCTTCGATGCTTCCACTTTCGCCAATGCGCAGGACGAAGTGTCGCTGCTCCTCGATGTTCGCTTGCAGCAAATGTTCCGACGGACGGGCACGGGAATTGCCGTTCGCTTGGTCGTGATCGACAAGGTGTCGACTGCGCCCTCGTCAGCGATCACCAGAGATAACGCCGATCTGATCGCGCTCCACGAGCTGCTCAACGCGCTTCCGCCACGCGTAGAAACCTTCACCAGCCTCCATCGCCTGCCAGTCGGGAAGCCAGTGCGCCTCGTTGGCAAGACCTCAACGCATCTCGCGTCGGTCCGGCCGGTGGCGCCGTTCGCTGCGACACCAGCAGCCACAGCGAATGCGATCGACCTGACCTATTCGGTCTTGGCCGACCCCGCGCCTGTACCCGAACAGGCCGGCATATACCTGCCTTACCGGCCCAGCCGCATCGCGTTCGAAGGCGCGCCGGCCCATCCCACCCCGCTCGTGGAATCGGTTGCCATGGGTTCGGTCGCGGCTCCGCAGCCGGAATTGCGGCCACGTCTCCCCACCAACTGGCAGGCCGATGGCCTCTTATCCGAGGCTCAGTGCGAGACACTGGTCTACGCTGCCCAGGCATTCGCGCGCGACCTACCGGGCCAGTTCAAGGTCAGCCAGGAAGGCACCTCGCTCGAACTGTCCGAGGACGGCCATCTCTACCGCCAAGGCTTCTTCCTTGGCGACGGAACCGGAGCGGGCAAGGGGCGACAGATCGCCGCGGTCATCATGGATCGCTGGCTCGCAGGCGAACGCCGACATGTCTGGATCACCAAGAACGAGGCGCTGCTCGAAGATGCACGCCGCGACTGGGAAGCGCTTGGAGGGCTGCCGCTCGATCTCCAGCCGCTCTCGCGCTGGAAGCTCGGCCACCCTGTAACGATGTCCGAAGGCATCCTCTTTGTCACCTATCCGACGCTGCGCTCGGGCCGCGCCGAGGATACGCGGCTTGATCAGATCCTTGCCTGGGCGGGCGAGGATTTCGACGGCGTGATCGCCTTTGACGAAGCCCACGCGATGGCCAATGCGCTCGGGGGCTCTTCAACCCGCGGCAAGGTCAAGGGCTCCGAACAGGGCATGGCGGGGCTCAGGTTGCAGAACCATCTCCCGCGCGCCCGGGTGCTCTACGCGTCTGCCACTGGCGCTTCGGATATCGCCAATCTGGGATATACTTCCCGGCTTGGCCTCTGGGGACCCGAGACCGCTTTCCCGACCCACGAGGCGTTCATGACCGAGATCCGCGCTGGCGGCGTCGCGGCGATGGAGCTCGTCGCCCGCGACCTCAAGGCCCAGGGCCTCTATCTTGCTCGTGCGTTGTCCTTCGCCGGGGTTGAGTATGAGATCCTCGAACACAGCCTGACCGAAGCGCAGGTCAAAATCTATGACGCCTACGCCGATGCCTGGGCGATCATTCACCGCAACTTGGAAGCTGCGCTCGAAGCAACCCGCGTGGTCGACGAGGACAGCGGCGATACGCTCAATCGCAACGCCAGGGCTGCGGCGCTGTCGATCTTCGAAGGCACCAAGCAGCGCTTCTTTGCCCAGCTTCTGCTTTCGATGAAACTGCCCAACCTGATCCCCGCGATGGAAGCGGCGCTTGGCGAAGACCATTCGGTTGTCGTGCAGCTGGTCTCGACTTCCGAGGCCATGCTCGACCGGCGCCTTGCCGACCTTAGCGTGGAAGAACGCGAAGCGCTCGATATCGATCTCTCACCGCGTGAATACGTCATCGACTACCTTACGAAGGGCTTCCCGGTACGATTGATGCAGGTCTTCGCCGACGAGGACGGCAATCTTCGCTCCGAGGCAATGAGCGACGGAGAGGGCAATCCCGTTTTCTGCTCGCGTGCCCTTGCCGCGCGCGATGCGCTGATCGAACAGCTCTGCGCACTGCCGCCCATCGCTACCGCGCTCGACGCGATCATCGAGCGCTTCGGGACCGAGGCGGTGGCCGAGGTGACGGGCCGCACCCGCAGGCTGATCCTGGGCCGTGACGGCCAGCAGCGGCTCGAACGGCGAAGCCCGAGCGCAAATGTCGCCGAAGCGCAAAGCTTCATGGAAGGGACCAAGCGCATCCTCGTCTTCTCGGATGCGGGCGGCACGGGGCGTTCCTATCATGCCGACCTCGGCTGTCGGAATCAGCAACGCCGGGTTCACTTCCTGCTTGAACCGGGATGGCGCGCCGACAACGCCATCCAGGGTCTCGGTCGCACGAACCGCACCAACCAGGCCTCGGCCCCGCTGTTCCGGCCGGTAACCACCGACGTGAAGGGCGAACGCCGCTTCATCTCGACCATTGCGCGAAGGCTCGATGCCTTGGGCGCGCTGACGCGCGGCCAGCGCCAGACGGGCGGTCAAAACCTGTTCGACCCGGCCGACAATCTCGAAAGCGACTATGCGCGCGATGCGCTCAGCCGCTGGTTCCAGCTGCTCTATGAGGGCAAGCTCGAAGCCACCAACTTCGGTAACTTCGTCGAACGTACCGGCCTCCGGCTTGAAAACCCCGATGGCGGGCTGACCGACAATCTCCCCACGATCCAGCGCTGGCTCAATCGCATTCTTGCGCTGCCGATCGCGCTGCAGAACGCAATCTTCGACGAATATCTCGGACTGGTAGAGGCGCGGATCGAAGCCGCGCGCGAAGCCGGAACGCTCGACCAGGGTCTTGAGACCGTCAGCGTCGATCGTTTCACGGTCCTGGCAGATGAACTCCTGCGCACCGATCCCGTGACCGGTGCCGAGACCCGCCTCGTCTCGCTCGAAGTGACGAGGCACCTTCGGCCTTTGCGATTGCAGCGACTGGTGCGGATGCACGAGATCGGCAGCAAGTACGCGATCCCGATGCGCAATGCGCGCTCGGGCAAGGTCGCGCTCTCGGTTCCTGCCCGGCGCCTCATCGCTGACGACGGGGCCGTGATCGAACGCCGACGCTTGCTTCGACCGCTCAAGTCCGCGAACTGGACGCTTGAGGCGCTCGGTGAAAGCCACTGGGAAGAAATTGGCGTCACCGCGTTCACCAGCGCCTGGCGGGCCGAGGAAGAGGAGGCCGCCGCTTCACCGATGACCGAGCGCGTCCATCTCGCCACCGGGCTGCTGCTGCCGGTCTGGAAGCGCCTGCCCGGCGATCATGTCCGCGTCACCCGGCTCGTTGCCGAGGACGG
>NZ_QXFM01000109.1 GCF_003584015.1 Aurantiacibacter xanthus
TGAACCGCCCCGCGATTGCCGGAGGCCATTTGGTTTGAGTTATGCCGCCATCGGGCGTTCGTCCAGCATGGCGTAGTATCGTGCTTCGGCTTCGGCGGGCGGGATGTTGCCGATTGGCTCGAGCAACCGCCTGTTGTTGAACCAACTCACCCATTCGAGCGTGGCATGTTCGACAGCCTCGAACGACCGCCACGGCCCGCGTCGGTGGATCACCTCGGCTTTGTAGAGTCCGTTGATCGTTTCGGCCAAAGCGTTGTCGTAGCTGTCGCCAACGCTGCCCACCGAAGGTTCGATCCCGGCTTCGGCGAGACGCTCGGTGTACTTGATCGAGACGTACTGGCTACCGCGGTCGGAGTGGTGGATAAGACCGCCATGATGGACGGGCCGCCGATGATGGATCGCCTGCTCCAGGGCATCCAGGACGAACCCGGCATGCGCGGTCCGGCTCACTCGCCAGCCCACGATATAGCGGGCGAACACGTCGATCACGAAGGCGACGTAGACGAACCCGGTCCAAGTCGCGACGTACGTAAAGTCCGACACCCACAGCATGTTCGGCGCCGGGGCATGGAACTGCCGGTTGACCTGATCGAGCGGGCAAGGCGCCGCCTTGTCGCTCACCGTCGTCTTCACCGGCTTGCCCCGGATCACGCCCTGCAGACCAAGATCGCGCATCAGCCGCTCGACCGTGCATCGGGCGATGTCGAAGCCTTCGCGCTTCATCTGCCGCCACACCTTCCTTGCACCATAGACGCCGAAGTTCTCGGAGAACACGCGCAGCACCTCGGGCTTCAGGGCCTGATCGCGCTGGGCACGGGCCGACATTCGCGAGGGATCGCGCCGCTGCGCGACACGCTCGTGGTAGGTGGATGGGGCGATCGGCAAAACCCTGCAGATCGGCTCGACCCCGTACTCCTCGCGATGCTCGTCGATGAACCCGCTCATCGCTTCAGTGGGCGGTCGAGCTCCGCCTGGGCAAAATAAGCAGACGCCTTGCGCAGGATCTCGTTGGCCTGGCGCAGCTCGCGGTTCTCGCGTTCCAGCGCCTTGAGCTTGTCAGCCAGCTCGGACGGAACGCCAGCACGCATGCCCTTGTCGACCTCGGACTTCTTCACCCACTCGAGCAGCGTGTAGGCCGAGCAGCCAATCTTGCCGGCAATCGATGTCACCGCGGCCCAGCGCGAGGGATGATCCTTCTCGCTGTCGAGAACCATCCGCACCGCCCGCTCGCGAACCTCGGGTGAAAACTTGTTCGTCGTCTTGCTCATAGACCCTTCCTCTCAGGAGTTGGGGCCTCCGGCAATCGCGGGGCGGTTCATGCCGTTCTTCATGATGTAACCGAAGTTGATCGGCTTATCCTGGTCGGCCAGATCGAGCTTCAGGTTCAAACTGGCCTTGAGGTCGGCATAGACACCCAGTGGTTCAAGCACCGACAGGAACGACCGGATCGCGGCCGGCAGGGAAGGATCGCGCTTCGCCATCATGTCCCAGAAGTCCGCCGAGCTGATCGACTGCGGGCCTCTTTGGGCAGCGGCTGGGATCGGGTGGACGGTCGCCGCCCCATCCTCGACACGGACAATCCCGCGCTCGATCATCACGGTCTTGGCCAGCGTGCTGGGCACCGCGAGAATGTCGCCTGCCAAGTTCCGCCATGTGGCAAGCTCGACGAGCGCGAAGGTAAAATGTGCGCCCGCATGGCTCTGTAGTAGATCGCTGAGTGCCTCCGTCTCTGTCCTGATCCCGTCGCCCAGGACGATGACCAGCATTCTGCCTCGCCGCAGGTTCAGCGAGACCGCGTCGATGAACTCCGCTTCGTCCAGAGCTTCGGGATGATCACGGACAAGATCATACAGGCGTCGCTGTGCCTGCTGCCCTCGTGCAACAGCCGTCTCGAATGCCTCGAATTCCATCAGGGTGAGCGCGGCGACATAGTCCAGCGCCTGCGCCACCACCTCGCGGCGCATCTGGCCGTTCCGCCAGAGCTTGGTCTCGACCAGCACGATGTCGCCGGAAGGCGTAAGATAGAGATTATCGATATGGCCGTGGCCAGTCGGCACTTCGCGGGCGGCCGCGATCAGATCGCCGAAACTGTCCGTCGTCAGAACATTCGGCACAACTCGCGGCGTAGATTAGCGGAGTGCGGACCTCGTCAGGGGGTTGATGTTAGGCGGCGAACTTGCGGTGCTGCAAGCGCCGATGTTCGATGGTCTGTCGCTTGATCCTTTCGCGCAGTTTGATGATTGCCGGTGCCCTGCCGAAGTAGGCATCGGCGGGCGTCACGTTGCTGAGGCTCTCGTGGTAACGCTGGTGGTTGTAGTGCTCAACGAAGGCCTCGATCCGGGCCTCGAGGTCGCCGGGCAGGAAGTAGTTTTCCAGCAGGATG
>NZ_QXFM01000110.1 GCF_003584015.1 Aurantiacibacter xanthus
ACACTCCGCTGATCTACGCCGCGAGTTGTGCCAAATGTTCTGACGACGGACAGATGGTTGAACATATGCGGCACATAGTCGGCCTTGCCAATCTCGATCCCCCGGCTTCTGAGGATCGCGTAAGCGGTTACGACGTGGAAGTAGAATTGGGGCAGCGCCCAGTCCCTGACATAGTCCTGGCCGGTCATATCGAACGTTGGACCGCCCGGCAGTTCAAGGATCACTCGCCTATCCTCGGTTCCGTCAAAAGCGCCTGGCTCAAGGCTGCCGAGAAACGATAGGGCGTCACCGATGCGGGTTTGCGCTTCGATCATCGATCCCGACCGTTCACCGGCATTATGCCCTTCCTGTCCGAGTTGCTCCAAGTCTTCCGGTAACATCTGACCACTCAGACGGAATACGGCTTCCTGCGCCTGCAGACAGGCGAACCGCAGCTGCGCTGACAGGGGGAGCATGTCGGGCGCGAGACGTTGGGCAAGGAGCGCTTCGGCTTCTGAATCCGAGCATTGCTGGCGCGCCTTTTCCAGCAATCCCGCGAGCGTTTGCAGCATATGCGTATATGTCGGCACGAGAAGATCGGTCGGGGACATGGAAACTCCTGCAGATGAAGTTGGGAAGATGAGGTCTTATACTGACGGGTTATACCGACGACTTTTCTGATCGCGTGGCCGGAACTCGCGGGCCAGGCCATTCAGGTCGCGGATCGTCACAGACAAGGTTCATCCCCGCGCCCTCGGTGGCCCGGACGGGAAGTGCGGTCGCGTCGAATCCGTCGAGGCAGAAGATGTTGACCCCGAAGTGATCGGGCGCCGCGCGCTTGCGGTGGAAGACGTAGATGCCGCAACGCCGGCAGAAATAATGTTTCGCGCGGCCGCTGTTCCATACGTAGAGCGAGAGCAGTTGCTCTCCCTGTTCGATATGCAGCGCTGCTTCGGGCATTTTCACCATCAATGCGTTGCGCTTCACGCATAATGAGCAATCGCATGTCGTCAATTCGATCGGATCGCTGTCCAGGGTGAAGCGAACCCCGCCGCAGTGGCAGGAACCGGGATGACGGCTTACCATCGGCTCGCTTCTTCCGCGCCGAATGGGTCGAGCATCCTAGCGCCTGAACCGACGCCGGCCGTCTCGTGCTGCGCTGCCGCCAGTATGGCCGGTTCGATCACCCGCAGCGCATGATCGACATAGAAGCTCTTCTCGCCCACCGGAGCGACATAATGCAACGCTTCGTGCGTGATGTCGATCGACGCGGCGCGCGCGATAATCCACGCGGCGAGATAAGGCGCGGCAAGGCAGCCGCCCGCTGTCGCGACATTGCCATGAGCGGCGAACGGCGCGTCGATAACGTTGACGCCCGCCTCCACGACCCACGGCTTCGTCGTCAGGTCGGTGCAGGCCGGCAGGTCGCCGATCAGACCGAGCCTGGCCAACAGCAACGTGCCGGAACATTGCGCGGCGATCAGCTGACGGGTGGGATCGAGCTGCAGGCGAGCCAGCAAGGCGGTGTCCTCGGCAATCTCGCGCGTCCGAATACCGCTGCCGATCAGCACTGCATCCGCCTCACAGGCAAATTCCAGCGGGCGCTGGCGCTGCACGGTCACGCCATTCATGGACGTGACCTGTTTTGACGGGGCAGTGATATGGGCCTGCCAGCCTCGCGGCCGGAGACGGTTGAGGATGGCAGCGCCAATGAAGGAATCGAGTTCATTGAAGCCGTCGAAGGTCAGGACCGCGATTTGCATCAACTGGCACTCCGGCCGCTAAAGAGCGTACGGGTGGCACCGGCAACCCATATCTGTCCGGCATCATCCTGTTCGACGTGGATGCGACCGCTCCTTCCCAGCCGCGTGCCTTGTGCTGCAATGTAGGCATCGTTCACGCGGCCGCTCGCGAACAGCCATTGGCCGAGCGCGGCGTTGAGGCTGCCCGTCACCGGGTCCTCGATCAGCGCGCCATGGGCGTCGCTGAAAAAGGCGCGGACCTCGAATGCTGCGTCACCGCCTGCCGCATAGGGGCCGAGAATGCCGATATCGATCCGCTGGCTCTGATGCCTTTCCGGTTCCACCGCCAGCACGGCATCGGCCGATTCCAGCATCACCGCGATCCAACCGGGACCATTATCCGCCCACGTCGCATCCATGATTGCGCCACGCTCGATACGCAAAACCTCCGCCACCCGGGCAATGTCTGCTTCCGTGGGAGTGCCGCCGCGCAGCAGGGGCGGCGCAGCGAAGGCTAGGCGCTCGCCGTCGTTCCGGATCTTCACCAGACCTGCGCCGCAGTCCTGCACGATCATGTTCCGATCCCTCGGTTGTCCGCCCGCCTCCATCCAAGCATGAGCGCTGCCCAGCGTCGGATGTCCGGCGAAGGTCAGTTCATGCGCAAGCGTGAAGATGCGCACCCGGTAGTCCGCTCCAGGGTCGGTCGGCGGCAGAAGGAAGGTAGTCTCCGACAGGTTCAGCCAGCGGGTGATGGCCTGCATCTCCTCGGTCGAGAGAGCATCCGCATCGGACACCACTGCGACTGGATTACCGGTAAAAGGGTCGGCGCCGAACACGTCGACGAGGTGGAAGGGATTGTTCACGCTGTAACTCCTGTTGCGCAGACGGCTTTTCTAACTGGCGGCACCGGCATCGACAGGCACGGATCGATACGATATCGCCAAACTGTACTGATCATGAAAGCAGGACGGTGGCGGCAAACCCCAATGAAACGCGGACAGGACGTATCGTCCGCCATATTCGCGACCGGATCGAAGCGCGCACGCTCACGCCCGGCGCGCGGTTGCCATCCATCCGCGCGATGGCGGACACGATGAGCGTCGCGCGCTCGACCGTGGTCGAAGCCTATGAGCGTCTTGCAAGCGAGGGTATGATCCGCTCGCGGCCCGGATCGGGCTTTTATGTCGCGGCTCCGCTGGCTCCGCTGGCGCTTGAACGGTTGACGCAGACCGCCGAGCGGGAGGTCGATCCGTTATGGATGCTCCGCCAGTCGTTGGGCGAACGGCGCGCGGGATTGATGCCGGGATGCGGCTGGTTGCCGGATGACTGGCTCGCAGGCGAGGCGCTGCGCAAGGCCATGCGCGCAATGGCGCGTACAGAGGATGCGGGCGCTCTCGCGAGCTATGCCTCGCCGTTCGGTTCACCCGCGCTGCGCTCGCTGCTCGCCCGCCGCCTCGCCGAACAGGGGGTCGCGGCTGCGACCGATCAGATCCTTCTCACCGACAGCGGCACTCAGGCGCTTGATCTGGTCTGCCGCTTCCTTCTCCAGCCCGGCGACGCGGTGCTGGTCGATGATCCATGCTACTTCAATTTCCTTGCCTTGCTGCGAGCGCATCGGGCCAAGGTAATCGGTGTGCCGATGACGCCCAGCGGCCCCGATCTCGCCGCGTTCGCGGAGGCGGCCGTCACGCACAGGCCGCGCCTGTATCTGACCAATTCGGCCGTCCATAATCCGACGGGTGCGATGCTTTCCGCACCTGCCGCGCATCGGCTGCTCCGCATCGCCGAGGCCCATGACATGGTCATCGTCGAGGACGATATTTTCGCCGATTTCGAGCATGTCCCGGCTCCGCGCCTCGCCGCCTTCGACGGGCTGGAGAGAGTGATCCGGATCGGCAGCTTTTCCAAGTCCCTGTCCGCAGCCGTGAGATGCGGCAACATTGCCGCGCGCGGCGACTGGATCGAGGCACTGGCCGATCTGCGCATCGCGACCTCCATGGCTGGTAGCCCCTTGTCGGCGGGCTTGCTCCACACGGTCCTGACGGATGGAAGTTATCGCAGGCACGTTGAATCCGTCCGCGCCCGCCTTGCCCGCGCCATGCCGCGCGTAGCGAAGCGGCTGCGCGACCTCGGTATTGAGCCTTGGGCTGAACCGGGTGCGGGCATTTTCCTGTGGGCACGATTACCGGATGGCGTCGATGCGGTCGCTCTCGCCCGCTCTGCGTTGGCCAAGCAGATCGTCCTTGCACCGGGTGCGGTGTTCAGCGCCAGTGGCGGCTGGCGCGATCATATGCGCTTCAACGTGGCGATGAGCGATGATGATCGCCTGTTCGGTTATTTACGTAAGGTGCTATAGTGGGGATTTGCGAGATTTCGGCCGCACACTACAGTCACTTCCATATGACAGGCTACGGTAAGACGCTGCTGAGCGACCGCGTCGTACGTTCAGTGCAGGTGTGTTCACTCGCGCTTGCGCAGATTCAGCATAACTATGGCGATGCCATTGGACCATGCCCACTGCGAGGCATTCCGTTGATCTTCGCGAGGAGTGGATCGACTTTCATGGTGTCCGGCGCGTAGCATTGGAAAACCGTTCCATCGCTGGCGCGATACCCGTCACATTTCAAATCGCCGCGCGGACCGTAGGGGCGCACGGGCTGGAAATCGCCGGGGTGGGCATGGGCCATGATACGGGCGAACAGCTCCCGCAAGAAGGCATTTTCAAACTTCAGCCCGTATCCAAAGCGTTGCGTGTTATCCAAAACTTCCCCCATCACCGCCATAGCTGTCCATGGCGTGGTCGATCAATTCGAATTGCATAGGAACCGACAGGCCAAGTCTCGCTACTTTCCTCGAACGTACAAAGATTAAGGGTCAGGCTGCCATCTGAGCCGCTACCGTATCATTCGCACCAATCGCGTTTTCCCCATCGTCTAGGCCGAGGAAGCGCGACAGGGCGGCTTGGCGAGACTGGCGATCGAGCGCGTAAGACGTGTGCTGGAACGAAATGCCGTGCATAAGGCCCTGAATGTAGCCTGAGATCGTATCGGCCGCCATGATGAGCGCGGTGTCCAGCGTGTGGATGTATTTGCTCGTCACGCTGTTGCGCGAGTGTCCGACGATCGCGGAGATAGTCGCCTCGGTGAAACCGAGATCATTGCCAAGGCTGGCGAAGCTGTGGCGCAGGACATGGGGTGTCATCCATTCCAGTTCGGTGCCCTTGAAGATCGCCTTCCACTGGCGCGGGAAACCGCCGAACGCCTGATCGTGCTTTCGAATCCCTGGGAACACGAAGGTCTGCTCTTCAACCGGGCGCAGGTTCTCAAGCCTTTCCACGACGCGCAGGCCGATCGGGCGAACTGACGCGCCCTCCTTGCTGTCGTTGAGCCGCAGGCAGCTACTATCAGCATCGAACTCGCTCCATTCCAGACCGATGATCTCGCTGCGCCGCGCGCCCGTCAGGGCTATGTTGCGAGCGATCTCCACCGCCATGGCGTAGTTCGGATTTCGGCCAGCTTCGTCGAGTATCTCGCCGAAGACGCGGTATTCGGCTTCGGTCAGGCGGCGGGTGCGAACCTTGTCCTTCGGCTTCTTCACACCAGCGGCAGGGTTGAGGTCGATGATCCCCGCGTCCATCGCATAGGTCAGGATGCCGCCAAGCAGCCCCACCGTGCGGGACGCCGTGCCGGCGCCGCCTTTGACGATCGAGCGGCCCCGCAGGCTTTTTGTCTTTACGTTCCGCCGGGTCTTGCCGGCCATCACGTCTTTCAGAAGCTTGGTGATGTCCGCCTTGGTCAGATCCTTGACCCGGCGCGTCCCGAGCAGCGGCACGATATGGCGATTGATGCGCCCCTTGTCGGACACAATCGTTCCCGGCCGCTTCGGCCTGCCACCTTTGCCGAGGATGAGACCGTCATCCAAATCCTTGAGATAGAGGTCACAGAGTTCCTTGACCGTGATCGCCTTGTTGTCGATCTGCTTTTCCTCGGCGGGATTGTCGCCTTGCGCGACTCGGCCCAGGAGCACCTTGGCTTCCTTCCGGGCCATCTCTGGCGTCCACACGCCATGCAGGCCGATCGTGAACCGCCGAGTCCGCCCGAGCGCGCGATATTGGATCAGGTAGCTGCGCCTGCCTGACGCGAAGACACGCAGCCCGAAACCCGGCAGCTCGTCGTCCCACAGAAAATAGTCCTTCTCGCGCGAAACGGCGGCATCTACGTTCCGCTTGTTGATCTTGGCCATACGATACACCTCCGACGACAGGCCTGTTTCCACGGAAGCACCACGGAAGCAGGTGGGAGCAGGTGGGAGCAGGTGGGAGCGAACTCCCGGCTAGAACAGCGTGCCATCGGCGTATTCTATTTAAGGAAAAAGCTAATGAATATAGAGCATTAGCGCAGATTATCGTAGAATAGAAAACCGTGGCGTGGCCTCCGTTCTAATTCTCCGAAGGCAGAGGCCAGAGGTTCGAATCCTCTTGGGTGCGCCAAAATCTCCAATAAATTCAGCATTATATGGGCCTTGCAATCTTCCGTTTTGCACCTTGGTCGTCGCCAAAACTCACCAGCTTTGGTGTTTTCACCTCCATAAGCCCTTCGATTTCCGCCAGAAACGATCCGTTCGTTTCTCACCACGCGAAACTGAGTGTGAGGGGAAAGCCTTCCCCTGACCGGGAGCCCATAGGTCTCCCGCTACCCCTTCTGCGGGGACACCCCGCAACGCCCCGCTCGGCCCTCCGCGCCGATGGGTAAATCCGCATTCGCGGATTTGTGTCTTTCCGTAAGTATGGAGATCGGGCCAGGGCATTCGCTGTCCCGATCGCGCGTGTTTGCGGCTCTCCCCGTCGGTGGGGTGGGCGACGCTTCCCTCTAGGCCCGCCGCGCCGGGGCGCAACGCGCTTGCGCGCTTACCTCCTCTATCGTTCCGGCCCTGCGGGTGCGCTCCGGCTCTGCCGGCGGGCCTTCGGTTCGCTCTTTCACCGCCCACCCCATTCCGGGGTGAGTGTGTTGAAGGAGAAGTGTGATGAACGCTGTTACCGAAACCACCGCTGCCGAGCCTGTGTCGGGCGTCGAGATTTTCGTGCCCCTGAACAAGCTAAAGAAGTCTCCGCGCAATGCGCGCAAGGTGCCGCATGGGACAAGCGCCATAGAGGCGCTGGCTGCATCCATCGCGCACAAGGGACTGATTCAGAACCTTGTCGTGGAACCCGAAGTGAAGGACGATGGAACGCCAACCGACTTCTATTTCGTGACCGCTGGCGAAGGCCGCAGGGAGGCGATGCTGCTGTGTGCCAAGCGCAGGACAATGAAGAAATCCGATCCGGTCCGCTGCTGGCTCGATACCGAAAACGATCCGTCCGAGATCAGTCTGGACGAGAATGTGACCCGGACACCGATGCATCCCGCCGACCAGTTCGAGCGGTTCCGCGAGCTTTCCGAAACCAAGGGATGGGGCGCGCAGGAAATCGGCGCGCGGTTCGGTGTGTCCGCCCATGTGGTGAAGCAGCGGCTTCGCCTTGGTGCCGTGTCTCCCAAGCTGTTGCAGGTCTACCGCGAGGATGGGCTTACGCTGGACCAGTTGATGGCCTTTGCCATTACCGAGGACCACGAACGGCAGGAACAGGTATTCGAGAGCCTGCATCATAACCGCGAGCCGTGGATCATCCGGCGCGACCTGACCGCCGCCAATGTTCCCGGCCATGATCGCCGGGCGATCTTCGTGGGCGAAGCAGCCTATGAAGAAGCGGGCGGCACCATCATCCGCGACCTGTTTGCCGATGAAGGTGGCGGCTATTTCGAGGATGCGGGTTTGCTCGACATGCTTGCTATCGAGAAGCTGCGCGAGGTTGCCGCCGAAGTGCAGGCCGAAGGCTGGAAATGGGCCGAGGCGCATATCGACTATCCCCACGCGCATGGGATGCAGCGTGTCTATCCCGAACCCGTTGCCCTGTCCGATGAGGACGAGAAGCGGTTGGAAGCGGCATGGGTCGAATATGACCAGCTTGTCGAGGGTTTCGACTCCTATGACGAGATGCCCGAGGACGTGGCGGCAAAGGTCGAGGCGCTAGATGCGGAGATCGACGCGATTTCCGACAAGCGTCATGCCTATGATGCCAATGTGATCGCGCGTGGCGGCGTGTTCGTTGTGCTCAACCATGACGGCACGGTCAGGATCGAGCGCGGTTTCATTCGTGCTGAGGATGAAGCGCTGGCCGATCCGCAGCCAGAAGGTGAAGTCATTGACCTTAAGGCGGTCGAGGATGAGCAGGCCGAAGGTGATGAAGAAGTGCAGGACATCGAGGACGAGGAAGTCGGCAAGCCGATTTCCGAGGCCTTGACCCGCGACCTGTCCGCGCACCGGACGCTTGCCCTTCGCGTGGCGCTTGGCGAGCGGCCCGACATGGCGCTGATCGCGCTCACCCACACGCTGACCTCGCAACTGTTCTACAGCTATGCCGAGGCCGGTTGCCTTGAGGTTAGTCCGACCGTGACCCCGCTGGGCAGTCATGCGGACGGGATCGAGGATACACCGCTGGCGGCCAAGGCAAACGCGGCGCATGAGGCATGGGTCGAACGGATGCCGCGTGATGTGGCGGACCTGTG
This sequence comes from Aurantiacibacter xanthus, assembly GCF_003584015.1. Classification (GTDB taxonomy): domain Bacteria; phylum Pseudomonadota; class Alphaproteobacteria; order Sphingomonadales; family Sphingomonadaceae; genus Alteraurantiacibacter; species Alteraurantiacibacter xanthus. Next base: position 8,324 of record NZ_QXFM01000110.1, read on the forward strand.
GACCTTCATCGTCGCACTAGACAATGAGGACCGGATGGGGCTGCTGGCGCATTGCGTATCCGGCACCTTCAACGCGTTGCGTCTGCCGTGGGATCGCAAGCCCCGGTCGTTGCAAGCCGCCGACAGGCTGGCAAGTGCGCTGACGCTGGACATGGCGAAGGACTGGACGCCCACCGTTGACAGCTATCTTGGCCGTGTCACCAAGGCGCATATCCTAGAAGCCGTGACCGAAGGCGTGTCGGAAGAAGCCGCCCGCCGGATCGCCGACATGAAGAAGCAGGACATGGCGCAGGCCGCCGAGCAGCTTCTGGCCGGAACTGGATGGTTGCCTACTGTCCTGCGGACGCCGGAGGCGGAAGCGGCTCAGCCATCCGACGCGGAGGCTCTCGAAGCGCCAACCGAGGATGGTGAAGACTTCTACGCCGTTGCCGCCGAATAGCGGCATGAAGCCGGGGCTGCGCGAGCGGTCCCGGCTCTCTCTACCACTTTGGCGATAGCCGAAAAATTGCGGCCGCGCCCGATGGGGCGCGGCCAGTTCCAGCAAACGGCTCATATTGGGCCGACAGGAGACTGTCTGCTTTTGACTGCCAAGCGCAGTATGCTGCCGATTCGGATGCGAACTACCGCGAATTGTCGGCTCGTCGTTTCTCGTAGCTGCTTGGCGCATTCCTATTTGCTGCACCTGGCTTACACCTGTTTTCGCAGGAAAAGGTGTTCTCCGAAAAAGACAACTGCGATTCCCAGCGCCGCAAAGAGGACGATCATCGCGTCGCTCTGCAACTTGGTCCAGGTGAAGGCTCCCAGAACGACCAGATCAGCCGCCAGCGCCGCCAGCAAAATCTCGGCACGCGCCCCGATCTCCTTGCGCAGGTTCCGCAGGACGCCCCAATGCACAAGCATGTCCATGACGAGGTAGAAGAACACGCCAAGGGCAGCGATGCGGGAAAGGTCGAACAGGACAGCAAGGACTCCGGCGACCACCACCGTGTAGACCAACAGGTGGCTGCGCAGACTACCTTTCATCCCGAAGTGGCTGTGCGGGATCATCTTCATCTCGGTGAGCATTGTCAGCATGCGGGATACGGCGAACACGCTCGCCACGACGCCGGAAGCGGTGGCGGTAACGGCGATCACAATCGTGAACCAGAACCCGATGCGGCCAAGCGCGGGCTCGGCGGCTGCCGCCAGCGAGTAATCGCGCGCCGCCACGATTTCGTCGATGCCAAGGCTTGCCCCCACCGCGGCTGCAACAAGGAGATACGTCACGACGCAGATGCCGATGGCGATCATGATCGTGCGCCCGACATTGCGGTGCGGATCAACGATCTCGCCGCCGCTATTCGTGATTGTCGTGAAACCCTTGAAGGCAAGGATCGAGAAGGCGACGGACGCAACCATGCCCTCCCACCCGAATCCGCTTGTGGGCTTTGCAAAGGCTCCACCCGAAAACCCGCTCACCCAGAGCGCGGCGATTGCGAAGATCGCGATACCGCCAATCTTGATTGCTGACATGACAATCGAGACCATGCTCACCGAGCGATTGCCCGAAGCATTCACGAGATAGGCGAACACGATCAACGCCAGGGCGAGTGCCGACTGCAGCAGACCATTGTCCTGCATCTCGAAGGGACGCAGCGCGTAGGTGGCAAATGTGCGCGCGACGAGGCTTTCGTTGATCACCATTGAAAGCGCCATAAGCAGCGAAGCCGCAGCGGCTACGGTGCTTGGACCGTATGCCTTCTGCAGGATCATCGCGATGCCGCCTGACGAAGGCCAGGCGTTGGACATCTTTATGTAGCTGTATGCCGCCAGGGCAGTGACGATGGCACCGGCGATGAATGACAGCGGGAACAAGGGGCCGGCGAGTTCGGCGATCTGTCCGGTGAGGGCGAAGATACCCGCGCCGATCATCACTCCGGTGCCCATGGCGACAGCGCCGCCAAGCGTTATGCTTTCCTTCTCTTCCGATCCGCCGTGTGAATGCTGACCATCGGTGTGGTTTTGGTGCGCTTCCGTCACAGCCTTGCCGTCCGCAACCGCAGGGAGTTGAGGACCACAGAGATCGAAGACGCACTCATCGCAAAGGCAGCGAACATCGGACTGATGAGCATGCCCATGACCGGATAAAGCACCCCTGCGGCGACCGGCACGCCTGCAGCATTGTAGATCAGAGCAAAGAACAGGTTTTGCCGGATGTTGCCCATGGTCGCCTGGGCAAGTCGGCGGGCGCGAACAATCCCGTCGAGATTGCCCTTCACCAGAGTGATGCCCGCGCTTTCGATGGCGACATCCGCGCCGGTCCCCATGGCGATGCCGACATCGGCCTGTGCCAGAGCGGGGGCATCGTTAACGCCGTCGCCTGCCATGGCCACCCTTGCTCCACCATCCTGCAATTCGCGAATGATGCGGGCTTTGTCTTCGGGCAGCACGTCGGCACGGATTTCGTCAATGCCGAGCCGCGCGGCGACAGCCTTGGCCGTGCGTTCGTTGTCGCCCGTCGCCATAATGATGCGCAGGCCAAGCGTGTGCAGTGCCTTGAGCGCATCGGGCGTGGTTTCCTTGATCGGGTCAGCCACGCTGACGAGTCCGGCAATCGCTCCATCGATCGCTACGAACATCACAGTCTCGCCTTCGTCACGGCGCTGGTTGGCCTTTTCGACCAGATCACCGGCAGCCAAGCCAAGGTCTTCGATCATCGCCTTGTTTCCGAGCGATACCGCGTGCCCATCGACCTCGCCCTTCACACCCTTCCCGGTGACCGCCTCGAACTCCCTCGCCTCGACAAGGGAGATGGCTCGCTCCTCGGCACCATTCACGATGGCTTCTGCCAGGGGATGTTCGGAGCCGCGTTCGAGCGATGCGGCTACTCGCAATACTTCCTCCTCATCCTTTCCCGGCTGAGGGAGGACGGCGACAAGCTTAGGCTTGCCCTTGGTGAGCGTGCCGGTCTTGTCTACGATCAGAGTGTCGATCTTCTCGAACCGTTCCAGCGCTTCGGCGTTCTTGATCAGCACGCCTGCCTGCGCGCCCCTGCCGGTCGCCGTCATGATCGACATGGGAGTGGCCAGGCCAAGCGCACAGGGGCAGGCAATGATGAGAACGGCTACGGCGGCGACCAGGGCATAGGCCAGGGTGGGTTCTGGTCCCCAGATGGCCCATGCGATGAATGCGAGCACGGCAATACCGATGACCGCCGGGACGAACCAGCCTGCGACCTTGTCTGCATATTTCTGGATCGGCGCGCGCGAACGCTGTGCGGCTGCCACCATCTCCACGATCTGCGAGAGCATGGTGTCCGATCCAACCCGCTTGGCTTCGATCACGAGGCTGCCAGTGCCGTTGATCGTTGCTCCGGTGACGGGATCGCCTACGACCTTCTCGACCGGGACCGGTTCGCCCGTAATCATGCTTTCATCGACGGACGACCGACCATCGACCACTTCGCCGTCAACCGGCACCTTGTCGCCCGGTCGCACGCGCAGGCGGTCGCCCACATGGACGTGTTCGAGCGGGATCTCCTCCTCGCTGCCATCATCACGGATGACCCGCGCGGTCTTCGCCGCAAGGTCGAGGAGCGCGCGGATTGCCTTGCCTGTCCCTTCGCGGGCGCGCAGTTCCATGACCTGCCCCAACAGGACCAGCGTCACGATAACCGCCGCCGCTTCAAAATAGACCCCGACATGGTCTTCCGCATCGCGGAAGCCGTCAGGGAAAATATCGGGTGCGATTACCGCGACCACGCTGAACGCATAGGCTGACACCACACCCATGCCGATCAGCGAGAACATATTGAGGTTGCGCGTGCGGAACGAGTTCCAGCCCCGGACCAGGAAGGGCCATCCGCACCACAGCACCACAGGCGTGCCGAGGACCAGCTCGATCCAGACGGTGGTGCGCTCCCCAAAGACCTCGCGGATGCCCGATAGCCCGACCAGCGGCCCCATGGTCAGGACCAGCAAGGGGACGGTCAAAATCGCGCCAACCCAGAAGCGGTGCGTGAAATCAACAAGTTCGGGATTGGGGCCTTCCTCGACCATTGTGGCCGAATCCAGTTCCAGCCCCATGCCGCATATCGGGCAGGAACCCTGGTGCGTCTGCCGCACCTGCGGATGCATCGGGCAAGTGTATACCGTTCCCTCGTATCCTTGGGGGACGGTGTCGTAACGCCCGTCACTTGGAGCATCTTTGTCAGCGTGATGACTGCAATGCCCGGCGTGTTCGTGATCGTGAGCCATATCGGAGAGCTCCTCGACTCCGCGCGGTCTCAACCGGCGCGGCGACTGAAATGGTTATACAACGGCACCAGCAGGATTGCAGCATAGAGGAAACTTCCCACGGCTCCGGCGATGAAGCCGGAAAGGGTCAACCACTCGAATCCCGGCAAGAGTGTTGCCCAAGCGCGGTGCATGTGCATCTGCTCAGGCGCCCCCAGGCCGAAGGCGATGCAGGCGAAGTAGGTGATCAGGAGGAACAGGCTGAGCGTCCTGCCCCAGGCCCTGATGCTTTGGCCAATCGCGGATTTCGCCATTGTTCTTTTCCTTCTCGATCTGCTTTGGCGGCGTCAGGGACTTGCCTGAACAGCCACTCTACGGAGAGAGCGAGCGCCGTGATCTCATTTTCAGGCGCTCGCCCCATGTCCGTCCCCTGACGACTTAGCCGGGGGTGTGGCCTTCGTGGGCCGAATGATCCTGCGGGGCAGGATCGCTCTGGGGAGCGTCGGTCTGACCTTCGGTCGCGCTGGGTTGGGCGGCCTGGCCGTGGTCCATTGTGCCATGCTGCATCTGGCTGTGATTCATGTTCGCATGGTCCATGTGGCCGTGCTCCATCATCTGGCAGGTCATCGTGCCGTCTTCGCCGCGCATCATCATGCCGTGCATCCGCTCGCCGTTGTGCGTCATTTCACACATCTGCGGCTGTTCGGCTTGGGCTGGTATATCCTGGTCTTGCGCTGCAAGCGGTCCAGCAAACATGCTTCCCGCAGCCAGTGCCATAATCAATCGCTTCATTGTCATTCTCTTTCGGTTCTATTCGTAACTGGCAAACACGCTGCGACCGGCGCTGCCGAAAGCGATCACCTGGTAGGGTTGCGTGCGATCACCCATCTCCATCCCCGGCGAGCCGATCGGCATTCCGGGAACCGCGAGACCTTCAACGCCCTCTGGTCGCTCGCGCAGGAGGCGGGCAATATCCGCCGCCGGGACGTGACCTTCGATGACATATCCATCGACCACCATGGTGTGACATGATCGCAAATCGACCGGCACACCTTCGCGGTCCTTGATCGCGCCAATGTCCGAACGCTCTTTCACAGCGATCTCTGCCTGCATGCCCGCATGGACATGATTGGCCCACTCTTCGCAGCACCCGCAATTCGGATCGCGGAACATCGTGTAGCTCGCCGCCTGGGCAGCATTGGAGCAGGCCGCGAGCGCCATCAGCAGTGCAGGAGCCATTGATCGACGCAGTGAGATGATGGGTGAAAGTGTCATAGGAACTTACTCCAATTCTAATCAGCGCAGGCCGAGATGGTTGGGGCCGAACACCATTTCTCCGCCGAGGTAACCCTGGGCGACGATAGCGACCGCAAGAACGAGCAGGACCACCCGAAGCGCCTTTCTGCGTTCGCTTCTGAACGCGAGCCAGGTAGCGAGTAACGCCAGTGCGGCGATTGCGGTCCCGTTCCAGCGGTGAAGGCCGAGTGTCTCTGATCGGTCGGAAAGCCGCCAGCCTCCCGCGGTCCATCCCAAGAGCGCAGCGACGACCGCCCCAGCCGCGCCACCGGCAACGAGGAAGCGGGAGGTCACCTCCAGGCCAATGGAGGGGCGCACCAGCAACATGAGTTCGGCGATTGCTGCGGCCAGCAACAATGCGATCGGGAAATGCGCAGCGACCGGGTGCAGCCGCCCAAGCACATCGATTACAGATGTGGCGCGGTTCTCTGCAATTGCCGCTGCCATCGCCTGCTCGGGCGTCAGACTCGCTTCGGCTGGCGCAACTGCGGGAGCGACTTCGCCATCGTGATGGTCAAGCATGCCGGTATCGTGGTGATCGTCTCCGGCATGGTGTTCGGCGTCAGCGTCGTGCCCCATCTCCACCTGCACCATTTCGGCATCAGTCATGTCCTGCTGGTGTTCTTCGTGGGCAGTGACAGGAGGTGCCAATGCAATCGAGAGGCCAATTGCCAATACAGGCAGGACCAGTCGTCGAAATCTTGCAATCATGTTTGCCATCCCTTGGTCAGGCGAGATAACCAGTCCTACGAATGACGGGCCGCCAGCCCTCAAGAAAAATTGAGGGGCGCTGCGCCAGCATGCGTATGTCAGGGCAAGAACGGGAAGAATTGCATATGCACCATGACGATCATCTGGACAGGGCGCTCAAGTCCCTCGGCAATGTCGCGGCGCCCTCAATGTCTGGCGACTTCATGGATGGCGTGTGGCTGCGAGCCGGGCAGATGGAGCAAGCTGCGGGCCAGCGCCGCCGCCTGGCCTTGATGGCTGGCATGGCATTTATCGGGCTTGGAACGGGAATTGGCGTGGTCCAGGCTCCTGCCTCGGCCGAGCCTGCCCAGTATCAATTGATTGACGGGGCCGATCTCTCCCCGTCTGCACTTCTTCATGTCGAACCATGAAGTTCGGCATTCTCCAGATCATGGCCGGTGTTCTGCTGGCGATAGCTGCCGGTTGCATCGGCGCGTTCGCAGCGGGTGAGTGGCGTGACGGCGAACAAGGCCAGGGATTGCATGCCTTTGTCCACGACAAGCTCGATCTCGATGCGGAGCAATCCGCGGCGCTTGAACAGCTGGAAGCCGACTTCGCCATCGAACGCCGACAGCTGGAGCTTTCCCTGCGTGCGGAGAATGCGCAGCTCGCAGCCGCGATGGATGAGGAGCACGAATACGGACCGCAAGTCTCCGTGGCGATCGACAACGTCCACGCCGCAATGGGTGACTTGCAGAAAGCGACAGTGCGCCATGTCTTTGCCATGCGCGACTTGCTGACTGAAGAGCAGCGGGCTCAATTCGACAGGCAGGTCTCGGCATCCCTCACCGGCGAAACCGGCGAATGAACGGCGGTGGTCAAAGAGACGCAGCCCGCTGAACACGATCTGGTAGAGCAGGTCCAGACTGGCAGCCGGTCGGCCTTTGATCGGCTGGTCACGCCACTCGTCCCGCAATTGCTTACGCTTGCGCGCCGCATGCTGGGTTCGGCGAGCGAAGCCGAAGATGCCGTGCAGTCCGCTTTGGCATCTGTCTGGGTGGCACGCACGAAACTCGATCCTGAACGTCCCCCGGTAGCCTTCCTGACCACGGTAACCCTGAACAAATGTCGCGATGCCCTGCGGCGGCGCAAGGCAGCTCGCTTCTTTGGGTTCGCCGGCAACGATTTCGATCTCGACCTTGCCGCCGATGAGCCCGATGCCGGAGTTGTCGCAGCAGATCGCCAGGCTTTGGAAACGGTTCAGCAAGCGATGGAACGCCTCCCAGTCAGGTTGCGCGAGGCACTGGTGCTCGTGAGCATGGAGGGCATGTCCCAGCGCGAAGCGGCGGAGGTCCTTGGCGTTACAGAAAAGGCCGTCGAGACCCGCGTCTACCGGGCGCGAGCGCGCTTGCGGGAGAATTTCGACGGATTTTGAGGGGTGTGTGCGAAGGCTGCGTAACACTTGGCATGAGCACGAACCCGATAAGCATCGATCGCCGCAAGTTCCTCTCTGCCAGTGCAGGTGCAGCAAGCCTGATTGGTCTTGGCCATTCAATACCGGCCTGGGCGACCGGCAGTCACGAAGGGGCGCTGGCTCGCAAAGGCAGCGATGTGCTGTCCGGCGAACACCTGACCATGACCGTTGCCGATGCCCGGTTCGCCACCGGCAATCGCCGCGGCCCTGCCGTGACGGTCAACGGCTCGGTGCCGGGTCCGCTGGTGCGATTGCGCGAGGGTCAGAACCTCGTCGTCGATCTGCTCAATAACAGTTCAATGGGCACGTCTATCCATTGGCATGGCTTGCTCGTTCCGTTCCTGATGGACGGTGTTCCAGGGGTGACCATGGCGGCAGTCGAACCTGGCGAAAGCTTCCGCTACGAATTTCCCGTCCGCCAGGCAGGCACCTATTGGTGGCATGCCCACACCTTGCAGGAACCGATGGGACACTACGGCCCGATCATCATCGATCCGGCTGGTGGCGATCCTCACCAGGTGGACCGTGATTACGTAGTCATGCTGTCGGACTGGTCGCCGATGGACCCGCACGAAGTCATGCGGAAGCTCAAGGTCGGCGAAGCACCCTTCAATTATCAGAAGACGACGGCGACCGACGACTACCCGCTGTCAGGCGAGGATCGCCGCATGTGGGCGCGGATGCGGATGATGCCGACGGACATCTCTGATGTTTCGGCTCCGCTCTACAGTTACCTGATCAACGGGCATGGCCCTGAAGACGGGCTTGAGTTCGCTTTCCAGCCGGGCGAGCGGGTTCGCCTGCGCTTCATAAACGGATCGGCCATGACCTTCTTCAATGTCCGGATCCCCGGTCTGCCGATGTCGGTGATCTCTGCCGACGGGCAGGATGTGCGGCCGGTCGAAGTCGACGAGTTCCAGATCGGCAACGCCGAAACCTACGACGTGATAGTGGAGCCTGCCGACGATGCCTCTTTCGCCATCGTTGCCGAGGCAATGGATCGGTCCGGCATGGGAATTGCCATGCTGGCAAGCCGGCCCGGCGCGCAGGCGGAGGTGCCGCCGCTGCGCGACCCGCCGCTGTTGACCATGGCCGACATGGGCATGAGCCATGGATCTTCCGGCGCAGCCATGGATCACGGCGCGATGGATCATGGTGATACGTCCGAGGGCGGAGCGGTGGGTGCCATGAACATGCGCGATACCTCGCTGCTACCGCCCAGTGTTGCGGTGGGGCCAGGCGTGGACATGGTTTCGATGAACCCTGTGGATCGGATGGGTGACCCCGGCATCGGCCTCGACAATGTCGGTCACCGCGTTCTCAACTATCGCCAGTTGGTAGCAGCCAACATGAACCGCGACATGCGGCAGCCGACCCGGCTCAAGGAGATCCACCTCACCGGCAACATGGAGCGCTACATGTGGTCCTTCGACGGCCAGAAATTCTCTGCCGTCGCCGATGATCCGATCCGCTTCGCCTTCAACGAGCGGGTGCGCGTGAAGCTCGTGAACGACACGATGATGGCGCACCCGATCCATCTGCACGGTCACTTCTTCGAGCTAGTGAACGATGCCCCGCACGGTCACCAGCCGCTGAAGCATACCTTGGTCGTCCAGCCGGGGGGCAGCGCACAGTTCGACCTGACAGCGAACGAGCCGGGCGACTGGGCGTTCCACTGCCACCTGATCTACCACATGCACAACGGCATGTTCCAGGTGGTCACAGTTCGACCTCTGCAAGGGGGAGCAGGCTGATGTGCAAGACCATGCTGTTGTCCCTGCCGCTTATTGTCCTGCCGCAGGTGGCCTTGGCGCAGGACCACGACCATTCCAGTCCCAATCCCGCCGAGGTAACCGCCCCAGTTGAGGAGGAGAGTGCCGACGATCCGCACGCCGGGCATCAGGCGATGGACCATTCGGACGATCACGGCATGTCACTAAATGCCACTACGGAGAGTTCGAGCGGGCAGACGATGGATCACGCCGCAATGGGTCACGGCTCGATGGATCACGGTGCAGCGGGGGACAGCGCAGACATACCGCAAGGTCCGCCGCCAACCGAAGCCTTTTCGGGACCGCTCTATGCTGCGGACGCCTTTGTCGGCGAAAAAGAAATGGCCGCGTCGCGCGCGGCGGTCGCTCGTGAGGTCAGTGGCTTGCCGGTCTACTGGTTCCAGGCGGATCGTGCCGAATATAGGGTGCGGGGCGGCCAGGACGGTTACCTATGGGATGTGCAGGGCTATTACGGCGGTGACCTCGACAAGTTCTGGTTCAAGAGTGAAGGTGAGGGTAATTTCGGCGGCGAACTTGAGAGCGCGGAGCTACAAGGGCTGTGGAGCCATGCGATCGGTCCATGGTGGGATTTGCAGGCGGGCGTTCGTCAGGACTTCACCGGACCGGAGCGCACCCATGCCGTGGTCGGCATCCAGGGACTGGCACCCTACCTATTCGAGGTCGATGCCGCCGCATTCCTCTCGACTAGTGGCGATGTCACGGCGCGTTTCGAAGCCGAGCTGGACCAGCGCATTACCCAGCGCCTCATCCTGCAACCGCGCGCCGAGTTGAACCTGGCAGCGCAGGACATACCCGAACTGGGTGTCGGTGCCGGGCTCGACAGCGCCGAACTCGGCCTGCGCTTGCGTTACGAATTTACGCGGCAGTTTGCGCCATACGTCGGGATCGAGCAGGAATGGAAGGTTGGCAGCAGTGCAGACTTTGCGCGAGCGGCTGATGAAGATCCGAGCGTGACCAACTTTGTATTCGGTGTTCGCTTCTGGTTTTGAAATCAGCTGAAATCGGACGCGGATCACCTGCATCGGCACGCCATTCTGGATTCTCCTCCATTTCAGCCCTTAAAAGCCTCAGCTGTGATGTCCGCTTTCAGCTAACCCGCAATGATGCTTTGATGACCACTATTGGGGCGCAAAGCTGACGCGCTACCATCCCTTCTCTCGTGTGCCGCCTGCCCACACGGCCTCTGTCATGACTGGTCTGACCGGAGAAGGCTTCGCCCGATCGCTTATGCCGCAATGACGGGCGCCCCGCTTTTTTCCGCCGCCTGACGGCTTTGCATCGCGAAACAAAAAAAGGCGGCTTCCCGCCATCCTCCGCTTCGCTGCGGTCCCTTTGGGATGCGCCGTCGATCGCTCCGGTCCCTTGAACCGCCATCGAGGCCGCGATGGGCGCGGTTCGAGCAACACGAAAGGACATAGACATGGCTATCATCGGCACCTTCACCGCCAACGACAACGGCGAACTGGGCGGCACCATCAGGACGCTTGCTCTCAACACCCAGGCAATCCTCCGCCCGGTCGACAAGGACGGCGAGAAGTCTCCCGACTTCCGCGTCAGCACCGGCGATCTCGACATCGGCGCCGCCTGGAAGAAGACCAGTCGCGAAGGCCGCGATTACATCTCGGTCAAGCTGGACGATCCGAGCTTCCCGGCTCCGGTCTATGCCACGCTGTCCGAGAGCGACACCGCCGGCGAATACGCCCTCATCTGGTCGCGCTGACGGCCAAGAGCGCCCCGCCTGTTCGGGCGGGGCGCATCGGTCATCGGATGGATCGACCGGCTTTCGTCTTGCGGTTGCCGTCATCGCCAGCTAACACTTGCGAGTGAATCGCAATAAGCGGCATGAGGGGAAGCGCAGAAAGGACAGATCGATGACCCGCCACTTCCCGCCGTCAAGCCTCGACGATGCCGCGCATCGTTCATTGCTGGTCGAGGCGGCACGGTGCTGGCGCAAGGCACGCGATACGGGTCAGTCTGTTCAGCCCTGTCTCTACAAGATCCTGGCGTCCCATAATTGCGAGATGCTTGCTCCCGTGTTCGATAGTCTGATGCACCTGTGCGAAGACGCGCTCGGGCGTCCGGTCGCTATCGGTGAATCCGCGGCACTGTCGGGCGATGAGCATCTGCTGCTTGGCCTGATCGACGGATCGAAACCGCGCCGCGCCTGCATCGACTGCGCCGAAGGCGCGGCCTCGGCCCTCGATTGTGCCATCTGCTCGACACGCATCATGATGGGCCTCGCCCTCGTCCATGATGCTGGCAACGTTCCTGGCCGCACCGTTGCCGTCCAAACTGTCCCGCCCGCTATGAATTGAGAGGCGGATACGACGGGATGGGTAAATATGATCCACTGTGCACTTTCCTGAAACGCTGGCGGCGGCGCAACGATGCCGAAGGCGTCGAACTGCGCTTCGCGCATATCGAAGACATTATCGGCGGTTTGCTGCCGCGCGGCGCTGCCGAGCCCGAATGGTGGTGCGCGAACGGGCGCGCCGACGCCCATGCGCCGCATCGCCGCGCCTGGCTCGATGCCGGGTTCGAGGCGATTGCCGAGCCGAAGGCCGAGACGGTCTATTTCAAGAGACGGCCCACGCTCTGACCAGCGTGGGATGATCTCTGTCGGCGCGGCTGATGCCGCACCGTGAGGGCTAAGGGCCTTGCCCTCGCGCCGGTCAAGGGAAGCTGCGCCGCCCTGGCCGGTCTCCCCGGCCTTCCTTCATTGCATTGCGTGCAGGCCGGGCGAGCCCCCTCCGGCCCGGTCGCCCTTGCCCGTTGCTACCCCAGTCTCGCCGACGGGCAGGGTTTCAGCGCGGCGCTTCCCGCTGCGCGGAATCCCAGACCCGAGGAAGGGAAAGACCCATGAACATTCATCATCTCGCCACCCGGTTCGGTCGTAACGCCCACCAGATCAGCGGACGTGAGCCGCTCGACAATGAGGCGCTTTACAGCCACGTCCCCTCGATCTTCGCCCGCGAACCGCATGACAGCCGTTCGGACCGCTATGTCTATGTGCCCACCATCGACATCGTGGAGGGGCTACGCCGCGAGGGATGGTTCCCGTTCTTCGCCGTGCAGTCGGTGCCGCGCGACGGCAGCCGCCACGGCCACGCCAAGCACATGCTGCGCCTGCGCCGGGATGAAGGTATCGGCAAGCCCGAGGCCGCCGAGGTCATTATCGTGAACTCGCACGATGGCACGTCTGCCTATCAGATGTTCGCCGGGATGCTGCGTTTCGTCTGCACCAATTCCATGATTGCGGGCGAGCGGTTCGAGGAAGTGCGCGTGCCGCACAAGGGCAATATCCAGCATGACATCATCGAGGGCGTTTACACCGTAGCCGAGGACTTCCCCCGCTTGATCGATGCCAGCGAAAGCATGAAGGAAATCCAGCTTGGCGAAGAGGAGCAGCGCGTGCTCGCAGAAGCCAGCCTTGTCGCCCGCTATGGCGAAGACGAAAGCCCACTCACCCCCGAACAGATCATCGAGCCGCGCCGCCGCGAGGACCGGGGCAATAGCCTGTGGGGCACGTTCAACGTCATTCAGGAAAACGTGATCCGGGGCGGATTGTCTGGCCGCAAGCGCAACGCCGAAGGCCGCATTCGCCGCAGCACCACCCGCGCGATCAACGGCATCGACCAGAATGTAACACTCAACCGGGCGCTCTGGACGCTGGCCGAAGGCATGCAGCGCCTCAAGACGGGTTGACCGCAATGCCGTGGAGCCGGACAACCGGCTCCACGTTTTTCCGCAATTGCACGGATACGGAACTACGTTTTCACGCATCGCAGGGACTACCCCAACCCGGCCGCGCGTCCCGGCAGGTCCGCGCGGCCGGTCGAATAAGCGTGCTCGCCGGGCCATAGCCCGGCTCGCGATTTGACTATTTCCATTCACCCAAAGCGACTATAATAGTCGTTTGCGTAGCGAACAACGCGCAGGTTGTGGAGGTGATCGTGCATGATCACTTCCCGCCAAGTGCGGGCCGCTCGTGCGCTTCTGGGTTGGACACAGGAGATGCTAGCAGACAAGGCCCTTGTTGCGCTCACTGCGCTCAAGCGCCTGGAATCGGAAAACAACCTGTCCGTGCGTGACGATACACGCCATCAGGTGGTCAAGGCGTTGGAAAGCGCAGGGATCGTTTTCCTCGATTCGGACAGGGGACAAGGAGTGCTTCTCGTGAGCGAAGCCCAGAGCGAACCGAACGAATAGCGCCATGCAAGGCGCCAGCATTTATCCGCATTTTCTCCGACCGCTATAGCAGGCGCGGGACAATTGCTCCGCGTCGTAATGGTGTAAGTGCCCCGAGACGCCACGCGCCAGAACAATGGCTGAATGCGGAGCGAAGCTATGACGATACCCGCTTTCGAAGACCGCGCGCCCGATGCGGCGCATGTCACCGACTATGACGAACGCCATCACCACACCTATTGGCGGTTGCTCGATGCCGCAGCGGAAAATGCCGATTGGCGCGAGGCCGCCGCGATCATATTTGGGATCGACCCTGAGGCCGAACCCGAGCGCGCGCGCCTGGTGCATGACTCCCATCTCGCGCGTGCGCGCTGGATGACCGAAACCGGCTATCGCCATTATCTGCGCCCTCCCGAATCCTAGGGCCGGGATGGGACTGCGGAGCCAAACTGGCAGCCAACGTAGCCAGACCGCTGACTTGAAACGGCTATGCGCCCGCGCGATCGACAGGGCTTCTGCTCAGCTGCTCGGCTGAGAACATCTTCCGCTGCGCTCCAAAAGAGAGCCACGCTTGGGAGAGGTTCGATGCCGCCTGAGAGGGACTGGCGCACGCCCCCGGACGAAGCCAGGGACGAGACGCTGCAATATTCGGACATTGCGATGGGCTATCTCAGTCGCAACGCCCGTTATCGTACCGAATATCGCCGCGCTATCGGCAGGGTGAAGCGTGGAGCGGTCAAATCCGACGACGCCACCGCCGCCTTGGTGCTGCGATGGGGGATCAGCTTCCAGACGGACCCGTCCGCCGCGTTCGATCCGAAGCTAGCGGTTGCGCGGCCCGATCTTTCGCCGACCGATATAGTTCTCGCTCCGGCGCTCTCCCGCATCGGCGCCGAGCGGCTCGACCCGAAGTCGCTGGGGGACATTCGCGCCTGCATCACCATCGGCGAGTTCCGAAATTTCATTCTCGCCGACAAGGATGGCGATGAGCACCTCTGGGTCGCTGGTTCGTTTGGCCGTCCGCTGGCCATGATGCTGCCGTTCGGGACCGACCCACTCGTTCGCCTCGCATCCGCCGAGCGCTTCTGCCGCCGCCTGCTCGGCATGGCGGTCGGGCCACCGCCGCTACGGCCAACACAGTTCCGGCGGCATCATTTGCTCACCTTGCTGCAGGTGCTCGACGGGCATGATGCAGGTGCCACCCGCCGGGAACTCGCGGCGGCGCTGATCGATCGCGATGTGCGCGATTACAGCGCCGCCGACTGGTACGACAGCCGCGAGCGCAAGCGCATTTCTCGCTGGATCAGGGAAGCCGTCGAACTGCGTGACGGCGGCTATATTCGTCTGCTGCGCGGCGGTTGAAAGGGGGACATTTCCGGCCCCCATACTTCTGTCTCTTCTCCGCTACGCATCCCCTTCGCCATCATCGCCTCCTGTCCGCCGGGCCCGCTTTTCAGGGCCGGCCATCACAAGGAGGATCATCATGAGCGAACCGGCAGCCGTCACCACGCCACGCTATCTCAAGACACCCGACGCGGCGGTCCATCTCGGCCTGTCGGCACGTACGTTGGAGAAGCACCGCTGCTATGGCACCGGGCCGGTCTTCCGCAAACTTGGCGGCCGTATCGTCTATGCCATCGAAGACCTCGAGGCCTGGGCAGCGCTCGGCACACGCCGTTCGACCTCCGATCCTGGGAAGGGCACCGTCCACCCCGCGAAGCGCCTGCCCACCGACTGTGTACGTCGCTGAGTCCCATGCGCGCTGCACACTCTTCTTCCGGCGGCCCGGACACCGAACGGACGCAGCTTGAACTGTTTCGTTCGGTCCCCGGCGATCTCGCGCCGCGCGATGCACAGGATCTGATGGCCTGGCCGTTCTTCAGCCTCGCCAAGAGCAGGCGCATAGCGCCGATCGATTTCAATATGGGCAAGACCCGGATATCGGTCGAGGCGGTACCCGAACATGGCATGGCGACCATTTGGGATGCCGACGTGCTAATCTGGGCGGCGAGCCAGCTCATTGAGGCACGCGATGCCGGAAGGCCGACCTCGCGCCTCATGGTGACGACGCCCCACGAGATATTGGCGTTCACCCGGCGGGGCACTGGCAAGGCGAGCTACGAACGGCTGAAAGCCGCGCTCGACCGGCTGCAATCCACAACTGTCGCCACCTCGATCCGGCAGGAGCATCAGCGACGCCGCCGTCGCTTCTCGTGGATCAATGAATGGCGTGAACTTGCGGACGGCCGAGGCCGTCCGCTCGGGATTGAGCTGATCCTGCCGGACTGGTTCTATGCTGGTGTGCTCGACCGCGCGCTCGTGCTGACGATCGACCGGGCCTATTTCGATCTGACCGGCGGATTGGAGCGCTGGCTCTACCGTATCGTGCGCAAGCATGGCGGGAGGCAAGAGGGCGGGTGGAGCTTTGACATTCCCCACCTTCACAAGAAGTCCGGCGTGCTTTCGCCGCTGCGCCGCTTCGCTTTCGAATTGCGAGCTATCGTCGCTCGTCAGCCGCTGCCCGGTTACGCCCTCAGGCTTGAACACGCACTTGGTCGCGAGCGGCTGAACTTCGCTCCGATCCCGGAGCATCCCTTCGACACCGCGATGCGCCGAATGGGCATCGACCCTGTGGATAAGCGGTCATGAGGTTCGGACTATCGGGAACACCGGCACTCGGACGATCAGGAACGCGATCCTCGGACTATCGGGAACGCGAGTGGCCCGTAATCCCGCAGAAATCCTCGCGAAATCGCACCCCCTCTAACAGTGCTAATAGAATCGAATCCTTCGGATTCTTGCTAACGCAATTCGCTGCTGTGGACAGATCGCGTGCCGCTTCGTCGGCAAGGCATCTGCTCGACGGTGGCTCACAGGAGATCGGCAATGAATAATGACTCACCCAGCGGTGCGCGCGAAGGCTGCGCATTGGGCTCGGCACGCAAGCAACTGACCGAAGTCGAGCTGACCTGGATCGAGAAGAAATTTGAGCACTGGATACGCTTCGGTCGGATTGCGCAGGACCGCATCATCACGCGAAGAACCCGCGTCGTCGGCTTCCGACCCGGCGCGATCTTCACCTTCGTGCGCTGGATGGCGAACGACTATGGAACGATCAGTTCACGCATCAATGTGCTGCGCGCCGTCGCGCCCGGCGAAGCCTACACGACCTTGCCTTTCGTGCGGCCCGGCGGAGAGATTCTGCTTCACATTGAGGGCTGGCCGAAGGTCAACGAGGTGTTGTCCGCGATCGACAGCGTGGAGGCCGCCGATGTCGATCCTTGCGAAGCCGCCCCAGATCATTGGCGCCATGTTCACAACCGTATCGCGGCCGGGCAGAGCCCGCGGCCCTATACGATGGAACGCCACCTTGCCTGGCTCAAGCGTCGGGAGATCGAGGGATGACCCGCTTCGGCTATGTCATCGCCACGCTCGTTACCGCACAGGTGTTTATCCTTCTGTTCGTTGCGGTGGCGCTTGCCGATCCGCGTCCGCGCTTCATCTGGAACGCCAGTGCGAGCGCACCGATCGGTCTCTACCGGACACATGCCGCCCCCGACCCGCCGGCAAATTCGCTGGTAGCCGTCATCCCGCCACAACAATGGGCGCACTGGATGGCCGAGCGCGGCTATCTCCCGGAAGGCGTGCCGCTCCTCAAACATGTGGCGGCGAAAGCCGGACAGTGTGTATGCCGCAACGGCAACATGGTGAGCGTCGATGGCCAGCCCGTTGCCGTTGCTCGGGATCGCGACAGCCGAGGCCGCCCGCTGCCTGTCTGGCAGGGGTGTCACAAACTTCGGTCGGACGAATTTCTGTTCATGAACCCGTCTGTGCCCGACAGCATGGACGGTCGTTATTTCGGCCCGCTCCCGGCCACGACGCTGCTGGGGCGCGCGACACCCATGTTCACCCGAGACACGCCGGACGGACCGCTTATCTGGCGGAGAATCGCGCCATGAGTCGAGGGAGTCTTGCCGTCGCACTGGTATTGGCCGCGCAGATGGTTGGTTCATCGCCGGCCGCTGCGGAACCTGCGCCCGGCATTGCCACGGCCAATCCTTATGCAGCGCATGTGGTCGATGCAACGCGGCGGTTCGGCATTCCCCAAGATTGGATATGGGCAGTCATGCGCGTCGAAAGCAACGGTGACAGACGCGCTGTTTCGCCCGCCGGAGCGATGGGCCTGATGCAGATCATGCCCGCTACCTGGGCCAATCTGCGCGCGCGTTATCGTCTCGGATTGGACCCGTTCGATCCGCGCGACAACATCATGGCGGGCGCAGCCTATCTTCGCGAGATGCACGACCGCTATGGCAATGCGGCTGCGATGCTCGCCGCCTACAATGCGGGACCGGGCCGCTATGACGAATACCTTTCCGGCAGCCGGCCGCTGCCCCGCGAGACGCGCGCCTATCTCGTAAAGCTGACGGCGATCACGGGAAATTCCGGTAACGCGATGATTGCGGCTGTGACACCGCCAGACCCTTTTGCCTGGCGCCGCGCGGCTCTGTTTCCCGCACGGGCAGATGGCATTCCTACTAGGGAGGATGTGGTGACTGACGACACTTCGGATGCTTCGCAGACCACGCGGTCCGCTACCATCGAGCCGCCGACAAACGGCCTGTTCGTATCGCTCTCAGAGCAATGACGAGCGTCACCACCTACAGCGCCCCATGGCGTGCTCTCCGCCCCGCTGGAGTGCAGCAGAGAAGTGATCGGTCGCCTCAACTCACGAAGAAAAATCGATGGCAAGATAAAAGCCGCGATGTGCCAAGCCATCTGCAGCCGGTCGTAGCCTTGTTTTACAAGGCCTTGTGGCGTTCCGCCGCGAGGTGTGCGGCAATGTCCGCGATGTGTGCCTTTCGCCACTTCCTACCGTTTATGCGGCTTTGCGGCACATTACCGGACTCCCGACCATGAAAGGCGAGGAAGACTTCCGTGTCCGGCCAGGCCGCATCCGCACGCGGGGCGGACAGCGTGCACGACCCGCTATCTCGCAGGCTCTTGCCGCCGCCCAACGAGCCGGCGGCCTTGGCGCGGGACGCGCACGATCTTCAGGTGTGGGGTTTTCGACCTTCGGACGCGGGCGTGTAGCGAGCATTCGCGCCGCCCATCGTCTCGGTAACCGGGCTCGCAACGTCGTGATCAAGGCGCGCGTGGTCCGGCACGGGAGCCGCTCGTCGCTTGGTGCACATCTCGATTACCTGCAACGCGATGGCGTCACCCGCGATGGCGAGCGTGGCATGCTATTCGGGACCGAGGGCGACGAATTCGACCGCGGCGAGTTTTCCGCGCGCTGCGAGGATGACCGGCACCATTTCCGCTTTATCGTCTCGCCCGAAGACGCCGGGCAAATGCGCGACCTCAAGACTTTCACGCGCGAGCTGATGGGGCAGATGGAAAAGGATCTCGGCACCCGTCTCGACTGGCGCGGGGTCGAGCACTGGAATACCGACAACCCCCATGCACATGTCATCGTGCGCGGCGTTGGCGAGTACGGCCGTGATCTCGTGATCGCGCGCGACTATATCCGCGAGGGAATGCGGGCACAGGCGCGCGAGATCGTCACGCAGGAACTCGGCCTGCGCACCGATCTCGAAATCCACCAATCGCTAGAGCGGCAGGTCAATGCGGAACGCTGGACAGATCTGGATTACCGATTGGCGCGAGAGCGCGACCACAACGGCATCATTGAAACGGCTCCTGAACGGGGAGTACGGCCTGGTCCGGATCATGCACTGCGCATCGGCCGCTTGCGCAAGCTCGAGGGGCTCGGCCTCGCCAGCGAGGTCGCGCCCGGCCAATGGACAATGGCTGGAAATGCGGAGACCGCGCTGCGAGAATTGCAGGCTCGCGGTGACATCATCAAGCGGATGCACCGCGCCATGACTGAGCGGGGCATCGACCGGGGCTCGGCCAGCTATGCGCTCGAACCCGAACCCGGACAGAACGTAATGGGCACGCTGGTGGAGCGTGGGCTGCACGACGAGCTGACTGGCAGGGCTTATGCGATCGTCGACGGCATTGATGGGCGGACCCATCATATCCAGCTTCCCGACATCGATGCGACCGGCGATTGCAGGCCCGGTGCGATTGTCGAACTACGGCGCTTCGAGGATCGCAAGGGCCGGCAGCGGATGGCGCTGGCCGTACGCTCGGACTTCGACCTGAACGCACAGGTCCGCGCGCCGGGTGCGACCTGGCTCGATCGGCGGAACCTGTCGGGCGATGGGCGAGACCTCGGGGGTGGTTTCGGGGCGGAGGTTCGGGACGCGATGGAAAAGCGTGCCGAGCATCTCGCAGGTGAGGGCCTGGCGCGGCGGCAGGGGCGACGGATCATCTTCGCACGCAATCTGCTTGATACGCTCCGGCGGCGGGAACTGGATGCCACCGCCGAGAAACTGTCGGCGGAAATCGGCCTGCCGCATAGGCCATCACTGACGGGCGACTATGTCCTCGGCACTGTGCGCCAGCGGTTGAATCTTGCCTCGGGCCGTTTTGCCATGATCGAAAATGGCCTCGGCTTCCAGCTCGTGCCCTGGACGCCATCGCTGGATCGTCAGATGGGCAAGCACATCTCCGGTGTAATGCGCGGCGACGGCAGCGTGGAATGGTCGTTCGGGCGCGGGCGGGGGTTAGGGCGATAACGTCGCGCCCTGGGCCGGGAGCAGACAGGCCGCATTTGGCGGATGATAGTGAATTTTATTCATTATAAGTGGCACCGGTACCTTCGCAGTTACGTCAACTTTAAGACTAGGATCGCAATTCACTTAGCCCTTGCTTCCATGATAGGGAATGACTGGGGCCCACAGACGAGGGGGAATGCTGCATCGGATAGACTACCGTTCGCTCGCCGGCCACGGACGAGAGGAGTGGTGACAGTAGGATCATTCGAGTACGCCACGTTGTTTCCGAGGCGGCTCCGTGTGCCCCCTTTCCGTCCGCCTAGCTCGACAGCCCAATGACACTGACGCTCGTCCCGATAGATCACGGCGAACTCTGCCACGGCTGGGCATGGACCATCGACGATGAAGACGTGCTCGCTGAACGCGTCGCACGCATCGTGCTCGGTCAGTATCGCCATGTTGCCAAGATCCTGAGCGGTGCGGGCGTGCCGGGGCCCGCTGCCAATGCCGAGCAGGCGCTTGCAGCGATCAAACAGTTGACCTTAGCCGAGGGCGAAGATCCCTGGCATCGTGACGGCTGGCTGTTTCAGGCGATATCGTGGATCGCCGCGCACCAGCAGCCTTCCGCGTCGCTCACCCGCATGCCGCATATTCGCAAGGCCGACAAAGGCTTCGACGGCATGCAGCTCGAGTTAAACGAAGCCGGCACCTCGGTCACTGCGGTCGTCGTCTTCGAAGACAAGGCCACCGATAAGGCCCGCGACACGATCCGAGATGATGTCTGGCCGGGTATCGTTGCGCTCGAAAAGGGCGAGCGCTTGAATGAACTTAGCCAAGAGGTAAGCGGGATGCTCGACGCGCGCGCCGCCGCTGATCCCGAGTTTGACCTTGATAGCGCAATCGCCAACATCTTGTGGCACGATGCCCGACGCTATCGCATCAGTATCACCATCGGCGACACTCACAACAATGCCGATGCCCGCGCCAGATTGTTTAAGGGCTTCGACAAGTCCGCGCCCGGCGCTGCGGCCCGCCGCCGCGCCGACACCATATATCTCCCCGCGATGCGCAACTGGATGACAAGCTTCGCCGCGCGCGTGATCGTCAAGATAAAGGCCATCGCCAATGTTTGATGCGACGACCGCAGCACTGATTCGGGCGGCGCCTCCACTTGACGGACTCGATCTCGACAATCTGCCGAAACGGCTGACCGAAGCCTTTGCCGATATCGTCTCGGCGCGCATTCGCCTGCGCGGTGCTACTGTCGAGGCAGACGATGAAGCGTTGGTGGCAACCGTTGCTGAACTTCGCCGCATCGCTGCAGCGCACGAGACCTATGCCGCCTTGCTTCCCGACCGCGAGAATCGCGCCTCTGCAGCCTTTGTCGCGGCTTCGGCACATCAAGCCATTTCTCTGGCACTGCGCGGAGCCGATGCTCCCAGCCAAGTCGATATTGCGGCGGTCAGCCCCGAGGTTTGCGCCACATTGCTCTTCCTCCTGGCAGAAGCGCATGCCGATGCGGCCGAAGCCGCCAAGCGCATTGTGCCTGCGCCGGAGGCCGGGCCGATCGAGCGCGCCCTGCTGCTCGCAATCCGCAATCTTGCGCAAGGTCGGCTCGGGGAGATCGTCGGTGCCGACGAGCCTGAGATTGATGCTGAAGGCGATGATTTCGGCGCCCGCGCTCTCGATGCGCTCCGGCTGCTGCTTCTGCGTGGCATCACCAATCTCGCAAGGCAGCTGCGCCTGCGCGTCGACGTCGCGCCCGAGGCGGGTGGGGTCGTTCCAGCGAGCACGCTGTTCGCGCAGGTGCACGCCCTCGCCAGCGAACCGGTCGATGGCGCCGGCGCGGCCGGCGAGACGCTGCTGAGCCTCTATCCCGGGCCTTTGCACCTCGCCAATCTACTTCTGGGTCTAGACGGCGACCTGCTCGGAAGTGCGCTCAGCCGCATTCCGACGCCGGGTGGGGTCAGTGACAATGGCTGGTGGCAGACGCTCCGTCGCATGGCCCGGCAGCGCCCCTATCTCTGGCGCAACCATCGCGAAGCGGTTGCGAAAGGCTATCTGGAACAGGGCGTCTCATCGGCGATCAGCTTTCCGACTGGTGGCGGCAAGTCAACTCTCGCGGAACTTAAGATCGCCACCGCGCTGCTGCGCGGCGAGCGTGTGATCTTCCTCGCGCCCACGCATGCACTCGTCGGGCAGACCCAGCGATCGCTGAAGCGCATATTCCAGGACTACAGCATTCTTGCCGATGTAGACGAGGATGTCGGAATTGGCGACGTCGTCGTGCTCGGCGAAGTCACGGTCATGACGCCCGAGCGCTGCTTAATGCTTCTGTCGATCGATCCCGATGCCTTCCAGGATCTCGGGCTGATTGTCTTCGACGAATGCCATTTGCTGCATCCACGTGAAGATGATCGGAGTAGGCGCGGGCTTGATGCGATGCTCGTTATTCTAAATCTTACGCGCATCGCTCCTGACGCCGACTTGCTGCTGCTTTCTGCAATGATGAAGAATACGCAGGAGATCGCTGACTGGATTGCTCATATAACCAGCCGCCAATGCCTGACGTTAGATCTTAGCTGGAAGCCAACGCGGCAAGTGCGAGGCTGCGTCGTCTATCCCGCCGAGCAGATTAAAGCGCTCAAGACTATCCTAGACCAGGCCCGCACCGACTATCCCGACCACAACATGCCGCCTGTCTCGGTGAAGAACGCGTTGCTGGCGCAGCCCTTCGGTCTGTTCAGTCTCCTGCAGACCTGGTCGACCACCGCCCGCAGCGACTATGCTCTGCTGCAGCTCCTCGGCGATGGCCGCTTACTGTCGGCTGGACGTTCCAAGGGCGGCAATTGGTATCTCACCCCTAACGGCAACGAGACAAGCGGCGCAATTGCCGCCGCCGCAGCGAGCGCGGGCATGAAGACATTAGTGTTTGTGCAGAGCACTGTTTTTTGTGAGAAATGCGTCAAGGATTACCCCTCCCGCGTCCCCACCAGCCAGATTACGCTTACAGAGGAAGAGCAGAAATGGCGCACCCTCGCCGAAGAGGAGATGGGTGGAGCCGGTTACTGCTACATGAAGCTTGCAGCTGATGGCACGCTTCGAGCGGGGACCGCCAGCCATCATGCACTGCTACTGCGCGAGGAGCGTGAACTGCACGAAAGCCTGTTTCGCCGGCCAGATGGGATCAAGGTGCTTTTCGCGACCTCGACGCTTGCTCAAGGCATGAATCTGCCGAGCGAAGTTGTCATCATTTCAGGGGACAGTCGGTTCGATCCGCAAGCCGACAAGATGCAGAAACTTGAGGCACATGAGCTGTTGAACGCCGCAGGACGTGCGGGACGTGCCGGCGAAGGTGCGCAGGGCTTCGTCTTGCTTGTACCCAGCAAGGTCATCGACTTCGACGATCAGAATAATCAGATAAACGGGCATTGGATGGAGCTGCAGGCAATCTTCGAGCAGGCCGACCAGTGTCTCGTTATTGACGATCCGCTGAAGGCGGTGCTCGACAGCATTCACGACGGCGTCACCCAGACCGGCGCCTCAGCCTATCTCTTGAGTAAGCTACCGCTGGCAATCGCAGGGGCCGAAGACGATCCCGCCGCAGTGTTGCTCAACAGGAGCTTCAGCGCGTACCGCGCGCTAGCTGCCGCTGATGCCGACTGGCTGAGCACAAGGGTCGCATCGGCCCTAGCTGCACGAGCCACGCTCGAGTTGCCAGAAGCCGACCGCTGGATCGAACAGGTCTCTAGCGCAACCGGCCTCTCCGTCGCGTTGCTGCAGCAGATCAGCGAATTGCTCGATACCGGCTCCTTTTCAGGAACTGCAGAGCAGGTGATAGCGGCGCTGCTCGACTGGCTCGACGCGCATCCGAGTCAGTTGCTCCGCCTTCTGCGGCCCGAGAGCCTGGAGGAGGCGTTCGGTACGCCTTACAAGAGCCTCGGCGACGATGAGGCGCGTGGGAAGCATGCGTTGTTGTGGCTGCGGAAACTTTTGCCGATCTGGTTGTCCGGTGTGCCGCTGTGCGAACTCGAAAAGGCATATCTCGGACGGACCACCAATCTCAAGCAGTGCAAGAATGCCCGGCATTTCGTATCGCGGCTCGTGCCCGATCTTGCCTTTATGGCGGGCCTTCCCGGACAGTTGCTCGCGGCTCGGTTGCGCGCTGCTGGAGACGAAACACCCGTGTCCACCGTCTTGGCTACATTGAGCGGCGTCGTCCGCGAAGGCTGTGACAGTCCCGACAGTTTGGCGGTACGCTTGCATTTGACACGTTCGGTGTCGCGCGTTGCTGCCCGCAAACACTACGATGCTATCCGCCAGCATATTCAGCCTGGCAGTCTTAACGAGAGCTTTGAGGAGACGCTGGAGCGTATACGGAATGCAGATATAGTAGCCAGCTTTGACAAGCTAGATGATCTCAATGGGGATAGTTAGAGGTCGCTCGGTGCCGATTACCACCTCGCCGACAGGTGACGCTACTCGAGATGAGCGATAGCTTAGAGCGCATCTCCGAAGGCGGATGCAGAAAAACGCAATTCTATTCACACTGCACCATAAGTGCAGCTGAACGAATGGCCGGTTCCAGGAAGAGCTAAGTGGACCGCGAATGACCTTGATTGAGGCGCGAAGCCGACATTCTGCGACCACGCGAAATACGCGCCCACGCCATTCCCTGTCTTTCTTCGCCACGCTGCGCTGGACACAATTCGTGCTTGAATCCGCGCCTTCCTAGCCTCCTCGTTACCCAAAGGAGGTCCAATGTCCGCGACCAAGATATTGTGGGGCCAGGTCATCGCCGTCCTTCTGATCGTGCTGATTGCGATCTGGAGCGCGACCCAATGGACGGCAGCGGCGCTGGCCTATCAGCCGGAATTGGGATCGCCCTGGTTCTCGCTGGGCGACTGGCCCGTTTATCCGCCGCCGGCCTTTTTCTGGTGGTGGTTTGCATTCGACGCTTATGCCCCGGAGATATTTAGGACGGGTGCCTGTATCGCCGTGTCGGGTGGATTCGCTGCGATCGTCTTTGCTATCTGCATGTCGGTATGGCGCGCGCGGGAAGCGCGAAACGCTGAGACCTATGGGTCGGCACGCTGGGCGACCATGGGAGAAGCTCGGACCGCCGGGCTGTTGCGCGACGAGGGTGTCGTTCTGGGCCGTCTCGGATCGGACTATCTGCGCCATGATGGACCCGAGCATGTTCTTTGCTTCGCCCCCACGCGCAGCGGCAAAGGTGTCGGCCTGGTTGTGCCGTCGCTACTCACCTGGCCGGGCTCTGCGATCGTTCACGACATCAAGGGAGAGAACTGGCAGCTAACGGCAGGCTTTCGCGCGCGTCACGGTCGCGTGTTACTGTTCGATCCGACCAACGCTGCATCGGCCGCCTACAATCCCCTGCTGGAAATTCGCAAGGGTGCCTGGGAAGTGCGCGATGTGCAGAATGTCGCTGACGTTCTGGTCGATCCAGAAGGCAGTCTTGAAAAGCGCAATCACTGGGAGAAGACCAGTCATGCACTACTGGTCGGTGCAATCTTGCATGTTCTCTATGCTGGCGAAGACAAGACATTGGCCGGAGTCGCCGCCTTTCTGTCGGACCCGCGGCAGCCGATCGAATCGACCTTACGCGCGATGATGACCACGCCGCATCTGGGTAAGGCAGGTGTCCATCCCGTCGTCGCCAGCGCCGCGCGCGAGCTGTTGAACAAATCGGCGAACGAAAGATCGGGTGTGCTCAGCACGGCCATGTCTTTCCTGGGACTCTATCGCGATCCCGTGGTCGCACAGGTGACGCGTAGTTGCGAGTGGCGCATAGCGGATCTCGTCGAGAGCGATGTGCCGATCACACTCTATCTGGTCGTGCCGCCCAGCGACATCTCACGCACCAAGCCGCTCATCCGCCTGATCCTCAACCAGATCGGACGGCGGCTGACCGAGGATTTGCGGGCCCGGCAGTCGCGCCACCGCTTGCTCCTGATGCTCGACGAATTTCCTGCGCTTGGCCGGCTCGATTTCTTCGAGAGCGCGCTCGCCTTCATGGCAGGCTACGGCATTCAGAGCTTCCTGATCGCCCAAAGCCTTAACCAGATCGAAAAAGCATATGGACCGAACAACGCGATCCTCGACAACTGTCATGTGCGCGTGTCGTTTGCCACCAATGACGAACGTACCGCCAAGCGCATTTCGGATGCACTGGGCACGGCTACCGAAATGCGGGCGATGAAGAACTATGCCGGCCATCGCCTGTCCCCCTGGTTAGGGCACCTGATGGTTTCGCGCTCGGAAACCGCTCGGCAACTCCTGACGCCGGGCGAGGTGATGCAGCTTCCACCTGACGATGAGATCATCATGATCGCCGGTATCCCGCCAATTCGGGCGAAGAAGGTCCGCTACTACAAGGACCGGCGGTTCGCCGAACGAGTTATTTCACCGCCGGATATGGAAGGCGGAGCACGCAAGACGCGTCCCGACGATTGGAGCGGCCGGCGTCCAATCGTTGCGCCGCCGACGTTTGAACCGGCACCGGTAGACAAGTCTGTCGAAGGATCGGGCGAGGATGACGAGGCCGAAAATGCCGGGTTGCGCCGACAGCCCGATTTGGAACGTCATGTCGATATCTCACCGGCTCCCAAACCCGCGCCAGCCAACGAGTTCGAACCGGAGGATCCCGAACCGGATAGTGATGCCGCGCGGCAAGCCACCGTGCGCCGTCAGGTGCGGACCGTAGCGCGTCAGGCATCACTCGATCCCGATGATGGTATTGAATTGTGACGACCAAGGCGCGACTTTCGGTCTATCTTGACCAGGAACTTATGCAGGCGCTGGCTGCCTATGCCGACCGGCGCGGGCAATCACGTTCGCTGATTGCCGAGGCAGCTATAGCCTCCTTCCTGTCACCTGATGGCGACGAGCGGAGTGAGGCAGCGGTGACAAAACGTATAGACCGACTTGACCGTAAGGTGGCGCGGCTCGAACGCGATCTTGGCATCAGCGTCGAGATGATCGCGCTATTCGTTCGCTTCTGGCTGACATCTACTCCGCCGCCGCCGGAAAGCGAACGCGCCGTGCTACGCAGCCTGGGTGGAGATCGCTACGACGCCTTCATTGATGCGTTGGGACGAAGGCTCGCCAGCGGACGGAGGGTTGGGCAAGAGGTCGTGGAGGATCGAATTTCATCCGAGGAGAAATGATAGCTGGTGTCGGACGATCCGGAATGGCGGCTTTCAGGAGCGCTGATTGGAATAGCCGACGATCCGGACGGTGAACCGGCGTGTCAGCTTCGCGCCCAATAACCAGTCGTTTCGCTACCGTTCGGACTGTCCTCGAAAGCGGCCGCTACCGCATATGCCTATGAGCTACAACAATGGCATCTTGCGCCATGCGATTGCTGAAGCGCTATTGGGACAACGCGCTATGGGCGGCATACCACATATCCTTGGGCACCCATCTCAACACAGGCCGAGAAGTAACTCATCAATAGCCAGTAGAGTTGGACGAAGTGCGGCGACGGCGCTGTCCCCTGCACGACATCGGCAAGGACTCCTTCCACCT
Organism: Aurantiacibacter xanthus; assembly: GCF_003584015.1. Taxonomy (GTDB): domain Bacteria; phylum Pseudomonadota; class Alphaproteobacteria; order Sphingomonadales; family Sphingomonadaceae; genus Alteraurantiacibacter; species Alteraurantiacibacter xanthus. The sequence continues at coordinate 36,153 of NZ_QXFM01000110.1, forward strand.
GCGCACGGCTGAGCGACGAGGTCACAATAAATACTCGCCGGAGCGCATCTGGGGCGACGCGCACCGCGTCAAGTTTCTCGGAAATCTGTTGTGGCGTTCCGCCACGGATCATCCGGGCGATGTCGGTCTGGACGCCGTTGTTACGATAGCGATTAGCCCAGCCGGCCAGTTTGTGGGGCAGCATATCGGCGGGTAGCCCCATCCGGCCGAGGTTCTTGATCGCTTGGCCGACCGATTCATGAAAGGCCGACGCGCTGAGGGACTGGTTACCGTGTTTGGCATGGTAGAAGCTGATCATCGTCGGGCTGCTGTGGGTGCTGACCCCGATAAAGTCGGCCCATTCATCACCGAGATCATCACAGAGCAATACGTCATCGCCGTCTGCGATCGTATCGACCACCGAGCGGAATACGCAGTCTTGGGCAAACTCCACCTGGCCAACCGCAAAATCGCCTTTCTCACTGGTGGTGTGCACAAGCGAGGGATCTGCCTGTAGGCGTGCGAGCAGCGCAGTACCGCCGCCAGCAAGCGCCTCGTCGCGAAACAGCGCCCCGTCGATGTACGCCAGGGCGAGATCGCTGAAGAGTATCGTGAACAAATTTTCGCGGTCGAGGTAGCGCGAAAGTGAGACCGCATTGGCGTCCTCCCCTAGCGGCTGGCTGCGTTTCTCGACTGAAATTCCGGCGATTTGCGGGACATCGAGTTTCCGCAATCCGATCCGCGTTGCTCCGATACGCAGCCTGGCGATCGGGGTAACGCCGTCTTCGGCGCGCACTTCGAGTACGCGGCGGCGGCGCACGACCGGGAACGCTGGCTCGAGCGCGGCCAGTACGGCTTCGGCTTCAGGTTGCAGCAGTTCCTCGACACCGTTTGCGCCCTCGCGGATCAGGCGCACTCCGTTATCGGCATTGAACAATGCGTCGGCCAGACCCATTGTGTCGATGCCGACGAAGGTTGGCCGGACGTGGGAAGGGAGCGCGGTCAGTTCGATAGCGCGCGCGAAGTTGCGGATGAAGCCGGCGACCGCTCCGCCATCGGCTTGGAGGAGTTCCGAGATCTGGATGGCCCATGCAACGGTTGCTTCGACTCCAACGCGATCGGCGCGAAGCGAAATCCGACCGGTGGTCGGCGTGGCGGAATAGACACCGTCTTCGCGTCGCACGCTATAGGCTTGGGGAATGAAGCGACTGGCGCTGCTGGTGGCGACGGCGTTCTCGAGATCGCGAGCTTCGAGCGATTTTGAACGCAACGCGAGCGGCGAAATCGACATATTGCGTAGACGCAGCTTCTGAAACACCGCGTCTTGCCGGGCGATCGCGCACTCTATCCGCTCATTTGCGACTTTGCCGAGATGGGCGGTTTTGAATGCCGAGGGCAGATCTAGCCCCGATTTGAAAACCGCAATGTACGGACCGTGCTCGACGATCAGCACATAGCCATAGACGCGCTCGACAGCTTCGGCTTCAGGCGCAAGGAAGGCCACATCGCGTTCGTGCGAGAAGCAGATCGCCGAATAGCGGGCATCGTCAAGCACGACCCGATCGACCCGGAACAAATTTTGCGAAGGCCGTCGGGCCTGGGCGCGAATAGTCGTGAAGAGGCGATTGATCGCTTCGTTCGACAGACGGCGTTTACGCTGGTAAAAATATCCCGATTGCGCGATTTCGAGATGGTCAATCATTCGTCGTCCTTGATCGTGTCAGTATGTCCGGGGGTTGGCGGCACAGTCGTGAACTCAGTGGGAAGATTGACCGGCTTATAACCCTTGGCGATCCGTTCGATCACCGAATGATGGAGCAGCGCGCCTTCGGGAATTTTACGCGGTTCCGCGCACGGCAGATAATAGCCCCCGCCCGACACCTTCTCAGGGAAGCGCTTCCACCTGCGGTTCTTGGGCAGATATTCCAGCGGCTTCCAAGGGATGGTCATCGAATTGTGGATTTCGCCATTTGCATCGGGCGCGACATACATGCGTTTGCCTCCGGGCAGAGGAGCGCCCTCCGCTAGATGATTGAACAGGGACTCGTTGATTTGAAGGCCGTGCTCCTGCGCTTCTCGAGCCATCCAGATCAGCGGAAACTTGGCGACCTGACTTACGGCGTACCCCTCCGGCGAGGGCCGCCTTGCGTGGATAGGTATCGAGCGCTCTTAAGCGTGCTCTTGTGAGCGCGCTTAGGAGTGGTCGATGGGTCAGGTGACGGTGTTTTCGGGGCCGGAGCGGCGGCGGCGGTGGAGCGATGAGGAGCGGCTGCAGATCCTGTCCGAGGCTTTCGCGCCGGGCGCGTGCGTTGCCCAGGTGTGCCGACGGCACGATATTTCTTCGGCGCTGATCTACACCTGGCGGCGCAAGTTGCTCGATGCAGGCGTGGAGCGGGAAGCAGAGCTGCCCGAGGCACTTCCGACGCCGGTGTTCGCCGAAGCGGTGATCGACGAAGATGTGATGGCGGCCGGCGCTGCCGAGCACCCCGCGATGATCATCGACCTGCCGCGCGGCAAGCGGCTGAGCATTTTCGCGGCGGCACCGCCGGCCCTGGTCGCTGCGGCGCTGAAGGGGCTGCGATGATCCCTTCGGGCGCGCGGGTGTGGATCGCGCTCGGCCACACGGATATGCGCAAGGGCATGCAGGGCCTGGCGCTGCTGGTGCAGCAGGGTCTCAAGCGTAATCCGCACGGCGGCGATCTGTTCGTGTTCCGTGGCCGCGCAGGCTCGCTGATCAAGATCATCTGGCACGACGGGATCGGCATGTCGCTCTACGCCAAGCGGCTAGAGAAGGGCCGGTTCGTATGGCCCTCAGCGACTGAGGGAACGGTGTCGCTGACCCCCTCGCAGCTGGCCTGCCTGCTGGAGGGGATCGACTGGCGCAACCCGCAGTATACATGGCGGCCACAGAGCGCCGGATAATCGGCGCGAGGCGGTGTTTTGCCCTTGCAGCAGAGGGTGGATGATGATTCACTCCGGTCTATGGAAGCCGCCATTTCGCCCCTTCCGGACGACGTTGAAGCGCTCAAGGCGCTGGTGGCGGCGATGGCCCGCAAGGCCGATGAGGCAGAGGCCAAGCTTGCCAACGCCATGGCCCACCAGAGCGCCATCGAGGCGCTGATCGCTCACCTCAAGCTGCAGATCGCCAAGCTCAAGCGCGAGCAGTATGGCCCCAGCGCCGAACGCAGCCGCCGTCTGCTCGACCAGATGGAGCTGCAGCTCGAAGAGCTCGAGGCTGATGCCGCCGAAGACGACCTGATCGCCGAGGGAGCGGCGGCCAAGACCGCCACGGTCACCGCCTTCGAGCGCAAGCGCCCGGCAAGGAAGCCGTTCCCCGAGCATCTGCCGCGCGAGCGCGTCGTGGTGCCTGCGCCCTGTTCCTGCCCGGCATGCGGTGGGGATCGGCTCTCGAAGCTCGGCGAGGACGTCACCGAGACACTCGAGGTGATCCCGCGCTCGTGGAAGGTGATCCAGACGGTGCGCGAGAAGTTCTCGTGCCGCGACTGCGAGAAGATCGCGCAGGCCCCCGCGCCCTTCCATGTGGTGCCCCGCGGATGGGCCGGACCCAGCTTCCTCGCGATGCTCCTGTTCGAGAAGTATGGACAGCACCAGCCCCTCAACCGCCAGGCCGAGCGGTTTGCCCGCGAAGGCGTGCCGCTCAGCCTCTCGACTCTTGCCGATCAGGTCGGGGCAGCTGCCCATGCGCTGATTCCGATCTACAAGCTCATCGAGACGCATGTTCTGGCTGCAAACCGGATCCACGGTGACGATACCACCGTGCCGGTCATGGCGAAGGGCAAGACCGATACGGCGCGATTATGGGTTTACGTACGCGATGATCGTCCCTTTGCAGGCACCGATCCTCCAGCTGCCCTGTTCCACTATTCGCGCGATCGGCGCGGCGAGCACCCGCAAGCCCATCTCGCGGCATGGTCCGGCATCCTGCAGGCCGATGCCTATAGTGGCTACAACGATCTCTATCGCGGGGACCGCGCCCCCGGTCCCGTGCTGGAAGCGGGCTGCTTTGCTCATGCGAGGCGCAAGTTCTTCGAGCTCGCCGATGTCCTGAGCTCAGCCCGCAAGAAGAGCCGCGGCCAGCGCGGCAGCATCTATCCGATCGCGCTCGAAGCCGTGCAGCGTCTCGACGCCCTGTTCGACATCGAGCGCGGCATCAACGGCAAGAGTCCTGCCGAGCGGCTCGCAGTCCGTCAGGAACTCAGCGCGCCGCTGATGGCCGAGCTCCACACCTGGCTTACCGCGCAGGTCGCCAAGCTATCGCGCGGTCATGACCTCACCAAGGCCTGCTTCTACATGCTGAAGCGCTGGGATGCGTTCACCCGCTTCCTCGACGATGGCCGCATCTGCCTCACCAACAACGCCGCCGAGCGCGCGCTGCGCTGCATCCCGCTTGGCCGCAAGGCATGGCTGTTCTGCGGATCCGATCGTGGCGGGCAACGCGCCGCCATCATCTACACCCTGATCCAGACCGCGAAGCTGGGCGACGTCGATCCGCAGGCATGGCTTGCTGATGTCCTCGCACGCATCGCCGATCATCCTGCCACCCGGCTCGACGAACTCCTGCCCTGGAACTGGGCGCCCCGTCCGAACGCGATCGCCGCGTAACCCGACCTACACTCCGGTCGGCATCACGCTGCGGCCTTCACCGGACGGATAC
>NZ_QXFM01000111.1 GCF_003584015.1 Aurantiacibacter xanthus
CCCCGCTTGTCGACTGCCCGGTACAGGTAGGTCCACTTGCCCCGCACCTTGACGTAGGTTTCATCCAGGCGCCAGCTCGGATCAAAGCCACGCCGCCAGAACCAGCGCAGCCGCTTCTCCATCTCCGGGGCGTAGCACTGGACCCAGCGATAGATCGTCGTATGGTCGACCGAAATGCCGCGTTCCGCCAGCATTTCCTCAAGGTCGCGATAGCTGATCGGATAGCGACAATACCAGCGCACCGCCCACAGGATCACATCACCCTGGAAATGGCGCCACTTGAAATCCGTCATCGTTCCGTCCGTCCAATCTCCGCCAAGCATGCTCAAGCTTCACGATTTTTGCAACAGAGCCCGATGCAGGGTGGTTGCGGCGCGCGCGAGACAGCGTTCGAAGGATGGGTTGTTGTGCCTCATGCCTGTGCCTCCCCGATGATGATGGCGGGCGGGCCGGCAGGCGCGGTCTCGGGGTCGAGGACGAATGCCTCCAGGTCGTCATCAAGTTCGTCGTCGTCTTCCCAGTCCCCATCCTGGCGATAGGTCATGTCGCAGTCGCAGGGGCAGTCAGCGAAGGGCTGGATGGTGACGGTGCCATAGCCGCCCTCATTGTTGCACCAATCGCCTTCAGGAAGATCGGCCGCGAATTCGCTGAGGGCATAGCAGAGCATGGCAGGGCGTCCGACCGCGTCGATCCCGACCGGAACTTCCGGGATAGACATATTCTCGGTGCCGTCGTGGTAGCGCACGTGATCGAGGTCGGTTTCGCCCTGGTCGCCGCCGCCGTTAAGCGAGAAAGACACTTCGGTGATCTGAAGGGCGCGGAGCAATACCAGGAGCTTGCTGAATTGATTGTCGTCGGCATTCGGATCTGCCAGCTGATGAAGTCGGCGAGGCATATGGTCCTCCCAAATGCAAAAAAGCCCGCGAAAGCGCGGGCTGTGGTTGCGGTTGTCGGTGATGTGATCGTGCGGATCAGAGGGCGGAGTTGTGGGGTGCGCCGAAGATCTGCATGATCAAATCGCACCATCCCTCTTCGCTTTGTGCGCCGCAGGCGCGCGGGATTGAAAGCGATCGGTCAGGCGGCGTCCTGAATCCACTCGTAGAGCAGGTGATCATCGGGATCCTCGTCACGTCCGTTCGCGATGCGGATGAGCTTGCCGTCGCAGGCGAAAGCGGATGCACGGGGGAAGGAGAGATAGGACCGGTCTTCGAGAATGAGGTCGCCCGAGCGGACTGCTGTGACGGTCCGGATAGTCCCGAGGGCCCGGTGGCCGGCACGCGCGGCAATCAGTTTCAGTTTGTGGCCCGGCCTGAGCTGGCGCTTGAACCGCGCGAGTGGGATGCGAGCCTCGACAGGATTGGCATGGCCGCGTCTGGCGGATAGCGCTGACCAATAGGTTGTGCCGATGCTCACGCGCAGGAAGAATGAGCAGATCATATAGTCCTGCAGAAGATTGCCATTCGCGACATTGAAACGTTCCGCCTGGTCGCTGATGAGGGTTTCGAAGGCGCGGCGCGCGTCCTCGTCGGAAAGATCCCCGGGCGCATCGAGAAGCTCAACGCGGATGCTGCGCCCGCCGGAGAAGCGCTCGCCGGTAACGGAAAACCGTGCGCCCACGATAGTTCGTGTCAGATGGAGATCGATCCTGCGGCAGAGATCAGGAAGATGCTCGCCCGCGATATAGAGGTCCCCGCTATAGGCGAAATTGCCGCGGTCATCGCAGTGGGTCTGGCTCCATAAGCGGGGTTCGGTGCTGGAGAATGGCTGGGTCATCGGCGGTCCTTTCGGAAGACGGCTTGGGGCGAAAGGGCGCCGAAACCGGTGGACATCACACGATCAGCCGACGCTCCGCCCTTCTCCCTCCCCCTCCCCTTGCGCCGGCGACGCGCCGGGTTGAGCGAGGTCGCAAGGTTTGTGGTCGCATCCGTAGAAACGGGATTTCTCGAACTGCGGGTCGCCGGTCTCGTCGACCAGGTAGCCGCTGATTTCATCGGCGGGTTCGGCGTCGAGAACTTATGATCCGCCGGGGACGAGGCGCACGGGATAACTGGACTCCGTCATGATGCTGTCGGCGTGTTTCATCGCGTCGAAATGATCGGTCGCGGTCACGGCAAGCTTGATGCGAACGATGGCATAGACATGGACATGGTGTGTGATGGTCACGGTCAGTTTCCTCATCAAAAAAGGGGAACGGTCGTGCCGGCGTGCCCTCACACCCGATTGACCGGGTGTGAGGGGTGCGCTTCGTTCTGGCTGGCGATCTGCGTCAAATGCTGGTCGCGTAGGGTCGCCACATCGGTGCGCAGGGCGTCGATGTCTACGTCGAAGTCTTCCCAGTTCTGCTCTTCCGGGCAGTGGTCGAGAAGATAGGCGGAGAGGAGGTCGTGAATCCGCACGAGAAGCCACATGCGTGCTTCGTCGGAAGGTCTGTGACCCCCTGCCCTGTTCACGCTGCCTGGCCTAGGGTCTCAGCGCTGGCTTCATGCTCGCCTACGATTTCGAGCCGCGCGCCGGTATAGTGATGGCTGGAAAGCCAGTCCTCGGCGGTAGCCATGTCCGGAGCGAGATGGCGCAGCTCGTCTTCGCCCTGGAAGCTGGTGAGAATACGGACCGAACCCGGCGCAGGTTCTTCGACGATCTCGAAGGTGAGCGTGCTGGTGACGGAAAAGCTTTTGTGAACCACCAGGACGATAACGCCTTCGCTCCCGAAATTGCCTTCGTGGAGCGTGAAACCGGCCGGGTGGGTGTAGGTCGGGCGTACCGCTTCGTGTGTCTTGCGAACGACACGGCCCGACCCGTTGCTGCTCTTCCATGCGGCAAGCTTTTTGCGATGGCATTCGGGCGGCATCGGCTGGCCATTGCTGTATCGAACAAGCGCTCCGAGCGGGGCGTGGGTGTAGATCGACTGAGCGGACATAGCGTGTCTCCTTGTTTGGCTTGGGTCCACCCCGCCTTCTCTCCCTCCACTCTTCGAATTTGCGGGTCCGGGAACCGGATCAAGCGGCGTGGGACGGCAGCGGCCGATGCGAGTGGTCTCAGCGCTGCGGCGGCTTGCCCGCGCTCGGGAAGAGCGACAGCTGAATAGGGGTATGCAGACTGGCGGAACCGTCAGGCGGTGGAAGGAATGGTTGTCGGTTCTGGAGTGAGGCCGGTGCCTCACCATCCGATGGAGCATCTGCGGCATGGCACTTGGCGCGCGCGGCGAGCTTTGCATTCCAGCCGCCGAGAATATGGGCGGGCGTGTACCAGAGTTCGCGTGTTGTGCCGGCGAGTGAGTCGCCGATGATGACGATTGCCGGCACATGGAGCAGCGTGAACTGGATGTAGGCCATATGGACCGCGCGTGGATCGATATCGATCGCGGTCACATGGAGGTGCCGCTGATAGTTGATCCCGGCGTCGCGCAGCGTTTCGCAGGTCGCGATCACCATGGCGCCTGCCCCGCAGGCAGGCTCGCAAAGGGTCAGAAATCCCTCCTTTGCGATTCTGTCCTCAGGACACGAGTCCGCGGTCATGGTCGCCATCATCCGGCAGATGCTGTAGGGGGTGAAGAACTGGCCGCGGGCGGCATTGGCGAGACCGAGCTCGCCGAACACGCGGCCCAGCACGTCGCACGTCTCGGCCTCCATCGCGAAGGTGACTTCTGCGAAGATGCGCGGGAAAGTGTCGATGACGTCGCGGTCGTACCGCCCGATAATCTCCATGTAGCGCGTCTCGCGGGCTTGGCTCTGGGTGAGATCGACACTGTTGGACAGGCTGATCGCTGCGGCTTCGATGAAATCCGAAAACAGCGTGTAGCGATCGTGACGATACTGGCAGGCGTCGAACAGCTTGCAGATCGCCTTGATGTGGCGGTCGGCGGAGCCCATCGGGAAGCTCCTTTCTGTGAGTGATTGGGGGCAATGGTGGCGATTGCGGTCGTTCGACCGCTGAGGTCACTACTCTGCGGAGAACGGTGCTCCGGACCGCCGAGAATCAGTAATCCTCGGGCAGCATGATGGTGAGGACGCGGGTGGTTTTCGCCGCGTCGGCTGGATCTTCGGAGCCGAATTCCAGATTCTCGTCATAGTAATCGATCTTGAAAAGGATTTTGACCTCGCGGACGGTGATTGAACCCATGTCGCGTTCAGGGCTGTCGCGATCGAAGCTCGCACCGCGCACGGCCGCCATGATCGCCGCTTGCGCGAGCAGCTCGGCAACGAGGCCACCTTCACCAGCCAGGCGGGCAAGGCAGTTTCTGGTGATAACAGTGCGCGAACCGCGATCGAGGCCCTGCCGGCAGCGGTCGTTGAGGATGGCGATGCGCTCGGTGCGGGAACCGGCCTGCGGGTTTTTGTGCATATCTATCTCCGGGATGGGCGGGCAAACGGCGGGACTGCGTTGCGCGATCCGCCTTGCCGCCCCCCTTCCCCACCCCTCTCAGCTTTGGGCCATGAGGCTCGCGCGTGCGCGATATGGCCGCGATCTCGGAGAGCGTGGGCCGGGGTCTGGCGGTGATCTGGTGGAGATCCGATTGTCTACCCCTGTGATTTAGGAGAATCAGGCAGCGTGCTGTAGGCTCATGGGGTTCGGGATCCAGATGCGAAAGGTGAAGGCGAGATGTCGCAAGCCGAGATCATGAACTGGACGGCGCTGTATGCGGCGACCACGCTTGTCTGCATGCTCACGCTCTTTCTTTCGGGGACAATGGTCGCGGTTCAGCTGTGGCGCGAACGGTTTTGGCGCGGCCTTGGATCGGTGCGCGCGGTCCTGCTGTTCGTGCCGGGAACATGGTGGCGCTGGCAGAAGCTCTATCTGACCGGAACGCCGGTAATTCTGGCAATTGTCGCAGCCTTTGCGCTCACGCTCGAATGGTGACAGCCCGTGGGGCTGGTGTCATCCTTGTAAATCTTCCGGCACATGGAAGATTTACAAGGATGATCTCGGCGACGCATCTACCAACTCAGGTCATGTATTGCCCTAACGGTCTGCTCCATTCTCTGCGGTTCACTCACCCACGACCATGTCCAGCACCGGCTCCACGCAATCGAGAGCCTCGCCATCGCCCCGGTCAGCCCGTGCCTCATCGTCATTGTCGGAATCGAACTCACCCCTGGTCGCGGCCAGTTCGGCTTCGAGTTCTGCCAGTTCGCGCTGTTTTTCCTCCAGCAACGCGGTTTCGGGGAATTCCTGACCAAGGCGTGCCTGGAACGCGGGCAGGCGCCGCTCATTGGCTTCAAGACTTCCTCTCGCTTCGGCCAGGTCGGCATCGAGATTGGCGAGAGAGGATTCCAGTCGGCCAAGTGCTGTGCTCCACCGGGTCTTCTCGCTGATCTCGAACGCACGGTCCTGGCCGTGATGTACCGGTGCGATCATCACGCGCAGGTAGCGCCTGCCGTCGTCACTCAGGGCGGGGTGGCTGGTGACCTTGAGGTCGATGCCGCTCAGTGATCCGATGATAAGGGTGTCGGCGCCACTCTTGCGCAGGTCGAGGGCTTTCCGGATGATCCGCTCGCCGGCAGCCTTGCGGTCGGAGATGATTTGGCCTTCCAACGCCAATATGACCTCATCCTCCCTCGCTGGTATACGCTGGGCTATATCCTGTTCGAGCCTGACGATCCGCGCCCTGCCCTCATCGATCGCGTCGATCGTGCGCCTGATGGTTCTGCGGATATTGAACTGGTCGTCGACATGGGCATCGCGCAGCCGCTCCAGCCGGGCGACTTCGGCATCCAGCCCGGCTTTTCTCATCAAACGGTCATCGCCGGACGCAAGGGCTTTCGCGAGGGCGAACTGGCTGACGTTCGAACCGACATCTTCGATCCGGCGAATGGAGCGGTCGCCCGACATGGCCATGGCGATAAAGCGGGCCTTGCGCTCGAGCATCTGCCAGTTGGTCGCGTCCATCGAGCCGCTTGTGGCATAGCCATAGAGTTCGATTTCGTCGTTCTGGTTGCCCTGGCGCTCGATCCGGCCTTCGCGCTGCTCGATATCGGAGGGAATCCACGGCACATCGAGATGATGCAGGGCTTTCAGGCGCTGCTGTGCGTTGACGCCGGTTCCCATTGTCGCTGTCGAACCGAGGACGATCCGCTTGCGCCCCTGGTTGAGGTCATTGAACAGGCGCTGCTTGGCGCTGTTCTTCTTGTAATGCTGCATGAAGGCGATCTGATCGGCAGGGATGCCCATCGCGATCAGCCGGTCACGAATCCAGACATAGGCGGAGAAGCCGCGCGTCTCGATGGCGGCCTCGGTTCCGAGATCCGAAAAGATCATCTGTACGGCGCCGGGCAGCTGATAGGGCTTGCCGGTTTCCGGGTCGGTGTAGCGGTTCTCGCTGGTCTCCCGCCAGATGCGGTGGACGTTCTCGATCAGGAGATTGAGCTTGTTGCCCTCTTCGTTGCCGATCCCGGCATCGACGAAGCGCAGGTCGATCGCCGAGTGCCTGCCGTCGGTGATGACCGACAGGATGATGTCATCGCCCTTCTGCGGGCGACCGCTACGGCTTTCGATGGCTTTGATGCGCTTGGCGAGCACCCGCTGATAGGCTTTGAAGGGCGCGGCGGACTGGGCGACAACGATCTGCCGCTTGCCGCCCCGGATGGTGGGGAGCTGCACATATTGGCGCAGGTCGTCCTTCAGCACGACATCGGCGACGCTGCGGTACATCGCCATCAGGTCGGCGACGTTGACGAATTCGCAGAAGCGGGTGACCGGCTTGTAGCTACCGCTGGGCTGCAGTTCGAGTTCGGTGCGCGTGTCGCCGAAATTGGCGGCCCAGGCGTCGAACTCGTGCAAACCCTTCGAGTAAAGCTCGTCGTGCTGCATGAACCGCTGCAGCGTGTACATTTCGCCGAGCGTGTTGGTGATTGGCGTGCCGGATGAGAGGATCAGTTCGCGTCCGGGATTGATACCGGAAAGGTAGCGGGATTTGACATAGAGATCCCACGCGCGCTGTGAACCGACAGGATCGACGCCCTTGAGGTCGCCGAGGTTCGTCGCGAAAGTGAGCTTGCGGAACTGCTGGGCTTCATCGACGATGATCTGATCGATGCCGATCTCGCCGATATGGACGAGATCGTCCTTGCGGGAACGCAGGTTCTCGAGGCGACGCTGAAGCCCTTCCTTGAGGCGCTCGACGCGTTTGCGGGAGACGCGGTCATTACTGTCGATGTTGTCGACGAGGGCTTCGTAGCTCGCGAGTTGGTCTTCGATGAACTCCTTCTCGAACGTCGCCGGAGTCGGGATGAACTTGAAGGCATCATGGGTGATGATGATCGCATCCCAGTTGCCGGTGGCCGCGCGCGCGAGGAATCGCTGGCGTTTTTCCTTCACGAAGTTGGTGTCGTCGGCGACGAGGATCCGTGCGGTCGGGTAGAGCATCAGGAACTCGCGGGCGATCTGGGCGAGGCAGTGATTGGGCACTGCGACCATTGGCTTGTTGGCGAGACCGAGCCGGCGCTGCTCCATCACGGCGGCGCAGAGGCTGAACGTCTTGCCGGCGCCGACCGAGTGCGCGACGTAGGTGGAGCCGGCCGCGATGATCCGCCAGACGACACGCTTCTGGTGATCGCGCATCCGGATGGCGTCCGATGCGCCCGGCAGCTTCAGGTGCTTGCCGTTGAAGGCGCGGGGCACGAGATTGTTGTAGGCGTCGTTATAGATGCGAACGAGGCGGTCAGCGCGGTCGCTTTCCTGCCAGACCCATGTCTCGAAGGTCGATTTGATGGCCGTCAGCTTCTCCTTGGCAGCCTCGGTGTCGATCGTGTTGAGTTCGCGCCGCTCTGATCCGTCGGCCTCACGGATGACGTCGTAAATTTTGGGAATGTGGGAGTTGAGCGCGTCCTCGATGAGGTCGGCGGCGCTGCGGCGCGGGGTTCCCCAGGTCGAGGTCGAGCTAACATGTCCCTCGAAGGGAGACTTGTCGACGGTCCAGCTCGCGATGTTCACGGTGTGAAAGATGCGGGTCTCGATCTCCATCGTTTCGGCGATGAAGGTCTCGATGACATCGGTCGGTATCCAGGGAGCTCCCAGCCGCGCGGTGATCTCGCTCGGCTTGAGATCGACCGGCTGCACGTCCTCCAGCGCCGCGGCGGTGGCGAGGAAACGGGGATCGAGATCGGCCTTTTCTCGCGCTAGGGCGAGCTTGGTGCGGACCGGGCCGGAAAGCGCCTCGTCTGCGGGAACCCAGTTGTTGAAATGCGGCGTGCTGCGGATGGGGTCGAGATAGACGTCTTCAGCCAGGTCGCTCAGCGCCTGTGCCTCGCTGGTGCCGAGCAACTCGGCTATCAGGGTTATATCGACCCGTCCGCGTTCATGGAGGGAGAGCGCGAGGGCATCCTGCGCGGAGTGGATTTCATGAGTAACGGGGGGCTTGACGACGCGCTCGGTGAAGATCGGACCCGGCGTGCCGACGTCGTTCGCCTCGTCATAGGTTTCGATCGAGGCGACCAGCCAGACATCGGGGTCGTCGAGGAAGGGCTGAAGATTGGGGCGCCGCTGATATTCCTTCTCGGCTCCCGTGTCCGGGTCGGTACGGATCGTGGTGACGGTGCGGTTGATCGGGCCGTTCTTCTTGACGAAGGCCCGGTAGTGCGTGAGCAGCCGCTCCTGCAGGATGGTGTAGGGTTCGTCGTTTAGCTGGGCGCGCAGAATGGTCCGGACGGTGTCTCGGATCGGGATGAGCGCGCGGATGACGTTGGCATGTTTGGCGAAGAGACCCGGTTCGCCCCGGCCGGATTTGACCGCGACGGTCGTGGGTATGCCATCGACGATCTGGTGCAGTGCGCCGCCGGATACGAGATAGCTGCCTTCCTTGAAATCGGCCTCGTCGGCCGCAGTGCCGATCGAGAGGTCAAGCGAGACGTCCGTTCTGTCGCGGAGCGAAGTCGTCCGCTCGATTGGCCTGAAGGAACCGGCCTCGCGGGACGCGATTTCCGTCAGCGTAGCAGCCAGCAGGGCGGGAATGTCGGCGTCAGGTGCGGCGGCGCAGCCATATTCCATGCCATATTGGCCGCTGCGCCATTCATGAGTGCCGAGCACATGATCGGGATGATCGAGGAAGTAGCTGTTGATCCGCAGCGGACCACTACCCTCGTCGCTGCCTTCTATGTCGGCAAGGTCGAGCCAGTGGCGCCGGGGACGGGAGGCATCGGGCTGATGTTTCTGGAAGAGGAGGATGTCGACGACGACGTCGGTGCCCGCCTCGTCGCGCATGGCTTTCCCCGGCAGGCGCACCGCTCCGAGGAAATCGGCCATGGCATCAATATGTTGCCGCGCTTTAGGATCGCTCTTGTCGAGTGAATATCGCGACGTGACGAACATGGCGATGCCGCCGGGGCGAAGCTGCTCGATGGACCGGGCGATGAAGAAATCATGGAGCGAGAGTCCCAGGCGTCCGGGAGCCGAACGGTTCTGCACCGTTACGTTCGAGAAGGGCGGATTCCCGATCGCGAGATCGAAATCGCCGGGCAGCGATGCCTTGTCGAAATCGATGCAACGGATGAGCTGGCTGGGATAGAGGGCACCGGTAACGCGTGCGGTGACTGGGTCGTTCTCGATACCGACGAAGAGCGTGTCGCTGGAGAGGAAGTCCGGCCGCAGCCCCATGAACAACCCGCTGCCGCAACCGGGTTCGAGGATCTGGCCGCCGGTGAAGCCGAGGATGCGGGCGGCCTCCCACATGGCCCGGATGATGTATTCAGGCGTATAGTGCGCATATTGCGTGGCACGCTTGAGCGACTGAAGTTCGGTTTCGGTGGTTTCAGCGACAAGGCTTTGCCCGAGTTCTTCCCAGCCCTGCCGGTATTCATCGCCACGGCGGGCGAAGATGTTGTTGGCAAGCTCGGACGCGCCGAAGCCGATGAACTTCGCGATCGCTTCCTGTTCCGCACGCGTCGCAGTTCGATTTTCGCGATCGATCAGGTTCAGCAGGCGGATCGCCTCGATATTGTCATGGGCGCGGCCCTTCCACGACGGGGCGAGTGTCCTTCCGCCAGCGAACGAGAAATCGACCGGCAGCACGTGCGGCGGCTTTGCCTTCACCTCGAACAGGTCGGAGGCGATAGGGGATGTCTTCGGCGGTTCTGGCGAGGGCTTGATGGGCTGGTCGAAGTCCAGGCACAGCTGGAGCGCCAGCGCGGATGCACTGTTTCGCATGGAAGCTTCCTTTTCAGGCGATGTTGAGGGCTCGGCCTGCCCTGGGGGTGCGGGGCACGTCGGGGCGAGCAGTCCATGCGGGAACGGGAGTGACGCTAAGGGCGTCGCAGCGCGGGCATGGCAAAGATCGCGGTCAGGCCCACGGCCCGACCTGGAGCGTCACTAACGGGTCATCAGCAGGTCGAGGGCGTGCTCGAAGACCTCGTCTCCGGCGCCATTGACGACGACAGCCTTGGGATTGGTGGCGAGCACGGCGCTAGAGATGGTAGCGATCGGGCGCTTGCGCAGTGGATGTTGGAAGATCTGGTCCTTCTCGATGGTGACCAGATTGGTGCGCAGCAGACGTTTCAGCCGTCGGCCTTCGAGTGCGCGTGTCAGCAGATCGCTCACTTCGGCTTCGAGATCATGATCGAGGGTTATGTCGCCCAGAACGGTTGGCGCCCGGTTGGCCTTCAGCCACGTATCGACCTCAGCCAGATCCCAGCAACCGACCTTGTCGAAGAAATCGGCGGACCCGTGCCCCTGGTTATGGGCATGGAAGGCCAATTCGCCATCGATCCAGATTTCCGCGCGATAGGCAGTGGTTTCTTGGGATAGCGCGGCGCTGTGGGTGATACGTCGCAGTTCGATTTTCATAGGGGGACTCCTGTGATGCTCCAATGGCAAGCACCCGCCCCTCTCCCCCTTCCCTTTCCTGTCAGCGCGAAGCGGGGCGGTCGGATTGGAGCTGATCGCGCATCGGATCATCCCAGGCGCAGGGCCGCGGCATATTGGCGCAGCAGCTCGGTCATCGCGGATCGCAGATGGCTCTTGTTGCCGATAACGATTTCGGGATTGAGATCATGGCCGCGCGCAGTGCGGTAACCTGTTGCGGTCTCGCCATAGGCGTCTTCGACGATGATCCGGTGTCCCCGCGGATGCGCGGGGCCGGCGTAGCGGACAGTGAAATCGCCGAGACGTCCGGAGAGCCCTGCTGCCATTTTGCTCCAGCGAATATGGCCGGCTGCAAACTGCTCGCCTCGAGCCCGACCGCGGGCAAGCCAGAGACGAAACTGCGTCCGTTGTTGGAGCAGCGAGTTGCGCGTGCGCTCCATTGTTCGCGCAAGTGGCAAGATATGAGAGTCGGTATCGAGTCGTGCGAGTTCAGCTTCTTCCGCAACCGCGAGTATGTCGGCATAATCACGCTGACGAAGATGCGCCCGGAGTGCTTCGTCATCCCCGGGTGGCAGCCCGGTCGCGCCAGAAAGGGCGTAAAGGCCGGTCTGGGCGTCGATCAGACAAACTGTGGTTTCGTCATGGCCTATCCGCTCATGGAGCATGGCGAGGATGCCGATTGTCCCCGCGGCGTGTTCAGTCGCGCCGAGAAGCAGTAAACGCCGGTGCCATGAGACGGGTGTCGGCAGATCGGTGGGCGCGGGCCACTGGCTAGGCAGAGGCCGTGAGGAGGGCGGGCTGGTGGCTGTGGCAGGTTCGGGGGTGACTGCGGCAAGGGATCGGCGGGCGACGTCGAAAATGTCATCGGGCCGCCCTCCCCCATCGAGAAATCCCTGGTCGTAGGCGCCGCGGCGGCGATCGGGTTTGCCCTGGCGAGTAAGGGATGGTGGCCGGGCCTCCCATCCTGCCTTCGCTGCGTAATTGCCATCGGCCCAGGCTACCGCTTCGTCCCAGTCATAGCCATAGACGGCACGGGCATGGAGAATGCCCCTATCCCGGCTGTCGGTGCTGCCCCCGGCAACCTTCCGCTCGACATGGGCGAAGTTTGCCGCCTGGCGTTGTTGCTCGCCTTCTTGCACTATTCGTTCGTGGAGTGGCTTGAGCATCGCGGTGCGCTCGCGGGTGCGGGCCATGCGCGCTTCGAGCGGCGTATCGTTTGGCAGGTCAGGAAAGGCGCGCCAGGCATTGGCTATGGCATGAGCATGATGCGGGGCACGGCCATGCGCTATCCAGCACGCCGCATCGGCGGGATCGAAGGCGTCGGTCATGTCGACTGGTCCTCGCGCGAGGGCTCACGCTGCATGGTGGAGCAGCGGCAATGCGGTTACATCGCCCAGCGTCGCGCTTCGATCGAGTACCGGATAGGGCAGGCTCGGAACCTTGCGCGCCGCGATCCGTGCCGCTTTTGTGAGGGGGAAGAGATAGGTATGACATCCGGGATGGCGTCGTCGGCGCAGGAAGCCCGTGCGCTCAAGATCGGCGAGCCAGTCCGCGCGGTCTTCGCCGAAGCGGGGTGGGCGTGCCCCGGCACTGAGGAGCGCATCGATCGCATAGCGTTGTCCGCATTCGGCGTTGCGGATCTTGGACAGCGCGCGTGAAGAGATCGGCTGCCCGTCGGGCAGGATGAGGTCGGTGCGCGGGCTCGATCTGCCGGAATATTGGCTGTTTGCGGCGCGATAAATGAGGCCGCAATGTCCGGGGAGTATCACCCGCCCGTCGGGATCAACGCGGCGGACCGGATCGGCATAGGAGATGACGGAGAGGATTTCGGGTTTCTCGCGGCGCAGGAGCCGAAACGCGCGGGCGATCAGGAAGGTCTCGGCATTGCCACCCTGAGAATCGTCTATGACAAGACGACCGAGATCGCAGGCGGTGCGCGGATCGGCAAGGCCCGCGCTCTTGGGAACGCTGGCGTTGTTGACCGGGTGCGAGAAGACGCAAACGCCGACCAGTTCCGAGCGGCCGCCTCCCGCATTGGCGAAAAGGCCGGCCGACAGGCGCGCGACAGGCATCGAGGCGGTGTAGTGATGTGCCCGCACGAATGGGGCCGCCTGGTTCTTCGTGCTTATGACATCGACGGCAAGCTGTTTCGGATCGATTTCCGTCGCGTCTGGTATCCAGTGGCAGCGCCGGTCGCGCCAGCGCTGGCTGCGTGTGGTGAGCATGATGGTGATCTCCTTTGGATCACCATTGCCCCTCCCCCTTCCCTAACGCGGCCCGTAGGGCCTGAGAACCGTCTGGGTTTGCTGATTTGGAGGCATTGATCACCTCAAATGCTTATGCTTGAGCGTGAGTAATGTGAGGACTCAATCTCGATTGATTCCGGTCGCGTTGGCTTTGAGAGCGGAAATAACTGCATTGGTGAAGCCTGGAGGCATGCGACCGGCAACATAGGAAGGTTCCGGTGACACAGGTCGGATATCGTAACCAATCCAGGTGAAGTGATTATACTGGTCGACGACGACTGAGGTGCCGCGGGCGATCCCCGCAGCGTCCGCTACCTGATCGGGTATTGCCAGGGTTGAGGCTTGCCTGTCGGCCTTCGTCGTGATCGCGACTGTAAACACCCGCTGTCCCTGTGTGGCGATTACCATGACAGGGCGTGTTTTGACGCCCTCGTCGCGACCAGCTTGCTGTTCGTGGGTGAACAGGTAGACGTAGTGGAGTATGTCACCGACCTTAGGAAGCGGGGTCATCGTTCCAACGATCTGACGCGATTTCCTCTCTCGTCGGACGGGCCGCTTCGAAGAGGGCCGCATGCTCACTGGTCATGTCGGCGGCGTCGACGGCAACCAGATCCAGAACCGAGAGAATTTGACCGGCCGCAATTCGTTCAAGCCGCTCGAAGTAGGAAGCTTCGGCCAACGTGATGTCAGGTCTTCCATGCTTGGTGATGGTGACAGGTGTCCGGCGCCCGAGATCGAGATATTGTCCCGTGTGGTTGTGGAAGGTGGTCAGCGGAACCTTCTTTTTCGGGGGTGCGGCGATTGCGGGATCGGCCATGCGACTCTCTTTGGCTAAATGATCCTCCCAAAATAGCAAATATGGCAATTTTTGCAAGTTTCAGCAGATTCGTGGGAGCGGGATTGGCACGGTCTGACCCGAGCCAAGGTTGATGAACGCACCAGCGTGGCCGATGGAACCGCGGCCAAAGAGGTCGAACAGAAGCGCGAGTGCGTGGCTCGCGACGACGCGGTTGATGAACAGCGATTGCCGTTCCAGCGCCTCGGCGATCGAGCAGGAGGGCGCGTCGTTATCGGGCAGTGTTTCATGGCTGAGTTCGGGAAAGGCTTCGAGAACGGTGGGCAGGCGTGCTTCTTCCTCGCCTCGCTCAGGCGCTGGGCAGCCGATGATGAACTGCCCGTCATTTGCGCGGTTTCCAAGGTCCATCCAATAGTCGGGCTTGTTGCGTTCCTCTTCCATCGCCGCGCCGATCGCGCGACGCGCGGACGCGGTGTCGACACAGGTGATGAGGAGATCGGTGGCATCAAGCCTAGCGGCGTCAGGAGCGCGGCCATGGATGGCCTTCCAGTCGAGGCCGTGCGCGAGATTGATCCGTTCGGTTAGCGTGCGCGCCTTCGAGGTTCCGACATCGCATGGGTAGAAGGGTTGACGGCCAAGATTGGCCTGGGTGACGATGTCGTCATCGACCGTCGTCACATCGAGAGAGCGCGAGGAGATGGCGCGTAGGGCGGTATCGAGAGCCGTCAATCCCATGAGCATCTGCGAGCCTGAGCCGCCGCACCCGACAAGGAGGATCCGGATTGGTCGATGGCTGAAGGCGGCGGGGAGGAAATGGCGCTGTGGCATGTCATTGTGCATGACGTTCTCCTGCGAATGGGCTGCGTGGCAGGGGGAGGAACATGCCGCCGGCGCACAGGCGCGAGACCATTTCGGGGCCGGTGGGATCATCGATCCTGCCGAACACGAGCGCCAGTTTGGTCGTATCGGCATCGTCCGCATCATCGGTGGCGCTGAAGAAGGCGCGCGCTCGCCCATGGCTGTGAACATCCGCGACCATATAGCAGCCAGGCGGGAGGACGGGTGTACGGTAGACGAGGCGCGAGGGCGTCGCTTCGTCGATCGTCGGGTAACTGAGCGAGAATTGCCGGGTGACCTCGTTCCATAGCACGAATACCGCTGCCTCATTGGGGAGTGCGGCGCGAAAGTGATCGAGCATGGAGGTTCGAAATTCTTGCGGAATCAGGCCGCAAAGGAGGTCGGCACGGGGCACTCCTGCAGAGCCATAGGGAAGATAGCCGGCGATCGCGGAAGTGATTGGAACATCGAGCGCGAGCCAAGGCCGGCGCAGGATCAGCATGACAGCGTCGCATCCCACCGCGATGCCATGACCGGCAGGCGCGGATCGCAGAGCATCGATTGCGGGCGACTTGCCGGATGGCGGAATGGGGTAACAAGGCACGGCGGCGAGAATAGCCGCGGCCGTCGGATCGTCTGCGATCATGGTCATTTCCTTGCGATTGCGGCGATCAGGCGCTCGAGGGTGAACGGATCGCCTGGGTTGGCGCGCTGCTTTTGTCCGGTCCTTCGGCGGGCGCCGGCGATGAACGGCTTGAGGCGGCTCACCGGAAACCGGCGTGCCCGACGTGCGGCGAGATCGTCCCAAAGCGCGATCAGACCGCCCTTCCCCTTCACCGTAAACTCCTGACCGGGATTGGGATGGGTGGACCAGCTGTCGAACACGGCGCGCTCGAACTCGGGGATGGCGGCGGGAGAGAGTTGTTTGGGCCGCGCGATGTTACCCCAGCACAAATGTCCTTCGACAAAGACGTTGAGGATCGGCGAATGCAGCAGCCTGGTATCCGCCGTGGGCCTTTGGTTGGCCGGCAGGGCGAAGATTCCGAGGCCTGACCGGGTGGCGACGAAGAGGTGTGCCGGATAGGGAACGGGGACGATGGTCCGTGCGCCAAGTACCCGCAGGTCGTCCGGTGGGGAGGATAAGGCGAAATAGGCAGGACGTACCTGCTCGGCCACCCACCAGACGAGGACGTCAGGGTTCGAGACAAGCACATTCTCGGGGAGGATATGGGGGATGGCGGTGCGGCCGAGTGCCTCGGTCCACTGGCGCAGATGCGCGCGGGTCAGCGGTGTTCCCGCTTCGATAGTGGGGCGATCCTCGCTGTCGAGCGTGACCGGGTGCATGCTGGCGAAGGCGAAGCTGTCATCGCCAGAGGAACGGGACAATCCCCGTGTATCGCTGCGGTAGAGCAGGATCGCGTTGGCCAGGACGAGACGGCCGTCAACGGCTTCGAAATGGGTCGAATAATCGGACATGAAAGTCTCACCTTCTTGTCGGGTCGTATTTGAGCAGGGCCTGGGCGCAGTCGAGGAAGCGCGCGCCGGCGCGCAAAGTGGCGAACCAGTCGTCGATACGCTTGGCGTCCGGCAGAGGGCACAGGCCGCAAAAGTCCATGAAGCCCATTTCCATGCCATGGCGGCCGATATCGTCGAGTTCTCGCGCGAACTGGTCGAAGGGTACGAGGGTCAGCGGCGGCAGGGTTGCGCATTCCTCGATGCCGGGGACATATTCGCAGACCGTCTCGAAGTCGAAATGCCAGGCGCTGCGTTTCGGATCGCATTTGCCGAGCGCTGCATGGGCGTCGTGAAGTTCGGCGAGGAGCTGGCGCAAGCGTGCCGGGAGACGTGAGGGCCGCGCGGCATTGTCCGCGATCATCCATTCGGGGCGCCGCGCGTTCATCGTCGACGGCAATGTCATCTCGCTGTTTTCGATTTCGTCGGCGCCGTACATGTCGATCATGCTCTGGCGGGCGGCTTCATCGTCGGTCTCGCCTTCCCAATAGTACATCGAGACTTCTTCGAAGAGGTCGTCGTATCCGAAGATCGGAAGAGCGCGGCCCAGCGTCTGCCCAAGCGCCTTGTAGACAGTGGCGCGCCAACGGATCGGGGCATCACCGGTTTCGATCCAGCCAAGGTCAATCTGGCCCAGGCTATCGCAGACGACTGCGATTGCAGGCGGTCCGTGATCGTCACCGTGAAGAACAACCGTGCGTAGCTCGACCATGTCGACGGGGCCGAGGATTTCGTGAACCGCCTTGCTGAAGACCCGTTCGATATGGCGGCGCGCTTCCGGACGCGTGAAGCTTTGCGTCTCCGCAGTGCGCGCCGCGACCCATTGACCGATCAGCTTGTGGTGCGGCGCCAGCGGTCCATCGAACAGGACGGGGATATTGTTCGACACCGCGGGTGACCGCCCGACAAGATTAGCCGAGCGGCGGGAGTGCAAGTCCCGTGGGGGCGGGGATCGGTTCGGAGATACCATGCCCGGCCAGGGCTGGATTGGTGGCGACCCGCGCATGGAGGGTCTGGGCCTTGATGCTGCAGGCGGGGAGCTGGGTTCCAGGAGGATTGCCGTCATCGCATTCGATCCATTCGAGCAGGGATTTGCGGGGCGCGGGCGGTATGGGTGCGGGCTTGCGGCGCGCCATACTCAGCCCTTTGTCCCGACGGCGCGGCGATATTCGGTGACATGGACGCCTCCGACCACGCCGGCATCGACGATCTCTGCGTTGATAATCGCGGGATAGAGTGTCGCATGGTAGGTGCGCAGGGCGTTCGGCTCGGCCGCGAGGTGCGGAGGCACGGGGAGGTCAATGCCATCGTAGCGGTAGGCGCGTTCGAGATGATTGATCTGCATTAGGGTCTCCTGACTGCTGGTTGTCGAAACGGATGGTGAGGGATCAGAACAGGCTCGCAGGCTCGTCCGCTTTCGCGTCCGCGGGCGGAGAGGCCGGAGCCGGGGCTTTGGCCGCGGGGCTGGATGCCGGGATCTTGGGGGTCGAGGCTGATTTCGCCTTCGCTGCTTCGATCGCGGCCGTCTTGGCGGCTTCGGCGACCTCGCGCTGTCCTGCCAGCTGGTCAGCGAGCGTCTTGCGCGCGGCGATGAGCTGACCGAGTGCTCCTTCGGATCCCCTGGCGAGTTCGGCATCGATCTCGGTCGCGCTTGCCGTAATGGCGATCGGGCGTGTCTCGCTTTTGTCGAGAGTGTCGCTGGCGCCTTCAGCCTTGCGGGGGATGATGGTCAGGGTGACGGTGTCGTCAGGTCCTGCGACAAGATCGAAGCTGAGCGAATAGCGGGCGAGCAGCGGCAGCAGGCTTGTGACAAGCATGGTGTTCAGTCCTTTCGTGTGGGGATCGGGAGGGTAATCAGGCGACGAATTCGGCGACGCGCGCGGGGGCTTCCTCGGGAACGGGTGTTGGGGCCGGCGGCGGGCCATAGATGCTGTCGAGAGTCATTGCGCCGGGCAGTCGTCCGGCCCAGTCGAACCCACTGCGGTTGAGCATACCGGTGATGAGTTCGGTCTTCTTGGAGGCGAGAAGCTTGGCGAAAGCCTTCGCGCCGATGTGGGCAACGAGGCCGCATTCCTGGGCGATGAAGCTGAGTTCGTCCTTGGTGTACCGCTCGAGAAAGGATTGATCGGCCTGCCAGCTGTCGCGCAGATCGACCTGGAACACGCGTGCGAGATCGGCGACGTGGCTGAAGCTGAGGACGTCCTTGGCATAAGCGGCGCCAATGACGGACAAGACGTTCGCCGAGCGGGCATCGTTCAGCGCCTGGATCTGAGCGATCTTTTCCGCATAATCGAGATCCGGGAAAGTCTCGCCGACCAGGAAACCTGCGCGCGATGTCAGCGTTTCGGCCTTGATCTGTGCAAGGCTGCCCGACATCGCCGCAACAAGGATGGTCGTCCGGGCGTGATCGGTATTGCCGGCAAGCGCGCGCGCAAGGGCGGTTCGCCATGTCGCTTCTCGAAATTCCTTCGTGCGTGCGGCGATCGATTTGGCGGTCACACCGGGCTTCGGGGAGCTTTGCGTCGCTTTCACCGGAGTGGCCGGAGCAAGCGTCGGCGATGGATTGGCTTCGGACTGTGCCGAAGGTGGCTCGCCCTCCCCTTCCCCATGCTGCGAAGTCGCGGACGGCACGGTATCGGTATCCGTATCGGCGGGCGGCGCCCCGTCATCATTAGGCGATCTTGCGAGCGCAGCCCTTGCCGCGGCTTCAGCCTGCGCTTCTTTCTCAAACCGGATCACCTCGGCGGCTTCGGTCTTGAGCTGGAAGCATCCGGCATTGGTGCAATAGCCGTCGTCGACATGGGTCTCGAAGAGCGCGCGCTGGGTTGCGGAATTATAGGGGCACCTGGTGCATTCACTTTTGTCAAAACAGGCGGACGCAAGGTCCTGTGTCACACGCTTGAGAAGCTCCTGTGTCTTGGCGACGTCGAGCTGGGCCGTAAGGATGGTTTCGAGAGCCTTGTCCTGCTTGTCCTTCGGCACCGCGGCGAGCAGTTCGGCATGGCCGACCTTGATCCGGCGTTCATCCAGCGCGGTTTTGACCGGTTCGGATAGTTCCGCGAGGGCAAGCCGGCGATCGAACATGGTGCGTGACCATCCCAGACGCTTTGCGGCTTCCGCGCGGTCACCATGACATGCGGCAAGGACGCGCACGGCGGCATCGGCCTGTTCGGTCTCCGATGCGTTGTCGCGATCGTGGTTCTCTGCGATTGCCGCTTCGAGGGCTTCCTGATCGGTCATGTCGCGAATGACGACCGGGATTTCGCCTTCCGGGCCGTAAACCTCGAGTGAGGCCCGATAACGCCGCTCGCCGGCAACGATAGCGAAGAACCCTTCCTTTGGTCGGAGCAGGATGGGCTGCAAGACGCCGCGCCGACGGATCGACGCCACGAGTTCCTCATGCTTGGCTCGGTCGAAAT
This sequence comes from Aurantiacibacter xanthus, assembly GCF_003584015.1. Classification (GTDB taxonomy): domain Bacteria; phylum Pseudomonadota; class Alphaproteobacteria; order Sphingomonadales; family Sphingomonadaceae; genus Alteraurantiacibacter; species Alteraurantiacibacter xanthus. The sequence goes on from NZ_QXFM01000111.1 coordinate 19,602, forward strand.
AGCGGCGCGGATTATCTCCTTTGACGATTTTGGAAAGCGGCAGGGTGATTTCGGGACTGGGTTCTAGTGCGTCCAAGACACGTCTCCTTGCGGAATGTCGCGGACCCGTCCTTCACGGCCGTGCGCCTTCATTCCGGCGAGTCCATTCCGCTCCCCTCCCCCTTGCCTTTCGTGGCCCATCGGGCCTCAGGCCAGGTTGGTCGTTTTCGTGTGTTTGGAAAAAATGATGGCGAGCCAGGCCGCGGCTTCAGCCGCTGGTGATCAAATCCAGCAGACGTGCGTGCAGTAAGCCGTTGCGAAGTTCAGCGTCATTGATATCGATGACTGGGCCGATCTTTTCCATGCGCGGATGCGTGATCGCCTTGGCGTCGCGGTAGGCGTCTGTGTCGAAGCCCATCGCCTCGACTATGGCGATACGGTTCTCGCCGGTTTCACGAGAGTATGTTTCGATGATGAAGTCGGGCCGGCAGTTCCCAACGGGTGTCTGGATATCGAACAAGGGCTTGGTGATCGCGCTGTCGTAATAATGTTCGTCGAGCCGGTGCTGGATCCGCAGGAGATCGCGCAAGACGGTGCGTTCGAAATCGGAATCGACCGGTATGAAGCGCTGGCCGGAATAGATGGGCTGGGCGTAAGCGCGCAGCGGCGCGTAGCCTTTCACCTGCGGCAGCTCGCCGATGACGATCAGTGCCAGATAGGGGCCGGCGACGGGTGTGCCATGGATCGATGGGTGCTGGATGCGGGTCGCGATCTCGATCGGATCGCAGCCGGCGGCATGGATGATATTGCCCTCGATGCTGTTGGCAAACAGCAGGAGGAAACCTTGCGGCGCGTGTCCGCGTGGCCAACGGGGAGCAAGCGCGCGAATACCGGCATAGACGCGCCGGTGCCGGAAGGCCGAACCGTGCGTCCATAGCACCCTCGCCAACTCGACGCCTGGGGCAACTTCGATATGAGCGGCGACCTGCTGGATTGCGGCAAATTCGCTGGCGATGCCCCGTTCGTCACTGGGCGACAGCATGGCCTGGTTGCGACCTGCAAGATCGAGTAGTCGCCACATCAACCGGGCAAGCCGCGGGATATGTGGTTGGCGAATACGTCCGCTCGCGCTGTCGTCGGGTGCGCGCGCGAGACGAACCGGAGCCCTCTTCAGCACCGAGAAATAGCCATCGAGACGGTCGACTGGCCGAACCGGATCGGCAGCCGCCATGTGTCCGGGAGCGGCCTGGGCATGGAAGAATGGACAATCGAGGCGATGTTCGGGTCTTCCCGGACCCGTCAGACGTCTGAGGTAGAAAGTTTCCGCTTCGCTGAGATAGGCCGGGGTCATCAGCGGCGGAGCGACTTGCGCGCCCAGGCAGTCGCAAGCGATCCACATGTCGCCGAGCCTAGCCTGTTCGACGAGCACCACGCCGGCTTCTTCGTCGTCGTGATTGCCCTTTCCGACGTACCATCGCACGAGCGCGTTGCGCACGATCGGATCGATCGGGATACGTTGGTGCCCCCTGCCCCCGCGATCAACCAGCCACATGGAACGATCCAGGGCGACATCGGGGGCATGCCGCTGATCCTGTCAGCATGCACATTCTCCTGTCCACTGGCGTTCGGTGAGGAGCATAGCACATGGCGTATCGCCTGATAACGGTCTGGAGGAAGTTGCTCTGGTCGATTGGCCCTGTTCGTGATATGTTCCTATTTTTGCTTGTCTAGGAGATGTCACATGAGCAGCCCGAAGAAACTGCCTGGCCGGATCGATATCGACATCACGCTTGTCGATGCGTCGCTGGATCATGTGCAGCGTCCGGAGCGCCGGGCGATTGCGGCGCTGTCGATCGGTGTCGAAGCGAACGACGCGTATTACTCTGTGGTGGAGCTGCTCGAGGCTGTGCATCTTGTCGGTACCCGCCATCCAGATGGTCGGCGAAAGCTGGGCCGGATTCTGGGAGAGCGAGGCGATGATTACCAGCGTTCGATCTATTATGCGCTCGCCGGACGCGGTGCGTCCCATATGCTCGACGATCTCGACTGGCTTGCCGGGATACTCAAGACACGGGGCAGTGTAGCCCGTCACCATCCCGTGAGCGATCCGATCTCACCCTATGTATCGCCGGAACCGGATGGCCCGGTCGGCCTGTTCACACCGTCTTTTCCACTTGGTCGATCGTGGCGGACATTTCGGGCGCCAGCTGGTTGAGAGAATAGAGGGTTTCCGGGCGGGGTATTTTGTCACGGCATGACCTGTGCAGCAATCTCGGCGTTTTTGTCTGGGGTTGCGGTGACCAGGAATGGCTGTTCGACAAGACCGGTTCGTACGATGGTCTGGGGATAGCCGGCCCGCTCGCTCCGACGGCAGGCATATTCCCAGGCGCGCTGGAAGCTGTTGAGTTTGCGCTCGGCGGAGGTTTCCGACGTGGTCGGCATAGCAGGGGCCTTTCATCAGAGTAAGGGGTGAGGGATTGTCGCAAACCCTGCGTTGGGCAGTGAATCGCCCTCCCCCCTCCCCTACTTGGACCTTGACGTCGCTCGAAGCGCGTTATGAGAGGAATACCGTGGCGGACAGCGCCAGCTGATAGCCCTGATAGCCGCGTTACGTCGCAAACGGAGGTGGAGGCAATGTACGCTGCGATGGTCGACAGTTTGCTGCCTCTAGCATAATCAAAGTGCCAGGGCCGTTGTTTGATGCGCTGTGGGTTACGGTGTCCGATTGGGCAGGCCGGTGGTGTCTGGAACGAACCTCGCGGTTGCATCCCTCTTAAAGAATCATCTTATAAAAACGCCCAAGCGGAGCGCGGGAGCTTCTATAGATTCAGGATTCTAAGATTCAGGGCCATTTAGTCGTTGAAACTCAATGCGTTGATATGCCTCTATATGAGCCGGTGGGGGCTTTAGCGTGAGCGCGAGGGGGCTTTAATGCGAGCGGAAGGGGGCAACTAAATGAGCGTCCGGGGGTTAATGTGAGCGATTGGGGGTGGCCGGGATTCGATATGAAGTGGCCTTTGGAAGGGCTTGATTCAGCCCAATGAATCGTTTTGTTGGCCGACTGTGCTGGATTTGGGGTCGATTTTGAGGGCGATGGTGGCGGTCGGGATTGGCTGACGCCGGTCGTGCGGTTCTTTATATGAGTGATCGGGGGCGTCTGGGCTTGCAGTGGTAAGCGGTCAGTCCTTTGGATCGGCGTTTATATGAGTGGACGGGGGAGCCCCGGAAAACCGATTCGGATCAGCAGCTTGGCGCCGCGTTATTGTGAGTCGCTGGGGGCGCACATTGTTTGGTCTTTCGGCAGCTGAATGATCTAGGCCAACCGATCGTGTTTATGTGAGGAATCGGGGGCGCTCCTAAACCCGTGTATTTCTGCGGGTTTCGCGGCGCGTTCATGTGAGGACTAGGGGGCTGGTGACAGAGCGCCCTGCCCTCTTTCATGAGGCGGCGGGGGTTCGTCTATGTGAGTAAACGGGGGCGGGTTCTCTTTATGACACGTTGATGGTATGCAACTCATATGAAGCTCGATTCGGACATATCGGAAATCGAGGTAACATCAGGGCTGGAGAGTCTGAGCCGGACGCTGCGCGTTGCGGATGTGATTCGCCGCCGTGATCTCGATTTTGTAAGCAAACCCGGCGAATTGGTCGAGTCCGAGTTCGAGACCGGCTCGCTTGGCGCTGCTGCGCGCAAAGCTTTTGCGTTGATGCTGCGCAAGGCTGGTCCGGAAGCCTATGAAGACAAGACGTTCGTTATTACGAAGAAGGAGCTTCGAGGCTCCCACAAGGGTAATGAGCGTATTCAGACCGTGATGGATGAATTGCTTCGGGTCATTGTTCGTATTCGGACGACGACGTCGAAGGGTAAACCTGCGGTGATGTCCCAGGCGTTGCTGGCGAGCTGTGTCGAGGAAATTTCCGAAGACGGGATGAGCGTCGTCGAATTTCAGTTCTCGGATAATTTCAAGCGGGTGTTGCAGCGTTCGGACTATTATGCGCGCGTCAATCTCGGTGTGATGCTTGCGCTGCAGTCTCGCTATGCTCTCTCCCTTTACGATCTGGGGTGTCTGATCATCAATCGGCAGAACCGGGTGTACAAAATGAAGGTCGATGAACTGCGGCGGAAGCTTGGAGTTCCTGACGGCAGCTTTAAGAACTTTGCCGAGTTCCGGCGCGATGTGCTGGCGAAGTCGAAGGCGGAGATCGATCAACTGGCGGATTTCACGGTTGAATGGGAGGAAATCCGGGGATCGGGCCGCGGTCGGCCGGTCGAGGCCGTGAAACTGATGTTTCACCCCAAGGATCTTGAGGATCAGAAGGAAACCGCGCGCGAATTGGATCGTCCTAGGGTTGGTCGGCGCGCGCGGCGTGAGGGCACGGTGGAGACGATCGCGATCGCGGATCGGCCGAAGATTATCGAGCGTAAGCCGTTTCCCCGCGATTCCCTGCACTTCTGCCCCGACACGCGTTTGTTGACGATCGTTGCGGATTATGGCGGTGGTTGGGACAAGGATCTCATTGCGAGCGGGTATCGCAAGACGATGGGGTCTCGATTGGATAACCTGGTTGGGGATGCACTTTACAAGTCGTGGGAGGGGTTTTGTAAATCCTTCGTGCAGCAACGTGGGCGTGCATAGGCCCCTGCCCCCAATTACTCACATAAACGCATCCTGGGCGTCAGACCGGCCCCTCCCCTTCGGCGAGATCGAGCAAGGCGATGATGCCGTCGGGTAGGCTGAGGTTTCTGGCCTCGCACCAGAGGACTAGTCGGTCACGCTCGGGCTGCGACAGGCGCATAGTGATATGTTTGGTCCGCGCTGGCCCGCGCATTGGTTTGCGCTTGGGAATTGCGGCGGTTTCGGCTTGGACCTGCGGAAAATAATTCGCCGGGGGCGTTGGCCGGAGCGGTTCCCGGGTTGGGGATGGGTCGACCGCGGCACCCGCCGGCGGTGTAGACGCGATCAGGCTTTTGAGGCGAGCGGTTGGATCGTCATTCGTTTCGAGGCGCTGCCGGGTTTTGCCGATGATGTCACCCATGGCCGGAGTTGCGGGTTTGGGTTCAGCCATTGGATGCTTCCTTGTTCTGAATTTCGCCGAGGACGTCGGCGAGGATGCTCTGGGCTATGCGCCGGGCTTTCTCCGTTTTGGCGAGACCAGCTTGCTCCACTTCCGCGAGGGTCATGCGGAAATTCGACATGGCGCGGAATGCATCGAGTGTGTGCATTTGCTCCTTGAATATCGGCAATGCACTGCTGATTTGGGCATCGATTTCCCACTCGGCGCGCGAGCGCGCGACCTGTCCGGTTTGGGTAATGAGGACTCGGTATGGCACCCCGCCACCCATCTTCTGCAGCATTTCGCTGGTTTCCACGGTTCTTTCGAGGTCGAGGCGCGAGGAGCGGGTTGGTATCACGACAAAGTCAGAGTCCATCGCGGCATATGCGGTCTTGAAGTTGGACGTCCCTTCAGAATCCACGATCACCAGTTGTGCACTTTCCCTCGCCCTTTTGATAGCTGCGCCGATCTCGGCGTCGCGGATCTGGGAGGCATCCTCCACAGTGATGAGGGAGTCACCTCCCCTTCCCTCTTCGCGGCGATCGCGGTGCCAGTTTAGCAGGCTGTTCTGGCGGTCAGCATCGAGCATGAATACGGAGCCGCCTAGTGCCTCGAATTCAGACGCGAGCGCGAGAGCGAGTGTGGTTTTACCCGCGCCTCCTTTGCTCTGCGCGATGGTGATGACCGGCATTCGTTAGCTCCTCTAATATAAGGCCGCGCGTTCACCTGCGCGGCACAGGCCGACCGTGCGTAAGGATGCGCAGCACCAACCGTATGCGGATGTGATAACGCGGGTATAGGCGCTGTGCAAGTATGCCGCGCGTCCGCACTCGAACGTGCTGGGCCACGCGATGCTGCATGCACATCACCATCACACTGTAGCGGCGCGTTAGAGCGCGCGCGTAGCCGCGCAGTCGCACGCACATGCGAATACGCCCGCGCAGCACACAGCGCGTTATACATTGCGCTACAAGACGCCGCACGATATGCGGCACATAACGCTGCACAAATATAAGTGGCTGATAAAACGCATATTTCCTGGAAGGGAGAAGCGCGCTTTGGAATTAATTGAGCTCGCATTTCCTAGCGAGGAGATTGTCTAATGCAGCCATTTCGGTGTCGAACGCATCGAATACCGCAGCCAGATCGCGATCGACGGGAAGGGGAGGGGGCTCTTTAGCAGGCCGTCCCCGCTTTGGCCGCACATAGCCAAAATCTGCGGCCAGGTCCGGCGTCAGAAATTGGCGCCAGCTTCGCCGCTGCGTAATTTCCACGAGCAGACCGGCCGTCGCGGCGCGCTCGAACAGCTTGCTCGCTCCGGCGATACTCATGCAAAGTAACTCTGCAGCCGATTGCGGGGAGAGCAAAGGGCGATATTGGATCAGCGCCAGCAGCGCAGGGAGGGCGCCAGGGCGGTATTCGGCGGCGATCGCGCGCTGAGCGTCGCGATAGTGCCGCTCGAGGCTGTGCAGCCGCTGCAGCGCGATCGTCGCCGCGCTTTCGAGGGCGCGCAGCACGGCCAGCCAATCATCGTCATTGGGCCGGGGCTTCAGCCGGAACGCCTTGGCGCCGCCGGCAAGGCAGGGGAGGGGGCTAGCCACAAGGCCGCGGTCGCGCAACGCGAATGGCAAGGACAGCCAGGCCATGATGCTGTGGTCGATCCGCGCGAGCTGGCGGACGGTATCGAGCGCGCGGACAAGGGGGGCGTGCTCGGTCGCCGTTGCTGGATCTCCGATCGCGGTCGGCAGGCGGTCGCGCCAGCGAAGCCGATCGTCATCCTGCAACGCTGCTCGCCATTCCGCGAAGCGGTCGAACAGGTCGAGATGGCTGGGGAGGGGAGGACGACCAGGGATTTTGAGGTCGCAGCCCCACGAAAATACGTCAATTTCCTCAACCTCGGCCGACTGCAATTGCAAGGCCCGCGCATAGCCGCTCCACGCGGCGCGCGTGGACCATGCTTTGGCCACCGGACTGACGATAATCCGGGCATCGAGACGGGCAATCGCGGCTGTCGCGGCCGCTATCGCCGTGACCATTTTTGGGGTATAGTCGGGACCGTATCGGATGGGCGAGGGCCGGTTTTCCATAGCCAATAGTGAACTGAAACGACCTCTCGGTAAAGCATGCCCGGACGCATAGTGTTGATAATGGATCGTTATCAACACCCTATACATTGGAAAGTGGGCGCGCTATCCCTCGGCGCATGAGCGCGCTCCCGCCTGAAACTCTTCCTTCCGGGCCGCCAGCGGCCTTGCCGCCCCCCTCGGCCGATGTCGGGGAGGTTGTCGACGATGTGCGCGCGCTCGCCGGAACCGTGCGGGAGATCAAGGCTGAGCTGATCGAGGCGGCCGTGCGGGCCTGGTCGCACAACACGCGTCGCGCCTTCCGCTCGGATCTGAAAATTTGGGGAGCGTGGTGCCGTCGCCGGCGTCTCGATCCGCCGAAGGCGGAGGTCAGCGCCGTGGCGGCCTATATCCGCCAGATCGCCGGGATTGACGCCTCGGCCGAAAAGGTCCGCGCGATGGCGACGATCGAACGCTACATCGTCAACATTGGCTGGGCCTATCGTATGGCGGGCCTGCCCGATCCCACCGCCGGGGAGCTGGTCACGCTCGAAATGAAAGCGGCGCGCAAGACAGTGGGCGTGCGCCAGAAGCAGGCCCGCGCGATCCGCTTCAAGGGCGACATTGCCGATTTTGATTCACCGCCCTCCGGCGTGTGCCTCGCCCATCTTCTCAAGGCTGTCCGGCGCGATCTGCTGGGCTATCGCGACGCGGCGCTGCTGCGCGTGGCCTATGACAGCGCTGGGCGCCGCTCGGAGTTGGTGGCGATCGCCGTCGACCATATCCACGGGCCGGATGCGGACGGGGCAGGGGCCTTGTTCATTCCGACAAGCAAGACAGATCGCGAAGGGGAGGGGGCCTGGGCCTATCTTGCGCCCCCGACGATGCAGGCGATCGCGCGCTGGCGCGCGGCCGCGCATATCGACAAGGGGCCGTTGTTCCGGCGCGTCGAGACGCATTTTGACGGGACGGTCGCGGCGATCGGGCGCAGGGCGCTGCATCCCAACAGCATCACGCTCATTTACAGGCGGTTGATCCGCGCGGCCCATGCGAAGAAGCTGCTCGGCGAGATGTCGAACGCCGAGCTTGAGCGCTGGGTGACGGCGGTGTCGTCGCATTCGATCCGGGTCGGGGTGGCACAGGACAACTTTGCTGCCGCTGAAAGTCTGCCGGCGATCATGCAGGCCTATCGCTGGCGTGATCCCAAGACCGTCATGCGATATGGCGCGAAGCTTGCCGCAAAAGGTGGAGCAGGCGCCCGCATGGCGAAGCGCTTTGCGACTGCATAGAAATCCGCCATGCTCAGGGTGTTGGTTGGGTTTGGACACATCTAGCTGGACTATCCGAATGACGGTTCGGTTCATTCTGGCGATCGGAGATATTTGATACCAGAGCGCCGCTGGATAGCGAGCTATGGAAGGTGTTCGTTTCACGTCGATTACTGGTTTGCATCGATATCAGAAATGATTTTCCCGGCTTCTGCAAAGGCAGTATTGGCGGCGGGCACGCTGGCTTAGATAGCGATTTGCATGGGCACTTACGTCAACTCGTCGCGCGTGAAGCCGCCACCGGTCAAGCCGGCGCGGACATGGAGTGCAGACTCTTCCCAACGGCCGAGGCTGGCGGCAAACGCCAGCACAAGTAGGCGCCGGATATGGTCATCGAGCCCGGTGCGGCCTGGATTTCATTCCAGGCGATACGTGTAATCATCGCCTAGAAATCGCTATTGCACGATGTGCAATTGGCGAGCGAGCGGTCCACCCATTCGTCGCCCAAAACACGACGACGATTGAGCAGGCCAGCCTCGAGTGGTAGCCTTTTCATCGGGCTCCGGCAGTACGAAGCTTCTGAGCGCGGACGGCAGCGCTGCGGGCGCCTCGAGTGACGGCAGATGCGCTGAGTCCCGTTTGAGATGGCGTTTCCCTGCGATAGAAGAGAGCGGTGACTGCATCCCGAATTCTGGACCGTTTTGAGCTGGAAAATTCCAATTATGATCGGGTGTAGTTTATGAAGGAGCCGGACGCTGCCTCGGACTGGTAACAATCAGGGAAGCACGTCATGCCGGATAAACCGAAGACGCCCACATAATAGTCATTCTGTCGAACAACTCGCCCCTTAGCGCCGACGTGCGGTTATCGTAAATCTTAGTGCTTATATCGTCTCCAAAGGTAGGCCGACATAATTTTCGGCCAACGATCGCTGCGCTGTTATCGAGCCGCGGATGTAATCCAGCTCCGCCATCTGGATGCGACGATCGAACCCATCCATGTTGGGAAAGCGGTGCGTGATAGACGTAAACCACCACGAAAAGCGCTCCGCCTTCCAGACCCTCGACAGTGCGCGTTCAGAGTAGCTGTCGATGCCTGCGGAAGAATGGTCGCGATAAAATTCGCGCAGGGCTTGACTAAGCATGATCACATCCGACGCTGCCAGATTTAAGCCCTTGGCGCCGGTGGGAGGCACGATATGCGCTGCATCGCCCGCCAGAAACAAACGGCCCCAACGCATCGGCTCGGATACAAAGGAGCGCAGCGGCGCGATGCTTTTTTCGAATGATGGACCTCGCGTCACTTTGGTGGCAACATCTCGTCCGAGCCGTAGGCACGCTTCATCCCAGAACCGCTCATCGGGCCAATCCTCTACCCGGTCGTTCAGCGAACATTGGATATAATAACGGCTACGTGTGGCCGAGCGCATGGAGGCGAGTGCAAAACCACGCTCATGGTTGGCATAAATCAGCTCATGTCCGGCAGGCGGTACGTCCGCCAGAATTCCCAGCCACCCAAAGGGATAAACGCGCTCAAAGGTCTTAAGCACGTTGTTGGGAATTGCCATCCGACTAGGGCCGTGAAAACCATCGCACCCCGCCACAAAATCGCAATCGAGCCTATGCTCAGTTCCATTCTTTTTCCAAGTCAGGAAGGGCCGTTCGCTATCGACATCATGCAACATGGTCTCATCCGCATCCCAGATCACATGCACTCCGCGTGGCTCGGCCGCGTCGAACAGATCCCGCATTACCTCCTGTTGTCCGTAGACGGTTACGGTGGAGCCACCGGTCAAATTCGCCAAATCGATATGAATGATTTGACCGTCCAATGACAGATTGGTCCCGCTATGAACTAAGCCGTCCTGGTCCAGTCGAGACGACAATTTGAGGCGACGCATCAAGTCCACGGTCACCTGCTCCAGCACGCCGGCGCGAACGCGCCCTTCCACATAATGGCGATCACGCCGCTCGAGGACTATCGCTTCAATGTTTTCAGCGGCAAGCAGATGTGCAAGGAGCATGCCGGCCGGACCGGCGCCAATGATTGCGACTTGGGTTCGCATCTAATCCTCTTATTGGTACGGCGGGCTCGCATGGCCACCCCACGCCCCAAATTAGCTGGCAATACGCTACGCACCATGTCACGGCCGATAAAAAGATTGGACGATTCAACGGCAAAAATTATAGTCGGACCATGACCGCACGGCAGCAGATCCCAACCTTTTACCTCTATGGGGAGCCACATAGACTCGTCGAAGATTGCTTTACACATGTCGAGTCGTTAGACGATCGATCCCGGCCAAGTGAGTGGACGATCAAGCCACATGCTCACGCCGAGCTTTGCCATATTTTCCTGATCTGGGCCGGTGGAGGGAGTATGCGTGCCGATGGCCAGGTGCTGCGTTTTATAGCGCCATCCCTTCTGGTCGTACCGGCGACGGTGGTGCATGGCTTTTCCTGGGATGAGGATTCATCGGGAACGGTCGTCACGATGGCGACGCGATACATTAGCGACCTCGCGCGCCATGATCACGCGCTTGCACGGATATTTGACGCCGCAAGAGCGCTAACGTTGTCGCATTTCGAAAAGGAGACAGCTGAGCGTCTTGTGCAGGAACTTATGCGCGAACTGGCATGGTCGGCACCGGGCCACCGGGCAGCCGTCGATGCAACTCTTCTCTCGCTTCTCGTCGTTGTTCTGCGCAACGCTACGCTAGACGACAGGCCGATTAGAAGACCAGGCTATTATGCCGGAATCGTCGCGCGTCTTAGGGAGAGGATCGAGCACAGGTTCCGGGAACGAGAGCCCGTCTCTGTCTACGCCGAAACGCTGGGGGTGAGCGAAACGACCCTACGCCTGGCCTGCTCGAAAGTTGCCGGCATGTCCCCGACCCAAGTGCTTAATCAGCGCGCTCTGCTCGAAGCACGGCGCTCGCTACTTTATACAAATCTAACGGTCGCTGAAGTCGGCTACTCGCTCGGGTTTCCGGACCCGGCCTATTTTTCCCGGTTCTTTAGCCGCCATGTGGGGCTGTCTCCAACGGACTTCCGTAGCTCTCGTTCGTCATAGCGCGTCATCACGGCTTCGTCAGTTTTATTCCCCTCAAAAATGCATATGACTTGTATGTCATTAAATTCCTATGACTTATCCAGAGTTGGATGACAGATGATCAAGTCGAAAATTGCACGCCTAATTATCCAAATCACGAATAGCGGAACTCACCATATATAATCTACATAACTTTCTAGGCGTACTTCGTAATCGGGGTCTAATCGGCGCCGATAACCATAGTTCCATGCCGCACTCGTGGCATAACATTTGGCAAAGAAAGGCATTTTTCAATCACAAATGATCTGCATAGAGTATCGTACTTTTTATCGTGCAAAATGTGTTGAAGGCGGCGGGTGGTCGAAAGCATCGCAAATCCGTGCAGGAGAGACCAGCAAGAAATTGCAAGAGCCTCTAAATAATGCTCATCATGTTTCGGCACCAAAAGAGATATATAATTAGAAAATATATTAAACTTATTCTGTACGTCTCGCATATAATCGTCGCTCGCCGGGAGATCTATAAATATATCTGCTGCAAAACATAGTTGATATAATTGCGGATGCTCCTCGGAAAACCGAAGGTATCTATCAAATACGGAACGTACCTTTTCGATAGGCGCTTCATAAGGCTCGGCTGCTTGGGCCAAGCCGTCATTAATCATCCTTAATCCATGAGAGATCAGGGCTTCCAGGAAACGGCGTCTGTTAGCAAAATGTCGATAAGGCGCTCCCCGAGACACCCCGGTTGCGGCGGCCATTTCCCGAAGGGAAAGGTTACCGTAGCCAACCCGTTCGATTTCAACAACGGCAAGGTCAAGGAGCGCACTCTGAAGCTCTCCATGGTGGTAGGGACGATCTTTGCTCATGCGAGGAGTTTGGCAGAAACCTCGGGTATTCTCAATGATTACGGACAAGCGGTCGATAAATCCGCAGCAGCCAAATACCCGATCGAATGTGTATGGGTCAGATTGGAGGTGCGCAGGCATATTCATAAATTTCAAAGGTCGTATCTCCGCCTGGGCTGCGGATTTCACAGCGCAGATGTGGGTACAGACGAGCTTGATGGCGACGAGATTGTTCTTGGGGTACCTGTCGTAGTAGGTGGCTATGCTGCGGAACCGTTCGATCCGAAATTATGCCGGATTGGACCTGTCGATGGAAACGTCGCACGTCTGCGTCGTCGATGCCGATGGGCGCAAGGTTGGAATGCAATGCGTAGACAGCACGTCAGAGGCGATCGCCGCGGTGCTGGAGCGCTATGGTCCCATTGAGCGCGCTGTGATCGAAACGGGCCGGATGAGTCCGTCGGTTGCGCTCGGGCTGCGCGAACTTGGTGTCGCGATCATCTGCATCGACGCGCGTCAGGCCCACCAGAGCCTGAAGGCGATGAAGGCGAACAAGACCGATCCGCATGATGCGGCCAGCCTTGCCCAACTGGCGTACACCGGCTTCTCGACAACACGATCCGCGGCCTGTGCGCCACATTCGGCTATCGTCCCTATCCGTTAAAAAGACTCGGCCTTGAAGTAGCGCCGGTGTCCTGATTCAGTCTGCGCGAGTGGCGGAGACGGGTCGATGATGGGCGAGCTGACAGTGGCGCAGGAGGCGCTGTTCTACACCTTCAGCCTGGAGCGGCATGTGCCGGCGGATCATCTGCTGCGCTCGATTGACCGGTTTTGTCGATCTGTCGGACATTCGCGAGCATCTGCGCCCCTGCCTCCCGATTGCGGTGAGAAAGCTTGTCGACTTCGGTGTCCCGCGAGGGAACGCAGGGTCGGATGATCTGCGAAGGTCGAGGGATGGGCCGCCGAGCTCGCTTCAAGTCAATGCAACGTCCGGCCTTGTGAGACCCGATACAGCACCACCGGCCTCAGGGTCGGCGAGTGCGGGCAGATCCTTGAGACCCTCAAGGGACAACCGCCAAGCGATCGCAAATTACAGATCACGACTTAGTTGGCCGCTGAACTGCGCGAAACTTTATTTCAGGCCCTTCCCCAATCTGGAAGCCGAAGGTGGCGCGTTCGATTGAGGTCTCACGAACTACGGCTACCCGCCTCGCTTCTCCACTTGACATCGTAAATCTCGCCTGCAATGTATGCGCCGACAACATCGCTCATAGCTTGCATGATCCCGATGAAGGGACGCAGCGGTTTGGGAAGTTAGGAGAGGATGTATGGTGATAGGAGCGCCGCGATGCGAACGCGGCAACGCTACGCGTACGCGTCGTGAAATGGCGGACTCGTGCCGATCTCGTCTGAAGGTGCCTCATAGTGGGAGCGACGGGCGGCCATCGAATATAGGCGAGTCCTCAATCCCAACCGATACACGATTATTCGCGCCGCTAGTCAAACTTCATAATGTTTTATTCGCTGAATATGTTCCTGCAGCAAAGCGCAGGCGCGTAACACTTAAAAAGGCATGCGTTCATGACTAAGCTATTTCCTGACGGTCTCTCTTTCAGTGGATACAACACTCCAAGTAGAATTGAATGCGATATATATGATCTTGAGGTGGAGGGTGATGTTCCCCCGGATCTTAATGGTAGATGGTATCGCTCCGGCCCGGATCCCCAATATCCGCCATATCTGGGAGACGACATTTACGTGAATGGGGACGGGATGATCTCGATGTTTAACTTCGAGAACGGCCATGTCGATTTCAAGATGCGCTATATTCAGACCGAAAGATGGAAAGCTGAGCGGGCTGCCCGACGTTCTCTCTATGGGAAATATCGCAATCCGTGGACTGATAAACCTGAAGTCGCCGGGAAAAGCCGAGGGACCGCAAATACCGCGCCAATTTGGCACGCTGGCCGTCTCCTGGTGCTCAAGGAGGACCATGTGCCGATGGCTGTCGATCCGGACACTCTAGCCACCTTGGGCGATTTCACTTGGAATGGGCAGCTTAAAAGTAAAACAGTTACAGCCCACCCGAAGATAGACCCCGTTACGGGTGAGCTTCTTCTGTTTAGCTATGAATGTGAAGGTGATGGTTCGTCGCCAATGTGCTTCCTGATCGAGGACAAAAGTGGGAATCTTGTTAAAGAAGAGTGGTTCGATCCCCCATATGTCGGGATGGTCCATGACTTCGCGATCACGACTGATTACGTGATCTTTCCAATCTTTCCGACGACAATGGATCCCGAGCGCTTGAAGGCAGGTGGGGATCATTGGAAGTGGGACGGGAGTTTGCCTAGTTGGGTTGGCATTATGCCGCGAGCCGGCAGTACGACCGATATCCGATGGTTCAAAGTGCCTACGTCGTGTGGCTTTCACGTCATCAACGGCTTTAACGAAGGCACAATAGTCCATCTCGATATGATGATCTCCAAGCGGAATGGCTTCCCCTACATCGGCGACATCGCAGGATCGGCCGCGGATCCTCAGGATGGCGTCCCCTATCCCACGCGTTGGTCTTTCGACATGACGTCGAACGCCGTCGATGGAGGATTCTCATCGAAGAGTTTGGCCCCATATGGCGGTGAGCTGCCGCTCATCGATCCGCGATGCGTCGGTCGGGATTATCGCTACGCCTATATCTCAATGGTGGATCCGGAGAGGCGGATATTGATGGCCGGCCCTACCTACATGGGCGCTAACATGATCGGCAAAATCGATCTGACGACCGGCGAAGTCCAAACCTATCACGGGACTGACGAGACTAGCTTCCAGGAGGGCGCGTTCATCCCGCGCGGGCCTGGCGAAGATGAAGGTTGGTATATCAATATCGCCGATCGACATGACCAAAACCGTTCCGATCTGCTGATCTTCGACGCGCGCGCCATCTCCGAGGGGCCGCTTGCAACGGCCCGATTGCCGATTCGTCTCAGGAGCGCCTTTCACACGACTTGGGTTCCGGGAGTATGACCATGATATTGCCTAACGGCGTGACTGAGGCGTCAATGCGCGCAGCACTCACGGAATTTTCCGCGATCGTCGGGAACGAATGGTTCTTTGGTCCCGAAAACGAACGACTGACAGCCTATAACGACGCCTACCCGCTGGACGATCTCGCTCAGCAAGGATATATGATGTCGAATGCGAGTTTGACATGGCGCGGCCCTGAAAACCGCTACTCTGTTGCTGTGTATATCGATAATATCGAGAACGAGACGTTAAAGGCGACCTCGTTTGTACAACCAATCGTCGGTCTTCCTGTAGTTACACTTGAAGCTCCTCGGACTTACGGAATTCGAGCTAGATTTAATTTCTGATTCGTAGGGACGGCCTGCTTTCTCCATTGATCTTCTATTTACCACTAAAGAGGTGGAAACATGCGGTTTGAACGAATCAATCCACTCACTGGCGAAGTAGCATCCTCGGCTGAGGCTATGCAGGCCGCTGACATTCCGAACTTAGGCAATAGGGCTGCCGAAGGTCAAAAGGTCTGGGCAGCGCTGGGTCCCAACACTCGTCGCATGGTTCTGCTGCGGGCGGCATCGGCCTTGGAGGCCCGCAAGGACCAGTTTGTTGCTTCGATGATGCAAGAGACTGGGTCCACACGTGGTTGGGCATTGTTCAATCTGGAACTTGCTGCCGGTATAGTCCGAGAAGCGGCAGCGCTGACTACTCAAATATGCGGTGAAGTAATTCCTTCGGACAAGCCCGGCTGTCTGGCCCTTGTGATGAAGGAACCTGTCGGGGTCGTGCTTGGGATAGCACCTTGGAACGCACCGATTATTCTCGGCGTTCGTGCTATCGCGGTGCCGCTTGCCTGTGGGAACTCGGTGATCCTCAAAGCTAGTGAATTATGTCCAAATACCCACGCGCTTATCGTCGAGGCCTTCGCTGACGCGGGGTTTCCCGAGTCGGTAGTAAATATCGTGACTAATGCGCCAGAAGATGCTGCAGAAGTAGTCGGCGCGCTGATCGACGCGCCAGAGATCAAGCGTATCAACTTTACTGGCAGCACCCATGTCGGTCGGATTATCGCTCGTCGGGCGGCGGAAAATCTTAAACCTTGCCTGCTCGAGCTTGGCGGTAAGGCGCCGCTCCTGATTCTGGAAGATGCCGATCTCGACGAAGCCGTCAAGGCGGCAGCTTTTGGTGCGTTTATGAACCAAGGCCAAATTTGCATGAGCACCGAGCGAATTATCGTGGTTGACGCAGTCGCAGAGGCTTTTGCGGAAAAGTTTGCATCAAAGACGGCGACCCTTGTCGCGAGCGACCCGCGTGAAGGGAAGGCGCCGCTGGGTTCGGTGGTCGACATGAGCACTGTGAACCGCGTCAACGAGTTGGTTGACGATGCGATCGAGAAAGGTGCCAAGATCTTGACGGGCGGAAAAGGGGACAATGTGGTGATGTCTGCCATCGTGCTTGATGGCGTAACTCCCGCAATGGATCTCTATCGCGACGAGAGCTTCGGCCCGGTCGTGGCCTTAATCCGTGCTCGCGATGCCGACCAAGCGGTGGAGATTGCCAATGACAGCCAATACGGGCTTTCTGCGGCTATCTTCACACGCGATATCGCAAAGGGGTTGATGCTCGCGAAGAGGATCAAATCAGGCATCTGTCATATCAATGGGCCCACGGTTCATGACGAGCCGCAGATGCCTTTCGGGGGTACCGGAGCGTCTGGCTATGGCCGGTTCGGAGGCAAACAGGGGATCGATAGTTTTACTGAAACTCGCTGGATTACAGTTGAAACCCTGCCAGGACAGTTTCCGATTTAAACCAAGTCTAATCAAACTTACCAGTTGGGAATTAAAACAATGGATTTCACCACATATATAGATGCATTCAATTCCGGGGATTACGTTAATCTCGTGGATCAATGGTTTACGGAGGATGTGGTCTGGGAGGATGGCGGTCAAACGGTGACGGGCCGCGATGAATGGTTGAATTTGTTCCATTTCGTTCGAAATGGTATCCGTGAGATATTTCGGCCTATCACAGGCTTTGATGGCCCGTCGGGTCATTTTCGTGAGATCGACATGGATTTTCATGCACTAAAGTCGCGGCCAGACTTTCCGTTTGGACCGTTGGCGCCAGGCGACATGATGACGGTGAAGTTCTTTATCATATATGAGTGTGAAGGTAATCGGATTCGTCGCCTGAAAGCAGCGACTTGGCCTGTCAACTATGGAACGAGTAAATTACCGCGCTTGGGCGCTCACGTTACTCAGCGAGCCGCGTTTCAGGCTTTCCAAGCAGCGCTGGCCCATGAGCATGGCGCAAATGCAAGGCAGTATCTTGCCGCTCAATTGCAAATGGGCAGCACCGGTGGGACGCGTTCCAGTTCGCATGAAGACGCGATTGGCTCGCTTAGAGAGGCTGGCGTGGCCACGGCGACGTTGAAGGACGCGAGGGACGATGAACTGTTGCTAGATGCAGGCGGGCGTCTGATGAGACTAGGCCTGCAAAACGGTCTAATATCTCAATTCGAACTGGTTTAATTCGGCGCCGACACGTCCGGCGTCCGGCATAGCGTGAGACATGCCCTCATGTTTGTAAATAAAATCTCCGTTGAGATAAGTTGGGGTGATTGCGATCCCGCCGGGATAGTTTATTATCCCCAGTATTTCCGAATGTTTGACAGCTGCACCGCCGCGATTTTTCGCATGGTGACCGGTATTGACAAGCGCGCTATGATTGAGAGGTACGGGATTGTTGGTTTTCCGATGGTGGATACCGGAGCCCGTTTTTATATTCCCAGTCGGTTTGGTGAAGAAATTCAGGTGCATACCTCCGTTCCCAAGATTGGCCGTAGTAGTTTTGAGGTGTCACATCGCGTCTTCAGAGGTGAGGATCTGGCGATCGAGGCATTCGAAAAGCGCGTTTGGTCTGCCATCGACCAGGAGAGCGGAAGATTGCGAGGCATTCCATTGCCCCCTGAAATCGTGTCCGCGCTTTCCACTCCCTCCATCCATGAAGGTGTTTCGTCGTGAGCAAGCTGATTATCACCGTTGCTCCTACGGGCGGCATGGCATCCAAGAAGCAGAGTTCGCTTCTTCCCACGCAACCCGATGAAATTGCAGCTTCCGTATACGCATCTTACAAGGAAGGGGCAGCAGTTGCTGCGCTTCACGCTCGTAGGCCGGATGATGGCGCAACTTGTAACGCGGATATTTACCGTGATATTAACGGACGTATTCGCGATTGCTGCGACATCATTATAAACAATTCCACCGGGGGCGGATCAAGCGGTGACATGCTTGTCGAGAGGCCGGACGGATTGTTCGAATCAAGCTTCGAGGAACGACTAAAGGGCTGCGAAGCCGGTGCGGAGATGGCGACCTTCGATGGCATGACCTTCGTCGACGTCCATGGCGGACGGGAAATATGCGTAATCACGCCGCCCAGCCGCTGCGAAACGCTGGTGCAGCGTATGACGGACAGGGGCATCAAGCCTGAATGGGAGGTATTTTCACCAACCCATATATTGCAGGATGTAACACGACTCATTCAGAAAGGCTATGACAAGCCTCCCTACTACATCAATATGGTCCTGGGCGCAGACAAGGGCTTTCAAGGCGCCATGCCCTATAGTCACGATATCCTAGCGGCAATGATCGCGGCTTTGCCGCCGCAGTCGATTTTCTGTGTGTCGGCGATTGGGGCGGCGCAGCTGCCCGCGACCACACAGGCTATGCTGTTGGGCGGACACGTGCGCGTCGGCCTAGAGGACAATCTTTACTATAGCCGCGGGCAGTTAGCGACCAATGAACAGCTCGTGGCTCGAACCCGCCGCATCGCGACGGAACTGGGGATTGACATCGCATCTTCCGCAGAGGCGCGTGAGATCCTCGGCCTGAGTACCCCGAATTCTTGAATGATGGAGCCGGTCTATCAGCGTGCGCAAATCAGCGGGCTATAATGGAGAAGAGGATGGTTGGAAAGAAGCCACTTGTTCTGATGATCGTCACCCACGACACGAAAGAATTCGAGGGACGTTTTCTCAGAACCTGCCTTGAAGAAGCTGGATGCGAAATAGTCCATCTCGATCCAAGCGTGCGGCGTACGGTCGGAAGCCCCGAGATTCCACCCGAAGAGGTTGCTGAAGCGGCGGGGTGGAGCATTGAGAGAGTGCGTGCGCTTGGTCATGAGGGCAAATGCCAGGCTGTGATGATCGAGGGTGCTATCCGAGTTGCCCTTCATCATCATGAGGCGCAACCCTTCTCCGGCATTATCTCTATCGGCGGGTCGATGGGAACAACGCTTGGCACAGCGGTCATGAAGGCCTTTCCCTATGGTCTTCCCAAGTTGATGGTCTCCACCATGGCGTCGGGGTTCACTGCACCATTCGTAGGGGCGAAGGACATCATAATGTCCAATGCCGTCACGGATGTCTCAGGCATCAATTCGATCAGCCGCGATGTCTATCGCAACGCCGCGCTCGCTATTGCTGGCATGGCGAAGGGTTATGACCCTGCCGCACAGAGGGAAGATCGACCTCTCGTTCTTATGACCACATTGGGTACTACCGAAGCATCAGTTCGACGTGTAAGGGAAGCGCTTCAGGACGACGGCAACGAAGTCATGGTGTTCCATTGTGCTGGCGGCGGCGGCGGAACCCTCGATGCGATCGTTGAAGGACGTGATGTCGCTCTAGTGCTCGATTTGTCGGCAACAGAAATCGTCGACCATCTTCACGGCGGCCTTACAGATGGTGGTCCTGAGCGTGCGATGGCGGCGCTGCGAAAGGGCATTCCGACGATCTTGGCTCCCGGCAATGCCGATTTCATCATCGGCGGGCCGTTAGCGGAGGCTAAGAAGCGGTTCCCAGGCACGCGCTATCACATGCATAATGCTGCGCTGACTGCTGTTCGCACACAGATGCAGGAGCTACGAAATCTGGCCGATCACTATGCCAAAATGGTCATTGAAGCGAAAGGACCTGTACGCTTTTTCGTACCGTTGGGCGGCTTTTCCAGCCATGACAGCCCGGAAGGGCATCTCCACGATATCAATGTGCCCGGCCCCTTCGCCGAATATCTTCGCAAAGTCATTCCCAGCGCTATTCCGGTCGAAGCGGTGGATGCTCACTTTAATGATGAAGTGTTTGCTGACCGCATCATTCTCGCGGCCCGCGATTATCTCAAGATCGGAGTGCATGCGTGAAAGGTGATCTGCCTCTAAGTCCTGAGGATGTGAACGAAATCGTCACAATCCTGAAAGGCAGTCAATATGATCGGTTGGACATCCGAACCGATCGCTATCGGCTTCGCGTCAGCAGGGCCGATGCAGGAGAAGGTCAAGGGGAAGGCTGGAGCCAGGCGTGGTCGCTCGAAGACGAAGCGTCGCCTGCCGGGGCGACTGCCCAGTCGGGTCAGGAAGAAATCCCGGTTCCCGAAGGCATGCATGCCATTCGCGCACCTTTGCCTGGCGTCTTTTACCGCTCCCCAGCTCCTGGAACTGCATACTTCGTTGAGGTCGGCAGCAGCGTCGAGGCAGAATCCAATGTCGGTATCATCGAGACCATGAAGCTCTTCAATCCCGTCCCCGCAGCTTGTGCAGGCGAGATCGCGGAAATCTTAGTCGAGAATGGCGCGATGGTAGATGCCGGCGCCATTTTGATGCTCGTCAAATGATCAGGCGTCTCCTCATTGCCAATCGCGGCGAAATCGCTTTTAGAGTTATTCGCACAGCAAAGCGTCTGGGCATCGAGACTGTCCTTGGGGCGTCCGAAGCGGATCTGAATAGCGCGGCCGCATGGCTGGCGGATCATATCGTAAAGGTCGGTCCGGCTCCCTCGGCGCAAAGCTATCTCGACGTTGCCAAGGTGATCGCCGCGACCAAACTAAGTGGGGCGGATGCGCTGCACCCCGGCTATGGCTTTCTCTCCGAAAATGTGGGCCTTGCCCGTGCTTGCGCGGAAGCGGGGATCGCTTTCGTCGGCCCTTCCTCATCCAGCCTCGAGGCAATGGGTGACAAGCTGATGGCGCGTAAGGTCGGCATCGAAGCGGGCCTCCCGGTGGTCCCGGGCGGTGAGGCAGGCGATAAGGAGGAAGCGCGAAGGCGCGCGCAGGAAACGGGCTATCCGCTATTGCTCAAAGCTGTGTCCGGGGGCGGCGGTAAGGGAATGAAAAGAGTCGATAATGAATCGCAGCTAGATGGTCAGATCGATCTTGCCATGGCTGAAGCGCAGGCTTCCTTCGGGGATCCACGCATCTACGTCGAGCGCTTTATCACGAGCGGCCGGCATATCGAAGTGCAGGTGCTTGGCGATGGTGTGAATGCGATTCATCTGGGCACGCGCGACTGTTCGATACAGCGCCGCTTCCAGAAGCTGGTCGAGGAAGCTCCAGCAGCCCTTCTTCCCGATGACAAGCGCACGGCTATCGAGCAGGCGGCGGTCGATTTGGCCAAGTTTCTGGCATATCGAGGAGCAGGTACGGTCGAATTTCTGGTAGATGCCGTTACTTTCGATTTTTATTTCCTAGAGATGAATGCGCGTATCCAGGTAGAGCATCCCGTAACGGAAGCGATCACCGGCGTCGATCTGATTGAGCAACAGCTGTTAGTAGCAGCCGGTAGCAAATTGGCGCTGACACAGGAGATGATACGGCCTCGCGGTCATGCCATTGAGGTGCGCATCAACGCCGAAAACTGGCGCGAAGATTTCCAGCCCTCGCCCGGGCGCGCCGCATCGGCCAAGTGGCCGGCGGGCGAAGGCATACGCGTCGATACCCATATATTCAATGGCGGCCTCGTCCCGCCCTTTTACGACTCCCTCGCCGGGAAGCTCATTGTCCATGGCAACGACCGAGCCGAGGCTATTGAGCGCCTGACTGCTGCCTTATCGGTATTCGAGCTAGAAGGCATGGATTCAACAGCTGGGCTTCACGCCATTATCGCGGCTGATCCGCGATTCCGTGCCGGCGACGTCGACACCCGCTTCTTCGGAAATTTGAACAATGGCTGAAATAAATCTCGTCGACGTTTCGGTGCGCGATGGCAACCAGTCGCTGTGGGGCGCGACAGGCCTCGATACAGCAAAGATCCTCCAGGTCGCCGGCCAGATGGATCGCGTAGGCTTTAGAGCAATCGATTTCACATCATCGACCCACATGGCCGTAGCAGTGCGTTATTTCCGTAACAATCCCTGGGAGCGTATCAGGCGTGTCCGGGCTGCCATGCCCAACACACCGCTTCAATTTATCACCACCGGCCTACGATTCATTGCTTGGCAGCAGGCTGGTCCCGAATTTATGCGAATCGTCTATCGCCGGCTCCAACATAATGGCATCGGCCGCTTCATTGTTCTTGATCCCATGCATGACATAGATGCGGTTCTTGAAGCAGCTCAGCTCATCAAAGAAGAGGGTGATGCGCAAGTTATGGCGGCGCTGACATTCACCCTCTCTGCCGTGCACGATGATGCATTCTATGCAGATTTCGCAGCGAAACTCGCCAGATCGCCCCATATCGACCTGTTCTACATCAAAGATCCGGGCGGCCTGCTATCTCCAGATCGCGTGAAGACACTCGCACCGGCGATCAAGGCGGTGATCGGCGGGAAATCGCTGGAAGTCCACCCGCACTGCACGATCGGTTATGGTCCACTTACCGCTTTGGCGGCCGCCGATTGCGGAGCTGTCGATGGCATTCATGTCGGTATCGGCCCCCTCGGGGATGGCAGTTCGTTGCCCGAGGCCGGTAGGCTTGTCGCGAATTTGCGGGAAGCAGGCCATAGTGTGCCGATCGATGACAGGGCTCTAGCAAACGTTACCGATTATTGGTGGCGTCTGGCTAAGGCGGAAGGCCTCCAACCGGGCACGCCTCAAGCCTTCGATGCCAGTTTTCTGCGTCACCAGATCGCGGGAGGGGTGATGACCACCACTCGTCGACAACTGAGTGAACTGAAGCTCGAGCACCTTTTTGGCGCGGTAGTCGAAGAGACGGAGCGTGTTCGTGCTGAACTTGGATATCCTATCATGGTAACGCCCTTTCCCCAGATGGTGATGACGCAGGCGACAACAAATATCGTCAGCGGCCAGCGGTACGTTCAGGTATCGGATCAGATTTTGCGCTATGCAATGGGCAAGCTTGGGCGTCCGACGAGCCCAATCGATCCGGTGATCCTGGATGTCATCATGGATCGACCGCGGGCAAAGGAGATAGCTGGTGAACCGGATTTCCCTGACTATTCGGATCTCCGTCGCAAGTTTGGCGCGCATCTGGACGATGAGGAATTTCTGTTGCGCGCCGTGATGCCGGCGGATCAGGTCGACGCAATGCTTGCGATGGGACCCAGCCGCGCAACCTATACTCCGGAGGCTGCGCCGTTGATGAAATTGCTACGAGAACTTATTGCTAACCCGACCCTGAAAGATGTCGTAATCGACAGAAAAGGTTTACGATTGGCACTTCATTCTGGCGCTTCCGCGGGCAAAATGTAATGGTCAGTGAATCGCTTGACGGCTTGGCTGCCCGGCTTGCTGGTGCATCGGGTTTCATTTTCGACATGGACGGCACGCTTGTACTTGGCGACAGCGCCAGTTCTGGATATCGCCCGCTTCCGGGCGCAGAAGTGCTGCTGGAAGAACTTACAGCGCGCGGCATGCCCTTTAGGATTTTCACCAATGGGTCTGCCATAGCCCCGGCTCAATATGCGTATAACCTGCGCGTTGCCGGGTTGAAGGTGCCTGACAGTGCTGTGATGACGCCGACGACGGCCGCTGCATATTGGTTTTCTGAACGGGGGATCCGCAAAGTCAGGGCGCTGGGGCGTAGCGAATCATTCGTGCCGCTGCGTGCCGCTGGTATCGAAGTCGTCGAAAATGCCGCTCCTTCTTGCGCGGTTGAGGCTGTCTATGTCGCCTATCACCGCGCATTCACGTTCGACGATCTGGAGGCGGTGCTCGCGGACCTCGAAGACGGCGCGCAGCTCACAACGGCGTCCAATGTTCCCTTTTTCGCTTCGGAGGGCGGGCGCAAGATCGGAACTAGCTTCGCGATTAATGCGGCCATCACCGCGATGACGGGGATCGAGCCTGTCATACTCGGCAAGCCATCGCTCGCAGCACTGCATTGCGCCCGATCTTTGATGGGTCTGCCGACTGATGCGACGCATAAATTGATCGTCGTGGGTGACGACCCAGGGCTAGAAATGAGAATGGCGCGGGCCGCGTCCGCCGCGAGCATTGGTGTGACGACTGGTCTCTCAGATGCAACCGACTTTGGCGCACATGCCGATGAGCAGGCAGATTTCGTCGTCAGATCGCTCGACGAATTGTGCGTGCGGTTAGGCGAAAGAATTGACGCAGTATGAGGCTTTCGGAAGCTGCGCAATCAGGACTAGAGTAATCCTACGTTGACGGTGCTTCGCTGCGCTTCTTGGTGTGCACAATCACAATGAGACGACATTGATGATGATGGTTCCGCAAATCGGGCCGGGTTAGCAGCGAAAGATTGGGAAGGTTACGCTGGTGCGCGCTGGCGACTTTGCCCCATTGGCATCAATCCCGGGCCGCTCGGCAACCGTTTGGATCGCATAGTCCAGATCGGTCGTGGTCGGCTTGCGGAAGCTTTCATGCGACTTCTCGTGCTAGGTTCATAAATTGGCAGTGCCCGGCTAGCCGCAGGGCGTTCATCCAGAACTCTCGCCGTTGGCCGGTGGCGGCCAGGGCATGGCCGCGATCTTCTGCAATTCGGCCCCTGTGCATTATGCGGACACAGATTCACGGTAGCGGTTTGATGAGCAGCGGCATGAGGCCATTGGCGTCGAGATCGAGGTGATCGGACCAGACATAATCGCCGGTGAGATTGATGCGATCCCAACCCAATGGTGAGAGCCGAGACAGCATAGCCGGATCGATCTGGCTTCCGCGGCGGCGCATTTCTTCGACGGCGTGCCCAAGATAGCGACAGTTGAACAGGATGATCGCTGCGGTGACGAGGTTGAGGGCAGCCGCGCGGGTTTGCTGGTTCTCCAAGCCACGGTCGCGAAAGCGACCGAGCCGATGGAAGGCGACCGCTCGCGCCAGGCTGTTGCGCGCCTCGCCCTTGTTCAACTCGGCGGTGACCGTGCGGCGTAGCGCCGGATCGTCGAACCAGCGCAACGTGAACAGCGTGCGCTCGATCCGTCCTACCTCGCGGAGCGCCGCGGCGAGGCTGTTCTGCTGGCGGTAGGCGGATAGCTTTTTGAGGATCAGCGAGGGCGTAACGGTGCGATCACGCATCGCGCCGATGACGCGTTCGATATCCGGCCAGTGGCTGACGATCAGATCCCGGTTGAGCCTGTGACCGAACAGTGGCGCAAGCCTGCCATAGCGCTTCGAAGGTTCGAATGCGTAGAGGCGCCGGTCGGACAGGCGAGGAATGCGCGGCTCGAAATCGAGCCCGAGGAGATGCATCGTTGCGAACACGATGTCGGAAACGCCGCCTCCATCGACGTGCAGCGCGGTCAGATCGGCGTTGCTGTCATGGCCGAGGAGCCCATCGAGCGCATGGATGGCTTCTCCTGCCGTGCCGGCGATCACCGTCTGGTGCAGCGGCGCGTAGCGGTCGGTGATGGTGGTGTAGATCTTGACCACTGGGTCGCGACCATAATGGGCGTTGACCGCTCCGCCGGCTTCGCCCGGCCCGCCCAGGTAGAAGGCCCAGTCGGCCCGAAGCTGCGATTTTGGCCATGTTGAAGAACAAAGATTGAACATGGCGATCTACCAGGCTCGCTCTTGTCCTCCAATCTCGTAAACATCGGTCTCGATCGAGCACCTGTAGCTCTCTGCGATGTTGAACATCTCTGTCTGGAGAGATGCGATCTCATCATCGAGGCTGACGCCATCGGCACCCTGATCATAGGCGACGGTCAGCGTGTAATCGCAGTTCCCGGTCTTTTGCATCTGGTAATCCCGCTCCAGCATCGCCTCAATGCGCTCGCGAGCGGGCTTTCTGCCACGACCATGCTTGTTGAAGTTCTCGATGGTCAGATGCAGGGCGATGGTGACAGAAGGCGGCTTTTCCGGCAGCCCGATCCTTGAAGGAATGACGTCAAGCGCCCGATAGACGGTCATTCTTGAGATCTTGAGGTCGCGCGCGACGCTGGCCTTGCTCGCGCCGGCGGTGATCCGGCGTCGGATTTCATCGTCATCGATGTTTTTCTTCCGGCCTTTGTAGACGCCTTCGGCGCGCGCCGCCTCGATCCCGGCGCGCTGCCGGTCCTTGATGAACGTCAGTTCCATGTCCGCGACCATGCCCAGAATGGTGATCACCATCCGCCCCATGCTTCCGGCCGTCGTCACCTCCGGCTCAAGCACCCGCAATGAGGCTCCCTTCTGGTCGAGTTCATGAACCAGATTGAGAACATCGCGTGTGGAGCGACCGAGCCGATCGAGACGCAGGACGACGAGTTCGTCATCGGCGCGCAGGAACTGCATGATCGTCTCAAGCTCCGTGCGTCCAGTGCGCGATGCGCCCGAGCCTGTTTCGGAGCGGAGGATTTCACAGCCCGCTGCCTTCAACCGGGCAACCTGGATGTCGAGATCCTGGTCGATGGTGCTGACGCGGGCGTAGCCGACGCGGGTCATGGGCAAATCCGTCACATTAGGGTGGCTTTGCCCTCGTACAGTAACATTGGTGACGGAACCACCCTTTTGTGACATGTCGTATATGTCACTTCCGATCGTCACGTTCGGGTGCACCCAAATGGTGCGAGCGGAAAGGCCCCGGTCAGGCAGCAAGCCGCCCAAAATCGATCCGGCTATTCAGATCGAGGTCGAAGCGGCCATAAGGATTGACGTGGCTGTAAATCAGCGGTGTGAGGCCGCGATAATCATCCGGCGTCATCCGGCCCGTCCATTTCGGTTCCACCAGCACGCTCTGAAGCATTCGGGTGTTCACATAGACAAGCGACGCTTGCAGCAAATGTAGCGCCAGGACCGAGAGCTGCTGCTCATCGATGCGGTTAGTGGCGATCTCGCCGCCCTTGCCGAAGAAAACGAACCCATTGGCACTGTTCCAGTTTTCAACGACATTCAGGCCTTCATGAATTTCGCGGCGGAAGGACTCCTCGCGCAGATACCGGCACAGGAAGATCGTCTTGACCGCGCGGCCCAGCTCACTCAACGCCTTGTAGGTCGGGTGCATCACCTCGGAGCGGCTAAACCGGCGCAGGATCGCCTCCGGGTCGGCGGTTTTTGTCTGCATCGCGGCTGCATATTTGACCATCTCGTCATATTGCTGCTCGATCTCATCCCAGTTGATCGGACTGGAGAGGATCGGCTGCAAGTGGGGAAGCCGCGTTCGCATGCCGACATCGGGAAGAGCCAGCTTCTGGCGAGCGATCGCTTTCAGGCGGGGTGCAAGCTCAAATCCGAGAAGCCGGCAAAATGCAAAGCCAACCGCGCTTTGGCCATGACTATCAACATATTGTCGCTGGATTTCCATGTCGGTGCAATGGCGCAGCACGCCCTCGATCATGGAGGCGACCTCGGAGGAAGAGCAGCGCTTGAGCTGGGAATAGACGCATGTCGCGCGTCGTTCGACATGCCAGTAGATCATGACGCCCCGTCCACCATAACGCGCATGCCATTCCGTCATCAGGTTGCGATCCCAGGCTCCGAACTTTGTGGAATCTGACGCACAGGCCGTGCCGGCGTCCCCCCAGACTGCAGCATTGCGGATTGCCAGGGTCGCATTCGCAACCCTGGCACACGCCTCCTTGAGCGCCGCGGCATGAACGAAGCGGCGATGGACATGCAGCAGCTCTTCATAGCTGACATCGGGGGTGGCGCCGGCGATCCGCTTGAGCCCGGCATTCGTTCCCAGGCCGTAGAGGCATAGCAGGAGACGTTGATCCAGCGCGGTTTTCGGCAGTGCAACACGCGAGGCCGATGTTTCGAACGCTTCGAGAAGTCCCGTATCAAGGGCAGCCTCCTTCAGTACGTCGAGCAGCCCGGTCATCGGCCAGCGTTGGCCGATCTCGGTCTTGATCGAGGCGAGACCCCTGGGTTCGGGCAAGGGTTTGAACGGGGTGAGAGATATACGGTTCTCGCCGCGCCACAGCAGCCGAACCTTGTCGTTCCGGGGAATATTGGCATTGAGGAGCAACAGTTCCTGAGCAAGCTCTTCCCGGATGGCGCTTGAAAATGCACGCGCATCCGCCGTCAGGTTCAATCCTGTGTAATATGCTTCTCGCCGCGCATCGAAGTCCTTGGGAAGATCGTCATCGGGATTGCGGTATCGGTCCGCCCCGACAACCCAGATTTCCTTAGAACGGATGCGATCGCGCAGTTGCGCGAGGACACAAAGCTCATAACTGATCCGGTTTACGCGCCCCTCTTCATCAATGACGGAACTGCGCCATCTCGCCGGAATGACCTCGTCGACCGGCACTGCGTGCGGCGGCACGTAGCGGCATCCATCATCCACTTTGCTTCTGATCCAGTCCAGGGCCGCCAGCACCGGACGCCACACGGCGTTGTTCGACCGGAACTCCAGTGCCGAAAGCAGGCTTGGCAGCATACGGCGATAATGATTGGCCCATGACCTCCGCATCACCTTGTAGATCCGCCGATCCAAGGCGCCCTTTGCCTGGCTTTCCTTGATGATCGCCGCCAGTTTGTCCTTGCCGGCGATTGGGAAAATGACATCGCAGATGCGCCCGGATGGATCGTCGATCGAAGCGCTGGCAATCTCGACCAGGAGTCGCTCCTTGCCATAGACCCGCTCGATGTCTTTCGCGATATCGCCCACCACCTTGCGTTTCGAGCGCGATCCGATCTTATGGACCGTCTCGATCAGCAGGTCGACCATCGCATCCGTAAGCTGAGCTTCCCGCGCCATCAGATAAACGGCATAGAGCCCGAGCTGGCGCGCCGGTACATGCCGGCGCATCTCCGAGGCTTTCTCGCCGGCAACCCGGCGAACGATCTGATCGACCCATGCCTTGCCCGTGACCGATAGGAAATCTCGGGGAAGAGCAAGCCGTTGGATAAAGGCGAGTTTGGCGGTCACGCCAAGAATGTTTTCGAGCGTCGCCTGACCTGCATCCCCCTTCATCGTGTTGAAGCCGGTCGGGCCATCGGGATCGGCGAGCGAGGCTTCCAGCAAGGCGACCGCATCCGGCGCAAGCCGATCGCGGACTCGGGCCAACAGGGCCTCCAGATAGAGGTGTCGTTGCGAACGGACGAGGCGTTCCAGCTCCTTGCGCGACGGCCCATAGATACGGCGGTCGCGGCACCACAGGAAAACATGCTCGAGCATGGCATTGATCGGCTGCCCGCCCGCACAAAGATCGTCGGAAATCCACCTCGACAACGCCCTGCGATCCGTCTGCGTCATACGGCGGAACCCGAGATGCCGCAAAATCTCCGCGCAATGCCGGCGGGCGGTGCGCCCGGAAAAATCATAGTGGTTCACGGATTTGGCATCGAGACCAAGTTGCTCCGCCAGATACAAGACACCGTCGGAGGGTATCGACGCATGATCCGGCACAAAGAAGCCATGCCCGGCGAAAAATCTAAGCTGAACCGCCAATCCCAGTCGTGCCGTCTCCGCTTTGCCGGTCACGAACGCGATGTCCGAAAAACTCAGGCTCCAGGAGCCGATCAGATCCCCACTCGAAACGCCAAGGCTCATAACGCCGCTCCCTTATCGGAGCGGAACGTCGTTCCTCGCATGGGCGATCGTCAACAACAACCAGCCCGTTCCCGACGTGTTCTCCAAGATGACCAAAATCGCAGCTTCGGGCCGACTGGGCCTAGAAGGCCTGGCCATCCGCGGAAGCCCGGTGTCCTTGCCCAAACCAGGCGGCGATCGGCTCGGCGTGGATGGCGTCGGTCAGACAGGCGAGCGCCGCCCGAAAGGTTTCCTCGCGCATGTGCCATGTCTGCATGCGCAGCAGCGCGCGGCGTGACCCTGCGCCGCATACCTCGGCCATGCGCGACAGCCCAAGATTGGTCGCTTCGGCAATCAGAGTGGCGAGGAAGGCCTGCTCATCGCCAGGCGGCAACCCGGTCGAGACGTGCCCGAAGTGCTGGGTGAAGCCGGTCCATCGTTCGACCTGCGACAGCACGTCGGTGATACGCGTGGCAGGCAGCATACCGTAGCAGGCAAGCGTCAGATGCCGTCCTTCGTCGTGCCCGGCATCATCGTCCTTCAGTTCCTTGGGGAAGCGCAATCGCTCGCCAGCGAACAGGGCAGCATCACGTCCGGCCAGATTCTGGGCGACGTCGCACAAGGCTTTGTCGAGTTGCGCGGCGCGCTGATCGAGCCATGCGTGTGGATCACCGAGCGAGAACACCGGTTGCAGCGCTGCGCCACTTGATGGCGCGAGCAGCACCTCCAGCGACCTGTGCAGCCGTGACCTCGGCACCCAGATATCACCCGATGCCAGTGCATTGGCGAGCGCCCCGTAGGTGGCCATCTCCCAATGCGTCCGGTCGATCTTGCCGGCGACCACGACATGGCGGTGCCAGCGCCGCTCGACATGACCGAGCGGAACGTCGGCAGGGAGCGGCTTGCGCCAGTCGCCATCAAGATCCGACAGGACCGTCATCGCATTGCGCAACGCCGCGGTGCCGGCCCGGCCGTGGAAATCGAGCGTTTGCAGGAATAGAGGTCCTATTCGTTTGAAGGTCCGGTATTCGGCTGCGATCTCGCTCAACACATCGTCCCTGTGAGGTGCCGCGGTACGACGGATGATCGCGGCATCGGCATCGAGCATGTCGAGAGGCACGATATCCCTGAGGGCCGCGCCGATATCTTCACCGGTGCGTGCTACCCGGCTAACTGTTTCCAGCACGGTGGCGATGCGCATCAGTCGGTCACGGCCTTCGCGTCCCGAAATCGCGATTCCCTGTTCCAGGCGTTTGCGGGCACGAAGGTGAGCGCGTCCCATCAAGGCGCCGAACATGGCGATCGCCGCGTCGGTAAGCGTGGCTTCCATCTCGCGCAGCGTAGCAAGCAGGATGACCCGCCTGCGGGAGGCGCGCATCTGTTGGAAGGCCTGGGCGGTATAGCGCACGCCTTCGCGGGCGAACTGCGTCATGCGTGGCTCGTGCAGGGGATCGACCGGAACACAGGAAATTCCGGTCCTGCGGATCAGAGCGACCTTCTCAAGGATTTCGGCGAGCGAGGCTGACGCGACGCGGGGCTGTGGTTCGCGCAGCCACGACAAGCGGCTCTGTCGATCATGCACCTTCTCATCGACCAGCGTATCGAGGCGCTGACGCATATCCGCATCGAGTTTATCATGGATTGCAGCGACCAGATCGGTTTCCACCCGCAGCATCGCCTCGGCCGCCATCCGCTCGACTACGCTGATGCCGGGGATAACGATGCGCCGCGTGCGCAGCTCGTCGAGCAGTCGATCGAGCAGAATACGCCCGTCCACGATGGGCATGGCTTCGATTTCCAGCCAGGTCATCATGATACCGCGCGCTGGCCGGCTCAGATCGGTGAAGCCGAAGCGCGCCTTGATGGCGGCAAGCTGATCGTAGCGGGTCGGCGCTCGCCGCGCGAAGTCGGCGATGGCGCCTGCATCCACCCCGACCTGCTCGGCGATATGGTCGAGCATGATCGCAGGCAACAGCTCGCCTGCGCGCAGATGCCGCCCCGGAAAGCGGAGGCAACAGAGTTGCAGGGCGTAGCTCAACCGGGTTGCCGGAGTGCGCGCGGTGCCGATTGCAGCAAGGTCCTCGGCATCGAGGCCATAGTGTCGCACCACCGCCGCCTCGCTGTCGGGCAAAGCAAGCAATGCGGCGCGCTGCCGCTGGGTCATCGGAATACGTGCGGGCATGTTTCATCCTTCAAAAACCTCTTGCCTTTTGCCCGCTTAATGAAAGAGGATTGTGAAAGGCCCAAGGCTGCGGAAATTGGTGCATCCTGTTTCCACCTCCGGATACGGCCGTTTGTGAAAGAAGCTGGATGACGCGCGAATCCTATCTGATCGGCTATGCCCGCGTGTCGAAGGGCGACGACCAGTCGAACGCCACGCAGCGGCGCGCGCTCGACGCGCTCGGCTGCAAACGTGTATTCGAGGAGACCGCTAGCGGCGGGCGATGGGACCGACCCAAGCTCCTGGAGATGATCGGGCAGTTGCGCGAGGGAGATGTCGTCGTCGTCTGGAAGCTCGACCGGCTGTCGCGCAGCCTGAAGGACATGCTGCACATCATGGAGCGGATCGAGCTCGCGGGAGCGGGCTTTCGTTCGTTGACCGAAGCGATCGACACCACCACCGCGGCAGGGCGGATGATGATGCAAATGGTGGGAAGCTTCGCCGAGTTCGAGCGGGCCATGATCCGCGAACGCACCAGCGCCGGCCTTGCCCAGGCACGTGCCGAAGGGCGGATCGGCGGACGACGGCGCAAGCTCGGCGACAAGCAGCGTCGCGAAATCGCCGAATCCGTCACCTCCGGTCGCAAGTCCGGTGCCGAGATGGCACGGTTGTACGGCGTCAGCGAACCCACGGTCTCGCGCATCGTCGCCGCGCACCGCCAGCAATTCAGTCAGCAGCAGAGGGAACAGGCATGAAGCGTGGTCACGATCTGTCCGGCGTCATGAAGTTCGCCACCTCGCCGGCCTGGGGCGAGCATCTGGGCGAGGCGCTCGGCGATCATCTCGGTCTGGCGATGGAGGAGTTCGACTTCGAAGCGGACGAGCTGGCAGACATCGTCGGCGATCATTGGGCCGGCGTGTTGTGGGGATGCGCGTTCGAGGATCTGCTCACGCGCACCATCGAACCCGGGGACCGGAACATTGTTGATGACTATATTCGGCGCCGGGGTTGGAACGAGAGCGGCTCGACCAAAATCTACCTGCGTGCCCTTCGATCGTCGGTGATGAGCCTCTACGAAGTCAGCGAGGTCGAGCCCGGGAGCGGCTTCCTTGTGCGCGACCTGATCCAGGGCGACGAGCCACTTCGAGTATCCGAGCGCAGCGCCTCGCAGACGCTGAAGCAATGGGACAGGATCGGTGCCCGCGTCGTGCAGGTCGGAGGCAAGCACCTCCTGTCGGGCGGCGTGCTGTCGTTCACGATGGAGGCGGCCGAGGCGCTCGTCGCCGATCTGCGGCGCTCGAAGGGCAAGCGCAGCCCGCGCACCGCGTTGAACCTAGACGCCGACGATCTTGCTGCGCTTCCAGCCCTCATCAGCATGGCATGGCTGTTCGATGTCGTTCCCAAGACCATGGGACCGGCGTCGATCCCTACGCTGCACAACAGTGATGGCGAGGAAGTGGTGTTCCACCGCGTGCGCTTTCCCTTCGCACGCGGCGTGACCCAGGCGCTGGTCGGTGAGCGGCTCGATACTATCCCTGCGCTTCAGCGGGAAACCACGCACTTCTGGAACTGGCTGGGCGAGGAACCGAACGGAATAGCGAAGAGCACCGGGCGTATGGCGTGGGGTGTGACGATGGCGGACGGCACCCCGGTGCTCGGCAATGTCGAATTGAAAGGCCGCGCCCTGATTCTCGCCGTCACCTCGGCCGAGCGGGCGAAACGCGGCACCGCGCTCATGACCGATGCGCTAGCCGGGTTGGTCGGCTCGCCGCTGACCACGATCGAGACGGTCGAACAGGCCATGGCGGCGCGGGCCGAGGGACTGACAATGTCCGAACCGGCACCCGCCATTGCGCCAGAGGTGGCAACCCCGCTCATCCATGCCATGCTCGACCGTCAGTACCGCGCGACGCTCGATGAACCCATCGGCATACTCGGCGACATCACCCCGCGCGCAGCCGTTCAAACGGCCGCAGGCCGGCACCGAGTAGCCGGGTGGCTCAAGCATCTCGAAAACCGCAGCAGCAGCCAACTCGACGCGAACGACCCGATGGCCACCTACGACTTCACCTGGATGTGGCGCGAACTTGGCATCGAGAACCTGCGCAAATAGTTGGCTACCCCTGACGTCGATGCCTACCGTGAATCTGTGTCCCTACAATGCACAGGGGCCAATTCGTTGATGACTTTGACGGGATCGGTCCGGGTAAGCAGCCGATGGAGTGCATTCACGCGATCGCGTTTGCATAGCTGAGGGCCTCAGGCTCCTTTGCCTATCCATTCATCTTTGTGAATGGCAAGACTTCGAGAAGCGTCAATCCGGCCAGTAGAGCCTCATCGGATTGTCCACCAGCAGGCGGCGCTGCAGATCAACCGTCGGGGCGATACGAGGGATGATGTCGACCAGCGCGCCATCGTCCGGGATGGCATCCTGCATGTTCGGATGCGGCCAGTCGGTGCCCCACAGCACCCGATCCGGATAATCCTCCACCAGAGGGCGGACGGCGCGCGCGAAGTCATTCCATGGTGGCCCGTTGGGATCAAGCCTGTCGGGGCATGTCACTTTCGTCCAGATATCCTCGCGACTGTCGAGCAGCCCGCGCAAGGCGAGCATATCGGGTCCCTCCGGTCCCGGCGCCACATTCGGCCGCCCCATATGGTCGACCACGATCAAGGTAGGGATCGCATCGAGGAAAGGGCGAAGCTCTTCAAGAATGTCCGCTTCGAAATAGATGACGACATGCCAGCCCAGCCCCTTAATGCGCTGCGCTACCTCCAGAAACCTGTCCTTTGGCGCGTCGTCGACGAGGCGCTTGAGGAAATTGAACCGCACGCCGCGAATGCCGCCTTCGTGCAGCCTTTCCAGCTCCGCGTCGGAAATCGCGGGATCGACCACGGCGACGCCGCGGGCCTTGCCCTCCGACCTGGCGATCGCGTTCAGCGTCGCGCTATTGTCGGTTCCGTGACAACTGGCCTGCACGATCACGTTGCGCGAAAAGCCCAAGCGGTCCCGTAGGGCAAACAGCATGTCCGGCCCGGCATCTCCAGGCAGATATTTCGCTTTCGCGCTGAACGGGAAATCGGCCATCGGTCCGAAGACATGGCAATGGGCGTCCACTGCGCCAGGCGGAGGGGTGTAGGCAGGTCTGGACGGGCTGGGGTGCCAGCTGATGATACGGTCCTGCGTGTCGCTCATATCAGAAAATCTCTCCGTCCATCAGTTTGCGCGCGGTGCGGAGCAGCGCGGCGGTCTTGACCTGTCCCGCTTCGTCCAAATCCATGACGCAGGTCATCTCGCCGGTGGGATGCTCGACCGAAAGGGTCTTGCGCTGCCCTTCGGGGATCGAGGCGACCTCGGCGGCGGGCGAGCCTTCGATCAGGCAAGCGGTGGCGACGCTGACCGCGCCCAGCACGCCGACCGACGCATGGGCGCGGTGCGGAATGAAGCTGCGCACGGTGACGGCGCCGCCCTCGCGCGGCGGGGCGACCAGCATCATCTTCGGCACCGACTTTTCCCGGACGTCGCCGAGGTTCATGCGCTCGCCCACGGCAAGGCGGATCGCCTCAATCCTCGCCTTGAGGTCGGCTGCATTGTCGAGTTCCTCCCGGCTTTCATAGCCAGTGGCGCCGACATCTTCGGCCTTCATCACCACGCAGGGCATGCCATTGTCGATCAGCGTGACGCACACGCCGTTCACCTCGTCAGAGGCGTTGCCGGTCGGCAGCAGCGCGCCGCAGGACGAACCGGCGGTGTCGCGGAATTCCAACGGCACCGGCGCATGGGTGCCCGGCACGCCGTCGATGCGCGCCTTGCCTGCATAGGTGACCTTGCCACCCGGCGTGCACACGGTCGCGACCGCGATCTGGCCGGTATTCTCCATGAAGATGGTGACCTTGGTTTCGCCGTCCTGCGCGGGGACGAGCCCGCGTTCGATCGCGAATGGGCCAATCCCGGCAAGGATGTTGCCGCAATTCTGCGCATCGGTGACGATCGCCTGGTCGACGAATACCTGCAGGAAGAGATAATCGACGTCGACGCCCTCGCGCGCCGATTTGCCGACCACTGCGACCTTGCTGGTCAGCGGATCGGCGCCGCCCATGCCGTCGATCTGCTGCGGATCAGGGGACCCCATGATCCGCAGCAGCAGCGCGTCGCGCGCGGCGGTCTCGGCGGGCAAATCTTCCTTCAGGAAATAGCCGCCCTTCGAGGTGCCGCCGCGCATCCACATGACGTGCGTGCCGTCAGACATATTTCAGCCCCATCTCGGCAAGGCGGCCGCGCATCTCGTATATGTCTAGACCGAGCTCGCCCGAGGCGAGCCGCTGACGTTTGGCCTCCTCATTGGCTTCGCGCGTCTGGGCCATTTTCAATACTGCGGCGGCATCGGCTCGCGGCACGACGCACACGCCGTCGTCGTCGGCGATGACGACGTCTCCGGGATTGACCAGAGCATTGGCGCAGACCACCGGGACGTTTACTGAACCCAGCGTCGCCTTGACCGTGCCCTGCGCATGAACCGCCTTTGACCAGACCGGGAAGTTCATCTGGGTGAGATCGCGCACGTCGCGCACGCCGGCGTCGATGATGAGGCCGCGGCAGCCCCGCGCCTGCGCCGAGGTCGCCAGCAGGTCGCCGAAATAGCCGTCGGTGCAGGGGCTGGTCGGCGCCAGCACGAGAACGTCCCCCGCCTGAAGCTGCTCGATCGCGACATGCACCATCCAGTTATCGCCCGGGGGCGCCGAGATGGTGACCGCGCTGCCCGCGATGCGCGCGCCTGCGTAAATGGGACGCATATGCGGCGCCATCAGCCCGGTGCGGCCCTGCGCCTCATGGACGGTCGCAACCCCGCACAGGGCCAGACCGTCAACCACGGATGCTTCCGCACGCTCGATCGACTGAACGACGATACCGGACAAGGTGTTTCTCCTTTGACAGAACAGTCGAAAGAATGACCCCATGGCGCGCCAAGCCGCAAATGGGTTCTATGCCTGTCTGATAAGAATTTGCTAAGTCACGTCCATGGAACGGTTCAACGTCAATCTCCGCCACCTGCGCGCTTTCCTTGCGATCATGGAGACGGGCAGCGTCACGGCCGCCGCACGCGCCGTCCATCTTACGCAGCCCGCCGTCACGCAGGGCATCGCAAAGCTCGAGCGGCGGTTCGAAGCGTCGCTGTTCGAGCGGCAACCTGGCCAGATGATACCCACGCCGGCGGCGGAGCTTCTGGCATATCGCGCCGCGCCGATCATGCGGCTCGTGGGACAAGCGCGGGCTACCGCAGCGCAGGTGTCCGCTTTCCTCGCGCTCGCGCGCGCCGGCGGCTACGCGGGCGCGGCCACGGCCATGGATTTGAGCGAGGCGTCGGTGCACCGTGCCGTCAGCGATCTTTCGCTTGCCTTAGGACAGACCCTCGTCGAGCGGCGGGGAAGGGGGGTAGTTCTCACGGCGCGGGGGTTTGCGCTTGCCCGTAACTTCCGGTTGGCGCTGGCGGAACTGCGTTCGGCCGACGTGGAATTGGCGGCTCTGCGGGGACAGGAGACCGGACGGATCACGATCGGGGCGATGCCACTGTCACGCGCCCGCGTCCTGCCCAGCGCGATCGCGGCCTTTCATCGCGTTAAGTCCGACATAGACGTGGTGGTTGTCGAGGGATCCTACGCTGAGCTTGCGGGGCCTCTGCATGACGGTGAGATCGACATGATGGTCGGCGCCGTCAGGCCGCGGGTTTCGGCGGACATCACGCAAACGGCCTTGTTCGACGATCCGCTTATTGTTCTTGCCGCAGCCCATCATCCGCTCGCAAGAGCAGCGGAAGCGCCAACTATCGCCGACCTGGCGCGCTTCCCCTGGATTGTCGCGGCCGCAGGCACGCCGCTGCGGAACCATTGGCGGTCGATATTCGAGACAGCGGGCGTAGAGCCCCCTCGCGTTCCCATCGAATGCGGATCCGTGATGATGGTGAGGCAGATTCTTATTGAAAGCGATTTCCTGACCTTGCTGTCTCCCGACCAGGTCAGCGTAGAACTCGAAGCAGGTTGGCTCGTGAAGATAGAGAGCGCGGCATCGCTCCCGTCACGCACCATCGGCCTTACGCTCCGCGCGGATTGGCGCCCCACGCCAGCCCAGGCCACGATGATCAACCTGATCGAGGGACAGGCCAGATTGCTAGGCGATCACGAGACTTCGTAAATTCTAATGAAACGAGAGCCAATCCGATTGGCCGCGCCGCTGGCGTCGGCACTAGAGTTGGCCCATGGATCAGCATGGCGTCACCGTCATTGGTTTTGGAGAAGCAGGCCGCAGCTTTGCGAAAGCTGGACTGTGGTTTGCCTCCGCGCGCGTCTTCGATGTGGCGACCGATGACCCGGTCCACGCGAACGACAAGCGCGTCGACTATGCGGTAGCGGGCATCAGGGGATGCAATACGCTGGCCGAGGCGGTCGCAGGCGCGAGGCTGGTGCTGTCTCTGGTCACGGCCGATCAGGCACTGGCCGCCGCACGCGCGGTCGCGCCGCTAATCGAGAGCGGCGCCATTTTCTGCGACATGAACAGTGTTGCGCCTGCTACCAAGCGGAGCGCTGCTGAGGCGGTCGAAGGCGCCGGCGGTCGTTATGTCGACGTAGCAATCATGTCTCCCGTCGAGCCGGGGAGGCTCGGCGCGCCGCTGCTGCTGAGTGGGGCGGCAGCGGATCAGGCGGCAACCGCCCTCGCAGGGCTTGGCTTCACCAACATCCGGGTGGTGGGCGAGGAGATCGGTCAGGCCTCCGCAATTAAGATGATCCGCTCGGTAATGGTCAAGGGTATCGAGGCGCTGACCGCCGAATGCGTTCTGGCGGCGGAGGAAGCCGGAGTCACCGCGGAAGTGCTCGGTTCGCTCGGCCCCGACTGGGAAACCAAGGCCGACTATAATCTCGACCGAATGATGATCCACGGCCTGCGCCGCGCCGCGGAGATGGAGGAGGTGGCCGCCACGCTGGATGCCTTGGGCACGGGCAGCGGAATGACCCAGGCAGCCATCGCGCTGCACCGGCGCATCGGCCTGCTCGACATTGTCATGCCGCCCGAGGGCCTGACGGCCAAGATCGACCGCATCGCAAGCGAGATGGACAAGGACGGAAAGGCAAATGCCGCATGACGCTGATTATCGACTGCCACGGCCATTACACGGTGCTTCCCAAGGGGCACGACGCCTGGCGCGAAGAACAGAAGGCCGCATTCAAGGCCGGAACGCCCTGTCCGCCCTATCCCGATATTTCCGACGATGAGATTCGCGAGACGATCGAGGCGAACCAGCTCCGCCTCATCAAGGAGCGTGGCGCGGACCTCACCATCTTCTCTCCCCGCGCCTCGGCCATGGCGCCGCATGTCGGCGACGAGGCAGTGGCGAAGGAATGGGCGATCCGCTGCAACGACCTGATCGCCCGCGTGGTCGGCCTGTTCCCCGAAACCTTCGTCGGCGTGTGCATGCTGCCGCAGAGCCCCAAGGCAGACATGGCCAACTCGATCGCCGAGCTGGAACGTTGCGTGACGGAGTTGGGCTTCATTGGCTGCAACCTGAACCCCGATCCGGGCGGCGGTCACTTCACCCATCCGCCGCTGACCGACCGCTACTGGTATCCGTTCTACGAGAAGATGGTGGAGCTGGACGTGCCGGCGATGATCCACGTCTCGGGAAGCTGCAACCCGGCGATGCACGCCACGGGCGGCTATTACATCGCGGCCGACACGGTGGCCTTCATGCAATTGCTGGAAGGGGACCTGTTCAAGGACTTCCCGACCCTGCGCCTCATCATCCCGCATGGCGGCGGCGCGGTGCCCTATCATTGGGGCCGCTACCGGGGCCTCGCCGACATGCTGAAGAAGCCGTCGCTCGACACCCATCTGATGAACAACATCTTCTTCGACACCTGCGTCTATCACCAGCCGGGCATCGACCTGATGGCGGACGTGATCGAGAACAAGAACATCCTGTTCGGCAGCGAGATGGTGGGTGCGGTGCGGGGAATCGACCCGACCACCGGCCATTACTTCGATGACACCAAGCGTTACATCGACGCGCTCGAGATCAACGAGGCGGAGCGCCACGCGATCTTCGAAGGCAATGCGCGCCGTGTTTTCCCGAGGCTCGACCGACAGTTGAAGGAGAGGGGGCTATGAGCACGGACATTCACACCTATCTCGCCGAGTTCGACGATATTCCCGGAACCCGGGTCTATACGGCCAAGCGCGCGCGCAAGGGTTACTGGATGAACCAGTTCGCGATGAGCCTGATGAAGGCGGAAAACCGGGAGCGCTGGAAGGTCGACGAACGCGCCTATCTGGACGAATGGCCGATGACCGAGGAGCAGCGCCAGGCGATTCTCGACCGCGACTATAATCGCATGCTCGACCTGGGCGCGAACATCTATTTCCTGGCCAAGGTCTTCTCGACGGACGGACTTTCCTTCGTCCAGGCGGTCAGCACCATGACCGGCATGAGCGTCGACGAGTATCAGGCAATGATGCTTGCAGGCGGCCGCTCGCCCGAAGGGGTCCGTTCCATAAAGGAGAAGCGCTGATGGCTCGTATCACCGCCGGGCTGACGACCAGCCATATTCCCGCCATCGGCGCGGCGATCGACAATGGCAAGGCCGCTGAGCCCTACTGGCAACCGGTGTTTGCCGGCTATGAGTGGTCGAAACAATGGATCGCGCGGGAAAAGCCCGATGTCGTGATCCTGGTCTACAACGATCACGCGAGCGCCTTCGACATGAAGATCATCCCGACCTTCGCCATCGGTTGCGCGGATCGCTTCGGGATTTGCGACGAGGGCTGGGGGCCGCGTCCGGTGCCGGATGTGGAAGGCCATGCCGACCTTGCCTGGCATATCGCGCAGAGCCTGATCCTCGACGAGTTCGACATGACGATCATCAATGAGATGGATGTCGATCATGGCTTGACTGTGCCTCTGAGCCTGCTGTTCGGCCAGCCTGAAGCATGGCCGGTGAAGGTCATTCCGCTCGCGGTGAACGTGGTCACCTATCCGCCGCCCTCCGGCAATCGCTGCTGGCTGCTGGGCGAAGCGATTGCCCGGGCGGTGGAAAGCTTCCCCGAGGATCTGAACGTGCAGGTCTGGGGCACGGGCGGCATGAGCCACCAGCTGCAGGGTCCGCGTGCGGGGCTCATCAACCCCGAATGGGACAATCGCTTCCTCGACCTAATGAGCGAGGATGACGGCGAAGCGCTACGCGCCATCTCGCATATCGAATACCTGCGCGAAACCGGGTCGGAAGGCATCGAAATGGTGATGTGGCTGATCATGCGGGGCGCGCTGGGGCGCAAGGTCCGGCCGTTGCACCGCCATTACCATGTTCCTGCTTCCAACACCGCGGTCGGGCATCTGGTACTCGAGCCCGCGGCCTGACCCCTGACAAGGAGACCTCTCATGCGCATTGCCATGGCCGGTGCCGGCGCCTTTGGTGAAAAGCACCTCGACGGCCTGAAGAATATCGACGGCGTCACCGTTACCTCGCTCGTCGGTCGTGAGCTCGCGCCAACCAGGGTGGTCGCCGAGAAATACGGCATCGGTCACGTCACGACGGATCTGGATGAAACTTTGGCTCGCGATGATGTCGACGCTGTCATCCTGGCCACGCCGACGCAGATGCACGCCGCGCAGGCCATTGCCTGCATGGAGGCGGGCAAGCATGTCGAGGTGGAGATTCCGCTGGCCGACAGTTGGGCCGATGCGCAAGCGGTGCTGGCGAAACAGAAGGAAACCGGCCTCGTTTGCATGGTCGGGCACACGCGCCGCTTCAACCCGTCGCATCAATATGTGCATAAGCGTATCAGGGCAGGGGAGCTGAACGTCCAGCAGATGGATGTTCAGACCTATTTCTTCCGCCGCACGAACATCAACGCCAAGGGCGAACCCCGCAGCTGGACGGACCATCTGCTGTGGCACCATGCCGCGCATACGGTCGACCTGTTCGCCTATCAGGCGGGAAAGATCGTCGAGGCCCATGCCATGCAGGGACCGGTCCACCCCGAACTGGGCATCGCCATGGACATGTCGATCCAGCTCAAGAGCGAGACGGGCGCGCTCTGCACCCTTTCGCTGAGTTTCAACAACGATGGGCCGCTTGGCACCTATTTTCGATATATCTGTGACAACGGCACCTACATCGCGCGATACGATGATCTGGTGAACGGCAGAGAGGAGGCGATCGACGTCTCGAATGTCGACGTCTCCATGAACGGGATTGAGCTGCAGGATCGCGAATTCATCGCAGCGATCCGCGAAGGGCGCGAGCCGAACAGCTCGGTCGGGCAGGTTTTTGATTGCTATCGTGTGCTCGGAGAACTCGCCGACAGCTTTGAAAAGCGAGACGGATGGTCGTGAAACGACCATTGGTGGGCCGGTCGATCTCGCCGATCGGCCTCGGCTGCATGAACCTTAGCTGGGCCTATGCGGCACCGCCAACACAGGAGGACTCCGCGCGGTTGCTCAATCGGGCGCTCGACCTTGGCTACGAGCATCTCGACACCGCGCGGCTTTACGCGAATGGCGGTAACGAGACGCTGCTTGGCGAGGCGCTGAAAGGACGGCGCGCGGAGTTCTTCCTCGCATCAAAGACCGGGCTATTCGCCGAAGGGACCAAACGCTGGGTCGATTGCAGCCCCGCAACGATCAGGCGCAGCTGCGAAGAAAGCCTGAAGGCGCTCCGGACCGACTTTATCGACCTCTACTACCTGCACCGTCGCGATTTCACCGTCCCAATCGAGGAATGGGCGGGCGCGATGGGTGAACTCGTTCGCGAGGGCAAGATCGGCGGTTACGGCCTCTCGGAGATGAGCGCCGAAACGCTCCGCACAGCCCACGCAGTGCATCCGGTGGCGGCCGTGCAGGTTGAATACTCGCTGTGGACCCGCAATCCTGAGATCGCCATGCTGTCCGCATCGCGCGAGCTTGGCGTTGCCCTCGTCGCTTTTTCACCGCTTGGGCGTGGCGTCTTCGCCAACGGCGTGCGCGATCCATCCACGCTCGGCGAGCACGATATCCGCCGCGGTCATCCGCGCTTCAGTGCCCAGAACTGGCCCATAAATCTCTCGCTGGCGGAAAGCTTCAATCTCGTCGCCGCCAGACAAGGGGTATCGCCAGCCCAGTTGGCGCTGGCGTGGGTCCTCTCGCGGGGAGAGCATGTTCACGCCATTCCCGGCACTTCCAAGCTGGAACATCTCGGGGAAAATATTGGGCGGCCGGGCTGGCGTCCCGATCAGGCCGTTCTCGACGAGCTGGACGGGCTGATCAACCAGCGGACGGTGGCAGGCCCTCGCTATCCAGACGCGATGCAAAAGACCATGGATTCGGAAGATTTCAATTAGATTTCGCTTCTCGAGGAAGGTCGTCGTTTTGCGGCAAGGCCATCGAACCGAGACGGTGTCCAATTGTCCGCCAATCCGCCTGCGAGCACCATAGGAGAAGAAATCCCTGTGTCTGAACTTCAGTCAACCGACGAAAAACCTGCACGACGCCGATCTCGCAAGAATTTCCTCCCGTCGCCCTCGTCGTCCAACCAGGAAGATCTCCCGCCTGTTGCACGCTACCAGGCAAGCAAAGAGGAAATGATCGATCTTTATCGTCAGATGATCCTCATCCGGCGCTTCGAGGAAAGAGCCGGCCAGCTTTACGGCCTCGGCCTCATCGGCGGCTTCTGCCATCTCTATATCGGACAGGAAGCGGTGGCGGTTGGCCTCCAGTCGGCGATGACGGTGGGCAAGGACAGCGTCATCACCGGCTATCGCGATCATGGCCACATGCTCGCTTACGGCATCGACCCGAAGGTGATCATGGCCGAATTGACCGGTCGTGCCGCCGGCATCTCGCGCGGCAAGGGTGGCTCGATGCACATGTTCTCGGTCGAGCATGGCTTCTACGGCGGCCATGGCATAGTCGGCGCGCAGGTCAGTCTCGGCACCGGTTTGGCGTTCAAGCACAAATATACCGGGGATGGCGGAGTCTGCCTGGCCTATTTTGGCGACGGCGCGGCCAACCAGGGCCAGGTGTACGAGAGCTTCAACATGGCCGAGCTATGGAAGCTGCCGATCATCTTCGTGATCGAGAACAACCAGTACGCCATGGGCACCAGCGTCAACCGCGCCTCAGCTGAGGACCAGTTGTATCGCCGGGGCGAGAGCTTCCGCATCCCCGGGATGCAAGTCGACGGCATGGACGTGCTCGCGGTGCACGGCGCTGCCAAGGTGGCGCTTGAACGAGTGCGGGGAGGCAAGGGGCCGGTGCTCCTGGAACTGAAGACTTACCGCTATCGCGGCCATTCCATGTCTGATCCCGCCAAATACCGCTCGCGCGAGGAGGTGCAGGCGGTGCGCGAAAAGTCCGACCCCATTGAGCTTCTCAAGAAAGAGTTGGAGGCGGCCGGCGTTTCCGAGGACGAACTGAAGACGCTGGAGAAGGACATTCGCCGGATCGTGCAGGACGCTGCCGATTTCGCCGAGCAGGCGCCGGAGCCGGAGCTTTTCGAACTATATACCGACGTGCTGGTGGAACAGTATTGATGGCGATTGAACTGAAGATGCCCGCGCTTTCTCCCACCATGGAGGAAGGCACGCTCACCAAGTGGCTGGTCACGGAAGGCGACGTGGTTAAATCCGGCGACATCCTGGCCGAGATCGAGACCGACAAGGCGACGATGGAGTTCGAGGCGGTCGACGAAGGCACGGTCGCGAAGATCGTCGTCGCTGAGGGCACCGACGGGGTGAAGGTGGGCG
This sequence comes from Aurantiacibacter xanthus, assembly GCF_003584015.1. GTDB lineage: Bacteria > Pseudomonadota > Alphaproteobacteria > Sphingomonadales > Sphingomonadaceae > Alteraurantiacibacter > Alteraurantiacibacter xanthus. Next base: position 64,449 of record NZ_QXFM01000111.1, read on the forward strand.
AGGTAATCGCGCTGATCGCCGGCGAGGGCGCAGAAGAAGGCGCGGAAACTGCTTCGGCCGACGAGGAGAAGCGAGACGTACCCAAACCCGAATCCGCGGGAACCCAAAGAGCGGAGAACCGCGGCCAGCAGCTTGTGGTGTCGCCGACGCAGGCGACCGTCGCCGATCCGGACATCCCCGCGGGCACCGAGATGGTCAAGACCACCGTGCGCGAGGCGCTGCGCGACGCGATGGCCGAGGAGATGCGGGCCGACGACCGCGTTTTCGTGATGGGCGAGGAAGTGGCGCAATATCAGGGTGCCTACAAGGTGACGCAGGGCCTGTTGGACGAGTTCGGCGACCGGCGCGTCATCGACACGCCGATCACGGAATACGGCTTTGCCGGCGTCGGCACCGGCGCGGCGATGGGCGGCCTACGCCCCATCGTGGAGTTCATGACCTTCAACTTCGCCATGCAGGCGATCGACCACATCATAAATTCGGCTGCCAAGACCAACTACATGTCGGGCGGCCAGATGCGCTGCCCCATCGTGTTTCGCGGCCCCAATGGCGCGGCGAGCCGCGTCGGTGCGCAGCACAGCCAGAACTATGCCCCTTGGTACGCTAATGTGCCTGGATTGATCGTCATCGCACCCTATGACGCGGCTGACGCCAAGGGGCTTCTCAAGGCTGCGATCCGGTCCGAGGATCCAGTGGTTTTCCTCGAGAACGAACTGACATACGGCCGGGTCTTCGACGTGCCGAAGCTGGAGGACTGGGTCCTGCCGATCGGCAAGGCGCGGATCGTCCGAAAGGGCAGGGACGTGACGCTCGTATCCTACTCTATAGGGGTGGGGATCGCTCTGGAGGCCGCCGAGACGCTAGCGAGCGATGGGATCGAGGCGGAAGTCATCGACCTGCGCACGCTGCGTCCGCTCGACAAGGCAACTGTGCTGGAAAGCCTAAAAAAGACCAACCGCATGGTGGTGGTCGAGGAAGGCTGGCCGGTGTGCTCGATCGCGTCCGAGATTTCCGCGATCGCTATGGAGGACGGGTTCGATGATCTCGATGCACCCGTGCAGCGCGTGACCAACGAGGATGTGCCGCTGCCTTATGCCGCAAACCTGGAAAAGGCAGCACTCCTCAAGGCTGGGGATGTCATCGAGGCGGTGAAAAAAGTCTGTTACCGTTGAAGATTCCGGAGTTCCCAAATGCCGATCGATATCAAGATGCCCGCGCTCTCTCCCACCATGGAGCAAGGCACTCTGGCCAAGTGGCTGGTCAAGGAAGGCGATACGGTCTCGGCAGGCGATATCCTGGCGGAAATCGAAACCGACAAGGCGACAATGGAATTCGAAGCGGTGGACGAGGGCACGATCCTGTCCATCGCCATTCCCGAAGGCAGCGAAGACGTGAAGGTCGGCACGGTGATCGCCACGCTGGGGGAAGAAGGCGAGGAAGCCGCTGCTCCGGCACCGAAAGCCAAGGAAAAGCCAGCCCCCAAGGAAACGAAAGCCGAGGCGCAATCCGAACCCGCTCCTGCCCCAACGCCCGCACCCGCTTCGAAAGCCGCAGCCGCACCGGCGCAGAAAGGCGACCGGATCGTCGCCTCGCCGCTCGCGCGGCGCATCGCCGAGCAGAAAGGCGTCGATCTTGCGGCAGTGAAGGGCAGCGGCCCCAATGGCCGGATCGTGAAGGCCGACGTCGAAGCGACGAGGCCGGGCGCTCCTGCCGCCGAAGCGCAGGCCGTTTCCAGGCCGCTGACCGAAGCTGTGCCCGATTTCGGCATTCCGTTTGAGGATGTGAAGCTGTCCAGCATGCGCAAGGTGATTGCGCGCCGTCTGACCGAATCGAAGCAGCAGGTGCCGCACATCTACCTGACCGTGGACGTGCGTCTCGATGCACTACTCAAACTGCGTGCGGAACTCAACGACGCCTTGACGTCGCGCGGGGTCAAGCTTTCGGTCAACGATATGCTGATCAAGGCGTTGGGCTTGGCCCTGATGCAGGTTCCGGCCTGCAACGTGTCCTTCGCGGGCGATGTCATGCGCCAGTACAAGCGCGCGGATATTTCGGTGGCCGTCAGCATTCCCGGCGGGCTCATCACCCCGATCGTCACCGATCCCTCGGCCAAGGGGCTGGCCCAGATATCGGCCGAGATCGGCGATCTCGCCGCCCGGGCCAAGGACGGAAAGCTGCAACCGCACGAATATCAGGGCGGAACCGCCAGCCTTTCCAATATGGGCATGATGGGGATCAAGCAGTTCGAAGCGGTGATCAACCCGCCGCAGGGCATGATCATGGCCATCGGTGCGGGCGAGAAGCGGCCCTGGGTGTTGGAGGATGGCCAGCTCGGTGTCGCCACCGTCATGTCCGTCACCGGCAGCTTCGACCATCGCGCCATCGATGGTGCGGATGGCGCCCAGCTCATGACCGCTTTCCGCGAGCTGGTGGAAAAGCCCCTGGGTCTGTTGGCCTGAGCCCCGAATACGATCAATCGGAGGGTTCAATGTCCGAAAGCTACGACGTCATCGTTCTCGGTTCCGGCCCCGGCGGCTATGTGGCGGCGATCCGGGCGAGCCAGCTCGGTCTCAAAGCCGCGATCGTGGAGCGGGAGCTGCTGGGCGGTATCTGCCTCAACTGGGGCTGCATCCCCACCAAGGCGCTGCTGCGTTCGGCGGAGATCTTCCATTACATGCAACATGCCAAGGATTACGGGCTGGCGGCGGAGAAGATCAGCGCAGATCTCGATGCGGTGGTGAAGCGCAGCCGGGGCGTGGCGAAGCAGCTCAACCAGGGCATCACACATCTGATGAAGAAGAACAAGATCGCGGTGCATATCGGCGAAGGGACGCTGAAAACCGCCACCACGCTGGAAGTGAAGGGCGAGAAGGGCACGGAAACCCTCAGCGCGAAGCACATTATCGTCGCCACCGGCGTGCGGGCGCGTGACCTGCTGTTCGCCCCGGCGGATGGCAAGCGGGTGTGGACCTATCGCCATGCGATGGTCCCACCGGAAATGCCGACCAAGCTGCTGGTGATCGGCTCGGGCGCGATCGGCATCGAATTCGCCAGCTTCTACAACGATATGGGCGCCGAAGTTACCGTGGTCGAGTGCTCGACCGGATCGTGCCGGTGGAGGATGTGTCTGCCTTCCTCGAAAAGGCGCTTACCAAGCAGGGCATCGCGATCCAGACGGGTGCCGGCGTGGAAGAGCTCAAGGCCGGCGCCCAGGGCGTCAGCGCGAAGATCAAGGGGAAGGACGGCAAGGTCGCGGCGAGCGAATACAGCCATGTCATCGTCGCCATCGGTATCCAGCCCAAATCAAGCTCGCGAGCAGATGCTATCGCACCTATCCCATAGTGCCAAGCATCTGCTCCGCCACTGATAGATGCCCGCTCCGCCTTAGCGAATTGAATGAAGCCGAGCATAGTAAGTTTTCAAACGTACACGAAAATACGCGAATTGCGAAATTCAGACCTACGATAGCTTGAGGGTGCGCACGGGGATCAGACCATTAGATTACTGTGTCAAAGCCAGTCGGGTGAGCATGCGCGCTGATAGCAGTAGAAACCCGTGGCCAGGATTGGGTGAACCCATGATTGGCGATGTAGCCAAGACAGGTGCGGCTTCCGAGACCTCGGATGACACCTTTCTTTATGGCGTAGCTCGCAGATGAGCCACATCCTCTTGTTCATCTCCCGTCAGGAGCGCGAGTATCTTTCGCTTCATGATAGCGACAGTGCGGCGCTGGAGGCGCTCGTTCGCTATGTCGACGACCATTGGGCGGAGGCGGATCTCCCCGAGGATGCCGCCGATTCTGACCCTCTCATCCGTGTCGAAGCCTGGGTTGGTGCCACCCAGGCGCTCTATTTCATCGCCGAAGCCTCTATTGGCGGATAACCACTCGGTCCCCAGATAGCCCGCGATGCCCTGGGGTTGACAGTCTTGCCGTGAGCACGAGCATTGTCTCTGGCACGCCGACGAAACAGGGTTCTCCCATATGATGAAACATATAATCCCGGCGGTGATAGCCGCGCTTGCGCTTCCCGCTCCCGCGCTCGCCAGCGGCGGATCAACGCGTATCGTTGAGATCGTCCGCATGGGTCCGAGCGCGGCCGACGAAATGCAGGAACAGGAAGAAAATTCACAGCAGACTACCGCTGCAGGCGGTTTTCACCTGCTCGATCTCACGAGGACGCGGACCAGTGATGCCATGCTGGCAAGCTTCGGCGCGTTGGCTGTGGAGGGTGGAGACGTGATACGGTGGGATGCACTCGCCCCTTTTTCCGATATCGCAGTACCAGCATGGATGAGGCCGCCCCTGCTTTCCATGTGGCCGGAAGAGGGGCGCTATATCCCGTCGGACTGCATAACCGTTCCATACCGCCCAGTGGGCTTCCTAGCACACGACATCGAGGATCGTCGTCGCGCCGCTTACACAGCGATGAGTGCGGCGGCTTGTGATGCTGGGATTCCCGTCGGCCTTTTCGATGCATTGGTCCTGACCGAAAGCGCCTACAATCCGAGAGCAATCTCCTCAAAGCAAGCTTATGGACTTACACAACTCATGCCAGGAACAGCAGGGGATCTTGGTGTCGACCGCTATGATCCGGTCCAGAACCTGCGCGGCGGTGCGCGTTATCTTCGCGCGCAGCTCGACCGGTTCGGCAAGGTGCATCTTGCGCTTGCTGCCTATAATGCGGGACCAGGACGTGTAAAGGGCGGACAAATCCCACCGATCGCCGAGACGAAAGCCTATGTCCGCAACGTCCTGGACAAGTGGGCTCGTCTGGCTGGCCGCCATCAGGTTCTTGCGATTGGCGACTTCGCTGGCTCCCCGGCGGTCTCAATTGTGCCAACCAGGCCAGCGCGAGTGGCCTCACTACAGATCTTCTAGCATTCGTCAGATTTCGCGATCCCATCCGATCGCGCGCTCGGCTGCAATCCGTGTGATTTCGCTTACCAATCTCCTGACCACAGCACGCTGCAGTCCGGCCGCCCATTCCGGGCGGACATCGGAGCCATCAATGTGGTCAAACTCTTCAAGCGCGGCAAGGAGCTCAACTGGGAGATAGCGGAACACCACTCGCAACAAGGCGATTACCGAGCGATGGCGCGGCGCATCGAGCACGTCGATATCGTTGAAAGCCTCCACGCAGATGACAGCTTCAAACACGTCAATGTCGAGTGCGGCGAATAGCGCCTTCAGTTCGTCGAAGGTTATGGACGGGCGGCGCGCCGGATCGCTGTGCAGAAGCAGTCCGAGCCTTGATTTCCCGATACCTGTTCGGCGCTCAAGCGTGCGCAAGCTGACCCGATGAACACGCATCATGCGAAGGATCAGTTCAACATATCCATTCCGACCGTCGGCCGTTCTCGTGTCGATCGCTGTGTGATCCGGGTCGTCCGTTGAGGACATGCGTGGTCCCCTCGCCGCGCCGTCAGAACTTCCTAACAAAATCATAAATTGCTGATTCTCGCAAGGTGCAGCGGGCTTTCGCAACGACACCAGTTACGGCCGTTGGCATTGCGATTCACGTTCGGCGAAGGGCAATCATTTTTTGGGCGACTCAGAACGGCCCGAGTCGCCAAGGCCGATTTTTGGAAGAACGCGCGTTGCACTCTGTTTGACCAAGTAGTCGCAAATCAAGAGCGCGATCGCGTCGCTGATGGTCAAATTGCCACCGATTTCGCGGGAGAGATGTTTCTTGATTTCCACCAGCGAATCCGCGCTGGTCCGAGAGATATTGAGATGGATGCGAACGTTTCCGCGGGTGGGCAGATCATCGAGGTATTGGCGCAATTGCTCGGGATCGAGACTATCGGTTATCGCTGGGTTGTTGATACGCTTCGTCAGGAGCTGGGCGAGCGTCTGGTAGCGAAGCGTTTCATTCGAATGCAGCCTTATGCTCTCGGTGGTGAGCTTGAAAAGCTCCGCCGATATATTGAGCGCATAGCTGCGAGAACGGCCCGGCATCGTCAGCTTCCCTCCGAAATGGACGCTTCCGTCACGGAGTTGGCCGAGCGATCGGCCGTCCCGGCGAAGCGACTCATATTAGAGTAGATTACCCGATTCGCCGGTGTCCCTAAATCCCGGACAGCTTGTCCCAAAAAGCTCACCGATCTGTCCCGCTCACACTTACCCCATGTCCGGTATATCGGGACAGTATTAACGATTCATCGCAAAATCGGAAGAAAGTCCGCTTCTCCGGCAACCGATGCTGTCGTCGGTGCACGATCCTCGCAAGTCTTCATGGAGGGCGCGGCGAACATGCCTCTCCCAATGCCTCGAAAGGGATCGATATGACCGAGACCGCAATCAAGAAATCAGGCCACGCCGAGTTCGTCCTGCTGGTGCTCGCGCTGGTGCTCTTCACGTTCTTCTGGGCGAGCACCGCCTATGCAGGTGCCGACACGACCTTCAACACGGCTCTGACCAAGTTCACCGACTTCCTCGAAGGCTCGGGCGGCAAGATCATCACCGTGCTTTCGCTTGCCGGCGGCATCGTTGGCCTGGCTTCCGGGCGCTTCAGCCTCGGCCAGGTGGCTATCCCGGTCGGCGTGGGCGTCGGTGCCGGCACCGGTATTCCGATCGTCACCTCCACGGTCACCGCAACGATCTGATCAACTGACAGCCGTTGCCGGTCGCCGTCAGCCGCGGCGCGCCGGTCAACAGGGGGGTGGTGTATGGCGGCCGACACTTACGTCATTCCGGCGCATCTGGATGATCCCGAATTGATCGGGCTCTGGACGCTGGACGAGTTCCTCGCGATGGTCATTCCCTTCGCGTGGGGCGTCCTGACCCAGCATATCCTTATCGGTCTATTTCTGGCGTTTGCTGGCTGGTGGGGGTTGAGAAAGGCGAAGTCCGGACGCGCGGCCTCCTGGCTGATCCATCTGGCTTACTGGTATTTGCCGGCAGGCTTCCTGGGTCTCCGGGCGACACCACCCTCCTACCTTCGGCTGATGGCGGGCTGACATGGAGCTCGGCTACAGCCACGCCCAAGGCCAGCGCGTACTCAGGCAGCGCAACCTCCTTGCGCTCGCCACGCTGCTTCTCGGCGCCCTCGTCATCGTGCTCTTCCTCATCGCTTCGACCCGCGACCGCGAGATCGTGCTCCAGCCCGTCCTGCGCTCGAATCTGACCGTGAGCAGCGCCGGGGTGTCGAAGGACTATCTAGAGATGATCACGCGCGACGTCGCCGTGCTCACGTTGAATCGCAGCCCACGTAACCTCGAATACTGGATGAACGAGGTACTCGAGGTCACTCATCCCGGCTCGCAAGGCGCGGTCAAGGGCGAACTCCTGAAGATCCTCGACGAGCAACGCGGCTCGAGTATTTCGCAAACCTTCACGATCCAGTCGATGAAGGTCGATCCCAAAGCGCTGGTTTCCGAAGTGGCAGGCGAGTTGCAGACGATCGTCGGCAACCGAGTCATCTCGGTCGAGAACCGGCGGTTCCGTTACACCTGGGACTATACCGGACTCAGCCTCAAGCTGGTCGGCTTCGGCATGGTCACCGACAAGCCGGGGGAGAAGAGCTGATGGTCATGTGGGCGATCGGCACGCTTGCGGCAGGCACTGCACTTTCATCGCGGTCCTGGTGCCTGATGAGCCGCGGAGCAGGTGCCGTGCTGCTGGCGATCGGCGCGAGCCTGGCCTTTACCGGGCCAGCATGGGCAGATCAGACGGTGATGGCGGCCGACGGGTCGCGGGTCGATTGTGCGGCATCGTCGCGCGATCTCACCCGCATCAGCCTCGTGGAAGACCAGTTCGCCTCGGTCTCGAAGGTCTCGACGGGCAATCCCGCCGAAGATTTCACTGTGGTCAACGAACCGGTGCGCGGCGATATCTATCTCTCGGTTCCCGAAGGCTATTCGCGGCCCTCGCTCTCCTTCTTCGCCACATCGAAGCGCGGCTATGTCTACAAGCTCGTCTGCCGCATCGCAGGCGAGGATGCCGTCCAGGTCTTCATCTCCAACCCGGCGATCGCGAGCGAGCGCGCTCCTGCCGCGACGCGTGCCCGCGTGGAACCGCGCGAAGAGGCTGCGGCTCTGGTGCAAGCGATGTATTCGCAATCGGTCATCTACGGCTACCAGATGCGCCAGTCGGTGCGCAGTCCGGTGCAGGTCGGCACGCTGCGGGTGCAGATGATCGCGGAGTATCGCGGCGCCGAACTCAACGGCCGGGTGCTGCGGATCGAAAATCGCGGAAAGGAGACGGTCGAACTCGACGGCGCAACGATAGCGCCTGCGAGTGCGGTTGCCGTTTCGGTCGCCGAGCCGCGCCTGGCGCCCGGCCAGGTGACCACTGCCTATCTCGTCACTCGTACCGGGGAACGGCCATGAACCTGCGCACGCTTTTCTCACGCGAGCGCAAGCCGCTCGACGCCGCGGACATTTCTCCGGTTGGTGACGATCTTGCGGGCAACGAGGCCGTGCGCCGCAGGCAGCGCCTGCTGTTGGGCGGCGCTTCCGGTGTCCTTCTGATCGCGTCGGCCTTCTGGATCTTTGACGATGGTGACACGCCCGACGCCGAAACCTCCGGCGCGCAGGACGTAAAGATTGCCACCGATGATATGGTCAATCGCAACATATCCGAGCGCGAATGGATGGCCGCCTCGGAAAACCGTTTCCAGTCCACCGAAAACCAGCTGAAGTCGGTTGGGATGCAGCAGCAGCGGATTGACCAGCTCGCACAGCAGGTATCAGCCCTCCAGAGCCAGAACCAGTCGATGGCCGCCGACGGCCAGCGGGTGCTCAGCGCCTATCAGCAGGAAAACGAACAGCTGCGCGCGCAAGTAAACGCGGCAAGGGCCGCCCCCCCAGTGACGCCCGCGCCTGGACCCGCAGCGATGTACGGTTCGGGTTCGCCGGGCACCTATCAGCAGCCTCCCGGAACTGCGGCTCTTGCCGCCACGCCTGTGTCTCAGGTGAAGGTGGTGGCCTTTGAGACAGGCGGAGCCGCGCGCGTCGAGCGCGGCAACACGGTCTATTCGGACAGTCCCGACTATCTGCCGCCGAACAGCTTCGCTTCGGCGCGTGTCATCGTCGGCGTCGATGCAGGTGCTGGCGTCAACAGCCAGACCGATCCGCTCCCGGTAGTCCTGCGCATCACGGGCCCGGCACGTTCGGTCGTCCAGAACGGACGTGTGCTGACGACACGGATTGAGGGCTGCCTGGTCAATGGCGCGGCGCGCGGCGATCTTTCGTCCGAGAAAGTCTACGTGAAACTCCAGAAAATGACCTGCGAGCAGCCTGGCGGCCGTGTCGCTGTGTCCGAAGTAAAGGGTTTCATCGCCTTCGCTGGAAAGACCGGCGTACGCGGACGTGTCGTGAGCCGGGAAGGCTCCCTTGTCACCCAGGCGTTTCTCGCCGGGCTGGTCGGTGGGTTCGGCCGCGGCTTCAGCGCCAATACGAGTTCCCTTCTCTCCGGAACCAACATTTCGACGGATGGTAAACGCCAGCGGCTTTCAACCGGAGAAATCCTTGAGGGCGGATTCGGCGAGGGGGTCGCGCAAACCGGCGACATGGTCTCGCAATATCTGATCGAGCGTGCCGAACAATATCAGCCGGTAATCGAGATGCCGACGGGCATCGATGTCGAGATCGTTTTCCTGGAGGGCGCCTATGTCCGCAACTGAGCCCCGGTTCCCGCTACGGCGCTATTCCATTCACGCTGGACTTGTCGCCGGCGCATTGCTGCTTGCCGGTGTCGGCGTCGCATTTGCGAACGATATTGCCTGGCCCGATGGCAACAAGGTCACAGCCCTCCTCAAGGCGCGGCTGCCCAAGACGGAGATCACCAAGGTCGACTGCGCACGGATCGGTGGCCTTTGTGAGGTCGTTGCCGGCAGCAATCTCTTCTATGTCGATGCGTCCGCGCGCTATCTGGTGATCGGCCGTGTCTACGACATGGAATCGCGTCAGGATCTGACGGCTGCGCGCCTCCTCGAACTCAATCCTGCCATGCTGCTCGGCGGCGC
>NZ_QXFM01000112.1 GCF_003584015.1 Aurantiacibacter xanthus
GCTCGACCGGTCCCGTTCGAGGCCGACATTCAGGCCTTCGAACTGGTGGACGCGGCCTTTCCGCCGCCAACCTGCTCGACGCTGTTTGTCGGTTCCTCCTCGATCCGGCTGTGGCGCAGTCTGGCCGACGATTTCTCCGACCGCCGGGTGATCAATCGCGGCTACGGCGGTTCGACCATCGCCGATACGGTCCGCTTCTTTGACCGCATCGTCACGCCCTATGCCCCGCGCGCCATCGTGTTCTACGCGGGAGAGAACGATCTCGCCCAGGGCAGGAGCCCGCGTCAGGTGTTCCGCGATCTGGAGAACCTGCTCAAGCTGAAGCGCGAGCGCTTGGGCGATACCCCGATGTGGGTGATTTCACTCAAGCCCTCGCCATCGCGCTGGGCGCAGCGCGAACAGCAGATCGCCTTCAACACCATGGCGCGCGAGCTGGCGCTGACCGAAAACGATCTGGCCTATATCGACGTGGCGTCGCCGATGCTGACCCCTGCCGGTACGCCGAAGGACATCTACGGCCCCGACCGGCTGCACATGCGGGCATCGGGCTACCAAATCTGGACCGCGCTGGTGCGCGCGGCCTTGCAGGACGTGCCGCCGCCCGCGCGGTGCCGGACACGATAGTCAGGAACCAGTGGCTGCGATCAGGGGTTTACCTCGCAAAGACCCCTAACAGGAGACATTCCATGATTGGCAAGATTATCGGCGGCATCGCAGGCGCCAAGATGGCGGAAAAGACCTCGAACATCGGCGGCACCGGCGGGGCGCTGCTCGGCGCGACGGCCGTGGCCGTGGTGCGCCGCCTCTCGTTGCCGGCGCTGCTGGCCGTGGGCGCGGGCGGCTATGCCTACAAGAAGTATTCCGAGCGCAAGGCCAAGTCGCCGGCGGAACAGGCCAAGGCCGACACCGGCGTGGCCTCCGCCGCCGTCTGAGCTTGCGGATGGAGGAGGCTCAGGCCGGCCTTTCGGGGTCGAGCCCGGCGGCTTCCTCCACCACCTTGGCGATGGCGGTGAAATCCGCCGCGCCCCCCTCGCGCGCCAGTGTGCGTTCGAGATAGTCGGCGACCACCTGACCAAGCGGCAGCGGAACCTGCGCCGCCTCGGCTTCCTTCAGCAGCAGGCGCGTGTCCTTCAGGCTTAGCGCTGCCGCAAAGCCGAAGTCGAAAGTGCGCGGAAGGACCGATTTCGGCCATTTGTCGCGGGTGGCGGAATTGATCCCGGTCGACTGGTTGAGCACCTCGATCATTTTCGCGGGGTCCAGCCCGGCCTTGATCCCGAAAGCCATGCCCTCCGCCGTCACCCCGATGGCGACCGCGCCGAGCAGGTTGTTGACCAGTTTCATCGTCTGCCCGGCTCCGGGCGTTTCGCCCATGAAGGTCGGCTTGCCCAGCCGTTCGAGCAGCGGTTCAAGCATGGGGTAATGCTCAGCCGGGCCGCCTACCATCAGCGACAATGTGCCATCGTGCGCCTTGGCGATCCCGCCCGACACCGGCGCATCGAAGCTCGCGACGCCCCTCGGTGCCAGCAGCGCATCGAGTTCGACCGCGAGCTGCGGCCCCGAGGTCGACAGATCGCACAGGATCGCGGGGCTGCCGCCGCTGGCGATCTCGGCTACGGCATCGCGCACGATGGCCGGGGTGGGCAGACTGGTGAACACGATGTCGCACTGCGCGCCGAGCGCCTTGGCGCTGCCCGCCGCTTCCGCGCCCTTCTCCACCAGCGCGGCGACGGCCTCGGCGTCGATATCGTGGACCAGCAGGCTGTCCGCATGGCCGATCAGCCGCGCGGCCATGCCTGCGCCCATGCGGCCCAGTCCGAGAAATCCAACCTTGGTCATGTGTGCTCCGATAGGGCTGTGGCGATGGGGGTGTGCGGGGCGAGATCGACCCGCGCGATATCGTCATCCGAGGGGAAACAGCGCAGCACCAGCGGATCGTGGCCCGGAATGACATGGTCGAGCGACTGACCCGCAAGGTCCATCAGGCGTTTTTGCGCGGCGGCATAGGCCGCCACATCGACAAAAATCGGGAAGGGAATCGCGCGGGTGATATTGGCGTAAAGATGCGCGGCGTCGCTCGCCAGCACCACGGCCCCGCGCGCGGTGTCGCAGACGACCGCCTGCAATCCGGCGGTGTGCCCGGCCAGCTGCACCAGCCGGATGCCCGGCGCGAACTCGCTGTCGCCATCGTGAAACACCACGTGGTCGGCATAGAGCTTGCGCACCAGCTGCGCGACCGGTTCGCCATCGAAGGGCGCGCGGGTCGGTTCGTCGAGAATGCGGCGGCTGGTGGCGAAGGCCAGTTCGGCGTCCTGCACGTGGAACCGTGCATTGGGAAAGGTGCTCAAGCTGCCGGCGTGGTCGTAGTGCAGGTGGGTGAGGATTACGTCCTCGACCAGCAGCGGATCGACCCCGGCGGCGCGCAGCCCTTCGCTCACCGGGCGGGTGATCACGCGCCCGCGCGCCACTGCTGCCTCCTCGCCGAAACCGGTATCGACCACGAGGGGCGGCGCGCCCTCGCGGTGGATCGCCCAGACGAAATAGTCGAGCGGCATCGGCAGATCGTGATCGTCGACCGGCGCGGCGAAGTTGGCGGCGGCCATCCGCTCGTGACGGGCATAGCGGATCGCGTCGATACGGGTGACGGGCAAGCTCAAGTGAACTTGAGCCTTACCGGTTGCCTGATCGGACCGTGGCCGACGGTGGTCATCCACGGTTCGTAGTCGCCCGCGATTTCGAACGCCTCGACCTCGCGCACGAGCGTGCCGAGAAAGGCCTGTGCCTCGGTTTGCGCGAGCATTCGCCCGACGCAGCCATGCACCCCGTAACCCCAGCCGAGCGAGTGCCGCGTGTCGCGCTCGATGCGGTATTCGTCGGGGGCGTCCCAGAAGCGTGGATCGCGGTTGGCGGCGGCGAACATCAGCCCGCAGCGAGTGCCCGCCGGAATCACGTAATCGTCAATCGCGACATCGACCGCGGCGATGCGGCCCGCCATGCGGCTGGGCGAATCCCACCGCAGCGATTCGTCGAAAGCACTGCGCAGGAGCTTGGGATTGGCGCGCAGCTTGGCGTATTCCTCGGGGAACAGCGCCCAGGCGCGGATCGCGTTGGCCATGGTGAGGTAGGTGGTGTCGGCCCCGGCGCTGAGCACGGTTTGCAGCAGCAGCTTGGCCTCGTCCTCGGTCACTTGCCCCGCGTCGGCGGCGGCGAAGATGCTCGCGCCGATGCCTTCGGGGTCGAGCGCGTTCCGGTCGCAGGCCGTGCCGAGCCATTCGACCACGGCGGAGAAATCGTGGTCCATCGCCTCGTCGAACAGCTCGCCGGGCGGGCCCATCGTCGCCCAGACCATCTGCGAGAAGCCGTGCATGTGGTGGCGGCCCTCCTTTGGCAGGCCGAGCACCTCGGGCAGGATATCGAAGATCCACGCCTGCGTAATCTCGCCCACGGCGTCCACGGCCTCGCCTTCACGCTCGCGCAGCTTGCCGACGAACGCTTCGGCGGAGGCCTGAAAGATCGCCTTGGTCCGCTCCAGCGCGCGCGGGCTGAGCGCGTCGGAGACCACCTTGCGCACCTGCGTGTGGCGGGGCGGATCGTCGGTCAGCAGGATTTCGGGCCGGGGCGAGTTGGGATCGTGCCAGGGGCGGCTGGTGGAGGAGAAACTCTTCCAGTCGAGCAATCCGCTGGTGACGTGTTCGTGCCGCGCGATCATGCAGGTGCCGTCGTGCAGCCGCACCACGGGGGCGAACTCGCGCAGCGCATCGTCGACCGCGCGGGCATCGCGCACCGCTGCGGGGGTGAAGATGTCGAGCGGGTAGTCGGGGATCGGCTTGGTCATGGCTGCGCTCCGGATCGGGCCCTTCGAGACGGTTCAGCCTGCGGCTTCACCTCCTCAGGGCGAACGGTGAGGAAGGCACTCACAGCCCCAGCCCCCGGAACCACACCTTGCCATCCGCGCCCGTCTCGAAATGCCCGGCGGTCGGCTCGGCGAAGTGCGCGCCGACGATCAGAATGCCGCTGTCTTTGTATGTGTCGACGAAGGCGACGCGGGTGGCGCGGCCAGCGTCCTTGTCCATGTCGAAGGTCGCGTCGCGGTGCGGCATTGCGCATTGCATCGGGTGGTGCATCAGGTCGCCGGTGATGACCGCGCTTTCGCCCTTGCTCTCGATGCGGACATGGATGTGGCCCGGCGTGTGGCCATGGCTCGGCTCGCAGGTGAGTTCGGGGCAGATCCGGTGGTCGGTGTCGATAAAGTCGGCCATGCCGAGCGCCACGATCGGATCGACGCATTCGACCAGATGGCCATCCGAATGGACGCCATCGTGGCGGAGCACCTTCTCCCATGCCTCGTATTCGGTCTTGCCGAACAGGTAGCGCGCGTTGGGGAAGGTCGGCTTGTAGGTGCCGGTTTCCGGGTCCTTGTAGGTGTTCCAGCCGACATGGTCGAAATGCAGGTGCGTGCAGAACACAATGTCCACCTGCTCGCGCGTAATGCCGAGGCTGGCGAGGTCTTCGAGGAAGCCTTCGGGCAGGTTGCAGAAGACATCGAAATCGCGCTCGCGCCCGGCGCCGATGCAGCTGTCGACCACGATCACCTTGTCGGGCGTCTGCACCACGAAGCCCTGGAAGTTCATCCGCTGCTGGCCTTCAGGCGTCGCATAGTGCGGGTGCAGCCAGTCGAGCGCGATAACCTCCTCGGGGGTGGCGTCGGGCATGGTCATGTGGATGTCGTCGCGGAAGTCCCACAGCTCGACGATGCGGCTGATTGTGACATCGCCGACCTGCCAGCTCTTTACGTGCTCTGCGGCCATTCCTCTCTCCTTTTGGCCCTCTCCCTTAAGGGGGAGGGTTGGTTGGGGGTGTGCCACGTCGCCAGTGCCGGACCACCCACCCCCAGCCCCTCCCTGAAGGGAGGGGAGTCTTGTCATGCCGCCACAGCCGTCTTCGGCTTGTAGCGTGCTACACTTTCCTCCGGGAGCTGCGCCGGTGTCAACCGGGCTTTGCCGAGAACGAAGTCGGCGCATTTCTCGCCGATCATCACGCAGGGAGCATTGGTGTTGCCGCCGATCACCAAGGGCATCACGCTCGCATCGGCGACACGCAGGCCCTCGATCCCGATCAGGCGCAGCTCCGGATCGACCACGGCGCTTGAATCGCCCGCCGCGCCCATCTTGCAGGTCCCGACCGGGTGGTGAACCGTGTAACCCGTCTCGCGGATATAGGCGTCCCACTGTTCGTCGCTTTGGCACTCGGGGCCGGGGGCGACCTCGGTGCCCTGATACTTGGCGAAGGGTTGGCTGGCGAAGGCCGTGCGGGCGATCTTCAGCGCGCGGATCAGCGGCTGGATATCGTCGGGGTGTTCGAGCAGGTGCGGGTCGATCAGCGGGGCTGCGGCCGGGTCGGCTGAGGCCAGCGTCACTTCGCCCCGGCTCTTCGGATAAAGCGCCACCGGGCTGATCGCATAGCCATGGCCGACCGGGAACGGCACACCCTTCACCGTCAGCCGCTTGGCGGGCTGGAACACGAACTGCACATCGGGTTTCGAAAGCGAGGGATCGGTGCGCAGGAAGGCCACGCTCTCGAACACATTGCCCGCCAGCGGACCCTTGCGGGTG
Organism: Aurantiacibacter xanthus; assembly: GCF_003584015.1. GTDB lineage: Bacteria > Pseudomonadota > Alphaproteobacteria > Sphingomonadales > Sphingomonadaceae > Alteraurantiacibacter > Alteraurantiacibacter xanthus. The sequence goes on from NZ_QXFM01000112.1 coordinate 5,610, forward strand.
AGCAGATAGTTGAAAAACTGGAGAACGTTGCGCGGCATGGCGCGCCAGCTGATGCCGTAGCTGGTCATGTCGCCCGTCTCCATGTGGATCGGGCTGGCGACATGGTCCTGATAGTTCTGGCCGACCCCCGGCAGATCGTGGACCACCGCGATGCCGTGCTCGCGCAAATGTGCGGCGGGGCCGATGCCGCTGAGCATCAGGATATGCGGGCTCTGCACCGCACCGGCGCTCAGGATCACCTCGTGACGGGCGCGCAGGATGCGGCCATCGGTCAGCTCGACACCCACCGCGCGCCGGTTCTCGACCACGATGCGCGCCACCCGCGCATCGACCTGCAAATGGATATTCCCGCGCGCCATCGCCGGGCGGAGCATGTTCTTGGCCGTGCTCTCGCGCTGGCCGTCGCGGATCAGGCCTTGACGGCGGCCATAGCCCTCGGGATCGGGGCCGTTGAAATCGGGGCAGGCGGGGAATTGCTGCTCGGCCAGCGCGGCCATGAAGGCGTAATTGAGCGGGTTCGGCCCCTCGACCATTTTTGCATTTATGGGGCCGCTGGTGCCGTGGAAGACGCTCGCCGGATAGTCCTCGTTATGCTCGGTGCGGGTGAAGTAGGGCAGCACCTCGGCATAGGACCAGCCTGTGCAGCCAGCGTCGGCCCAGTCGTCATAGTCGGTGGGGTGGCCGCGAAAGTAGACCATGCCGTTGATCGAGCCGCTGCCGCCGATGACCTTTCCGCGCGGCACCCCGATCCTGCGGCCCGCCATGCCGGGCTGGGGGACGGTCTCGAACCCCCAGTTGGTGGCCTTGCGCCCGATGGCGGCGGCGACGAAGCTGGGCACGTGGATGAACGGATGGCTGTCATGCCCGCCCGCTTCGAGCACGCAGACGGTTTTGGACGTATCCTCGCCCAGCCGCGCGGCCACGCATGCGCCGGACGAACCTGCGCCAATGACGATGTAGTCGAACTCGCCTGCCAGCATTGTTGTACTCTCCCGCCGCGCATGGTGCCAGCGGGGGAGATGATTGCAAGTCTAATTGTTTTGGGGGATGGGGTCTTCTCAGACAACTCCCACGGTGAAGACAAGGAAAGGAAAAAGCGCAATAGCAAGAAGGACGATCAAAAAGCCAACTTGTGGCTCCCATTTATCGGCGCGTCTTAGGATGAGGCCCGCTCCTATCAGTGCGAGGACCACCAAAAACGGTGGGATAATATGCAACAGAATATGGTCTCGAAGAGAAGCAGATGGTGTTGTTGCCTGCGCCATCAGGATCAAGAGGTGTAGGTTCATTGCCAAAATAAGTGACCACAGAAAGGCAATCAAAACGGTTCCGAACTTAACCATCTTTACCCCCCCCCATCACACTCAATCGCCCCAGCAGCAGCCCCGCTCAATCATAAACCTCACGGCGATGCCCCACAGCCACCACGACAACCACAAGCCTGTCGTCCTCGATCCGCGCGATCACGCGGAAGTCACCGAAGCGATAGCGCCAATAGCCGCTGTAATTGCCGACCATCGCCTTGCCACGCTGGTTCGGATGATCGAGCGCGGCGATCTCTTCAAGTCCGGTTACGATCCGTGCTGATGGCGCATGGCCCAGCTTGCGCAATTGCTTGCGCGCGCCGGGCGTGATCTCAACCGTCCAGGCCAAGTTCGCGCTTCAACTGATCCAGAGTGATGTTCTCGCCCGGTTCGGGATTGCGCAGCGCCTCTTCAAGCAAGGCGAGGTCTTCCAGTTCCTCGATCCGCTCGATCAGGGCTTCGCGCGCCAGATGGCTCTTCGAGCGGCCCATGCGCTTGGCAACGGCGGTGAGGCGGGCTTCCAGTTCAGGATCGAGGCGAACGGCGAGCATGGCGAATCTCCATTTGTCATACATGTATAACACAGACACAAAATGTAGGAAAGTCACTCCCCATCATAACTAATCGCCCCAGCCGCAGCCCCGCTCATCACAAAGCCGATCGGCCGCTCTGCCTCCTCGGTCAGGTGCCCGATCAGCCCGCCAGTCCGGCACAACAAACCGATCCCCTTCAGCGCCGCCAGTGGCCAGCCCAGATCGAGCATGATCGCGGGGATCGGGCCGTTCACGTTCACCGGCAGCGCGCGGCCAATCGCCTCGGGCAGCGCCGCCTGCAACGCGCGCATCATCGCCACGTGCTCGCCCGAGACACCGCGCTCGTCGGCGAGCTTCAACAACAGGTTCGCACGCGGATCGCCCTCGGAGTGCTGCGGGTGGCCGAAGCCGGGGACCGCCTTCGTATGCGCGCGCCACTCGGCGATTTTGCGCCGCGCCACCATGTCCACCGCATCGCCGCTCGCGCGTTGGTCGGTCACGCAGTCGTGGTAGAACTTGCCCGCAATCTCGGCGCTGCCCAGCACCACCGAGCCGCAGCCCAGCAACCCCGCCGCGACCGCGCCCTGCACCGCCTCGGGCGCGGCGGCGAGCGTCATCCGCGCGGCCACCACCGAGGGCACCAGCCCGTGCTCGGCCAGCGCGCAGAGCACCGCGTTGAGGAAGAAGCTCTGGTCCTCGTTGGGCTCCTCGCCCGTCACCAGCAGCCAGAAGTAGCTGGAGAAATCGAACTTGCCGATGATGTCCTCGCACAGGTCGCGCCCGCGCACGGTGATCGATTCCGCGTCCGAGGTGCAGATCGCAGTGTAGGGCTGATCCTGTTTGCCGATGCGCATCTTGTCTTTCTCCCGTCTGGTTGTGTCGCAGCCTATCCGTTCGTGTCGAGCGAAGTCGAGACACCTTTGCGCGCAAGTGTCTCGACTTCGCTCGACACGAACGGCAAGTGGAGAGAAAATCGGGAGAGACATTTATGGCAAAGCCGCTGAACGGCATTCGTGTGCTCGATATGGGCACCTTCATCACCGGCCCGGCCTGCGGGATGCTGCTGGCGGACCTCGGGGCCGAGGTCATCAAGGTCGAGATGCCCGAGACGGGCGACCCGTTCCGCGCCTTCAAGGGCGATCTCTATTCGCCGCATTACCAGACTTACAACCGCAACAAGAAGTCGATCACGCTCAACACCAAGGCGAGTGAGGAGGATCGCAAGGCGCTCGACGAGCTGGTCGCAACGGCTGACGTGTTCATCCAGAATTTCCGCCCCGGTGTCGCGGAACGCCTGTTTGTCGATGCGGCCAGACTCCAGAACATCAACCCGCGGCTGATCTATGTCGATATTTCGGGGTTCGGCAACGATGGCCCGTGGAAGGACCGTCCGGCTTTCGACACCGTGTCGCAAGCCGCCTCGGGCTTTCTCAGGCTGCTCGTGAATCCCGGCAATCCGCGTGTGGTCGGCCCGGCGATTGGCGATGCGGTGACGGGGTTCTATGCCGCCTATGGCGTGCTCGCCGCGCTTTATGAGCGTGAGAAGAGCGGCAAGGGCCGCCGCGTGGAAACCTCGATGTTCGAGGCCATGGCGCATTTCAACCTCGACGACTTTACGCACTATCTCAGCGCCGACGAGGTGATGGGGCCATGGAGCCGCCCGCATGTCTCGCAAAGCTATGTGTTCGAATGCGCGGATGGCGGCTGGATCGCGCTGCACATGTCGAGCCCGCCCAAGTTCTGGGAGAACCTTGCCGAGGCGGTAGGCCAGCCCGACATGCTCGCCCAGCCCGAGTTCGAAAGCCGCCCGGCGCGGATCGCGAACTATGAAAACGTGGTGAAATTCCTCGCCCCGATCTTCGCCGGCCAGCCGCGTGCCCATTGGGAGGAGCGGCTGACCAGCCTCGAAGTGCCGCACTCGGCGGTCTATTCGAGCAAGGAGGTGCTGGAGGGCGATCTCGCCAAGCACCACCAGTTGGAGATCAGCGGTGAGGGCCAACGTGGCACCTTCCGCACGATCCGCAATCCTATCCGGTTCGATGGCGAGGTGGAGAGCAGTGTCACCCCGCCGCCCGAGCTGGGCCAGCACAATGAAGAAATACTTGGCCGCAAGCCATGATGCGTTAGATTGCTAAGGATGAGGCCGTGCAAAAAGACTCGGCCCAACGGGAGAATGGATCATGGCAAAACTGCCGAGCAGATTGCACCACACCGCCTATGTGACCAAGGATCTGGAGATGACCCGCGCCTTTTACGAGGACGTGATCGGCCTGCCGCTGTCGGCCACCTGGTGCGAGGCCGATATGCTGTTCGGCAAGGAGCGGACCTATTGCCACGTGTTTTTCGACCTTGGCGATGGCAGCTCGCTGGCGTTCTTCCAGTTCGCCAATGCCGACGATCAGGCCGAGTTCGGGCCGGAGATTCCGTCCTCGCCGTTCATCCATATCGCGCTCAACGTCGATGCCGAATGTCAGGCGGGGATCGAGCAGCGCATCAAGGAGGCCGGGATTTCAGCGCCCGATACCTATGTGCTGGAGCACGGCTATTGCCGCTCAGTCTATGTGAAGGACCCGAATGGCATGATCGTCGAGTTCTGCAACGACGATCCGCGCGCCGCCGATGGCAAGGCCGAGCGTCAGGCCAAGGCCCATGCCGAGTTGAAGCGCTGGCTGGCGGGCAACCACGAGAACAACAACACGTTCCGCAAGGAAGAGGCCGCATAGGGCCGCGCGGATGAGCGGTTTCGCCACCACCCACACCGGCAGCCTGCCGCGTCCCGACTATCTGCTCGACCTGATGTTCGCCCGCGAAGGCGGTGAGGCGGTCGATCCCGCCGCGCTCGATGCCGCGGTGGAGCGGGCGACGGCGGAGGTGGTCGCGCGGCAGATCGAAGCGGGGCTCACCGTCGTCAACGATGGCGAGATGTCGAAGCCGAGCTATGCCACCTACATCAAGCACCGGCTCTCAGGCTTTGGCGGCGAGGCGGGGCAATACGAATTCGCCGACCTCGAGGACTTCCCCGGCGCCAAGGCGCAGGTGTTCGGCAACAAGGGCCGGGCAAAACGCTCGGCGCCCGCCTGCACCGCGCCGATAGAAGTGATCGACATGGAGGCCCCGCGCATCGACGCCGAGCGGCTCAAACGGCTGGCGAAGGGCCACGGCACCTTCATGTCGGCGGCCTCGCCGGGCGTCACCGCGCTGTTCTTCCCCAACCAGTACTACGCCAGCGATGAGGACTATGTCTTCGCCCTCGCCGAGGGGCTGCGGCACGAATACGAGACCATCGCGGCGGCGGGGATCACCTTGCAGGTCGATTGTCCCGACCTCGCCATGGGCCGGCATGTGCAGTTCACCCACCTCAGCCTTGCAGAGTTCCGCCAGCGCATCGGCATGAACGTCGCCGCGCTCAACCATGCCTTGCGGGACATTCCGCCCGAGCAATGCCGGATGCACCTGTGCTGGGGCAACTATCCCGGCCCGCATCACTGCGACGTGGCGCTCGCCGAGATCGCCGACATCGTGTGGCAGGCGAGGCCCCGGACGGTGCTGCTCGAAGGCGCGAACCCGCGCCACGCGCACGAGTTCGCCTATTTCGAAAGCCATCCCCTGCCGCAAGACAAGGTGCTCTGCCCCGGCATGATCGAGCCGCAAAGCCCCTATATCGAGCATCCCGAACTAATCGCGCAACGGATCGGCCGCTACGCCGACCTGCTCGGGCGCGAGCGGGTGATGGCGGGGGTGGACTGCGGTTTCTCGGTCCACGCGGGCAGCAATGCGCTCGACCCGCAAGTGGTCTGGGCGAAACTGGCCGCGCTCAGCGAAGGGGCGCGGATAGCCACTTCCCGCTACTGGTAAGGCGGCCATTCCCGCGCTAGGCGGGCTTTTCGCAGTGCGGGCGTGGCGGAATGGTAGACGCCGGGGACTTAAAATCCCCTGAGCCTTGCTCGTGCGGGTTCGAGTCCCGCCGCCCGCACCAGCTCGCCAAACCGAGCGCGGAGCGAGTTTGCTTTGCAATATGTAAACCATCCAAAGGCGCAGGCATCCGACATTATGGGCAGCGCGGTATATTTCCGTGCGGGCGCTTAGGTGTTGATAAACCAATCCTGAACGATCCTATGTCAGTAAGCGATTCTGGCAGGAGGCCTAAGCCGCCCGCCGCAATCAATTGGGACCGTCGCCTTATGCAAGACCCAGCAAGGCTCGACAGTACGAGCACCCCAGACCCAGGGCAGGAGGCCACTGGGGCCGAGATGCGCGCCGCGCCGCGCGTCGGCCTGCTGATTCGGCCGGCGAAGATCATTTCGCCCGACCACCAGTTCCTGTGCGTGATCCGCGATCTTTCGGAGACCGGTCTCAGCGTCTGCGTGTTCCACTCCCTGCCCGAATGCGATCACTATACGATCGAATTCCAGAACGGCGACCGCATCCCGGCCGAGGTGATGTGGCGCGATGGCGACCGGATGGGCCTCAAGTTCCTTGAGCGCGCCGATCTCGACCGGCTGATCACCTCTCCGAGCCGCTATGCCAAGCGCCCGATCCGCATCGAACTGGAAGCACCGGCGATTGTCGCGATGCCGGGGCGCGATGTTCCCGTGCGGATCTGCGACATCTCCGGGCAGGGCGCGAAGATCGCCTGCGAAGAGCACATGATGCTGGCATCGAACGTCGTTCTCAGGGCCACGCACCTTCCCTCGACCCGGGCGAAGATCCGCTGGCGGCGCAACGGAGCCTATGGCCTTGTGTTCGAAGATACGCTGCAGATGAGCGAACTGGCACGCATCGTCGCTGCCATGCAGAACGTCGCCCTGTAGATCTCAGGCGCGGCGGAAAGTCAGCGCCACCCCGTTGATGCAGTGGCGCTTGCCCGTCGGACGCGGGCCGTCATCGAACACGTGGCCGAGATGCCCGCCGCAATCTGCACAATGCACCTCGCGCCGCACGTAGCCGAGCTTGCGGTCGGTCGAATAGCCCACCGCGCCGGCGTCAATCGCCTGATAGAAGCTGGGCCAGCCGGTGCCGCTGTCGAACTTGGCCTGCGAAGAATAGACCGCATTGCCGCATCCGGCGCAGGCGAAGGTGCCCGCGCGGTGTTCGTCGTTAAGCGGCGAGGAGAACGGGCGCTCGGTCGCCTCTTCGCGCAGCACACGGTATTGCATGGGGCTTAGGCGGCGGCGCCATTCGGCGTCGCTGCGGGTGACGCGGAAGCTCTGCTGCGCCTGCGCCGGTTCGCTGCCGCAAGCGCTCAGCACGGGGAGCGAGACGCCCACACCGAGCCATGTCAGCGCGGCGCGACGGGTGAGGCGGGGGCCGTGGGTCATGAGGGCACCTCTAGCGGGCCGCGGCGGAACCCTTGCTGAACAGGCCGCGCACGAACCCGACCGGCCCGCGCCTACTCTCCTTTCCCTTTATAGCACCTTGCGGGCCGGACTTCATCACCCGCTTGCGGAACATGCTCGCCCCGACCCGCACGAACAGCGCCACGCACAGCGCCTGCCAGCCAAGCGCCAGCGCGTGCGGCCAGAGGCGCTCGTCCATCGCCGCGTGGGCGACCATCACGAAGGGCGAGCTTAGGGGAAAGGCCATGCCGAGCCAGTCGATCCAGCCGCCGGCATTGGTGATGGTGAGGCTGGAGAGGAAGAACACCAGCACCTGCAACATGGTGGCAGGCATCGACAGCGTCTGCACCTCGCGCACCGTCTTCGCCTGCGAGCCGATGGTGAGGAAGATCGCGCCCAGCAACAGATAGCCCATGCCGAAATAGAGCGCGAACAGCACCATGAACATCGGCCAGCCGACGCCCGGCATCGCGTAGTCCGAGAGCGAGACCCCGCCCGCCGTCAGCACGATGCCCGCCGTGGTGCCCCAGACCGCGATGCCCACCACCGACACCGCCAGCATCGCGAACAGTTTGCCGAGGAACAGCGCGTCCATCGGAATGGCAGCGGCCAGCACCTCGATGATCTTGTTGCCCTTCTCCTCGACGAGGTTCGACAGCACCATCGAGGCGAGCAGCATGATCAGCAGGAACAGCAGTACCTGCCCGCCCTGTGCGGTGTTGATCCGCGCCGAGTTGCGCGCGGCGGCGCTGGAGGCGACTTCGCTGGTGGCAACTTCGGGATAGGCGAGTGTTTGCCCTTCGGCCTGCGCGGCAATCATGCTGATCACGCCCTGCCAGCGTTCGATGCTGCCTTCGGTGGCGGTGAGATGCGGCGAAGCAGGCGTGCCGGTGACGACGGCGGCGAGCTGGCCCTCGCTTTTCTGCAAGGCGGCCCGCGCGTCGAAGGTTTCCCCCGGCGCGACCGCACGCAATTCGCTCATCGGGGGGACAGCGGAACCGAGACGTTCGGACAGGGCCTCGCCCGCCTTGAGCATCGCGCGGTTATCCTCGGCGCTCATGGCGAGGCCGACGCTGGCCACGCCCGCGCCCTGCTGCACCTGCGCGCCGACGCCGCCCGCCAAGGCCATCACCACCACCGGGAACAGTGGCCCGAGCAGGAAGAAGATGAACGCGCGGCTGAACAGGATCGCGGTAAAGTCGCGCCGCGCGACGACATAGGCGGCCTGAAACAGCGAGAGGCGCCCGCCGGGGTGTTTCTGCGTGCTCATGCTGGCTCTCCCGGTTCGCCTGCGACCATGTCTTTCGCCGCCGCCTCCCCCGCGATGGCGACGAAGGCGTCGTGCAGCCCGGCGCGTTCGATAGAGAGCGAGAGGATCCCCGCCTCGCCCTCGATCAGCGCCTTGAGCAGCGGCTCCACCCCGCTTTCGGGCAGGGCGAAGGTCCAGAAATTGCCCACTTGCCGGGTGTCATTTGGCAGCGCGGCGCGCCAGCCCCCCTCGCGGCGGCGCGTTTCGAGGCGGACCTGCGCCGGGATCCGGTCGCGCGCTTCGTCGACTCGGCCCGCGAACGGCACCTTGCCGCCAGCGATGATCGCGATGCCTTCACACAGGCGTTCGGCATGGGCGATGACGTGGGTGGAGAAGATCACCGTGGTGCCCTTGTCGGCCAGCCCCCGGATCAGCACTTCGAGCTTGCCCTGATTGATCGCGTCGAGGCCGGAGAACGGTTCGTCGAGCACCACCAGTTTCGGTTCGTGCACGAGGGTGCCGAGCAGCTGCACGGTCTGCGCCATGCCCTTGGAAAGCTGGCGGATCTGGCGCTCGACCGCATGGCCGAGGCCGTGGTTTTCGAGCAGTTCGCGCGCCTTCTCGCGGCCCTGTTTCAGCGGCAGGCCGCGCAGCGCGCCCATGAAGGCCACGGCCTCATAGGCTTTCATCGCCGGGTAGAGCCCGCGTTCCTCGGGCAGGTAGCCGATGAAGCGGGCGACATCCTGCGGGTTGCTGGCGCCGAGCACCATGCGCTCGCCTTCGTCGGGGTCGATAATGCCGAGCAGCATGCGCAGGGTGGTGGTCTTGCCCGCGCCGTTGGGGCCGAGGATGCCGTAGATCGCGCCGGTGGGGATGGCGAGGTCCACCCCGTCGACCGCCGTGGTGCCGTCGAACCGCTTTACCAGCCCGCGCGCGTCGATGGCGAGCGGGGCCGGGGTGTCAGTGCCTGCGGAGAAATCGCCTGTCGCCATGGTCATGCTGTCGCTTTAGGGGAGAGGGATGAAGCTTGCACACCCCTACCATGGTTAATCTCGCCGAGGCCACGTTGCAGGACCGGTTGCGCGAAAAGGCGCGCGAGCTGGGTTTTGCCGCCATCGGCTTCGCTCCGGCGGAGGATGACCCGGTGCGCAGCGCAAGGCTGCACGAGTGGATCGCGGCGGGCTACCACGGCGATATGCAATGGATGGCCGACCGCGCCGATGTGCGGCAGGGGCCGCAATCGATGTGGCCGGTCGCCAGAAGCGTGATCGCGCTGGGGATGAGCTATGCGCCGGAAGTCGATCCGCTGGCGCTGGAGGGCGATGCGGAAAAGGCACGCATCTCGGTCTATGCCCATGGGCGCGACTATCATGATGTCGTGAAGAAGGCGCTGAAGGCGCTGGCGCGCTGGCTGGTCGAGCAGGCGCCCGAGACCGAACTCAAGGTCTTCGTCGACACCGCGCCGGTGATGGAAAAACCGCTCGGGCAGGTGGCGGGGCTGGGCTGGCAGGGCAAGCACACCAATCTGGTGAGCCGCGAACACGGCTCGTGGCTGTTCCTCGGCGCGATTTACACCACGGCGGAGTTCGTGCCCGATAAGCCGCAGGCCGACCACTGCGGATCGTGCCGCGCCTGTCAGCAAGCCTGCCCGACCGAGGCCTTCGTGTCGCCCTACAAGCTCGATGCGCGGCGCTGCATTTCCTATCTGACGATCGAATATGCCGGGCCGATCCCGGAGGAGTTTCGCGAAGCCATCGGCAACCGCATTTACGGCTGCGACGATTGCCTCGCCGTGTGTCCGTGGAACAAGTTTGCCGACACGGCAGCGCGGCACAAGGCCTTCGCCGCGCGCGAGGAGCTGATTGAACCAATTGTGGCGGAGTTATTGACGCTCGACGATGCCGCTTTCCGGGCGAAATTCTCGGGCTCGCCGATCAAGCGGATCGGGCGCAATCGCTTCGTGCGCAACTGCCTGATCGCCGCCGGGAACAGCGGAAATGCCGAGTTGATCGCGCCGGTGCGAACCCTGATCGACGATCCCGATCCGGTGGTCGCCGAAGCCGCGCGCTGGGCGCTGGACAAGCTTACATCAGTTCCTTGAGCGGCCGCTCGGCGTCGGCCACCTCGCCCGCATCGACCTGCGTACGCGCCTCGATCAGCTTGCGGCCCTGCACATAGTCCTTGGTGCGGTTGACGGCGTCGATGGCGAGGATGCGGCCATCCTTCAGATAAACCACCGAAAAACTCCGCTCCGCCGGGTCGCCGCGCAGCACCGTGGCGTCATGCCCAGAGCTGATCCCGGCGGTCTGCAACCGGAGGTCGTACTGGTTCGACCAGAACCACGGGAAGGCCTCGTAGGGCACCGGCGCGCCGCAGATCGAGCGGGCGGCGGTGGTCGCCATGTCGTTGGCGTTCTGCACGCTTTCGAGCCGGATTACCGCACCGCCGGCATGGCCGTTGGCATGGGCCGCACAGTCGCCGATGGCATAGATGTCGGGCAGGCTGGTGTGGCAGAATTCGTCGACATCGACGCCGTTGGCCCCGGCAGCACCGGCATCGATCAGCGGACCGACCGCAGGCACGATCCCGATCCCGACCACCACCGCATCGCAAGGCACCACTTCGCCATTGGTCAGCTCGACCCCGGTTACGCGGGTGCCGTCGCCCTGCAGGCATTCGACCCCGACGCCGAGCCGCAGGTCGACGCCCTGCGCGCGGTGTTCGGCTTCATAGAAGCGCGACAGATCTTCGCCCGCCACGCGCGAGAGCACGCGGTCGAGCGATTCGATCAGCACGACCTCACAGCCCAGCTTGCGCAGCACCGCTGCCGCCTCCAGCCCGATATAGCCGCCGCCGATCACCACGATCCGGCGTCTGCCCTCGGCGAGTTCGGCCATCAGCGTGTCGACATCGGCCTTGTCGCGCACCGCGTGGACGCCTTCGAGATTGCCGCCGCTGCACGAGAGCCTGCGCGCATTGCCGCCCGCCGACCAGATCAGCTTGCCATAGCCCATCGTCTCGCCGCCCGAGAGCGTGACCTGATGCGCCTCGGGATCGATCCGCGTCACCGCCTTGCCGAGGTGCAGCGTCACCTCCTTTTCGGTCCAGAAGGCCTCGGGCCGGATCAACAGCCGCTCGAACGGCTTGTCGCCCGAAAGGTACTCCTTCGACAGCGGAGGTCGCTCGTAAGGGGGCAGCGGGTCGCGCCCGATCATGGCGATCGAGCCGGTGAAACCCTGTTGCCGCAAGGCGATGGCGGCCTGAGCGCCGCCATGGCCGGCTCCCACGATGATCACGTCGTAGCTTGTCATGGCGGCGTGTTGCCCGGTTTACTGGCCCAGCGTCAAGCCTCCGCGACAGGCGCGGGCCGATCCTGATCGAGCAACAGGTTGCGCGCCTGCCCTGCGAGCTGCGCCAGCACCGCCGGACGGACCGGCTGCACCGCTTGTGCGCGCGCGACGGTCTGGCGGAACTGGCCGATCTGATCCTCGTTCTGCTCGGCCCACTGCCGCACTGCGCCTTCGGGGTCCTGGGCGAAGCCCGGCGTCATGGCGGCAAGGCGGGCGAGGAACTCGCGGCGGATCTGCTGGAAATCGCGCGCGAGGCCCGCCACCAGCAGCCGCTCCCACGGGTCGGCCGGGCTCATCACCGAAGCCTCGCCCTGCGCCCAGTCGATGCCGAGCGAAGCACCCGTGAGCGTGAAGGCGCGAACCAGGGCGAGCGGATCGATCCCCGAGGAGTTGGCAAGGCTGGCGATGCCGATGGCCCCGTCGAGCGCGAACAGCCGCGCCACCTTGCGCGCCAGCACTTCGGGCGCGCCGAGTGCTTCGAGGTCGTCGGCAATTGCACTGACGTGGGCCGAGGCCTGCTTGCCGATCAGCGTATCGACGTGCGCGGCGAGCTGGCTCACCACCTTTCCGAGGCGCTCGCGCAGATCGGCCGGGTTGGAGGCACCGTTGGCGGCCCGGATCACGTCGGCGATATGCGCGCGCAGGCCGCTCGCCGCCTGTTCGAACAGGCCGAGCCGCGCGGCTTCGGGCATGGCTGTGGCGTCGATTTCTTCCCACAGCGCCTCCATCTCGAACATGGCCGCGGCCGCCACGAAGGCGCTGCCGACGATGGACAGGCCGACGCCCTCTTCCTCCGACAGTTCGAACGGATGGATCAGGCCCATGCGGTTGACCATCCGGTTGGCCACCACCGTGCCGACAATCTCGCGCCGCAGCTGGTGATCGAGCAATTGCTGCGGGAACTTCTCCTGCAACAGGCGCGGGAAGTCGGCCAGCACCAGCGCATCGGCATCGTCGTCCTGCGCGAGTGGCGAGTGCTCGACCGCATCCTGCAGCGCCATCTTGGTGCTCGACAGCAGCACGGCGAGTTCGGGGCGCGTCAGGCCCTGCCCATCGCTGCCACGCCGCGCCAGTTCGTCGTCGCTGGCGAGGCCCTCGGTCACGCGGTCGAGCACGCCGATGTCCTCCAGCATCTCGATAAGCCGCACATGCGCGCCCATCGAGCGCGCCCCGCCGCTCTCGGCAATCGACAGCGCCAGCGCCTGCAACCGGTTATCCTCCAGCACCAGCCCGGCGACCTCGTCGGTCATGTCCTTGAGCAGGGCATTGCGCTGGTCTTCGGTGAGCTTGCCCGCCTTGAGCGCGGCGCTCAGCGCGATCTTGATGTTGACCTCGTTGTCCGAGCAGTCGACGCCCGCCGAGTTGTCGATGAAGTCGGTGTTGATCCGCCCGCCCTTGAGGCCGAAGGCGATGCGTCCGGCCTGGGTAACGCCAAGGTTGGCCCCCTCGCCGACCACCTTCACGCGCAGGTCCGCCGCATTGACGCGCAGCCCGTCGTTGGCCGGATCGCCGACCTCGGCATTGCTCTCGTGAGCGGCCTTCACATAGGTGCCGATGCCGCCGAACCACAGCAGGTCGTTGGGCGATGTGAGGATCGCGCTCATCAGGCTTTCCGGGTCGAGCGCCTCCTCGGCAATGCCCAGCGCCGCGCGCGCTTCGGGCGAGAGTTCGATCCGCTTCAGGGTGCGCGGGAACACGCCGCCGCCCTTGCTGATGAGGTCGGCTTCATAGTCCGCCCAGCTTGACCGAGGGAGGTCGAACAGCCGCCTGCGTTCCGCCCAGCTGGTGGCCGGATCGGGATCGGGGTCGATGAAGATGTGGCGGTGGTCGAAGGCGGCGACCAGTTTGATCGCCTTCGACAGCAGCATCCCGTTGCCGAACACGTCGCCCGACATGTCGCCCACGCCGACCACGCGCACCGGCTCTTCCTGCACATCCACGCCCATTTCGCGGAAGTGCCGCTGGACCGAGACCCAGGCCCCGCGCGCGGTGATGCCCATCGCCTTGTGGTCATAGCCGTTCGAGCCGCCGCTGGCGAAAGCGTCGCCGAGCCAGAAGTCGTGTTCGATGGCGATGGCATTGGCGGTGTCGGAGAAGGTGGCCGTGCCCTTGTCGGCGGCGACCACGAAATAGGGGTCTTCGCCGTCGTGGATCACCACGCCCGCCGGGTGAACCACCTTGCCCTCGACCAGATTGTCGGTCAGCGACAGCAGTGTGCGGATGAACAGTTTATAGCTCTCCTTGCCCTCGGCGAACCAGGCATCGCGGTCGAGCGCGGGGTTGGGCAGCTGCTTGGGATAGAACCCGCCCTTGGCCCCGGTCGGCACGATCACGGCGTTCTTGGTCGTCTGCGCCTTCATCAGGCCGAGCACCTCGGTGCGGAAGTCGTCGCGCCGGTCCGACCACCTGAGGCCGCCGCGCGCCACGGGGCCAGCGCGCAGGTGAATGCCCTCCACCCGGCGCGAATAGACGAAGATCTCGCGCCACGGCACCGGCTTGGGGAGCCCCGGTACGAGCGAGGAATCGAACTTGAAGGCCAGCGCCTCGCGCCCCGCCGGGGCGAACACGTTGGTGCGCAGGATCGCCTTGATGGTGTTCCAGTAGAGCCGTAGCACGCGGTCATCGTTGATCGCGGAAACTTCGGCGAGGCCGGCGCGGATGGCATCCTCGGCGGCCTCTTCCGCCTTGGCCCGGTCGCCCTTGCAGGCGGGATCGTGGCGAGCGGTGAACAGGTCGATCAGCCCGCGTGTGACCGCCGGTGCGCCTGCCAGCGCCTCGACCACGGTGTGGATCGTGAAGGCGATATTGGCCTGCCGCAGATAGCGGTAGATCGCGCGCAGCCATTCGGTGTCTTGCGCATCGAGCCCGGCACTGATCACCAGCCGGTTGAAAATGTCGTTCTCGGCCCCGCCGTTGATGACATGGCCGATGGCCTCCTCGATCACGTCGGCGCGCTTGAGCAGGCTGACCGGATCGACCCCCGGCTGCACGGCTAGTCCGAAATCGTGGATCGTCCCGGCGTTGTCGACCGCGAGTTCGGTCGGCATTTCGGACAGTACGCGGAAGCCGAAGTTCTCCAGCGCGGGCACCGCGTCGGACAGCGGCATCGCCCCGGCGTGCTGATAGATCTTCAGCCGCAGCGGGCCGGTGCAGTGTTCCTCGGCGCAATAGAGCCGTACCCCGCGTTCGGGCGCATTCTCGTCGTCGAGCGCGCGCAGGCGGATGATGTCCTGCGCCGCCTCGGCCGGGCCGTAGCGCGTGCGATATGCAGTGGGCAGGGCATTGGCATAGCGCATCGCGAGCGCGGCGGCGTCGGCCTTCCGGTCGGTTTCGCCCAGTGCATCCTCCACCGCGTCGAGCCAGCCGCGCAGCAAGGTCTGCACCGCGCGGTCGAGCGCTTCGGCATCGGGCGTCTGCTCCTGCCCGCGGTAGTCGAGCACATAGCGCAGCAGCGCGAGGTTGCCGCCTTCGACCATGAGGCTCCAGTCGAGCGTGGCGGCACCGGTCTCGCTTTCGACCAAACTCTGAATCTCTTGCCGGACCGAGGTCGAGAGCAGGTCGCGCGGCAGCCAGACGAAGGCGAACAGGTGGCGGCCCAGCGGCGCGGTAACGAGCGTGGCGCGCGGGCGCGGGCGTTCGCCCAGCGCAATCATGGCGGCGACCACGCGCACCAGATCGTCATCCGAGAAACTGATCACGAGGTCGTGCGGCAGCACGGTCAGCGAATGGACCAGCGCCTTGTAGTCGTGGCTCTGCGGCGAGAAGGCGAACCTCTCCATCAGGGTGGCGAACTGGCGGCGCAGTACGGGCACCTTCTCGGGCGGCGAGGACAGCGCGGCGCTGGTCCACAGGCCCGCATGGACCGACAGCGCGGCCACCCGGCCATCCTCGTAAACCGGCACGATGAACAGATCGAGCGGCACCGTGCGGTGAACGCGCGAGAGGCGGTTGGCCTTGATCACCAGCGGCGCGCGGCCCGGCGCGCCATTTTCGCCGTCGAACCAGGCGAAGGCGCGGGCGAAGGTATCGTCGGCCACTACGGGATCGCCGGGGCGGCGGAAAATGCCGAGCGCATTCTCAATTCCGCCGTCGCGCCGGCGCAGGAGATGGCCGAGCTGGGTCATCATCCCGTCGCCGAGCCAGCGCAGCAGTGCCGCGCCCTCGCCATCGGCCACGAGGTCGGCATCCTGCATGATGCG
This sequence comes from Aurantiacibacter xanthus, assembly GCF_003584015.1. GTDB lineage: Bacteria > Pseudomonadota > Alphaproteobacteria > Sphingomonadales > Sphingomonadaceae > Alteraurantiacibacter > Alteraurantiacibacter xanthus. The sequence goes on from NZ_QXFM01000112.1 coordinate 21,581, forward strand.
CGCCTGCATCGCGGGCCAGTCGGCGACGGCGGCGCGCACGTCGAGAATCGCGGTTTCGAGCGCCTGTTCGAGCGCCTTGCGTTCGCGCGCATCGACCCGCGCGGTTTCGATATAGATCCACGATTCGCGCTTTTCGCCGGTGCCCGCGCCCTCGGGCACGTCGACCAGCGCCCCGCCCTCGCGGCGGACGGGCAGGATCGGGTGGATCAGCAGGTCGATCGGCAGGTTGCGCGCCTGCATGGCGGCGGCAATCGAATCGACGAGGAACGGCACGTCCTTGTTGACCACCGCGATGCGCAGGAAGCGGCGCGCCCCGGCCTCGTTGCTCATGCGGATGGCGGGCTTGCCGTCTTCGCGCTGGCGGGCGGTGGCGAGCACGAAGGCGGCCGCCTCGTCGAGCGCTGCGCCATCGAGCCCCGCTTCGCCGGGCAGGAAGCTGCCGGTGATGCGGCGCTTGAGCACCTCGGCAAAGCCGCGCTCCTGCTCGGTCAGGTCAGCGGCTGTGGAAGCGGGCGAGGTCGGCGTGGTCGTGGCCATTTGGGTAGTCTCCTTGCGCCGTAGCGCAGCAGTGGGCCTTGGGGGGAATCAGGCGGCGATGCGTTCCATCGCCAGTTCGAGCGAGCGGCGGCGGGCCGCCGGATCGTAGGTTGCGCCGGAGAAGATGATCTCGTCGGCATTGGTGCGGGCAATGAAGCGTTCGACCCGCTCGGCCACGGTGCGGGGTGAACCCACGGCAGCGGCAGTCGAGAGGCTTTCGAGCATCGCCTGCGCCTGCATCGGCAGCGTGGCGCGATATTCGGGGATCGGCGGCGGCAGGCGGCCCGGATCGCCGCTGCGCAGGCGCACGAAGGCCTGTTCGTGGCTGCTGGCGAGTGTTTCGGCTTCGTGGTCGGTCTCGGCGGCGATCATCGTCATAGCGGCCATGAGATGCGGCTTGTCGAGGTATTCCGAGGGGCGGAACTGCGTGCGGTAGGCCTCCAGCGCGGCATCGAGGTGCGCGGGGGCGAAGTGGCTGGCAAAGGCATAGGGCATGCCCAGCCGCGCGGCGAGCTGCGCGCCGAACAGGCTTGACCCCAGCATCCACATCTCCACCTTCGCGCCGAGGCCGGGGGTGGCCATGATCGGCAGCTCGAGATCGCCGGTCAGCAGCGCGCGCAGCTCGACCACGTCCTGCGGGAAATATTCGGCGGCGCGGTGCAGATCCTTGCGCAGCGCCTGTGCCAGCACCTGCCCCGCACCGGGCGCACGGCCCAGCCCGAGGTCGATCCGCCCCGGAAACAGAGCGTCGAGCGTGCCGAACTGCTCGGCGATCACGAAAGGGTTGTGGTTGGGCAGCATCACTCCGCCCGAGCCCACGCGGATCGTGCGGGTGGCATGGCCGATATGCGCCAGCACCACCGACGTCGCGCCCCCGGCAATGCCCGGCGAGCCATGGTGCTCGGCCACCCAGAAGCGCTTGTAGCCGACCTTCTCGGCAGTCTGCGCCAAGGCGGCGGCATCGGCGAGGGCTTCGGAAACGTCGCTGCCCTCGCGCACGGTGACGAGGTCGAGAACGGAGAATTGCGTCACAACAGGCTCTCCAGCGTGCGTTCTAGCAGGGCAATGTCCTGCGGGCGCGACAGGCGATGGTCGCCACCCTTCACCAGAATGCCCTGCACGTCGTCCGACGCGAGCGCGCGCATCAGCAGCACCGAGATATCGGACGGCACCTCGTCATCCTCCTGCCCGTGCAGCAGGCGCACCGGGCAGGTGAGCGGCACCTGGCGAATCAGCATCCGCTGGAGCTGCGCGTCCTGCCAGAAACCCGGATAGGTGGGGGTGGGCATGGGGCCGTAGGGATTGTCTTCGAACACCGTCTGACCAGCGGCCAGCGCGGCTTTCTGTTCCCGGTCATAGCCCCAGGAGGTGAAGTCGGGCGCGGCGGCGATGCCGATCATTGCGTGCAGCCGCTCACCCAAAGCCATGCCCACCAGCAGCATCAGCCAGCCGCCCATCGACGAGCCGACCAGCAGCACCGGGCCTTGCACCTGCGCCGCGATCAGCGCGAGCACCTCGTCTTTCCAGCGGGTTAGCGTGCCCTCGCCGAAAGTGCCGTCGCTGTGGCCGCAGCCCGAATAGTCGAGCAGGAGGCAGGCGCGGCCTTCGCTGGCGGCCCAGTCATAGATGGCAGTGGCCTTGGAACCGTCCATGTCGGACATGTAGCCGGGCAGGAACACGATGGTCGGGCCAGTGCCCGCGACATGGCGAAAAGCGATCCGGCGCCCGTCGACTTCGTGGAAGTCGCAAGCTTGTTCGGCCAGTTCCATTCGGCACTCCTCTCCATTGGCGCCGCCAGCAACGCGCTAAAACCTTTCAGCGCGCCGCGCCTTGTGCCATGGCGCGCGCAGGCAATCGACAGATATCTGGTATCATGAGCAATCACTTCAAGATCTCCCTTCCCGATGGTTCCGTTCGCGAGATGGCACCGGGCTCGACTCCGGCCGATGTGGCGGCGGAAATCGGGCCGGGGCTGGCCAAGGCGGCGCTGGCCGCGCGCGTAAATGGCGAGCTGCGCGATCTCACCCGCCCGTTCGAGGGCGACGCCGAGCTGGCGCTGGTCACCAGCCGCGACGAGGCCGAGGCGCTGGAGCTGGCGCGGCACGACTATGCCCACGTGCTGGCCGAGGCGGTGCAGGCGCTGTGGCCGGGCACCCAGATCACCTTCGGTCCCGCCACCGACGACGGCTTCTACTACGACGTGAAGGCGCCCGAGAGCCGCGCGCCGTTCTCGATGGACGACCTTCCGGCCATCGAAGAGAAGATGCGCGAAATCATCCGCGCCGATAAGGTGCTCACGCGCGAGGTCTGGACCCGCCAGCAGCTGATCGACAAGTGGCAGGCCGATGGCGAGACCTTCAAGGCCGAGTGGGCGAAGGAACTGCCCGAGGGCGAGGAACTGACCGTTTACAGGAGCGGCCCAAAAGACTCTGAGGATTCCTGGCTCGACATGTGCCGCGGGCCGCACCTGCCCTCCACCGGCAAGCTCGATCCCGATGCCTTCAAGCTGATGCGCGTTGCCGGGGCCTACTGGCGCGGCGACCAGAAGAACGCGCAGCTCACGCGCATCTACGGCACCGGCTGGCTGACCAAGAAGCAATTGAACGCGCACCTCACCCGGCTGGAAGAGGCCGCCAAGCGCGACCACCGCAAGCTCGGCCGCGAGATGGACCTGTTCCACTTGCAGGAAGAGGCGCATGGCTCGGTGTTCTGGCACCCCAAGGGCTATCGCATCTGGCGCGAGCTGGAAGCCTATATGCGCCGCAAGATGGACGGCGGCGGCTACCGCGAGATCAAGACCCCGCAGGTGATGGACGCACGCCAGTGGGAGCAGTCGGGCCACTGGGGCAAGTATCGCGAAAACATGTTCGTGATCCCCGACGAGGTGCCCAACACCGAGGACGAAGGCCCGATCGTCAGCGATGCGGCCGAATGGATGGCGCTCAAGCCGATGAACTGCCCGGCCCACGTGCTGGTGTTCAAGCAGGGCATCACCTCCTACCGCGACCTGCCGATCCGGCTGGGCGAAATGGGCTGCTGCCACCGCAACGAGCCGCACGGCGCGCTCCACGGCCTGATGCGCGTGCGCCAGTTCACGCAGGACGATGCGCATATCTTCTGCACCGAGAATCAGGTGGTCGACGAAGTGCGCCAGTTCTGCGAGCTGGCCGACCGCGTCTATCGCGACTTCGGCTTCACCTATCATGTGAAGCTGGCGCTGCGCCCCGAGAAGCGCTTCGGCTCCGACGAAATGTGGGACAAGGCCGAGCAGGAGCTGCGCGATGCGGTCGCGGCGGCAGGCATGGCCAACGACGACTATGGCTGGGAAGAGCTGCCCGGCGAAGGCGCGTTCTATGCCCCCAAGCTCGAATGGCACCTGACCGACGCGATTGGCCGCACCTGGCAGGTCGGCACGATCCAGTCCGACCGCGTGCTGCCCGAGCGGCTCGACGCGAGCTATATTGGCGAGGACGGCGGACGGCATCGCCCGGTGATGCTCCACCGCGCGATCTTCGGCAGCTACGAGCGCTTCATCGGCATCCTGATCGAGCACTTTGCGGGCCGCCTGCCCGCCTGGCTCGCGCCGGTGCAGGCGGTGGTGGCGACCATCGTCTCCGACGCCGATCCTTATGGCGAACAGGTGATGGCGAAGCTCAAGGCGGCGGGCATCCGCTGCGAGAGCGACTATCGCAACGAGAAGATCAACTACAAGGTGCGCGAGCACAGCCTCGCCAAGGTGCCCTATCTGCTCGTGCTCGGCATGCGCGAGGCGGAAGAGGGCAAGGTGGCGCTGCGTATCCTCGGCGAGAAGGACCAGCAGGTGCTGACCCTCGACGAGGCCGTGGCGCTGATCGCGGGTGCGTCGAGCCCGCCCGATCTGGCGTGATTATCCGCGCTGGCGAGCCGCGTGACTGCGCGGCTGCTCTGGCAATCTGGCGGGCTGCGGTGGACGCGACCCACGGCTTCCTGACGCCCGCAGACCGTCAGACGATTGACGCGCAGGTCGGCGCGTTCCTGCCGCAGTCGCCGCTGTGGGTGGCGGAATTGGGCGGCGAGGTGGCCGGGTTCATGGTGCTTGACGGCGACATGATCGAGGCGCTGTTCGTCGCTCCCGCGCGGCACGGACAGGGCGTCGGCTCGGCGCTTGTCGCCCATGCCCTGTCGCTTGCCCCGCAGGCGCGGGTCGATGCCAACGAGCAGGCCGATAACGCGGTCCCATTCTACCTTGCCAAGGGGTTCGAGCGGATTGGCCGTTCGGAGTGCGATAACGAGGGGCGGCCTTACCCGCTCGTCCATTTCCGCTTCCCGGCCAGGGCCTAGGGCGCGAAGATGGACGCCCTTGCGGGGTTCACGGCACTGCAACTCGCGCTGGCACTCGGCGCGGCGCTGGCGGCGGGCTTCGTGCGGGGGCTGGCCGGGTTCGGGCTGTCGGTGGTGCTGGTGCCGGTGCTGCAACTGACCATGGCGCCGCAGCTGGCGGTGTTCGTCGGGCTGGTGTCGCTGTCGCTGATCGCGCTGACCGACCTCGGACGCATCCGCCGCGATGCCGACCGTTCGTCTGTTCCCTTCGTGCTGGTTGCCGTGGCGGCCACGCCGCTGGGCCTGTGGGCGCTCAATGCGCTCTCAGCCGATCTGGCGCGCGTGCTGATCGCGCTGGTTTCGCTGGGGGCCTTCGTGCTGGTGGTCGCGCCGATGGGGCCGCTGCGGCTGCCGCGCCCTGTCGCGCTGCCACTGGCGGGGATCGCGACGGGCTTTCTCGGCGGTTTTGCGGGGATGCCGGGGCCGGGGATGGGGCCGTTCTACCTGCGCGGCAGCTTCGCCCCGCGCGCGGCACGGGCAAGCATGATGGCGATCTTCCTCGTCCTTTCGCCGCTGTCGGTGGCCTTCTTTTGGTGGCGAGGCGTGGGCTCATGGCGCGAACTGGTGCTGGCGGCGCTGCTCTTTCCCGCCGTGCTGGCAGGCGACTGGCTTGGCCACCACGCCTTCGGCCGCGTCACCACGCGGCAATGGCAGGTGGCGACAGGCGCGGTGCTGGCGGTGACGGCAATGGTGGCGCTTGGCCGCCTGCTTTAGAAGGGGAGCGCCTGTCCGGCGAGAATCAGCGCCAGAGCGCAGCCCATGACCACGGCAATGCGCAGCAGGTCCACCGGGCTGGCGGCGAGCTGACGGATGCGGGCGAAAGAAGCGGTCATACCCGAAAAGTATGACCGCGCTCCGGTAAACAAACTGTTAAAGTGCCAGCCTAGGCGACGGGCACGTGCTGGCTGCAACAGTGGAACGAGCCGCCGCCGGTCAGCACCGCGTCGGCCATCAGGCCCACTGCCTTGCGCCCCGGAAACAGCTTTCCGATCGCCTCGACTGCCGCCGCATCGTTGGCGCAGCCGTAGATCGGCACCACTACCACCTTGTTCGCGATCACGAAGTTCATGTAGCTCGCCGGCTCGGCATCCTCCTCACCGTAAAGCCCGGCGGAGGGGATGCGGTGGACCGTCAGCCCGAAGTCGGCGGCCCGTTGCGCCGCATCGTCATAGACGGCCGCATTGGGATCGTCGTCGCTGGTCGCCACGGGAATAGCGATTTCCCCCGGCGCGACGAACCGCGCGAGGTTGTCGACATGGCCATCGGTGTGGTCGCCGAGCAGGCCGTCACCGAGCCACAGGATGCGCTCGAAGCCCAGCTCCTGTGCCAGATGCTCCGCGATTTCCTCGCGCGACAAATCGGGGTTGCGGTTGCGGTTGAGCAGGCACTGCTCGGTCGTCACCACGAGGCCGGTGCCATCGGGATCGATCGAGCCGCCCTCCAGCACCCAGTCGGCCTTGCGATAGGCAAAATGGCCCGCCTCGGCGAGCGAGGCGCCAGTCTCCTGATCGCCATCGAGCAGATACTTCTCGCCCCAGCCATTGAAGCCGAAGCCCTGTGCGAGCCGCTTGCCATCGTCGGTGCGGACGATCAGCGGGCCGGTGTCGCGAATCCAGATGTCGCCATAGGGGTGGCGCTCGAAGACCACCGCCGGATGCGCCAGCGCCCGCGCGGCGGCCTCGCTCTCATCATCGCGCACCACGAGGCGCACCTGCTGGCCGCTTTCCGCAATGGCATTGGCGAAGGCGGCAACCTGCGCCTGCGCCGGGGCGAGATCGTCCTCCCACAGGTCGGCAGCGGCGGGAAAGCCGATCCAGATCCACTCCTGCTCGGCCCACTCGGGCGGCATCGTCTGGCTCATGCGTTCAGCACCCCTCGCCGGCAGCGCAGCTGGCATCGCGGGTGGCGCGGAATTCGTCGCCCTCGACCCAGTTCGGCCAGTCCGCGCTTTCGGCCAGCTCGCGGCCAATCGCATAGTAAAGCCCGACATCCTGTGCCACGCCGCTCCAGTCCCAGTTCGGATCGTACTCGTCCTTGGGGCCGTGATAGCGGTGGGCGGTATAGTCGGCGTGGCCTTCTTCGCCCGCTTCGAACCCGCCGTCGAACAGGTCTTCGCCGCTCTTCACATAGAGCATCGGCACGCCGCGCTTGGCGAGGCTGAAGTGGTCCGAGCGGTAGTAGTACCCGGCCTGCGGGCTGGGGTCGGCGGTGATCGTGCGGCCCTGTGCAGCAACGGCGCGCTCAAGCGTTGCGTCAAGCTCGCTCTTGCCGCCGCCGATGGCGACCACGTCGCGCGCCGGGCCGAGCACATAGAGCGCATCCATGTTCACCCCGCCCACCGTCTGGCTGAGCGGGAACACCGGGTTGGCACCATAGTACTCCGAGCCGAGCAGGCCCGATTCCTCCGCAGTCACTGCCACGAAGGCGAGCGAGCGTGCCGGTGCCCCGGCCTCGTGATGCATCTTCGCAAGCGCGACCAGCGCGGCAGTGCCGGTGGCATTGTCGACCGCGCCGTTGCAGATGTCGTCGCCATCGGGGGCGGGAGTGCAGCGGCCGAGGTGATCCCAGTGCGCGGTGTGGAGCACATATTCGTCGGGCCGCTCGGAGCCGGGCAGTACGCCCACAACATTGGCCGAGGCGAAGCGGCGGATATCGTTGTCGAACGAGGTGCTGGCCGTGATGCCGAGCGGGACGGCGGTGAAACCGGGCTGCGTGGCGGCTTGCTCCATCTGCGCGAGGTCCATGCCTGCCGCGCTGGCGATCTTTTCGGCAACATCGTGCGTGACCCAGCCGTTGACGAGCGTCTGGCTCATCCCGCCATCGTTGCGCGCGGCATAGACCTGCGGGCCGGACCAGCTCGATTCGACCACGTTCCAGCCATAAGCGGCGGGGAAATCGGCATGGATGATGATCGCGCCCGCCGCACCCTGACGCGCGGCTTCCTCGAACTTGTAGGTCCAGCGGCCATAGTAGGTCATGGCGCGACCGTTGAACGTGCCTTCGAGCGTGTCGGCGGCATAGTCGGCATCGTTGACGAGGATGAGCGCGGTCTTGCCGTGCATGTCGACGCCGGCATAGTCGTTCCAGCCGCGCTCGGGCGCGTTGATGCCGAAGCCGACGAACACGATCTCGCTATCGTCGAGCGCCACGTGATCCTGCTCGCGGTAGGTCACGCCGACCCATTGGTCGCCGAAGCTGTAGTCGGCGCCGGCAATGGTGAGCGGGGCGATGTTCTGCGCGGCGATCTCGACCAGCGGCACCTCCTGCACCCAGCTGCCGTTGTTGCCCGGCTCGAGCCCGGCGGCGGCGAACTGCTCCTCAAGATAGGCGATGGTCTTTTCCTCGCCCGGCGTGCCGGGGGCGCGGCCCTCGAATTCGTCGGACGAGAGGACGCGCGTGACCTCCTTCAGCGTGTCGACCGGGACCGGCGGGGCCTCCTGCGCCGAGGCCACGGTGGACAGCGCCAAGGCGCAAAGCGGAGCGAGCGTGCGGGTGAGCATATGGTTTCGTCCGAAATTTGTCATGGCGCGAGCAATGGCAGGACCGCCGCCCTATCGCAAGCGCAACACTTGCCCGCGCGCGCGGCACAAGGCAGGAGGCAGGCATGACCGCCGACTGGCAATCCGCACTCGCCCGCGCCCAGGCGCATGCTCCGTTTCTCGCGCTGGCGCTGCGCCGTCGGCCCGAACTGGCTGAGCTGTTGGCGCAGGGACGCGGCGAAGAGGCGCTTGTCGCAGCACGCCGCTCGGGCGAGGGCGTCGAGGATATCGGCGCGGCGCTGCGGATCGAGCGGCTCTCGCATGCGCTGGTGCTGGCGATTGGCGATCTGGCGGGGGCCTTCCCGCTCAGTCAGGTGCTGCGCGAATTGACGGGCTTTGCCGACAGCGCGCTTGACCGGGCGATGCGCGCGGTGGTCGCGCGGCGCTGCCCCGAGGCCGAGTTCGCCGGGTTCACCGCGCTGGCGCTGGGCAAACAGGGCGCGGGCGAGCTGAACTACAGCTCCGACATCGACCCGATCCTGCTTTACGACCCCGCCACCCTCCCGCGCCGCGAGCGCGACGATCCGGGCGAGGCCGCGCAGCGCTATTCGCGCCAGCTGGTCGAGCTGCTCTCCTCGCACACCGGCGAGGGCTATGTGATGCGCGTCGACCTGCGGCTGCGTCCGGCGGCGGAAGTCAGCCCGCTGGCGATCTCCTTTCCGACCGCGCTTTCGCACTACGAAAGCTCGGCGTTGGCGTGGGAGCGCGCGGCCTATATCCGGGCCCGCGCGGCGGCGGGCGATATCGCAGCGGGCGAGCATTTCCTTGACGAGGTGCGCCCGTTCGTCTGGCGACGCAGTCTCGACTTTACCGCGATTGAGGAAATCCGCCGCCTCACCTTGCGCATTCGCGAAGCCTATCCCGGCCCGCGCGAGCCCGGAGCCGGTTTCGACGTAAAGCGCGGGCGCGGCGGCATCCGCGAGATCGAGTTCTTCGCCCAGACCCACCAGCTGATCTACGGCGGCCGCCTGCCCTCTTTGCGGCTGCGCGGCACCCGCGCGGCGCTCGATGCGCTGGCGGGCGAGGGGATTATCACCCCGGCGACGGCGCAGGAACTGGGCGAGGCTTACGACCGGCTGCGCGTGGTCGAGCACCGGCTGCAAATGGTCGAGGACCGGCAAACCCACGAACTGCCCGCCAGCGCCGAGGCGCTCGACAATGTCGCGCGGCTTGACGGGATGGCGGACGGCGCGGCGCTGCTGACCGAATTGCGCGACATCTGCGCGCGCGTGGGCGCACATTACGATGGGCTGCTCGGGGAGGGCGACGATGGCGCATCGGGCGGCATCACCGTGCCCGAGACGTTCCGCGCCGATTTCGACGCGCGGGTCGATCACTGGACCGGCAGCCTGCGCGTGATGCGCAGCGCCGGGGCGCAGCAGGCCTTCGCGGTGATCCGCCCGCGTTTGCTCGAAGCGCTGGCCGAAGCGCCCGACCCGGCGCGCGCCATGGCGCGGTGGGAGACCTTGCTCGAACGCTTGCCGACCGCGATCAACCTGTTCCGCCTGTTCGAACAGCGCCCCGGCCTGCTCGACACCGTGCTGCGGGTGCTGACGCTGACCCAGCCGCTCGCCGATGAACTGGCGCGCAGGCCCGAGCTGCTCGATGCGCTGATCGACGCCCGCGCGCTCGACCTGCCCGGCAGTGTCGACGATCTCGCCGAGGCCATGCGCCAGTGCGAGGAGCCCGACTACGAGACCCGGCTCAGCCGCATCCGGCAGGTGGTGGGCGAGGAGCGGTTCGCGCTCGGGGTGCAGCTGATCGACTGCCGCCACGATCCGCTCGCCATTGCCGAGGGGCTGTGCCGCGTGGCCGAAGGCGCGGTGCGCACCGGGGCCGAGGCCGCCATCGACGAGTTCGAACAGGTCCACGGGACAATCGCGGGCAGCGAGTTGATCGTTCTCGGCCTCGGGCGGCTGGGCGGCGGGGCGCTCACCCACGCCTCCGATCTCGATGTGGTTTACCTGTTCAACGGCGAGATCGGTGAGGAATCGGACGGGCGGCGTCCGCTCTCGACCTCGCTCTATTTCAACCGGCTGGCGACGCGGGTCACTGCCGCGCTGTCGGTGCCGACCGCCGAGGGCGCGCTCTACGAGATCGACACGCGGCTGCGTCCGCAGGGCAAGCAGGGGCCGCTCGCGGTCAGTGTCGAGAGCTTCGCGCGCTATCAGGCGAGCGAGGCCTGGACCTGGGAGCACATGGCGCTCGCCCGCGCGCGGCCGATCTTCGGTAGCGCCGAGGGGCAGGCGGGTTTGCAGCAGGCGATCCGCGAGGTGCTGCTCGCCCCGCGCGACCCCGAGAAACTGCGCGCCGACGTGCTCAAGATGCGCGGCGATGTCGCCACCCACAAGCCGCCGCGCGGCGATCTCGATGTGAAGCTTCAGCGCGGCGGGCTGATGGATAGCGAGTTCCTCGTCCACTACCTGCAACTGCGCCACGGCGTGGGCCTTGCGCCTGCGCTGGAGACCGCCATCGGCGGGCTGGAGGCAGCGGGTTTACTGCCTGCGGGCTATGTCGAGCATCACCTTGCGTTGACCCGCGTGCTGGTGGCCGCGCGCTTGCTCGCACCGGGAAGCAGCGAGCCCTCACCGCCTGCGAGCGCGGTGCTGGCGCAGGCCTGCGGGACGGACGACCTGCCCGCGCTGCGCCGCGCGATCATGGCCTCGCGGCAAGCCATCGCCGCGCAATGGGCAGCGGTGTTTGACCAGAAACTGGAGATCGAATGATGAGCGAAAGACCCGATATCGGCGATAGCGTCCCCGACATTGCACTGGAAACGCCCGAAGGCGGGAGCGTGAAGGTGTCGGACTTCAAGGGCGAGAAGCTGGTGCTGTTCTTCTACCCGAAGGACAATACCCCCGGCTGCACCACCGAGAACGTCGACTTCTCGGCGCTGGCCGCAGACTTCGCGGCGGCGGGCACGAAGCTGCTCGGCATCAGCAAGGATTCGGCGAAGAAGCACCAGAACTTCATCGCCAAGCACGATCTGAAAGCCCCGCTCGCCACCGACCCCGAGACCGATGGCCTCGCCGATGCGCTGGGCATCTGGGTCGAGAAGAGCATGTATGGCCGCCAGTATATGGGCATGGAGCGCACCACCTATCTGGTCGACGGCGAGGGCAAGATCGCGCGCGTCTGGCGCAAGGTGAAGGTGAAGGGCCACGCTGCCGAGGTGCTGGCCGCAGCGCAGGAGTTGTAACCATTCCTGCCGAACTCGATCTGTCGCAGGCGATCCGCGCTGCGCTGCTCACTGGTGACGCGCGCGCCAAAGTGATGGCGACGCGCAAACTGGTGCGCGACTGGCGGCTGGGCCGCCTGCCGACCGGGTTTTCGGTGGCCATGCCCGATCACCCCGAATGGCCCGCGGGGCTGGAGGTGCTGCCGCCCTCGCACATGCCCAAGCGCGGGCGCGGCGGCTCGGAGCGCAACCGGATCGCCCTGTGGCATTCGCTCGCCCATATCGAGTTCGTCGCCATCGACTTGGCGCTCGACATGGTCGGCCGTTTCGGCCCGGCGCAGGGCGAAGGCTTTATCGCCGACTTCCTGCGCGTGGCGGCGGATGAGGCGATGCACTTCGCGATTATCGAGCGCCATCTTGCGCAAATGGGCGCGCGCTATGGCGATCTGCCCGTCCACGGCGGTCTGTGGCAGGCCGCGAGCGACACCGCCGACGACGTGCTCGCGCGGCTGGCAATCGTGCCGATGGTGCTGGAAGCGCGGGCGCTTGATGTAACACCTGCTACGCTGGAACGCGTAAGAGCGCAGGGCGATGAGCGGGGCGCGAAGATCCTTGAGCGGGTGCTTGACGATGAGATCCGCCACGTCGCGGCGGGCACAAGCCATTTCGACAGGCTCTGCGAAAAGCGCGGATTCGTGCCGGAGAATCACTGGCAAAAGCTGGTTCGGGAACGTTTCGGCGCACGCATTAAGCCGCCGTTCAACGACTCAGCGCGCCAAGCTGCCGGTCTGCCGCGAGAATATTATACTGCGATTGCCTGATTAACCTTTGACCGCTCTATTGGTTCCCGACGGAAAAAGCGCGAACACATCGCTGCTTTGGGAACTGCGGGATCGGCCGGAAGGCTGGCCCCAAGAAAGAGCAAAAGGGATCGTATGCTCTCGAAAATTGCAACCGCGCTCGTGGCGCTGACTGGCCTTGCCGCAGCCCCGGCTCTTGCTAACGAAACCACCGTCGGCGTTGCGGCTTCGGCCGGCGCCTCCACCGCATCGGGCGGTGTCGATACCGAATTCAGCGAACTGTTCGCCAACTGGCAGACCCTCGAAACCGGTGGCCGTGTGACCCAGTCGGGCGACATCATGGCCGGCCCCAGCATCGCGATCTCGGTCCCTTCGCGGATGCCGCTCGAAAACGCCGTGCTGACCAGCGGTTATGGCATGCGCAACCATCCGATCCTGCGCCAGCGCCGCGGCCACAAGGGCGTCGACCTTGCCGCGCCGACCGGCACTCCGGTCTATGCCACGGCTGACGGCATGGTGGGCATGGCGCAGCCGTTCAGCTCCTATGGCAACTACGTCCAGATCGAGCACGGCGGCGCGATGCAGACCCGCTATGCGCACCTGTCGAGCTATGTCGTGAACGTGGGCGACAACGTGCAGAAGGGCGACCTGATCGGCTACGTCGGTTCCACCGGCCGTTCGACCGGCCCGCACCTCCACTACGAAGTCCGCGTGGCTGGCGAAGCGGTCAACCCGATCCCCTACATGACCGCCGAACTCGCGATCGACAACAGCCCGCTGGCCGCGCGCGGCGGGCCGGAATGATCTCCGGCAACTGAGCTTCAGGCCCAAGCAAAAGGGCGGCAATCTCGCGATTGCCGCCCTTTTGCTTGGGTGATGCCTTGAAGGAGGCCTACTCTGCGAGCAGGCGCTCCGCCATGGCGCGGACATCGGCGCCCATGTCCTCGCGTTCAAGCGCCAGCGCCAGCGTCGCCTCGACGAAGCCGAGCTTGCTGCCGCAGTCGAACCGGCGACCGGCAAAGGTGACGGCATGGAACGGCTGGGTGCCGATCATGCGCGCCATGGCATCGGTGAGCTGAATTTCGCCGCCCGCGCCCTTGCCCTGCGTTTCCAGCGTGCGCATCACTTCGGGCTGAAGGATGTAACGGCCGGAGATGATCTTGTTCGACGGTGCTTCTGCCACCGGCGGCTTCTCGACCAGGCCCTTGACCTCCGTCAGCGCGCCGCTGCTCGCGCCCGGATCGATCACGCCGTAGGACGAGACCTCCTCGTGCGGAACTTCGAGCACCGAAATGAGGTTTCCGCCCACTTCATTATAGGCCTCGACCATCTGCGCCATGCAGCCCGGCTTGCCGACCATCATCTCGTCGGGCAGCAGGATGGCGAAGGGCTCGTCACCGACGATGGCGCGGGCGCACCAGATCGCGTGGCCAAGACCCAGCGGCACCTGCTGGCGCACCGTGATGATATCGCCCGGCGTGGCGCGGGTCGGTTCGAGCACCGACATGTCCTTGCCGCGCTCTTCCATGGTGGTTTCCAGCTCGAACGCCTTGTCGAAATGCTCGACGATGGCGGTCTTGCCGCGGCCGGTGACGAAGATCATCTGCTCGATCCCCGCCTCGCGGGCCTCGTCCACGGCATACTGAATCAGTGGCCGGTCAACGATAGGGAGCAGCTCTTTCGGGATAGCCTTGGTGGCGGGAAGGAAGCGGGTGCCAAGCCCGGCAACCGGGAAGACAGCTTTGCGGATCGCTTTGGGTTTGCTCATGGTTAAGGTGATGAAGCGAGGGCACAAAGTGGTCAAGGCGGATCGTCACCGCAGTGCAACATTGGGGCACATTCCTGCGACAGAATGAACTTTTTGTCAGCCTGCGCGTTGGGTGGGAAACTGGAGGATAGTCTCATGACCTTGATCAGGCTGGCTGCGCTCGCTGCTGCAGGCGCACTTGGATACCGTTATTTCGACAAGTTGCGGCGAGGCCAGCATGCGGCCTTCGCGGACGGGCAGGGCGATGGCGAGAATTTCGCACAGGTGCGCGATTCGGGGCCTTCCGCAATGGCTGACAAGCCGCGTCGCGAGTGGACCGGAGTGGACGAGGAAAGTGATCAGAGTTTCCCTGCCAGCGATCCGCCCGCCAACTACTGATCGCGCCGCCCGGCCAGATCGGCAACCAGCCACAATCTCAGCGCCGTGGCGAGACCGGGCGCAGGATCGGCGTCGATGCGTTCGGCGTCGATCTGCGCCACCAGTGCGTTCAGAGGCAGGCCCTCGCGTTGGGCAGCGCTTTGCAACAGCTCCCAGAACAGCGGCTCAAGGCTGATCGAGGTCTTGTGGCCGGCAATCTCGACCGAGCGTTTGACCGGCGGGTGATAGAGCGTGTCCATGGTTTCTCACGCTAGGCGAGGCGGGCCGGGGGCCCTACGAATTTTTTGGGGTGGCTGGCAGCCGCCGCCCACCCCAGGCTCAATTGAACGCGCAGAACGATTGGGTGGCAGAGGTTGTCCGGCTACGAAACCCTGACGGGCAACACGTAGGCCGCGCTCCTGCTGTCAGTCGACTTCCCGCCCACGCCCGAACGCTACAGCAGCGTGAAGTTCCGCACCGACTTCGCCAACCGGACGGGCGTGGTCGAGACCATGACGCTGGTGCGCGAAGACGGCGTTTGGCACGTCGTCGGCATTTTCATGAGCTGACCTTTGCGCCTGTCCGGTCAATCGGCGCGGGAGCGCCTCAGTACATGTGCTGCCCGCCGTTGATCGACAGTGTCGACCCGGTGACGAAGGCGCCTTGTTCGGATGCGAGGAAGCTCACGCCGCGGGCAATTTCGTCGGCATGGCCGAGACGGCCCACCGGGATCTTGGCGACGATCTTTTCCAGCACGTTCTCGGGCACGGCAGCGACCATGTCGGTGTCGATATAGCCGGGTGCGATGGCGTTGACGGTAATACCGAAACGCGCGCCTTCCTGCGCCAGCGCCTTGGTGAAGCCGTGGATGCCGCTCTTGGCGGCGGCATAGTTGACCTGGCCATATTGTCCGGCCTGCCCGTTGATCGAGCCGATGTTGACCACCCGGCCCCAGCCACGCTCCTTCATGCCGGCGAAGGTCGCCTTGGCCATGTTGAAGCAGCCGCCGAGGTTGATTCGCAGCACGTCGCTCCAGTCTTCATAGCTCATCTTCAGCAGCGTGCCGTCGCGGGTGATGCCGGCATTGTTGACCACCACGTCGATCGGGCCGACCTCGCTGGCGATCTGCTCGCACCCGGCGAGCGTTGCCTCGTAGTCGCCCACGTCGAACTTGAACACGGGAATGCCGGTTTCTTCGGCGAAGGCCTTGGCCTTTTCATCGTTCCCCGCGTAGTTCGCAGCCACGGTAAAGCCATCGGCTTTCAGCGCTTCGCAAATGGCGCGGCCAATGCCGCGGGTTCCGCCGGTAACTACTGCAACGCGAGCCATGCTTCTCTCCCAACAACGATAGGAGAATCATGGCAAAGCGATGAGCTAAGGTAAAGGGAAACCAACGCTTTTGGCGCTGCGATCAGAAGCGGAATTGCGTTCCGATATAGACGGCCTGGCTATCCTGCTGGCGCACATCGGGCAGCGGGCGCAGGTCGCGTTCCTGCTGGTAGCGCACGCCGGCAGTCACATTGAGGTTGCGCGTCAGGCTGTAGCTGCCGCCGACGTCGAGCATCCGGTCACCCAGCTGATCGTTTGTATTGGCTGGCCGACCTGCGGGCGCTTCTTCTTCCAGCTCGATTCGGGCGGCGAAGCGGCTCGGCTTCTCAGCCGCGCCAGCGCGAGGCTTGAACTCGGCGAGATCGGGAACTTCGGCCGAGGACAGGCTGGCGGCAAGCCCGCTCGTCTGCGTGGGCGACTGGGCGAAGCTGCTGTAACCGCGTGCAAGGCCGAGGTTGTAGCGCGACGAAGCCAGGCGCAGGCTGCCATCGGCGGAGGCGCCATCACGCCCGCCATCGACCGAGGTGCGGCCTGAAAGGATCTGTGCGACTCGCTGATCGACCCGCACCGCCACGGTAACCGCGCGGCCGGAGCCGTCACTGGCCGAATTGGCGGGGGTGAAGCGCATCAGCGGCGCCTTGCCACCGGCCCGCTGCGCCACGATGCGGGCAATGCGCGGATCGGCGGAAGCCGGGGTAAAGGAAACAGAAGGACCGGCTTCAGAATAGGTCGAATCGTTGCCGATAAGGCCGATCGCAACCACCGAGCTGGGCAGGGCAGCAGCCAGCAGCACGCCGCCGGCGGCAAGCGCCAGCTTCGGTGCCAATCTGGAAAACCCCCTGAACATCATGCTTCCTCAACTTACCAGACCCAACGTAACTTATCGGGCCAAGATGGCCAGACCCTTAAGCCCCTTATGCGGGTAACTCACGAGTCTTCGCCTATTGCTTATATGTGATACGCATATGACGGCGATATGGCCATGAATAAGCTGCATTCGTGTCAGGTTGTGGATAAGGTGTTGCACGCGATCCACAATCGCCGGTTTGATTAAGCGGTGGTTCACGGCTAGTCGCCGCAAGTGCGCCGCGCTTCGCACCGGGCCTTGCCGCGTCAAGTGGCCGGTTTATAGCGGAGCGCAACATGGAATTTGCTGACAGGAACGCCAATGGCTTTTTCGACTGAACGTGCTGGCCGCTTTGCTCGCGTGCTGCTGCTGGGCGCAGGGGTTGCCGCGCTGGCCGCTTGCGGTGGCGGCAACGACAAGCGCCTGCGGGCGGACCTCGCCGCCTCGCAGGTCACTGCGATTGGCGTCAACTCCTACCTCTGGCGCGCCAGCCTCGAAACGCTGTCGTTCATGCCGCTGACCCAGGCGGACAGCGCGGGCGGTGTCATCGTGACCGACTGGTATGCCAACCCCAGCAGCCCGGAAGAGCGGGTGAAGCTGTCGGTGACGATCCTCGATCAGGATCTGCGCGCCGATGCCCTGCGCGTTGCCGCCAGCCGTCAGGTGCTGCGCGACGGAACGTGGATCGAGGCGCCGGTGCAGGCTGCCACCGTGCAGCGGCTGGAGGACATCATCCTTACCAAGGCGCGCGATCTCCGGCGTTCCGCCATCGGCTGATCTGGCCTAGGGGCCCGCTATGACAAATTCCCGATTCGCAACCAGGTTCAATCCTGGCCAAGCCGATTCGCGCTGGCAGCAGGCGTGGGACGAAGCACGCTGCTTCGAGGCCGACAGCACCAGCGCCAGGCCCAAGAGCTTCATCCTCGAGATGTTCCCCTATCCCTCGGGGCGCATCCACATCGGCCACGTGCGCAACTACACGATGGGCGATGTGCTGGCGCGCTATCACAAGATGCGCGGGCGCGAGGTGCTGCATCCGATGGGCTGGGACGCCTTCGGGATGCCGGCCGAAAACGCGGCGATGGAAAAGGGCGTCCACCCGGCAGGCTGGACCTACGACAACATCGCCACGATGAAGCGGCAGCTTAAACAGCTCGGCTTTGCGCTCGACTGGAGCCGCGAGATCGCTACCTGCGATCCCTCCTATTACGGCCACGAACAGGCGCTGTTTCTCGCGCTGTACGAGGCGGGCCTTGTCTATCGCCGTGAATCGGCGGTGAACTGGGACCCGGTCGACATGACCGTGCTCGCCAACGAGCAGGTCGTGGACGGGCGCGGCTGGCGCTCGGGCGCGCTGGTGGAGAAGCGCAAGCTTAACCAGTGGTTCCTCAAGATCACTCAGTTCGCCGACGATCTGCTCGAAGGCCTCGATACGCTCGATGGCTGGCCGCAGAAGGTCCGTACGATGCAGGAGAACTGGATCGGCAAGTCGCAGGGCTTGCAGTTCCGCTTCGACCTTTCCGACGGCGGCACGGTGGAGGTCTATTCGACCCGGCCCGACACCATCTTCGGTGCTAGCTTTGTGGCGGTCGCTGCCGACCACCCGATCGCGCAGGGCGTTGCCGCAGGTAACCCCGAGGCACAGGCCTTCATCGCCAAGTGCCGCGAGGGCGGCACCACTGCTGCCGAACTCGAAACCGCCGAGAAGCTGGGCTTTGACACCGGCCTCACGGCCAGGCACCCGTTCACCGGGGCCGACCTGCCAGTGTTCATCGCCAACTTCGTGCTGATGGACTACGGCACCGGTGCGGTGATGGCGGTGCCCGGCCACGACCAGCGCGACTTCGAGTTCGCGACCAAGTACAGCCTGCCCATTATCCGCGTGATTGCAGCCAATCCGGGCGATGCCGAGGTGCCGCTGCGCGAGGCGGAAACCGGTGACGGCGTTCTGGTCCACTCCGACTTCCTTGACGGCATGCGCGTGGACGAGGCCAAGGCCGCGATCATCGCGCGCGCCGAGCAAGGCGGCTGGGGCGAGGGCAAGACCGTGTGGCGCCTGCGCGACTGGGGCGTATCGCGCCAGCGCTATTGGGGCACGCCGATCCCGTTCATCCACTGCGATGCCTGCGGCGTGGTGCCCGTGCCCGCCGACCAGCTTCCGGTCACGCTGCCCGAGGATGTCGATTTCTCGATTCCGGGCAACCCGCTCGAACGCCACCCGACGTGGAAGCAGGTCGACTGCCCCAAGTGCGGTGCGGCGGCCCGGCGCGAGACCGATACGCTCGATACCTTCGTCAACAGCTCGTGGTATTTCCTGCGCTTCGCCAGTCAGCCTGCCGACAAGGCCTTCGACAAGGCCGAGGTCGCGCAGTGGATGCCGGTGCAGCAATATATCGGCGGCATCGAGCACGCGATTTTGCACCTGCTCTACGCCCGCTTCTGGACCCGCGCGCTGGCCCATGTGGGGCTGCTCGACGTGAAGGAGCCGTTTGCCTCGCTGTTCACGCAAGGCATGGTCACGCACGAGACCTATTCGCGCAAGGACGGCCCGCGTGAAGTGTTCTTCAGCCCGGCCGAGATCGACCGCAGCGGCGAGGGTGCCTCGCTCAAGGCCGATGGTCAGCCGGTCGATATCGGCAAGGTCATCAAGATGTCCAAGTCGAAGAAGAACGTCGTCGACCCCGAGGACATCATCGCTCAGTATGGCGCCGACGCCGTGCGCTGGTTCATGCTGTCGGACAGCCCGCCCGAGCGCGACCTGCCGTGGTCCGAAGCGGGGATCGAGGGCTGCGGCCGCTTCGTGCAGCGCCTGTGGCGTCTGTTCGGCCAGCTTGACGAGAGCGCCGAGGGTGAGGACAAGGCTCTGGCCCGCCGCACGCACCAGACTGTCGCTGCCGTAGCCGAGGATATCGGGGCGCTGGCCTTCAACAAGGCCGTGGCCCGCATCTACGAGTTGACCGGCGCGACCGAGAAAGCCGCGCCCACGGCTGATCGCAATGCGGCGATCCGCACCTTGCTGGCGCTGGTCTCGCCGATGATGCCGCACCTTGCCGAAGAGGGCTGGGAAGCGCTCGGCCAAAGCGGCCTGATTGCCGAGGCCGCATGGCCCGAGGTCGACCCCGCGCTGCTGGTGGAGGACGAGGTCACCATCGCGGTGCAGGTCAAGGGCAAGCTGCGCGATACGCTCACCGCTCCCAAGGGCGCGGCAAAAGAGACGCTTGAAGCCATGGCGCTTGCCAGCGAAAAGGTGCAACGTGCCATCGATGGCGCGGAAATTCGCAAGGTGATCGTGGTGCCCGACCGACTGGTGAACATCGTCGCATGAGGATGATCGCGCCTCTGTTGCTGCTGGCGAGCCTTTCCGCCTGCGGGTTGCAGCCGCTCTATTCGGGCGGCTCGTCGGGCGTGGTGGCGCAGGGGCTCGGTGCGATCGAGGTGGCCCCCATTCCGGGGCGCGAGGGCTGGCTGGTGCGCAATGCCCTGAACGACAGGTTCAGCGAGGCGGGCACTGAGGGTTCGCCGCGCTATCGGCTCGATGTCGTGCTCGACCAGCAGTTGGAAGGGCTCGGCCTGCTGACCGACGACACCATCGGGCGTGAGCGGCTGTCGCTGCGGGCGCGCTACCAGCTGGTGGAGCTGGCGACGGGCGAGATTCTCGTCGATGCGACTGCCGGGTCCGATGCCGGTATCGACGTCGTCTCCTCCGAATTCGCCACCATCGCCGCCGAGCAGACGGCGATGGAAAATCTGGCGCAGGATGTCGCCGGGCAAATTCAGGTCAGGCTGGCGCGCGCTCTGCGCGAGCAGCGGTGAAGGCGACCCAGCGCGACATCTTTCGCTCCGCGCAGCGGGCCGGCGATGCCTGCCGTCTCTACTTTCTGTGTGGCCCCGATGAGGCCGGCGCTGCTGCTGCAGCGGCCAGGCTGATCGCCGCGCTGCCCGATCCGGGGGAGCGCTACGAGTTGAACGGCTCGGACCTGCGCTCGGACCCGGTACGGCTGGTCGACGAGGCGCGCTCGACCTCGCTGTTCGGCGACCGGCGACACCTGCTGGTGCGCGTCAATGGCGAGGATGCGCACGATGCGCTCAAGACGTTCCTCGATCTGAAAGACCGCGGCGAGGCCGATCAGGCCTGGCCGGTGTTCATTGTCGCGAGCGGAGCCACCGACAAGTCGCGCTCGGCCAAGCTGCTGCTGAAGCGTGACGATGCCATGGTCGGCATCTTCTACCCGCGCGACCTCAAGGACATGATCATCGACGTGCGCGCGCTGGCCGATGCGGCGGGGGTGCGCCTTGGCGGTGATCTGGCCGAACGGATCGCGCGTTCGGTCAATCTCGACATCCGGCTGGCCGGGGCCGAGGTCGAGAAGCTGGCGCTCTATCTCGACGCGTCGCACACCTCGCCCAAGAGCGCCGATGTGGCGAGCTACGAGGCGATCTGTGCAAGCACCGAGGAGGATGGCTTTGCCGCGCTTGTGAACGTCGCGCTCTCGGGTGACCTGCGCAAGCTGCCGGGCGAAGTGCGGCGGATGCGCGATTTGTCGATAAACCCGGTGGGCGTGGCGCTGGCGCTGGAGCGGCGCGCGGCGCAGCTCGCCTCGCTGAGCGCGAAGCTGCGCCCCGGCGAGGACATCGGCCGCTTTCTCGAAAACGAACGGGTGTTCTTCAAGGAACGGCGCGAAATCGGCCAGCAGTTGCAGCAGTGGAGCGGCGGCAAACTCGAACGGCTTGTGCCGCGCCTCACGCAGTTGCACCGCCTGCTGCTGTCGAACAGCCAGGTGGCCGAACTGCTGCTGGCGCAGGAGCTGGCGAGCATCGCCCGCGTCGCGGCGTCGCGGCGCTAGCTATTCGGGCGTCAGCGCGTGGCCTTCGAGTCGCGCGACCGCGTGCCGCACCACCTTGTCTAGCGCCTCTTCGGAGAAGAACCCGCCGGGGATCAGGCATTTTTCGACCAGCACGCGGCGGAAGGCGGCGAAGGTTTCTTCGTCGGGCGGGGTGCCTTCGGTCCAGAACCGGTCGATGCCATGCTGGAACGTGAGGTCGGCCATATCGTAGATCGCCTGGCCCAAGGCGATGACCGGTATGCCCATGTCGAGCGCGAATGTTCCGCTCGTACTGTTGATTGTCACCATACCCTTGGCGTGCTGGGCCACCGGGACGATGTCGCCGAACCCGAGATAGTCGACCCGCTCCTCGATACCGAGCGTTTCGGCCATCGAGCGCACTTCTTCGTGCCAGTCGACCACACCGTTGTCGAGCGGGTGTTCCTTCACCACCAGCCGCGTGCCCCGAGGCGCGTTTCTGGCGAACGAGCGCAGGACCAGCAGGATCGCGTCGTGCATGGTGGCAAAGGGCGAATGCAGGCGAATCTGCGCATCCGACGCCAGTTGCAGCGGGAAAAGATAGTAAGGCCTGTCTGACTTGAGCAACTGATGCATCAGTGCGGCGGCGTTCTCGCGCCGCTCTTTTCCGCGCAGCAGCTTGCGGGCCCAGCCGACGCCTTCGATCAGCGGGTGCCAGGGCCGGTGATTTTCCCAATGCGGATAGTACCAGCGGGTGAACACGTCGGCGACGTTATAGGCTAGCCCTTCGAGTGCCCTGCGGGTGAACGAGGCTGGCACCTGCTTGTGCTGGGGAATTGGTGGCAGTTCGGCGGCGAGCTGGCGATACCAGGTCGGATCGCTGGGCAGCTCCGAATGGCCGTTTACTCCCCCAAGCTCCAGCGTGACCCAGTCAGGCCGAATATAGCCTTCCTCGAACACGTGAACCGGCACGCCCAGTTCGCGGCAGATTGCCACGGCAGGGACATGGTGCGCGCGACAGTCGCCGAACAGAACTACATCGGTAATGGCGTTATCGTGCACGATCGCGCGAAAGGCTGCCGGCCATTCCTTCAACGTGCCACGGTAATCGATTCCGCCCGGCAAACGCCAGAACAGCCGGTCGCCGCCGTTGAAATTGACCTTGAAGACGTTGTGCCCAGAATCGATAAGCCCTTGACCCAGACGGCGAAACAGACGTCCCATCAGGCCTTGAAGCAACAGAACGTTGCGGGGGTGAGGGCCACCGTCAGGCGCGCTTCGCCCACCGGCGGAGATGCTCGCAAGCTTGTCATGCAGCATGCGATTGGCCCGCTCTTCCTGGGCTGAATTCAAATCGGGAAAACTTTCAAAACCCACAACGTCAAACCTCAATGCCCCCTCATAAGGAGGCCTAGAGGAAAAGCGTAAGAAAAATGAATCCAACGTGGAAGAAATCCCCAGCGGAATAGCTCGTTACACGAGTGCGATCTCCGTGTGGGCTAGCCTTGAGACGGTTGTCCGGTTAACGCCTGCCGCGCATTTCATGGAATTCACTCTCCCCTTGTCGCTTGCCGTGATCGGCTCCCTGCTGGCCGATTGCCTTGCCCATCCCCGCCGGTCAGGTCTGCGGCAGGAGGCCGGTCTGTGGCTGACCGCGCTTTCGAGCATGGTGGCATTCGGTCTGTTCCTCGCCCTGAGTGGAGACACCTTGCTGGCGGCCCTGACGGCTTTGGCGTTGCAAGTGCTGCTGGTGGTCTCGTCCAATGCCAAGCTGCGTATTCTGGGCGAGCCACTGCACTTTTCCGATCTGGCGCTGTTCTTCGCGGTATTTCAGCATCCGCAATTCTATTTCTCGGCCCTGTCGATCTGGCAGAAGATCGTTGGACTGGCCGTGCTGGCGTCGCTGATCGCGGCGTTTGTCTGGCGCTTCGATACCTCGGTGGCGATCCATCTGGGCGGTGCGACAATCGCTGTGATCGGGATCATGGCGATCGCACTCTCGCTGCGCCTGCCAGCATTCCGCAAGCTCGCCGCAAGGCCCGATGCCGAAGGCGATGTGGCAAAGCTGGGGCTGGTGCCGACCTTGCTGCTCTACTGGTTGCGGTGGCGGGGCACCCCGCCACAGACGCTGCGCTCGGCAGAGCCACATGCTGCGACAGTTGCGAACGAGGCAGAGATCGTCATCGCGATCCAGTGCGAGAGCTTTGCCGATCCGGTCGAGCTGTTCGGCGACAGGAAATATGCGCTGCCCGCGCTGGAGAGCGCCCGCTTGCAGGCGGCCCAATGGGGCAACCTGCTGGTCAGCGGCTTTGGTGCCTACACCATGCGCACCGAATATGGCGTGTTGTTCGGACGCGAGGAGGAGGCGCTGGGCTTCTGCCGTTACGATCCGTTCCTCACCGCCGCGCGCGAGGCCGAATGGGCGCTGCCGCACAGGCTCGGCACCGGGGCGTGGCGCAGCCTGTTCGTCCACCCGCACGACATGCGCTTCTACAATCGCCACGCGATCATGCCGGCGGCCGGCTTTGCCGAACTGGTGAGCGAGGATGCTTTCGCTCCGCCGCTTCCGGGCGAGGGCCGTTACGTCACCGACAAGGCCGTGGCCGACAAGATCCTGCAGCTGGCACAAGCTGCCGAGGAGCGCCGGTTCATCTATGCCGTCACGATCGAGAATCACGGTCCGTGGTCGGTCGACGGGGCGCTGGAAGACGACAGCCTGCTGAACCAGTATCTCCGCCGCGTTCAGGCGAGCGACGCGATGCTTGGCCAGTTGCTCGATGGACTGGCGGCCCTTCGCCGACCGGCGGTGCTGGCCTTCTTCGGCGACCACCGCCCGAGCATTCCGGGGCTCAGCCAGCCGGGCGGGCCTCGCCACACGCCCTATGTGATCCTGAAGCTGGACCGCAACGGTGATCTGGTCCCGGGCACCAATGCGCGCGAGGACATTACGCCCGCGCAATTGCATCGCGCCATTCTGGGCATGGTCTGACGCGACCGGGCTGGCTCAGGGTTTGAGAGCCGCCAGTACCCGGTCGCGCAGAAATGTGGGCAGCAGCTTCTCGAGAAGCCTCAGCGCGGTGAAGGGCCAGGGCGTCACATAGTGGCGTTTGCCGCGCTCCGCCGCCTGCGCAATCCTCCTTGCGGCGACCTCGACGGGTATGGCCATAGGCCTCTTGTTGGCACCGCTGGCGATGAAGCCCGGTGCGACCAGCACAACCGAAACGCCGTGCGGCTTCATCGCGATCCGTAGCGCGTCGGCGAAGTGCGCCAGCCCGGCCTTGGAGGCTGCATAGCTGGCAGCCGACGGCAGCGCATGATGCCCTGCTGCCGAGCCAATGATCACGATCCGCCCGCGCCCGCGCTCAGCCATCCGCTGCGCTATCGCCGTGGCCATGGCGGCAGGCGCGGTGAAGTTGGTTTGCACCATCCGTGCGACCTGTTCCGGCGGCTCCACAAGCGCATCTGCCGGGCAGACATCGCCAATCCCTGCAACGAGGTAAACCACATCGAACGCAGTCTCGCTGTCTTCGGCAACGAGCGCGGCGACAGCGGCGTCGCAGTCGGTGAGGTCGAGACTGCGTTCGCTGGCCTCGGCACCAGCCGTGCGGGCAGCCTCGGCGGTGTCGGCAAGGCGCACTTCGTTGCGGCCCCACAGGCTCAGGACCGTGTCGGGCCCGGCATGATACAGCGCCAAGGCACGGCCCAGCGCACCTGAAGCACCTGTGATCAGCAAGTGCTTGGCAATTTGGGGTGTGGGTGATTGGCTACACCGGGATTGCAAGCGTGCCATGTATTAACCTTGAAAAAGGGTTTTCGGCGCAAGTTCCTTGACAGCCAGTAGCCTTTTCTGTCCAGAAGAGATGATGATGCCGACCTCCGACGATAACCCAAACCGGCTCGTTCTCTTTGAAAACCAGGCGGTTGAGAAGCTTACAGTAATCTCGCTTCGCTGGTTTGTCGTGGTTTGGTCCGTGCTCCTGCCGCTTATCGCCTGGGCCGGATGGGGGCGAGTGTCCGCTCTCGACGGGCTGGCGCTGGTGGGTCTTGGCCTGTTGGTATGGACGCTGTTCGAATATTGGGCACACCGCTACCTGTTCCACTGGGAAGCTTCGTGGAAGCCGGTGCAGCAGCTGGTTTTTCTGATTCACGGCAACCATCACGAACAACCGCGTGACCTTTTGCGCAACCTCATGCCGCCGGTCGTCAGTGTGCCCGTCGGGCTGATCGTGTGGGCCTTGTGCTTCGCGCTGGTCGGCCATGCCGGGACCTGGCTGTTTCTCGGGTTCATGAGCGGCTATGTCCTCTATGACCTGATCCATTATGCGTGCCATCAGTGGCCGATGCGCGGTCGGCTGGGCCGGATGCTCAAGCGCCATCATATGCGGCACCACTTCACCGACGAGAACGGCAACTTTGCCATTACTGCGCTGTTCTGGGATCGCCTGTTCGCAACACGGGTCCACGGTGCTCGTCGGCAACAGGAAGCGGGCAAGTAGCCTTTCCTATTTGCGCGCGCAGTTCTCGATGAGCTGCACCGCAATCTGCATGTGCGCAGGCCAGTCCGGGGCGTGCCAGTCTTTCATTCGCGTCATCTGCGCCCGGTGCATCGGGCCGCGCTGCGCATGGTCGAGTATGGCGTCGCGCCAGCCCGGTCCATCGAGCGGGTCGCGGTAGTCGGGCGCATCGCCGCCGACCTCGCGATGGGCCGCGATGTCGCTGGCGATGACTGGGGTGCCGACCGACAGTGCCTCGGCAATCGGCATGCCGAAGCCTTCCGTGAACGACGGCATCACCAGAGCATTGGCCCCGCGCAGCCATCGCGCGAGATCGCCATCGCCGCAGCTGTTCACCTCCTCGACGAAGGGCTTTAGCGCCGGGCAGCGGTCGAGCAGGTCGAGGACCTGTTCGTTTTCCCAGCCGCGGCGGCCGATCACCACCAGGCGCGGAATTTCGGCGGCGGGCAGGCGCTCGGCCATGCTTCGCCACAGGTGCAGCAGCAACAGGTGGTTCTTGCGCGGCTCGATGGTGCCAAGACACAGCAGGTAGGGCCGCGCCTGCCGGTCATCGCGCGGAGCGGCCTCGGGGATGGCTTGTGTGCCCAGCAAGGCGGCCGCAATCGGCGGCGGCAGCAGCCCGCGTCCTTCGATCCAGCGCGCCAGCGACGCGCCGGTGGCAGCCGAATTGACGATCACCGCATCGGCCAGCTCGGCCACGGTTGCCATCCGCCGCTCGTGCAGTGCGGCGCCGCCGGGACGGGCATATTCGGGAAACTCGATCGGGATGAGGTCGTGGACCATGCACACGAAGCGGGCCTGTTCGCGCCCCAGTTTGCGGCGGACCTTGTCCGGGTGGTGGAGGTGGTGCGGCGAGACCTGCACCAGCACGTCAGCCGAGCCGACCCCGGCGTTGCGCGGCAACAACCGCGAGATCCACGGCGCGGCATCGGCCAGCGAGCGCTTGCCTTTCCGGCTTTCGCTGTTGGCCCAGCGCCGGTCCAGCTCGTCGAGGTAGGCGAGCGCCGCCGGGCGTGCAATCCGGCCGTAGATGCCCGAGGGATGAACAGCGCTGAACGCCAGCGCGTCGCCATAGGCCTCCAGCAGGCCGCGGGCATAGGCCATCTCCACCCGGTCGACGCCCGAAGGCGTGAAATGGCGGACGCGCGAGATCAGCCGCGAGATATCGAGCACTACCCTGGTCATGGCTGCGCGGCCTTAGCTTTGCGTTTCTGGAAACGCGAGACGATCCGGCCTTGCAGCCGCCGCAGCGGCTCTATCCAGCCCTGGCGATTGGGCATCGTACCTTCCGCCATGCGCCGGATCAGCACTTCGGGCGGGCAGGGCAGGCCGGTGACGGGGTCGAGATAGCGCGGGTAGAGCAGCAGCACGCCCGCCACCAGTTCGTCGAGCGTGAGCTGGCGTCCGCGCCGGTCGGGCACCGTGCCCAGATCGCGGGTCAGCCCCCAGCCGGCGAAGAACGGGGTGCCGTGGCAGGTCACCTCGCGCCCGCGCAGCAGCGCCTCGAAGCCGGAGAGCGAGGTCAGCACATGCAGCGCGTCGACCTCGTCGAGCAGATCGGCCATGCTGCCTTCGCGCACGATGCGGTCGGCATAGTGGAGCGCGTCTTCGTCGGCCACCGCGCCGTTGCGGTGCCCGGCATCGACATCGGGGTGCGGACGCCACCAGATTTCCGCCTCGGGCTCGCGGGCGCGGGCGCGTTTGAGCAGTTCGAGATTGGAGGCCAGCCCGCCGCCGCCCGCCAGCACCGACATGTCGTCCTCGACCTGACCGGGCACGAGCACCACGCGGCGCGTCCGTTTCAGGCTTTCGTCAGACTTGCCGCGTGCGCCGCTGCTGCGGGCATATTTGCTGATCCCGGCGGCAACGATGTTTTTGCGCAGCTGGCGGGCGCGCTCGATCAGCGCCGGGGCGAAGTCGGTGACCGCGAGGATCGTTTCGAGATCGCTTGGCGCAGAGGGATCGAAATGGATGCCCTGCCGGTCGACCACTACAGAAGAGGGAGGCACCAGATTGCTGCCCAGACCGGCGGAACGAACGAAGCCGTCTTCCACCCGCACCAGCGCCACACCCCTTTCGCGGGCCTGTGCGATCAGCCTTGGCGAGATGCGCGAGGGCCAGACCGCCACCGCGCCGCCGTGTCGCTGCGCATGGGCGAGAGCACTGGTGCCGCTGTGGGCGATGCGCAGGCGCGTGCCGGGCACCCAGAGAAAGCGGCGGATTTCGGCGCGCTTCCACCAGCTCATGCCGCAGGCGGCGACGATGGTCTGGCCGCTTGTGCCGCGATTGCCGTCGATCACGCGCCGCCATTCCGCCAGCAGGGCGATGGCCTCGTGCGGGGTGAGCCAGTTGCCGGAGAACGGATCGCGCATGGGCTGGGCCAGCGCCGTCAGCGCCGTGGCCTTCAACGTGGCTTCGTCGTCCGCTGGGGCACCATAGGGGCCTGGCGAGAGGACTTGCACCGCGACCCCGAGGATGGCGGCGATGGCGATCCACTCGTCATCGCCATGGGCGACCAGCCGCTTCGCTTGCGGCAGGATCGACCAGGGGTCGCAGTCGTGCGGGCAATCGAGGACGTCGCTCGCGCCATAGGCTGTCTGCAAGTGCGGGAGTTCCGCCTTGTTGCGCGGGCGGAGCACCGTTTCGGCAAGCCGCTCGGGCGCGCATGGTGCGGCCCAGAAGGCTCCCCCCACGCGCGCTGTGCGCATGGCTTCGAGCAGGGCGTCGCTGTCAGCAGGCGCGAGATCCGGGGCGGGGTTCGCGGGCGCGCCCGCATGCTGCGCCCATGGGAACGGCGGTGCGCGCAGGAGAGGGGGGGCGTGGCTCAAGGCCGCTCGCCCCAGGCTTGCAGCACCAACTGCTGCTGTCCATTGCGGGCAACGATGCCGTATCCGCCGGTCGGCAGCTTGAGCGATGGCAGCGCCTTTGCGGCCTTATGCAGATGCGGGTCGGCCAGCAGGGCAAAGCGGGCCGCGCCATTGCTGGTGACGAGCAGCGTCGGTTGGTCGGAAGCAGGTTCGGCGGTAAACAGGTCCCGCCATGCCGCGATGCGCGCTTCGGGTTCTGCCACCCAGCCCGGAGGAACCTCCGCGCCGTGCTCCCATGCATTAAGCGCCTCCTTCCCGATCCGGGCGACAACCGCTTCCTCCGGCAAGTTCTCGTCGGGCCCGTGATCGACCTCGCGCAGAAAATCGGCGGTCTCGACCTGTGGGGCACTTGGCATATGCGCGAGAATTGCCTCGGCGGTCTGCCGTGTGCGCAGCAAGGGGGACACCAGCATCCGCCCGAAGCGCCAGCCGCGCGCGGCAAAGCAGGCTCCAAGCGCGCGCGCCTGCTCCTTGCCCTTGGCGGTCAGGGGCAGGTCGGTGCGGGCGCCGATGCGGCGCGGCTGCTCGTCGGCTTCGAAGGTGTTGCCATGGCGGACGATAATGAACATCGCCCCGGCTTTACGGCTCAGACTTTCGCGCGGCAATGGCTGCACGCGTTATGCCGGAAAGGGGTCGCCCAGTCGCGCAATCGCCTGTTCGGCGAGCGCGAGATCCTCGGGCGTGTCGATCCCGGACAAGGCGTGAGCGGGCATGGGCACGGGCACCGTGGCGATGGTCCAGCCGCTTTCCATGAAGCGCAGCTGCTCAAGGCTTTCGAGCGTTTCGTAAGTGCCTTTCGCTGCGCCCACGAACCAGTCGAGCGCTGCCATCGTATAGGCATAAAGCCCGAGGTGCTGCCACACCGGCGAAAGCGGCTGTGCGCGCAGTTTTTGCTCGTCGCGCAGGGCGGGCAGGATCGCCTTGGAGAACCACAGCGCCTTGCCCTCGCCATCGCGCAGGCAGGTCGTGCCGCTGAACGGTGCGGTGCGCTTGTGTTCGCGCAGACGGTCAAGCCGGTCCCAGTCGAGCTGATAAACCGGGGTTGCCACCTGCGCCGTGCCCTCGCGCAGGCGCGTCAGCAGACCCGCAACGATCTCGCCCGAGATAAACGGCGCGTCGCCTTGCAGGCAGATCACCCGCCCGGGCAGGTGATCCTGCTGGAGCGCGGCGGCATGGGTTCTGGCGCTGCCCGAATCGAGCGCAGGATCGGTAAGGGCAACCCTTGCCCCCAGCGCGCGGGCGTGGTCGGCGATGCGTTCGTCGTCGGTGGCTACGACCAGCTCGCAATCGCCCGCGACGCGTGCCGCAAGGTTGCCGTTCGCGAGCACCCGTTCGAGCATGGTGCGCCCGGCGATCTTGCGCAGCGGTTTGCCCGGAAGGCGCGTCGAAGCATAGCGCGCCGGGATGACGATGAGGTCGGGGGCCATCAGGGCCAGCCCGAGGCTTACAGTGTGCCCAGACGCACGAGGTCGTGCATGTGGACGATGCCGACCAGCTTGTGGCCTTCGGTCACGAACAGCACCGAAACCGCGTTGTCGTTCATCAGCGTCAGCGCTTCGGTTGCCAGCATCGTCGGCTCTGCCGCGACTGGCCGGGGCGACATGTGCCGGTCGATCGGCTCGTCGAGATCGGACAGCGCGATCGCGCGGCGCAGGTCGCCATCGGTGAAGGCGCCGACAAGGTGGTCGGCCCGGTCGACGACGGCGGTGCAGCCATAGCGCTTGCGGCTCATCTCGATCGTCGCTTCGCGCAAGGTGGCATGGACCGGTACGCAGGGCAGCGCCATTCCGGTGCCCATCACATCGCTAAGAGTCGCCAGCTGGGCACCGAGGCGGCCGCCGGGATGGAACAGCCGGAAGTTGCTGGGGGAGAACCCGTGCGTCTCGATCAGGGCCACGGCCAGCGCATCGCCCAGCGCCATTTGCACGGTGGTGGAGGAGGTGGGGGCCAGTTCATTGGGGCAGGCTTCGCGCACCTGCGGCAGGCACAGGCAGATATCGGCGGCTTCGCCGGCCATGCCGTCGCGGTTGGAGGTGGCGACGACCAGCGGAACCCGGTTGAGCCCGCAATAGGTGAAAATATCGCTCAGTTCCGGAGTGTTGCCCGACCAGGTCACGGCGAACACCACATCCTCGGTGGAGATCGCTCCCAGATCGCCATGGCTGGCCTCGCCGGGATGGAGGAAAAAGGCGGGCGTTCCGGTTGAGCAGAAGGTGGCGGCAATCTTGCGCGCGATATGCCCGCTCTTGCCCATGCCGGTGACGATCACGCGGCCCTTGTTTCCGGCAAACAGCTTGACGGCCTTCACGAAATTGGCCCCGAGGTCGGACTGCTCGAGAGAGTCCCTCAGCTCGTGGAGGCCCGCAATTTCGATATCGAGCGTATTGATCGCAGCGCTGATTTCCTGCGGGCGGGAGAGTTCTGTTTTCATATGCTGATCTGCCACACAACTATTGTTCAAACCCTGCAAGAGGGTCTGCACCGATCTCCCCAGCATCAGCACATCTGTGCTTGATCGGGCGGGAGGGGCCAGTATGTCAAGCGGTGTGTGCAAATGCGAAAACACTTTGTTCATACTTTGGCCATGAACAGTCAGCATTTGCTAAATGAGTGAAATGCGTACTTTCCAGGGATTGGCACTGATATAATGCAACTGTGCGGCCATCCGCTCGAACCGGGCTCTCCGCTGTTTGTGATCGCAGGCCCCTGCGTGATTGAGAGCGAGGCCCATAGCCTTGCCGTGGCCGAACGGCTGGCCGAGATTGCCCGGCGACAAGACGTGCTGCTGATCTTCAAAAGCTCGTTCGACAAGGCGAACCGCAGCTCGGGTGCATCCTACCGCGGCCCCGGCATCGACGAGGGATTGCGTATCCTTGAGAAGGTGCGGGCCGAAACCGGCCTGCCCGTGCTGACCGACGTCCACGAAGCCAGCCAGGCGGCGGTGGTCGCGCAGGTGGTCGACGTGTTGCAGACCCCGGCCTTCCTTGCCCGGCAGACCGATTTCATCGCTGCCGTTGCCGCCACCGGCAAGCCGGTGAACATCAAAAAGGCCCAGTTCATGGCGCCCGCCGACATGGCCAACGTCGTCGCCAAGGCGCGCGATGCGGCGAGCGCGGCGGGGCACGATCCCGACAACTTCCTGCTGTGCGAGCGCGGCACGTCGTTCGGCTACAACACGCTGGTGTCGGACATGCGGGGGCTGGCGATCATGGCCCGCACCGGTTGCCCGGTGGTGTTCGATGCGACGCATTCGGTGCAGCAACCGGGCGGCCTCGGCACCAGTTCGGGCGGGCAGAGCGAGTTCGTGCCGCTGCTGGCCCGTGCGGCGGTGGCCGTGGGTGTGGCCGGGGTGTTCATGGAGACACACCCCGATCCGGCCAAGGCGCTGTCGGATGGTCCCAATGCCTTGCCGCTCGACCGGTTCGAGGCTTTGATCGCGCAGCTCAAGGCGCTCGACGCGGTGGTCAAGGCCGCGCCGGGCACCGATGCCGAGCTGTCTGGCCGCTGATCATGAGCATTGCCAGCCGGGCCAGGGCGATCGCGCTTGCGCCGATCCATGTCCTGCAACTGGCGACTTCGGCGAAGAGCTTTCTCGATCACCCGCTGATCGGATCAAAGCGGCTGAACCGTATGGGGTTGCACCGTGCGCGGGTGCGGCTGGCGGATCAGCTGTGCCGCTGGCGCCGCCGCCGTCTGGCGCGCCACGTCCGGCCCGAGTGGCGCGAGGCCTTCGACCGTGACGGTTTCGTCGTGATCGAAAATGTGCTCCCCGCAGGCGAGTTCGCCGCCATGCGCAAGACGATCCTCACGCACGAATGGCCCGCGCGCGAGATGCGGCAGGGCGATGCCATCACCCGGCGCATCGCGGTCGATCCCGAGATGCTGGCAACGGTGCCTGCGCTGGGCCAGTTGCTCGACCGGCCCGATCTGAACGCGCTGTTCCACTACGTCGCGAGCTTTCGCACGAAACCGCTGCACTATGTCCAGACCATCGTCAGCAAGTGCGGCGGCGACGATCTCGATCCGCAACAGGCGATCCATGCCGACAGCTTCCATGCCTCGATGAAGGCCTGGCTGTTCCTCAACCCGGTGGCGCAGGAGGACGGCCCGTTCACCTATGTGCGCGGCTCGCATCGCTTCACGCCCGAGCGGCTGGACTGGGAGCATCGCCGCAGCCTCGCCGATCCGCAGGCTATCGACCGGCTGTCGGCGCGTGGTTCGCCGCGGGTCGACGCGGAGGATCTGGCGGAAATGCAGCTCGGCGCGGGCGAGGGCCTCGCGCTGCCCGAGAACACGCTGGTGGTGGCCGATACGGGTGGCTTCCACGCGCGCGGTGCGGCCACGCGGCCGGGCGAGCGGGTGGAGCTGTGGTCATACTCGCGGCGCAATCCGTTTCTGCCGTGGCTGGGCGGCGATCTGCTCAGCCTGCCGGGTCTGGCCGAGCGGCGAGTCGGCTGGCTGTGGGGCTTTCGCGACCGGTTCGAGCGGCAGCTCGGGCAACCGTGGCAGAAGGTCGGCAGGCGCCGCCCGACAGACGATTAGGCCGCAGAGGCTCTTCGCCGCATTACGGCCCACAGCAGGCTGTTCGCCGCAATGGGGCCGACGACATCGGCGATCTGATCGGCCTTGGTCCAGACCTTCGGATCGAGCGCGGCCCACCATGGAGCATTGGCGCGCAGGCCTGCGCCGAATTGCTCGATCCAGCGATATTCCGCCTGAGCCAATTCGCGCCCGATGAAATAGCCGCAGGCGAGCAGGGCTCCGGCCCACCAGTTACGCGTCACCAGCCCGACGACGATCTGCAGCGCGAGGGCGACAGCGGCGTGTTCAAGCAGGGACATTTGCTTTCGCTAGACAGCTAGTCGCTGATTCTGTTGGCCACGGTAGTCGCGGTCACGATCGGCGAGAACAGCTGGCCGATGGTTTGAATGACCTTGCGCGGCTGGTTGGAGGCGGAGTTGCCGAAATAAAGCACGTCCTCATCGTGCAGCGCGAATTGCTGGGCGAGGAAGTAGGTCGGCGTTTGCATCATGTTGAAATGATAAACCGTCGGCTCGGTTTCGTTGGGTCCGTTGTAGCGGAACAGGAACACCGCCTTGGGATCGCCCGAATTGGGGTTGGGCCCACCGGCTGCGGCGATCGCTTCCAGCACTGTCATCGTGCTGCGTGAAAAGGGCATCTGCTGCACGCGGCCCGAGGCACCGAGGACGGAAAAGGTCATCGGTTCGGAAATGACGGTCAGGCGGTCGCCCGGATAGGCTCGCAGGCTCCGGTAAGGTCCGGCCACAACATCGCTCAGCCGCACGCGGGCGGAGTTCTGGCCGCGCTCGAACAGCATGACGAGATCCTTGGCGTCACCGCGATAACCCCCAGCCAGGGCGATCGCATCGGCGAGCGTCTCGTTGTTGGTTTGCAGCACCAGCCTGCCTGGCTGGTTGACATCCCCGCTGACGATGATGGAGTTGCCGATCACTTCCTGGCGGCTGACCAGCACCTGCGGGTCTTGCGAGAGGTTGCGCAGGCCGGCGCGGATCTTGTCCTGCACTTCGGCGACGGTATTGCCCATGACGCGCAGCCGCCCGACATAGGGCACGTCGATCATGCCATCATCGTCGACCCGACGCGGGGGCAGTTCGTGGGCGCGGACAGAGGGATCGAACCCGCCACTCGGAGCGGTTTGCCCGTTCCCGCCAAACAGCGCGACGCCTGCCTCGAAAATCGTGATCGAAAGCACATCGCCTTGGCCCACCATGTCGGTTGGCGGCGGTTCGTACTGCGGAATCTGCAAGGCGATCGGCTCGACCACCGGGGGGACGGCAGCCATGTTGTCCACCGGCACCAGCGTGATGCCGAGATCGGTGAGGTCTGGATCGCTGACGCTCGCCTGGATCTGGCTGCCGGTCGGCCCGCTCGACGGAAGGGTGGAGCAGGCACTCACCAGTGTGAGCGCGAGCGCCAGATATGAGGATCTTAGATTCATTGCGGATTCTTGCGAGACTTCTCTATGGATGGCGTCCCTACAGTCAAACCCGGTCAAAGCCTAGCCCGATGCCGCAAATTCTCGTTTCGTCCCCGTCTATTGTGGCGCGTAATTTCGTCGATGGCTGCCGTTTGCGGCGGAATCGTGCGTAGACGATGATGGTGAGAGGTCCGAGGCGCAGCGGCCTAAGTCTGGTTCGCGATGTGGTATTGCTCATCGTGACCCGGCCTGACAAGCTTGTCGCTTGTGGGTGGTGGCGGGTGGTCGGCAAGCGCCTGCGCGCTCGCTATCGCCTCGAGGCTGCGTTCGCCGCGCTTCCTTTCGCCCGCCAACGGTGGATGACGGATGCTGGCAGGGAAGACCTGCGCACGATTGCCCGGTGCGCGGACAGTAAGAAATTCCTGGCCATCGGGGTCCACCTGCACATTGCACATGGCACATCGAAACAGGCCATTCGCTCGGCGGTAAGCTCGGTTCAGAGGCAGAGTGTCAGAGCCAGAACGGTGCTCGTAACGGCGGAAGACCCAACCGATGCCGAGGGGCTGCAGCTTGACGATCCAATGACCTTGCTAGCCGGCGCATATGCCTCGCAAAGTCTCGGTTTGCGGGCTGTTCTTGAGGCCGCCCGGGACTTGCAGATTCCGTATATGCTGCCGCTCGCAGGCCGGGCGCAGCTCCCGCAGCATGCGCTTGCTGCCTATGTGGCTCACCTTCTGCAATGGGATGGCGAGCGAAACAAACCGGCGCTGCTTTTTGGCGATGAACTCATGATGTCAGGGCAAGGCCGAATTTGCGAAGCCTGGCTGAAGCCGGAATGGGACGCGCGCATGGCGTGGTCGCAGGACTATGTCAGCGGTGCCTGCCTCGTGTCGGTCGATGCAGCGCTTGCGGCTGTTGCGGATAATGGCGGTGTCACGCCGCCGTCTATCTATGGATGGGCTCTTTCCATGTTGGTACGCGCACCATCTTTGGCGGTGACGCATGTCGCCCGCATTACCTGCTGCCGACCCGTTGATGCCTGGCAGGACGAGGGCCCGGGCCGACTTGCGCAGGTGGAGCAGTTCGCACCGATCGCAACTCTTGCGAGGCCGGGCCCCTTCGGGACCGTTCGGCTGCAATATCCGCTACCCGCGCCTGCTCCCAAGGTGAGTATCCTCGTCGCCACCCGCGACCGGGTGGATCTGCTGCGCACCTGTGTGCAGGGGCTCTTGGAAGAGACAGCCTATCCAAACTTCGAGCTGATCGTTGCCGACAACGACAGCCGCGAGCCGGAAACGCTGCGATATATGGACGAGATTGCCGAAGACCCACGTGTGCGCGTGGTGCACTGGCCGCACCCGTTCAACTACTCTGCGATCAACAATTTCGCTGCCGGACACGCATCGGGTGAATACCTGTGTCTGCTCAACAACGATATCGAAGTGCTGGAGCCGCAGTGGCTGGAAGAGATGGTGCGCGAAGCCGTGCAGCCGGGTGTGGGCGCGGTCGGCGCGCGCCTGCTCTATCCAGACCGGACTATCCAGCACGCAGGCGTAGCCCTTGGAATCGGAAACGCGGCAGGTCATGCCCATCGCGGCTTGCCCGTGGATGATGCGGGCTACTTCGCGCAGACGCATGTGGTGCGGGGTGCAAGCGCGGTTACGGCGGCCTGTCTGGTGGTGGCCAAGCGGCATTTCGATGCCGTTGGCGGCCTCGACGAAGTGGCTCTCGCCGTGGCCTATAACGACGTGGACCTATGCCTGAAGCTGCGGCAGCGCGGGCTGGCCAATATCTACACCCCGCTCGCCACGTTGATCCATCACGAGAGCAAGTCGCGCGGGCTCGATTTCGCTCCCGAGCATCTGGAACGCTACATGCGCGAGCTGGCCGTGTTTCAGCAGCGGTGGGGCACCACGGAAGCGGTCGATCCGTGGCACCACCCGCAGCTGAACCGGCAGAGTGAAGTGTTCAACTGAAGCGGCGCCGTGGCCGCCCGCTCCTACAAACCGACAACATCAATCAGGCTGGCAGTGTCTGGCACCTTGCCGGCAAGGCCAGCGAAGTCGGAGTGGCGTACCAGAACGCAGATGACATCTGCCTGAGCCAATGCCTCATCGATGGTGGCCAGCACTACAGGCTTGTCTGTCAGGCTTGCGGGCAATTCATTGATATGCGGTTCAACGGCCAGGACCTGGCATCCCAGCTCGGCAAACTTCTCGGTGATCTGCAGCGCCGGGCTTTCGCGCAGGTCGTCGATGTTCGGTTTGAAGGCAAGGCCCATGCACGCGACCTTGATGTCCGCCATGCTGCGCGAAGTATCGGCCGAAAGCGCGGCAAGCACGGCCTCTTTGCCTTTCTGCAGCACCCAGTCGGGCTTGGCGTCGTTCACTTCGCGCGCAGTGCGGATCAGTTTGGATTCTTCCGGCGCGGACGAAACGATGAACCAGGGGTCAACCGCGATGCAATGCCCGCCGACACCGGCTCCGGGTTGCAGGATATTCACACGCGGATGGCGATTGGCGAGCGAGATCAATTCCCACACATCGATGTTGAAGCGATCGCAAATCGTGCTCAGCTCGTTCGCGAAGGCGATCTGAACATCGCGCGAGCTGTTCTCGGTCAGCTTGCACATTTCTGCCGTACGCGCATCGGTGATCACGCAGTCTCCGCGGACAACCTTCTTGTACATCGCCACGGCCATTTCGCTGGCGCGCCGGGTCATCCCGCCGATAATGCGGTCGTTCTCGATCAGTTCGCTCAGCACATGGCCGGGCAGCACTCGCTCCGGGCAGTGCGCAATCTGGATATCGGCATCGTCGCCAGCGGTCTGCGGGAAGGTGAGGTCAGGGCGGGCCTCTGCGAGCCACGTCGCCAGCTGCTCGGTCGCACCGATTGGAGATGTGCTTTCCAGCACGACCAGATTGCCCGACGCCAGCACCGGGGCGATCATGCGGGCGGCCGAGGCAATATAGGACAGATCGGGCTCGTAGTTGTCCTTGAACGGCGTGGGCACGGCGATGATGAACGCATCGGCCGGTTCCGGCTCAAGCGTTGCATGGAGGCTGCCGTTGGTCACGACCTTGTGGACGACGCCATCGAGATCGGGTTCGACAAGATGGATCTTGCCGGCGTTGATGGTCTCGACCACATGCGCGGACACATCCACACCGATTACCCGGGTGCCATGCGCGGCAAACAGCGCGGCGGTAGGCAGGCCGATATAGCCCAGCCCGACCATCGAAATACGTTCAAACATCAGTAGGTTGCCCTTTATTTATTGTCAGCCGGCGGTCAGGGTTGCGGCAATCCGTGCGGATGCCTTGCCGTCGCCGTAGGGATTGAGCGCGCGCGCCATTTCGTCGTAGGCTTCGGGATCGTTCATTAGCGATAACGCTGCAGAGCGGATCTTTTCCGCATCGGTGCCTACCAGTCGCACTGTCCCCGCATCGACGGCCTCAGGCCGCTCGGTCGTGTTGCGCATCACCAGCACCGGCTTGCCGAGCGAAGGTGCCTCTTCCTGCACGCCGCCGGAGTCGGTGATGATGAAGTGCGAACGGCGCATCAGCCAGACGAACGGCAGGTATTCCTGCGGTTCGATCAGGTGAACATCCGGTGTATCGCCGAGAATGCGGTTTACCGGCGCCTGCACGTTGGGATTCAGGTGCACGGGGTAGACGATCTGCGCATCGCCCTGTTCGCTGATATCGCGCAGGGCGCGGCAGATGTTTTCGAACCCTTCGCCAAAGTTCTCGCGGCGATGGCCGGTTACCAGAATCATGCGGCGATCGGGGGAGAGGAAGGGGAAGCGTGCCTGCATCTGCGCATCGAGTGCCGTATCGCTGTCGAGCCGCGCCACCACCTGGTGCAGCGCGTCGATCACGGTGTTGCCGGTGACGACGATGTTCGCGTCGGCAACGTTTTCGGCCAGAAGGCTTTGCCGTGCAGTTTGCGTCGGGGCGAAATGCATGTCGGCGAGACGGCCAACGATCATGCGGTTGGCCTCTTCCGGCCAGGGTGCATAGAGGTTGCCCGTGCGTAGGCCTGCTTCGACATGACCGACGGGAACCTGCGCATAGAAGGCCGCCAATGCACCGGCCATCGTCGTGGTCGTATCGCCATGGACGAGCAGGCGGTCGTATGCTCCCTCTTTCAGGACATCGCGCAAGGCGAGAATAATGTTGGCGGTGATATCGGTCAGATCCTGACCCGGCTTCATGATGTCGAGATCGATATCGGGCACGATGTCGAACAGTGACAGAACCTGATCGAGCATCTCACGGTGCTGAGCTGTAACGCAGACGTGTACGTCCAGCCCTGGCGTCTCTTTCAGTTTTTGCACCACCGGAGCCATCTTGATTGCCTCTGGGCGGGTGCCGAATACTATAAGTACTTTCACAAAGGGTCCTTCCCGTAGGCTTTCCGGTTTGGAGGCGCTATCCAGATATTGGCACTGGCGACAACCCCCTGTGACGTGGATGTCGACAGGTGGCCTTCCGAGTGAGGCAGTTGTGTTCCCATAGCCTTGCCCATACACATGCAAAAGCTGTCCCACAGGCGCCAGGAAATGCCATTGGGGCTGTTGAGCCAGAGCCCGGTTCAGGAACATTTGTACGACGATGACAGGCGAACGCCACCAAAAGTGGAAAGTTGCGCGCGGCCTGGCCGGTGCAGCCTTGCATCTGGCGGCCAACGGAAAGCCATCCGGGCTCGACTTGGCGCGCGAGGCTGTGGGCCTGTGTGCAGAGCCCGGCACGTTTGCAGCCTTTTGCAGAGCGGCGCTTGCCCTGTACGACACCACAGCAATCGAGGAGGCGGTTGCCTGGGCCGAGCCGCATGCCGGTGAAAATGACAAGCTGGCCAGGTTGATCGCTGACCTGCGCTCCGGCCCGCTGGCAGCAGTTGCGCTGGCGCGCAGGATGGAAGACCGGCGACCCTTGAGTATCGTTCCGGTGCCGGGCCGTATCCTCTACGTGTTGTATAAGTCTTTGCCGCATGCGAGCGATGGCTATTCTACGCGCAGTCACGGCATGGCGCAGGGGATGTTGGATAACGGTGCCGATCTGGTGTGCGTGACGCGGCCCGGCTTCCCTTGGGATTTCCTTGTGGGCAAGAGCGCGGCAGTGGCGGACGAAGCGATCGAGACGGTAGACGGTGTGGACTATCGCCGCCTGCCCTTTCCCAGGCGCAGCGATTTCCAGCCTGAGCCCAGTGAATACATGGATTATGCCTCGTTCGCATATCTGGAACAGGCGGCCGCGCGGCTTGTCGACGAGATGCGGCGTCATCGTCCGGCGTGCGTCGTTGCGGCGTCCAATCTTTCGACTGCTGTGCCTGCATGTCTTGCTGCACACTCGCTTGGTTTGCCTTTCGCCTATGAAGTGCGCGGCTTCTGGGAGATTACTCGCGGCTCACGCGAACCGGCTTTCCTCCACAGCGTGACTGGTCGCCAAGAGAGGTTTCTCGAGGTGGCCACAGCACGGGCAGCCGAGGCGGTGATCACCCTGACCGGTGCCATGCGTGACGAACTGGAGGAACGGGGTGTCGAGCGCGAACGTATTTCGCTGGCGCCCAATGCCTGCGATCCTGAGCGTTTCCGACCGTCAGCGCGCAATGCGATTCTGGCTGAGCGGATCGGTCTGGGAGCAGAAGTGCCGGTGATCGGTTATGTCGGCTCGTTCACGCAATATGAAGGGCTGGACGACCTGACGAGTGCCTGCGCCGCACTGCGGCGAGCCGGGGTTGCGTTTCGCCTTTTGTTGGTGGGTAGCGGTACGCCCGGGCCGGACGGCCTCTGCGAGGTGACCGGGCGCGTTCGCGAGCTCGCGGCGCGCGAGGGGCTGGCAGACTGGTTGATCATGCCTGGCCGGGTGCCGCACGATGAGGTGGCCGACTGGTATTCGCTGATCGATATCGCGCCGTTCCCACGCAAGTCGCAGCCGGTGGCCGAGCTGGTGTCCCCGCTGAAACCGCTGGAAGCGATGGCGATGGAGAAGGCGGTGGTGGCCTCGTCGGTTGGGGGGATGCGTGAAATTGTGCGCGATGGTCAAACGGGGCTGGTTTTTGCGAAAGGCAACGTGCGGGCTCTGGAAGATGCTCTGCGCCGTTTGCTGGAAGACGAAGCCTTGCGGCAGCAGTTGGGTAAGGCGGCGAGGGCGTGGATCGTCGAGCAGCGAAGCTGGCGGCATTCTGCGGGCAATCTGCTCGATGCGCTGCAGCCCCTGATGGCAGGATTACCGGCTGCGTGTGTGAGGGGTGACAAAAATGGCGCGCCGCTTGCTGGTAACGCGGAGGTTGGCTTCGGCTAGCCAGCCAGCCCCTTCTCCTGGACGAACATGCGTTGCAGTGTCCTGGCTTCTCGCTCTTCTTTAGAGACCGAGAGCATCACTTCTATCAGGCGACGACAGTTGTAAGGAGCAATGGGAAAGCCGGTCATATCGACTTCAGCATACCATGCGGCAGCCCACTTTGCGTTTCTGTGCTCCCAGTAAAAAAGATCATGCCAGTCAAAATTATAAATATTTTCCGGAAAGAACTCCAAATAATCTATATAACTTTCAAATTGATCCAATATAAAAGAATGATTTTTTGCTGATGAATTTGTAAACTTCTCCGCGAGTGAGAGGGGTGATGGCGTCAATTTGTCGCGCTTTTTGTAGAAAACGGTGCCGGTTTCTCCGACGGTCGAGATTATTATGGTGCAGTCGTGTGGCAATTCATCGAAATAAAGGCGCGCCAAGGATGGAAATCTTGCGCCATTTTTGAATGAACGCGAATAGAGCTTGTGAAAATCGCAACTATAATCAACCTTGAGTAGGTCAAATATCCGGTGTGGGATTCTTGCCTGGAAAGCGACCGCATTGCCACCGAGCAGGTCATCGCGTGAGCCCTCGTCCAGAGCTTCCAGCCGACCGTAGGTGAACGAAAACGCATCGTCTGCATAGGGGCGAGATAGTGCAGCCAGCACCGTACGGCTGTCGCCACCATTCGTTAGCGACAAGGCGACCCGGCCTGTCGCCGCAAGGTTGACAGAGCGGGTCAGGAGATCGGCGAATTCAGGGTAGGCGCTGGCAACGGAGCGCGTGGGAAGTTCTTCGAAGGGGTAGAACCGCTGGTGTGAGAAGTTCTGGGCTGCTGCATCAAATGTCGCATGGCAGTTGGGAAAAACGCAGGTGACATTGGCAAAGGGTGTCCAGAGTGCAGGATAGTATTTGCCTCCGGTTTCGACATAGTCAGGGTGGTTCATGAACTCGGCGATCTCTGCCGAGGGTGCCAATCCGGCGATCTCGCTGGCGAGCATCCAGTGTGAGCAGAAGGCTCGCGCACCGTTCAATGGGAAACTGTAGATGGCGTAGGTTGCGTGACAATCCGGGATGGCGTGCAGGATATCGTTTTCGGCGATGAAAACAGCGAAGCGTCCGCCCAGGTATGCGATGTATTTCAGTGCCGCTTCGATACCGCCATGCTGGAACTCGTTAAGCGCTGTTCTTGCGCAGGCGGCAGTGGTTACGCCGGTATCAAGATCGTATGCGCGGCCGACGAGGCACAGGGTCGCAGGCCCGCTCGTAACGGCAAGAATCTCTGTCTTCGGATGAGCGTGGACGCAGAAATGACGACCGAGCGTCAGGCGTTGCCATGGAAGCGTGAATTCATGTTGCCCGGGGAGAACGGCGTAGCCTCTGATGAAGGCGTCGAGAACAGCGCTGGACGCGGCGTTGTGAGCTTGCTGCTCGTCAGCGCCGCCTTGGTTGGAAGGCGTATCCATAAAGCGGTTCCCCCGTCTGTGCGCAACTCGCCTTTACGAGTGTGACACTTTGTTCACTTAAAACCCGGTTCGGCTTGCCCTGTGCGTGCTTAACACAATTCGAGGCAAAGTTTAAATACGGACAAGATCGGATTTAAAGCCATCGGCGACAATACTTGTCTTCTCGGCCTGTATGATCTCCTGATCGGAAATACCCCAAGTGTGGTTCGATGGGTCGGCGCGATACTGAATGAAATTGTAGGGATCAGCGGCATAAATCTTATGTCCTTCCTGCCGCAAATCTTTCAGAAAATTGCTATCTTCTCCAGTATTTCTTTTTCTAAAGCCGATCTGGCGGAATACAGCAGTCTTAACTATGAAAGTTGGTCCGGCGACGAAGTCAACTTCACGGTGCTGCATTTCGGAAAAGCGCTTTATCAGCTTGTTGGAACCCGACAGGTACATGAACAATTCCTGCTTCCCAACCATGGCATAATCGCCGAAGGTGAAGGGGATCAGCATGTCGGAGAGGTAATTCTCGAAATAGAAATCGTCGTCGTCCATCTTGGCGATATATTCGCCGGCGGCTTTGGCGGCGGCGGAATTGAAGCGCTCGCCCAGCGTGATGTCGGGACTGTCGTTGACGATCACCTCGATGCGCTTGAGATTGCCTGCCTTTGCTTGCAGCTTGCCGAGCAGTTCTTCGCGCTGCTCCGGCGTGAAGTCCTGCAGCACCAACAGCAGTTCGCAGTTCGCGTGCGTCTGCCGCGCCATGTTCTCCACGATGCGATCGGTCATGTGCGGCCGACGCGTGCAGGTGACGATGCTGACCAAGGGCTCCGGGGTTTTGGCGGTAAAGCCTAGCGCTCTTGCCACGTCGTTCATGCGCATGGAATAGGTGTGCTTGGTCATCACCTCGCGATACCCGGCATGCGACGTCTTGGCCCAGAAATGCTCGTCGGTGAGCAGGCGTTCGATGATTGAATTTGCCTCGTTCGCGTCTCGCGCCACCTGTACGATACCATCGAACTGTTCCTCGATCGCGCGTGACGGGGTCGAGACCACTGGTGTGCCGCAAGCAAGCAATTCATACACGCGTCGCGACATCATGGTTGGCGAATCGATGATGGTGTTCACGTTGAGGAACACCTTGAAGCTTTTGTAGAGCTCCACAACCTCAGTGAAAGGAACCGCATCGCGGATGAACGGCGTATACTGTTCGGGAAACTTGTAGCGATCGGAATCGACCTTCGACATCCTGTCGTAGATCGCCCCTTTAAAGGGGATGATCGAGGGCAGTAGCGCATCCATCTGTCGTTTGCGCTCGTCGTGTCCGACGCTGTAGTAGGACCCTGCGAAACACACTGTTTCCGCTTCCTTGCGAAAGCGATCTGCCGGGTTGCAGATCTTCTGCTGCGCCGCAAACGGCACGGCATAGACATCAGCATCAGGCACATCTCTTTTGTAGTCGGGCACCTTGTTGGAATCGGTAGTGAAGATGATGTTCGCTTGCTTCGCAATCGGCAGGAACCGATCATAGTGCATCGGGTCTTCTTTGTTCCAGAACACCAGCGGCATCGTCTTCTTGACCTTGGGGATCAGGTCGAGCAACGCTTGGGCGTTGGCATGTTTCAGGCCGGGCGAGGTGAAGGCATATTCCCATTTCCCGCCGTTGCCCTTCCAGCAGCTTTCCAGAAAGCAGAAGTCCGCCCGCGAACTGGCGACCTGGTTGGCATAGTTGGAGCGACTTATGGGATAGAGCGTCAATTCATGGCGCCAGCATTCTGCGGAAATCTCGTCCAAGATCGAAATGGCGCGC
Organism: Aurantiacibacter xanthus; assembly: GCF_003584015.1. Taxonomy (GTDB): domain Bacteria; phylum Pseudomonadota; class Alphaproteobacteria; order Sphingomonadales; family Sphingomonadaceae; genus Alteraurantiacibacter; species Alteraurantiacibacter xanthus. The sequence goes on from NZ_QXFM01000112.1 coordinate 65,997, forward strand.
AGATCGCTGGACTCAGAGCTGCCGAAAGCCGGCGTCGCCGGGTCATTGGCGCTGGGCAGGGTTTGCAGTGCGGTGGTGACGGCCTCTGCATGCTGATGCCAGTTCAGCGGCCCGGCCGGTTCGACGTGGTTGCTTGCCATGGCCTTGTTCAGGACGCTCGCCAGGCTCTTCGGATAGCCGGCTTCGAACGGGAGGACGAGACGGCTGTCGCAGGCGACGGCAGAACCCGCTGCAACGTCTGGAACAAGGGTCGGCTTGCCATAGGCATGCGCCATGTTCAGCCGCAAATGACCCGTGGAAACCGGCGCTGCCGGGTTGCTCGGGAGCCACACCATCGCGTCCATCCGTTCGACCAGCCCGGAGGTTCTACCAAGCCCGTCGAAGCTCGCTTCGATCACCCAGTCGCGGCCGACATAGGGGGTCTTGTCCGTGGGATCATCGTGCGGAGTGTGCAACATCAGAAGTTGCACGTTTTGGCCTTCGTCGCGAAGTATCTCGCAGGCGGCGATAATCTCGCGCTTCTGCTGTATGGAGCTTGGTCCGGCCCAGAAGCCAACGACCATCGCATCGGGATCGAGCGCCAGGCGTGCCAAGGCGCGCGTGCTGTCGATAGGTGCCTCAGGGGCGACCTCTGGCCGGATCCGGGATTGCTGACGCCGCTTTCCCAGCGTTTCCTGGAATTTCGCCCGGTTGCCGTGGGCTTTGGCAATCCACCCCCAGCGCTGAGGGTCCGACCCTGCCAGTGTCTCCAGCAGCGCTTCGCATTCTGCTGCGATCGCGATGTCGAGGCGGCCCATGGCGGCCCAGAAATAGGCTGTCCAGCTTGCCTTCGAAGCGTGCAATTCGAATGCAGTACGGATCAGTTCGAATTCTGATCCGCCGCGGCCAGCATCCTTAAGTAACCTGGCCGCGAAGATCAGCGATTCCGATTGGTCGCGATGGGAGATTTGGCCTGAAATCGGCTTGGGCAATACGACCTTTTTCATAACGCAGCGCCTCTATCGTGTTCGTCTCGCACGAGCAAACGATATGGCGCCGCTTAACGACTTCCGACCGGAGGGAGGCTGTAAAATCATCATAATGGCAATGCCATAGGGCTGAATGCTAAAGTACTTCGCCTTGATCTGCCAACCGCTCCTAGGTAGAGTCGACGACTTTCAGTCCTAGCGGAAATCGTGTCTGCCCGGCTCTGCAAACAGTGGGAATAGCGATTGAATAACGAGCCATTCATGCCAGAAGCCGAGGTGGAGCACCTGAAGCGGGCTTATGCAGACGCGCGCATAATTCTGGAATATGGTTCCGGCGGGTCCACCCGCGTTGCTGCCGATATGCCCGGCAAGTTCGTAATGAGTGTAGAATCCGATCTGGACTGGATGCGCAAGCTTCGCCGTGATCTGGTCACCGCGGCTTCCCCGGTTATCCTTCAGCACGTCGATATCGGGCCGGTGGGGCCATGGGGTCGTCCACTTTCCCATGCTCATTGGCGGACCTACCACAGATACCCGAACTCGGTGTGGGAGCAGCCTTGGTTCCGGCAGCCGGACACCGTGCTCATTGATGGCCGGTTTCGGAACGCATGCTTTGCGGCGGTGATCTTGCATGCAAAGCGTCCGGTCAAGGTGCTGTTCGACGACTACGGTGTTCGCGAAAGATACCGGCTTGTCGAAAGGATCATTCAGCCGCACAGCATATCCGGACGTCTGGCCGAATTCCTGGTGACACCTGGTGCCTATACGAGGGATGATATCGGCTTTCTCGTGGAGCAGTACTTCCAGATTACTGTTCACGGAGAGGGAGAAGAGTCCTATAGGCTGCCCGCAAACGCCGGCGGGACAGTGCGATAGTGCTGAGGCAGTTGCGTTGCTTCGTGTCTTTCCGCTTGTAATAACTTTGAAATTCAGGGGTGGCTGATCGCAGTCGGCCCTCGCGGCGCTTAGTCGGGAAAGGAACAGAATGTCGCAGCCTGCAGAGCCGAATTTGCCTAAGGGACAGGACGAATTCCGCAGCCAGTCGCTCGACGTCATGGGGAAGGACATCCTCAATTCGGTGACGAGCTGGAGCCTGTTCTGGAAGCCGCATTTCCTGGCGGCTTCCTCTGCGCTCGTTCATGTACCCTTTCTGTTCTGGCTCGTCGAGGCCCATGCGCCAACGCGCGTGGTTCAACTCGGGGTCGATGATGGTGTGGCTTATCAGGCCGTTTGTCAGGCCATCGACAAGTTGGGTTTGGATGCCGTTTGCACGGGGATCTCGTTGCCCGGCAAGCAGGAGGCAAACCCCGATGCCATCGCCAACAACGATTCCTTATATGGCGCGTTCTCGATCCTTACGACTGAGAAGCTGGCGACCGCACACCGGCACTTCAGCAAGGGCAGCATCGACCTGTTGCTGATCAATATGCCGCTCAACTCGGAAAGCGCGGAAGTACTAGGCCGAGAGTGGGCTGAGCGCCTTTCGGATCGCGCGGTGATCGTGATTTTCGATTGCAAGCGCAGGAGGGACGAAGAGGGTGCTGCTACATGGCTGGACCCTTTGCTGGCGACCTGTCAGGCTATTGAGTTGGAGCAGGGCGACGGACTTCTGGTCCTCACTGTAGGACCAAGGCAGGATGGCCGAATTGCGCGGCTCGCTGATCTTGAAATGGGGGGCGCCGGCTATCGCGAGGCTCGCGAGGTGTTCCAAAGGCAAGGGGAAAGCCTCGCTGTAAGCGTTCGCCAGGCCGAACTTGAGGCCGATCGCAAGTCTCTGGCAGAGGCGCTCCAGCAACTCGAACGCACGCGCAACGAACTAGACGAAGCCCACAGAGAGGAAGAAACCGCTCATCGGAAACTCGCGAGTGTTCAAGCCAACCATTTCGATCTGGAGGTCGAACTCAGGGGCTTGCAGGCCCGATTGTCTGAGGCAGATGCTGCGGTGGCAAAAGCCGAGGCTGACCGAGCCGATCTCGATGCCCGGCTTGCCACTGCGCAAGTGGAAGCGCGGGAGGCGGTGCGATTGCGGAGCGCACTGGCTGCCGAGGCGCAGGAATTGGGCGAGTTTAAGGCAAAGTACTGGGAGCGTCTTGCCGACATTGCGGAACTGGGCCACAATATAGCGCGTCAGGACAAGGAAATCAGGCAGTTGCGCGCGCAGCGTGAAGAGGCCGAATTGCGACGGCACATTCAGGCGCAGCTGGCAGGGGCGTGGGCTGATTTGCATGCAGCCCTGAGCCGTAAGCAGTTCCTGCGCCCGAATAAGCGCGCCATGAACAGGCTGGCGGAAGATATCCGGCTGGTCGAGGCATCCGATCTGTTTGACGCAGAATGGTATCTGGCCTTCTACCCGGATGTTGCGGAGGCCGGTTGTGAACCGGCTCGCCATTTTGTGACCAATGGAGCCTATGAGCTTCGCAACCCCGGGCCGAGGTTCGATTCCTTCAAATACCACAAGGCCCACGCGGATGTGACGGCCGCACGCATGGCTGGCTTCATCCACTATGTCCGTAATGGTCGGGCAGAGAACCGGCAGGCCTTTCCGGTTGGGGAGCGGGGCTGACTGCAGACGGTCACGCCAGGGCCTGGTCCTGGATTTCGCGGGCGCGCTTTCTGGCTGCACGGCTCATCTTGTCGAGTTGCAGCCTCGCCGCATCCAGTGCAAGCACAGCATCGGCAACGCTTTTGGGGGAATCCGCCGGGACGACGAATCCGGTCTTGCCGCTTATCACGAGCGATGGTGGAGCGCCCCGGTCATAGCAAATGACAGGCCTGCCGGCGGCCATGGCCTCGACCACGGTGCGCCCGAAACTTTCGGCGAAGTGGGAGAGGCTGAGCACTATATCGGCCTGTGCAATGGCCTCTGCAGGCGTCGCGGCGTAGCTGCGCAGGGCCACGTTCGGTGGCAACGTGTGCAGGGCGGCAAGGTCGCCGGTCTTCGGCCCGATCAGCAGGAAGTGCACGGGCCATCCGGTGGCGGCAACTAGGTGCGCGGCAGTGACGAAGTCGTTTATGCCCTTCTTGACGATATTGCTGCTGATCAGCGCCGCCTTGAGCACCGCTCCCGGCACAAACGGCAGGTCGAACAGGGCCTCGTCCACCGCATTTGGCCGAACGGTGCAGCGTTCAGCAGAGGCAAGCCAGTCCGCCACGACCTGTGAAGGCATGATAAAGCGGTCCGCCTGCGCCAGAAGCTGGGCTCGCACGGCTTCTGGCCCCATCCCAAGCAATCGGCAGATCGCGCGATCCTCTGGCGGCATCTCGCGGACATAGACAACGCTTGGCACGTTTTCTGCACGTGCTGCCAGTAGAGGGGCATCCAGCACAATGGTGTTTACGTGAATCTCGACTGGTCGATGCTTGCGGATCAGGGCCCGCGCCGCTTCTATCGTTTCGGTATCCGGCGTCAGCAGGCCGTGGCGCCATGCCTGAGGGAGCGTTTCCACCACCGCGCTGATCTCGAGCAAGCGTTCAAGGTAAGCGGGGTTGCGCAGTGATGGCAGCACCACGACCGGGCGCAACCCTGAGCGTCCGAGACGCTTGACCACGTCGAGTAAACTGCGTTCTGCACCGAACAAGGTTGCACCCGATGTATGAGCAAACACCAGCACGCAGTCAGCAGCTTGTGTATCCCTGTCCAGTCGCCCCAGGAAAGAGGGTAGGCATTCACTTCTATCCTCGCTGCCTTGACGCAGGAAGTGGAGCAAGGGGTTTTCGTCTGGGTCAAGCTTGTGAGTACGGCGATAGCCGCCAGTGCTGAAGCGCGGCCCCGGATCGCGGTTCTCACGTGCGCCAACAGTAAGGTAATGGCGAACCGCGCCCAGGTCGGATTGCATGACGTCAGGGTTGGCGAGCAGATACCACGCCTCGTCGAGCAGATCCGATCCGGCAAGCAGATCATATTCGGTTTGTTGGGTACTCTGGTCGTCGAGGGCAATGTCTTCAGGCGCGTGGAAAGAGCGGTTCGCGGGATGCTGTGGTAGGTATAGATCCTGAGTTTGTGTGGCGCGCGCATGCCATGCGTGAGCCGCCTCCATGTAATCGCGGCGGATGCCATGGTACTGGGTGCGTAGGTGGGTGGCGCTGCGATTGGTGAGCGATTGCGGTAGGGTGCGCCCGAACGCAAGCGGCAGGCCAGGAGACACCTCGCGGATTGCTCCGGGCCCGTAGACATGAAGGATGCGGTAGTAATACTCTGTGTCGGCATTGATGCGGGTGCGGTCCCAGTATCCGAGTTCGTCGCGCAAGCTGGTGCGGATCATGAGCGAGGAGACATTGCGGTGGACCCAGCTTTCTTCCATGCGCCAGAGCGTCATCTCAAGTGCATTACCCGCGCGAACCCAGTGCGAGACAGAGGCCTTGAGCGCTGGATCGTCCATTAGGGCACGCGCTTGCTGCTCGATCTTCTGCGGGTGCGACCAGTCGTCGGCATCGTGCACTGTCACGAAGGTGCCGCGTGCAGTAGCAAAGGCGGCGTTACGTGCTGGATAGGCCCCTTGGTTGCAACCAAGGGGCAGCACGCGGATGCGCGTGTCCTGTGTGGCAGCGGCTTGCGCCATGGCTACGCTATTGTCGGTAGATCCATCGTCCACGACCAGGATTTCCAGGTTGGACCAGCTTTGGGCCTGCAATCCGCGCAAGGCCGTGGGCAGGAGGTCGGCTGCGTTGAAGACCGGCACGATCACGCTTACCAGAGGCAGGTTGTCGGATGGCTCCTGCGGGCTGGGCACCGAACCGGCCCGCAAACGGTCGAACAGATCGCCATCGCCTTCGGCAAGGTCTACTTCGGTAAGGCTGGAGTCTCTATAGACCTGCCGCAGGATCGCGGAGAGTTCACGCTCTGGAACGCCCCTCGCCTTGGCAATGAGCAACCGGGCGAGCGCAAAGTCTGGCAGCTCGCCAAAGCGTGCAGTCCCCTTTTGCAGGATGTTGCGCGCGTCATCTTGGTCGTCGGCGGTAAGGCAAAGCCGTACGGCGAGCAGGAATGGACCCGGATGCGGTACGGCTTTCGTTCCTTCAGGATGGCTATGGAATGTGATGATGGCCTTGCGCGCGCGGGCCATGTCACCTTGTGCCAAGTACCAGCGAGCGAGAACCCAGCCTGCACTTGCCATCTCGGCAGGTGGTCCATGGTCCAGCAATGCGTGCAGACGAGGCAAAACAAGCTGATCGAATCCGCGCCACAACATCATATCGAGTTCGAGTGCGTGCGGCTTGGGGGGGATGCCGGACGGAAAAGACCGGTCGGGTTTCAGCCAGTCGAAGGAGGCTGAAGACATGTTCTCGCCAGTGTGTGGTGGTGATTGCACGATTACCATCCCCTGCATCAGGCCAAGGGGCGACCTTCAGTCTTTCCGCTGTGCACGTAGTGCACCAGCGCCGGCCACCCGGCTTCGGCTACGTCGGGATTGGCGAAATAATAGGCCATAGTAGCGAATTTCGGGCCCGGATCGCGCCCTTCGAATGCGCCTGCGCGGACATAGTGTTCAGCAGGAACCATGCCGCTTTGGGCTACGTCGGAATAGGTTTCCAGGTACCAGTCGGTATCGAACAGGACGCTATCGAGCGTCAGCCTCGTCTGCTCCGCCAGCGTAGGAAGCCCTTCAGCCGGTCCATTCAGGATCAGCGCATAGGTCGCGTGGAGCAAGGCGATTTCCACCTCATGCCGGAATTGCAGGTCCCTGATCTCGGCACGCAGGACAGCCTGGATTTCCAGGTCGCTTTGTTCGGCCCGGGTGCTCAAGCTATTTATGTCCATCGGACCACTTCTACCTTACAAATCCTCATAGATCGAGATGGCCTCGTCCACGTCCTCGTATACGGTGGCAACCCCGTCGTTCAGAACAATCGCTCGATTACAGTATTGCTTCACAGTTGTCAGACTGTGCGAAGCCAGCAGCAAGGCGCGATCTTCGCGGTCCTCGAAAAACGCGGACTGGCACTTGTCGCGAAAGTTCTTGTCGCCCACCATAATGACCTCGTCGATCAGGTAGCAATCGAACTCAATTCCCAAAGATAAAGCGAAAGCCAGCCGCGCGCGCATACCCGAAGAATACTGTTTCACCGGCATGCGCAGGTTGTGGCCGAGCTCGGTAAATTCTTCCACGAAGGCACGCATTTCAGCGTAGGGCTTGTCATAGATACGGGCGATGAAGCGGGCGTTGTCGTATCCTGTCAGGCTGCCCTGGAAGCCGCCAGAAAAACCAAGCGGCCAGGAACAGCTCATCTTGCGGATGATCTTGCCAGACGTCGGCATTTCTACGCCGCCAATCAGGCGGATCAAAGTCGATTTGCCGGCACCGTTACGCCCGAGAAGCCCGATCCGGTCGCGCGGATTGATATTAAAGTCCACGCCCTTCAGTACCGTCTTCCTGATGTGGCCGACACGGTATTCTTTGCGGATATCGCGGCACTCGATCATGATACGGTCATCGTCCGGCGCACAACGCGCACCAGGATCAGCCCGACGAGCAGGCATATTAGCGAAACGCTGAGTGCCTTCGGAATGTCGTAATAGGGGGTGACCAGGTTGCCGAATACACCGTAGCGCATCATCTCCATCCCACTAACCATCGGTGACCACATAAGCGGTTCACGCAAGCTGGGCGTCAGCCATGAGGCCATGTTGAACACGCCGGAAAAGGGAATGGCAATGTAGACGCTGATCGGCACCAGTTTTTCGACCACCTCCGACATCTCAGAGAGTGGGGCGAGCACCATGGAAACAGCCATCACGAAAAAGACATAGATCGCCCATCCGGCAATTAGCATGCCGACATCGTGAGGCAGAGGGAAGTAGCCCAGGAATATCAAAACGGTTCCAGCGAACACATAGGCCATCATAGCCCCTACGATTTCGATGGTGACGCGTACGACAATGAAGTCGAGCACCTTTACCTGCCGATGATACAGCAACGAGCTGTTGGACTGGAAGATCTTTGCTGAACGACCGAACGAGTGGCGCAGGAAGGTGAGCGGGATATAGCCGGTGACTACGAAAGCAATCACGTTGACTCCGTGATACTCCGGCCCACGCGCGAAGGTCCACACGAGACCGACGAGCCCCGCAAACAGCAGTGGTTCGGCCATGATCCACAGGAATCCGATGTTGTCGCGCCCGAAGCGCGTCAACAGCTCACGGATCATCAGGGCCTTCACGACCTTGATCTGGATACGAAGGCCTTGGGAGAAACTCGCCATCGCCTAACTTTCCGGGGCGTGCTCGCGAATGCCGACGGCGAGCATCCAGCCGACCAGATAGAGGCACAGGGAGGCAAAAATCACCGCCAGGATGCTCTTCATTCGGTTTGGAAGTGTCGGGGCATCAGGGAGATTGGGTTCGACCACCCGCTCAAGATAGTACTGCTGCTGCTCGGCCTCGACACGCGCCTGTTCCAGAGAGGCATTGGCTGCATTTAACAGCTGTGTTGCAAACTCCTGTTCTACTAGGAGATTCTCATATTCGGACAAGCGAGACGCAAGGCCATCGGTGGTCCCGACCGCGCGACTCGTTTGTGAATCAATCTGCTGCCGGGTTGCTGCGATGCGCTCCCGAAGGGCAGGGATCGAAGGATGGTTGGGGGCCATGCGCTGCAATTGGGAAAGCTGCGCCCGCAGCGCGGCTTCCTGTGTGATCAGCTCATTGGAGACCGCCATCACGCCCATACCTTCCTGCTGCGGATCGAGAATCCGGGTGGAGTTGCGATAGGCACCGAGACGAATGCGCGCCTCGCGCACGCGCTTCTGCGCTGTTTCCACCCGCTCCTCGGCTTCAGTGATAGACTGCTCGTTGATCCGCTCATTGAGCCTGTTGACCAGGTCTTCGCTCAAATCGAGCAGTCCGAGGTTGATCGCTTGCGCCTCTTTCGGAGTAAATGCCTGGACTTTCAATTCACTAAGGCCGCTGACCGGGTCGGGCATGACGGAAACCTTCGAGCGGTAAAATGAGAATAGATCCTCGAACGAATCGTCATGCCAAGGCTGGGGGAAGCGACTGAATACATCGGCTTCAGTGGATGAGTAGACAGCGCGGACGTCTACTTTGCGGGAAAGGTCGGCAAGGGCATCGCGTGATTGCATGTAACCGACGACCTCATTCGACTGCTCCTGCCCGCTCCCGAGCCCGGTTCGCTGGAGAAGGCTGCCGATCGAGGTGAGGTTTGCCGACTGCTTGCTTGGCGCCTTGATGACGAAACTCGATTGCGAGACATAGACGTCCGCCGCAATGAAGCCAAAATAGAGAACGCCGATCAGCGATGGCAAGATTACGAAAAGGCCAAACCAGCGCCATCGCTTCAACATAGCGAGGGCTTTATTTTTGGTGGCCGTTTCGCCAGCTTGGCGTTGAAGGTCTGGATCATGGTGCATTGGCAAAAAATCAACTCAATCACGGATGAGCAAGCAGTGCGCACTCATTTTGGCTGGCGAATCTCAAGTCAGCGTCTGATGGAAATCGCTGGATGAGGCTCTCACAAACAATCCTGTATATGGCAAGCAGCGAGCTTGAGATTTAGCCATAGGCTTTCTGCACGACGCCGTTAACGCAATGCTCCGCGAAACACACGTTTTTTTCAGCTGTTTCGTCGCGCCGGTCGCCATCGCGATCACCGAACGGTGTCGGCGATCCCGTCCGACAGCATGCGGAGAAAGCGCGCTGTCCTGCGATTTCCTCGCCATACCGTGCGCAGCAAATCCCAGAAATCGGGGCGCAAGCTGCCGCGTTCATCCAGCGCGCAATACATACGCCAAAACCGCTCCACCCCCAGCACCTGTGGCATCAGGAACACGCCATGGTAGCCAAAGCTTGAAGTCGGATCGCCCGCACGTTCCGCCGCAAAGGCATCGGCCACATCGACCGGAGCGAAGCGCATCCCCTGCTGCTCCAACAGCGCGCGGTTCGTGCGACATATCGCAACGTCCTCCGGGTGGTGAGCCTCGAACTCGGTGGTACGGCAGGCCTCCATCAACCGCTTGCTGCGCAAAGAAAACCCGCCATTACCGACCTCGCGGCCATCATCGAACTGCGGCCAGCTCGCGCCGACATAGTCGTAATCGAGAAACTCTGGTTGCCAGTGAGCGGGATCGATCACGTGCCCGTCCCATTGCACCACAAGGCAATGCTCGGTGGCGATGTGGTCGACCAGCCGGGTGAGCATGAACTGCGAATAGGCCCGGGCCGAAGTCAGCCGTTCAATCGGCACCACCCGGATTGCGCCCTCAGCATCACCCGCAGCGCCCACATCATGTGTACACAGGATCACATCGGCGAAGTCCACATATTGCATGCAGATCCGCAAGGCCTCGATCGTGGCGGGCAGGTTGGTCGAGCTGACCGCGCACAGCGTGATGCTTGGCAGGTGTAGGCGCTTGCCTGGCGCAGGAGCCATCAATCCATCGTCAGACATCGGCCTATCCTAAATCCGCACCATGAACTGCTCGCTGACCGGGCTGAGCGCGGGATGGTGGAACGGGTCCGCCGGCCAGCTGCGCCAGTCGTCCTCCGGGCGAGGTTCGCGCAGGCCCCAGCGGTCGCGCAAGAAGGAAACCTCTCTGGCTGCACGCTCCGCTCCGACCGAATCGCGATCGAACCCGCGCGACACCGACTCGTGATGCACCAGCCGGGCTCGCGGTTCGTAAAGGCTCTGCCAGCCGCGCGCATTCAGCCTCAGGCACAGATCCACATCGTTGAACGACACGGCAAAGTGATCCGCGTCAAAGCCGCCCACGGCAAGAAAGCTGCTCTTGCGCAGCACCATGCAGGCAGCGGTGACGGCGGAGGTGAACTGCGGCAGGGCATGGCGGTGGAAGTAGCCCACCTCCTCCGGCCTGAGCAAGCGGTGGGCATGCGCAGCCCCGCCGCCGATGCCGACGACTACGCCGGCATGCTGAATCCGCCCGTCGGGATAGAGCAACTGCGCACCCACCGCGCCCACCTCTGCGCGCATGGCCTGATGTGCCATCACTGTCAGCCAGTGCGGATCGGTGATTTCGATATCGTTGTTGAGGAAGCACAGCAGTTCGCCCGAGGCTTCGGCGACAGCGCGGTTGTTGAGCGCGGCGAAATTGAACGGCCCGTCGTCGCGCAGCACACGGGCAAAGTCCGGGGCGAGACCGGCAAGGAAGCGCAAGGTTTCGGGCTCGTCGCTCCCGTTGTCGATCACGATGATCTCCGTGTCGCCGGGATAGTCTGTGGTGGCGAGGCCATCGAGGCAGGTGCGCAGCAGGTCGGCACGGTTGCGGGTGGGGACGATAACACTGACACTCGGCAGCCTGCCGTGCTCCTCGGCGCTGAGCGCCAGCGGGGCGGGGCGCTGAGGCTTGGGCCGCGTGCGCCGGTGGTAGAGTACCTCGCGCAGGTGCAAAGGTGGTGCGCCTTGTGATGCGGTCCGAGTGGCGGTCCGACGGGCAAGGTCGGCGGGCCAGTCGTCAGCGAGCGGGACGGTGAGATCTGCGTCTGCCAGCCGCACCAATGCGGTGCCTGCAAGATAGTCGAAATGGCGCGACAACTCAGCGTTCCAGTCCGGCTTGAAATGCGGATCGCAGCGGCGGCCTTTATCGTCCAGCAGATCGTCGTCGGCGTAGATGAGGTGGGTCGAGTCAGCGGCATCGGCCAATGCCGTGCGCAATGCTGCACCCGCGCCCCTGGCGAGAAGGTCGCCGCCGTAGATCGGCAGCACCCATGCTCCTTGCGCCTCCCGCAAGACCGTTTGCAGCGTGGAGTCGGGGCGTGAGGGCACAAGGTGGGCCTCGATACCCTCGGCGGCGAGGCTGGCCAGCGTGGCCTCCTCCCCGGCACCGCTGCGGACCAGCGCGACGACGGGCGGAGCGGCAATCTCGTTGCGGGTTTGCGCCGTGCCCATGTCCGCTTCCTGTGCCAGCCACAGGCGATAGGCGCGCGGCGATTTTCCGAGCAAGGGGGCGATGGTGAGCCGGGCGCGCAGGCGCTTGCCGCAGAGCCTCCACCACAGGCCGCGCAAATAGCGCGCGGGGCTCAGCCGCAGGGCATCGGCATGAACTGCCAGCCGCAACAGCGCATGGCTGCCACCTCGGGAAACCGTTTGAGCGTGGTGAGGCAATTCCGCCGTCATGACCACTCCCGTGCCAATTCCGCCGGGCCTTGGCAATGCGGCTCCATCTGTACCCGGCACGCGCTGATCACCGCTGCAACAGCGCCTGCCACCAGTCCTCGTTGGCGAGATACCACGCCAGCGTCGCCGCAAACCCCTCGGCAAAGCTGTTGTGCGGGTGGTAGCCTAGCTCGCGCTCGATCTTGCTGCAATCGATGGCATAGCGCCGGTCATGCCCCGCGCGGTCGGTGACGAAGGTCTTGAGCTCGCCCGTTGCCTTGCCGCTGGCGGCGGGGGCATCGGGGTAGCGCGCGGCAAGCCCCTCCACCTCCACGAAGGCGCGGTCCACTGCCGCGCAGATCGCGTCGATCACGGTCATGTTGGGCAGCTCCTCGCCGCCGCCGATGTTGTAGACCTCGCCCGGCTTGCCCTTTTCCAGCACCAGTTCGATGCCGCGGCAATGGTCCTCCACGTGCAGCCAGTCGCGCACGTTCATGCCGTCGCCATAGATCGGCAGGCTGCGCCCTTCGAGGCAGTTGATCAGAAACAGCGGGATCAGCTTTTCGGGGAATTGATAGGGACCGTAGTTGTTCGAGCAATTGCTCGTCGTGGTCTCAAGCCCGAAGGTGTGGTGGTAGGCGCGCACGAGATGGTCGCTCGCGGCCTTGCTCGCCGAATAGGGCGAGTTGGGAGCATAGGGCGTGGTTTCGCTGAAGGCCGGGTCACCGGGGCCGAGCGAGCCATAGACCTCGTCGGTCGAGACGTGGTGGAACCGGTGCGGGCGGCCCGAGCCTTCGCCAAGCCACACCATCCGCGCGGCCTTGAGCAGCGAATGGGTGCCATCGACATTGGTGCTGATGAAGGCGTCCGGCCCGCTGATCGAGCGGTCGACATGGCTTTCGGCGGCGAAGTGGACGAGCCGGTCGATCTTTCGATCGCGCAGCAGGCTTTCCACCAGCGCGGTGTCGCGGATGTCGCCTACCACCAGATCGACGCCGTCGAGCCCATCGAGATTGGCGGGGTTGCCGGCATAGGTCAGCAGGTCGAGCACGCAGACGGTGTCGTCAGGGTGCGCCTTGCGCCAGTGATGCACGAAGTTCGCGCCGATAAAACCCGCACCGCCGGTGACGAGAATCTCAGACATGCGACGCTTCCTCTTTGAGCAGGGTGCGCAGATTGCTGCGCCAATGGGTGTGGCCATCGCCCAGCAGCTCGCGCGTCTTGCTGCAGTCGAGCAGCGAGAAGGCGGGGCGCGCGGCGGGTGTGGGATAGGCGCTGGTGGGAATGGGAGTGATCGGGATCGCCTCCTCCAGCAGGCCGAGCGCCAGCGCCTCTTCCTGAATGGCGACGGCGAAGTCGTACCAGCTGGCGACGCCCGCATCGCTGTGGTGGAAGGTGCCGGAGGCGTCCTTGGCGACCAATCCCCAGATGGTGCGGGCGAGGCCCGGTGCCCATGTCGGTGCGCCGATCTGGTCGGCCACCACGCTCAGGGCTGGCTTTTCCGCCATCAGCCGCAGCATGGTGCGCACGAAGTTCGCGCCGCCTGCGGTGTAGACCCAGGCCGTGCGCACGAGCAGGTCGCTGTCGCGCAGGTGGTCCTCACCCTCGGCCTTGCTGCGGCCATAGGCGGAGATCGGGTTGCGGCTGTCGTCGGGGCGGTAGGCGCGGCTCGCCGTGCCGTCGAACACGAAGTCGGTCGAGACGTGGACCAGCTTGCCCCGAAGCGCGGCGACCAGCGCGGCGACCGCCCGGGCATTGATGGCGCGCGCGGTGTCCTCGTCGCTTTCGGCCTTGTCGACGGCGGTATAGGCGGCGGCGTTGATCACTAGATCGGGGGCGACCTGCTCCACCAGCGCGGCGACGGCGCTGGCATCGGCAAGGTCGCAGTCGTTGCGCGTGACCGGGTGCAGGTCAGCCTCGGCGGGGGCCGTGGCGATCAGGCCGCGCCCCAGCTGGCCGTTGGCGCCGGTAATCAGGACTTTCACGCAAAGGCCTCCACATCGCTCAGGGGCGTGCCCTTGGCGTCTTTCGTCGAAAGCTGCACCGCGATGCCATCGAGCGGCCATGCGATGGCGACATCAGGGTCGTCCCAGGCCAGCGAGTGTTCGTGCTGCGGGGCATAGGGGGCATCGCACTTGTAGAGGAAGTCGGTGTCGTCCTCGAGCGTGAGGAACCCGTGGGCAAAGCCCTGCGGCACCCAGAACATGCGCTTGTTCTCGGCCGAGAGTTCCACCCCGGTCCAGTGCCCGAAGGTGGGGGATGAGCGCCTGAGGTCCACCGCCACATCAAACACAGCGCCGCTGACGACCCGCACCAGTTTGCCCTGCGGACCGGGATTCTGGAAGTGCATGCCCCGCAGCACCCCCTTTTGCGAGCGCGAGTGGTTGTCCTGCACGAAGGCGATGTCGAGCCCCGCTTCGGCGAACTGCGCGGCGTTCCAGCTTTCCATGAAGAAGCCGCGTTCGTCGCCGAACACCTTCGGCTCGATAATCAGCGGGCCGGGGATGTCGCATTCGGTGACAATCATCGGCCCCGCCCGTCGTGCAGCAGCGCCATCAGGTATTCGCCGTAGCCCGACTTTCTCAGCGGCGCGGCAATCGCCTCCAGCCTGGCATCGTCGATGAAGCCCTGCCGCCAGGCAATCTCCTCGGGGCAGCAGATCTTGAGGCCCTGCCGCTCCTCGGTGATGCGGACATAGCTGGCGGCATCGAGCAGCGAGCCATGGGTGCCGGTGTCGAGCCAGGCAAAGCCTCGCCCCATGATCTCGACCGACAGCGCGCCGTCGTCGAGATAGAGGCGGTTGAGGTCGGTGATCTCAAGCTCCCCGCGCGGCGAGGGCTTCAGGTCGCGGGCGCGGTCGACCACGGTGTTGTCGTAGAAGTAGAGGCCGGTAACCGCATAGTTCGACTTCGGTTGCGCGGGCTTTTCCTCCAGCGACGAGGCGACCCCGTTCCCATCGAAATCGACCACGCCATAGGCGGTTGGGTCGTTAACCCGGTAGGCAAAGACGCTGGCTCCGCTGGTGCGTGCGGCGGCATTGCCGAGCAGTTCGGGAAGCCCGTGACCGTAGAAGATGTTATCGCCCAGCACGAGCGCGCTCGGATGATTGCCCAAGAAGTCGGCCCCGATGTGGAAGGCCTGAGCGAGGCCTTCGGGCTCCGGTTGCACCGCGTAGCTGAGCACCACGCCGAAATCCGACCCATCGCCCAGCACCCGGCGGAACTGCTCCTGATCTTCGGGAGTGGTGATGATCAGAATATCGCGAATGCCCGCCATCATCAGTGTGGACAGCGGATAGTAAATCATCGGCTTGTCGAAGACCGGCATCAATTGCTTCGAAACGCCGCGTGTCAGCGGATAGAGCCGCGTTCCCGAGCCTCCGGCGAGAATTATTCCTCTGCGCGCGATGTCCATCATTCCCTGCTTCAGCCGTCCTGCTCCAGGATGGAGCGGGCTGGCTTCAGTTCAGTACAGAAGTTTCGCCTCGGGCCAAGAGATGTCGCCGGTCTGAAAGCTCGATTAACCTACTGAGCAATCAATCCGGAACGGCAAATGTCCCCGACACCCGTCCGCCGGGCCGCCCGCTGGTCGCCGCGCCGCTGCCATCCACGCTCGACAGGCCCGAGTTGAGATCGATCACCAGTCGCCCGCCGTTGAGCCGATCGGCACCGCGATTAAGGCCGACATTGCCCGACAGCACGATCGTCTTGCGCTTGAAGTCGTAAACCCCGGCATCGCCGCGCGCGCGCTCGTTGCCGCGTGTGACCTCCACGTTGCCACTCGCATCGAGGCGCTGGATCGTGAGCTGGCCCGCATCGGTATAGGCGATGGTGGTGCGCTGCGCGGTCAGCCGCAGGTCGCCCTGGCGGATATCGACCGAACCTGACAGCACCACGCGGTTCTGCCGGTCCTGTAACTCGATCCGGTCGGCACCGAAGTTCACCGGCTGGTTCGAATCGAACGAGCCGAGCGATTGCGCCCCGGCAATCGAGGAAAAGGCCAGCGCACCGGCGGCGCCCGCAATTGCCCCGGCAGCGAGGCCCTGCAGCGCCAGCTTGCGCAAGGATGGACGCATCTTGGTCATGACCGGGTTCGATAAGCCATCTTGCGCCATTGGCAACTCCTCATCGCACTGCGCTCGGAAGACGCAGCTTGCCCGGCACCATCCGCATCCGCGCATTGCCCGAGAGCATCAGGGTGCGTGCGGCAAGGTCGGCGCGAATCTGGTCGGCGCTGAAATTGCCCGCCGGGACCACGCCGCTTACGCGGCCCGTGCCGGTCATCACCCGCTTGGACAGGTCGATCGCGACATTGCGCGCGCTCATCTCGTAGCCGTCGGCGGCGGTGAAACGGACGATGCCGGGAACCGACACCACCTCGTCGTCGATATCGTAGTGCGCGCCGGGCGCGCTGAGCACGGCCGGGCCTTCGGGCAGGACGATCCGCGCGGTCAGATCGCGCAGCTGCACCAGCGGCAGCGAATTGCTCTGCTGCACCGCGCTGCCCGCCATCAGCGAGAACGGACGGCCCTCGTCATCTTCGCCGCGGTACATCGCGTCGTTCACCCGCAGCCGGTCCTCGGCAATAGCGACCTTGTTGCGGTCAAGCAGGAAGCTCACCTCTCCGCGCGGGGAAAGCGGGGTGATCAGCATCATCGCCGCGATCATGCCCACCAGCGCAGGCAGGCCCAGCGCCAGCACCCGCACGATCTTGTCGAGCGGTGAGCCGGGCGTGGCGAAGGCCTGGCGGCGGGTGCGGATACGGTCGGCTCTGCTGGTCATGACGGTTGGTGCGTAGCGGGCGCCTTACTCGTGGCTGAAGATGTCCTTGTCCGCCCAACCGGCCAGATCGAGACGGGCGCGCGTAGGCAGGAAATCGTATGCCGCCTGCGCCATTTCAAGCCTGCCCTCGCGTTCGAGCCGCGTAATCAGGATCTCGCGCATGCGGTGAAGGAAGCGCACATCCGAGGCCGCATACTCGCGCTGGGCGTCGGTGATGGTGTCCGCGCCCCAGTCCGAACTCTGCTGCTGCTTCGACATATCCTCGCCGAGCAGCTCGTTGACGAGGTTCTTCAGGCCATGCCGGTCGGTGTAGGTGCGGGTCAGCTTGGAGGCGATCTTGGTGCAGAACACCGGGCCGGCCTCCACGCCCAGATAGTGCTCGATGGCGGCGAGGTCGAAGCGGGCGAAGTGGTAGATCTTCACCCGGTTGCGGTCGGCCAGCACGCGCTTGAGGTTGGGTGCATCGTAGCTGCTGCCGTTTTTGAAGCGGACGAGGTGCTCGTCGCCCTTGCCATCGCTGATCTGGACCACGCACAGGCGGTCGCGCGCGGTGACGAGGCCCATCGTCTCGGTATCGACGGCGAGCGGGTGGTCGGGCGCAAGATCGGCAAAGGTGCCGTCCGGCAGGTCTTCCTCGTGGAAATAGACAGTCATGGCTAGGGCCCTTAGGCGCATCGGGGATAGAGGGAAAGAGCCGCTGGCGGTGGGCTGGCTGCTTGCCTAGGCTGCGTTGTATGTCCGATACAGTTCCCGCAAGCTGGGCCAAGGTGCTCGATCCGGTCCTTTCGCAGCCCGCCGCGCGCAAGCTCGGCGGCTGGCTGCGCGCCGAGGAGGAGGCGGGCAAGGCGATCTACCCGCCGCGCGGCACCCGTTTGCGTGCTTTGGAACTGACCCCGCTGGAGGCGGTCAAGGTGGTGATCCTCGGGCAAGACCCTTACCACGGGCCGGGACAGGCGCATGGGCTGTGCTTCTCGGTGCAGGACGGGGTGGCCCTGCCGCCCTCGCTCAAGAACATTTTTGCGGAGTTGGCCGAGGATTGCGGGATTGCT
This sequence comes from Aurantiacibacter xanthus, assembly GCF_003584015.1. Taxonomy (GTDB): domain Bacteria; phylum Pseudomonadota; class Alphaproteobacteria; order Sphingomonadales; family Sphingomonadaceae; genus Alteraurantiacibacter; species Alteraurantiacibacter xanthus. The sequence goes on from NZ_QXFM01000112.1 coordinate 83,861, forward strand.
CCGGCTGCGGGCGGCAACCTTGAGAGCTGGGCGCGGCAGGGGGTGTTGTTGCTTAACAACACGCTGACGGTGGAGAATAGCAAGGCGGGCAGCCATGCGGGCAAGGGCTGGGAGGCGATCACCGACGCCTGTGTCGCTGCCGTCGCCGAGCGTGACGAACCCTGCGTGTTCATCCTGTGGGGCAGCCATGCGCAGGGCAAGGCGGCGCGGATCGCGGCGCTGCGCGAGGGCGGACCGCACCTGTTGATCAAGAGCCCGCATCCGAGCCCGCTCTCGGCCTATCGCGGGTTTTTCGGCTCGAAGCCGTTTAGCCGGGCGAACGCATTTCTGGTGGAGCACGGGCGCGGGGCGGTGGACTGGCGTTTGCCCGGAAGTTGACGAAGTTGACAGTCTGTCAGCCTCGAAAATGCAGAAAAATGGCGTTATTGTATGGCTTTGGTTCTTATTGCCAAAGTTGACACTCTGAAGAAATAGAACGTTGGCGCGCAGGCGTTGGGTCATGGGCGGATAGTGCACCGACGCAACGTTTGTAGGAAAACGCCATTACACGGGTCCTTCGAGACGGGCGCTCAGCCTGCGGCTTCGTGCCCTCCTCAGGACGAACGGGGATTATGGCGGGTTTGCGATCCCATCCCAACCTCCGCTCAGCCTGAGCTTGTCGAAGGCCACGTGTTGCCTTCGCCTCCTGCCCATCGTCGCCCCGGGCTTGACCCGGGGCTGGGCTACCTTCGTTCCCCGGGCCCGCATCGCGTGCGGGTATGACGGGAGCGCTGGAGCCTCATGACATTAGCCTGATCCACCTTGCTCCCCTCCCTTTGGGGAGGGGGTGGGGGCTCGACGCTGGTTCGCGTGGAACCCTCATCCCAACCCTTCCCCGAGGGGAAGGGTTTTGCGAGTCAATGCTATGTCGTCAGAGGCTAAATCAGCGCGGCAGTTCGGTCGCGCCCATCAGCGCTTCGTCCACGCTGGCAGCGCACTGGCGGCCCTCGCGGATCGCCCAGACCACGAGGCTCTGACCGCGCCGCATATCGCCGCAAGCCCAGATCTGCTCGTCGCTGGTGCGATAGGTCACCGTGTCCGCATCGACATTGCCGCGCTCGGTCAGCTTCACGCCCGACTGCTCGACCACGCCCGACTTACGCGGGCCGACAAAGCCCATCGCCAGCAGGATCAGGTCCGCCTTCAGCACGAACTCGCTGTCCGGCACTTCCTCCAGCTTGCCGTTCGACCAGTCGGCCCGAACACAGCGCAGCCCGGTGACCTTGCCGTCTTCGCCGACCACTTCCTTGGTCAGCACGGCCCAGTCGCGATCCACACCCTCTTCGTGGCTGGTCGAGGTGCGCAGCTTCATCGGCCAGTCGGGCCAGGTCAGCAGCTTGTCTTCCATCTCGGGCGGCTTGGGCATGATCTCGATCTGGGTGACCGAGGCCGCGCCCTGCCGGTTCGAGGTGCCGACACAGTCGGAGCCGGTGTCACCGCCGCCGATCACGATCACGTGCTTGCCGGTCGCGGTGAGCGAGCCGCGCGGGGCGGCGCGCTCTTCGCTGTCGCCCGCCACACGCTTGTTCTGCTGGGTGAGGAACTCCATCGCCAAGCGCACGCCGGGCAGCTCGGCGCCCGGAATCTGCAACGGGCGCGCATCTTCCGCGCCGCCTGCCAGCACGATGGCGTCGAAGTTTTCTTTCAGCGACTTCATCGAGACATCGACGCCGACCTCGGTCGAAGTGCGCAGCGTGATGCCCTCGGCCTCGAACTGCACCGCGCGGCGGTTGATCAGCGACTTCTCCATCTTGAAGTCGGGGATGCCATAGCGGAGCAGGCCGCCGATCCGGTCGGACTTCTCGAATAGCGTGACCGAGTGCCCGGCGCGGGCAAGTTGCTGCGCGCAGGCCATGCCGGCGGGGCCAGAACCGACCACGGCGACGCTCTTGCCGGTCTTCTTCTCGGCGGGTTGCGGCTGAATCCAGCCTTCCTTCCACCCACGGTCGACAATCGCGCATTCGATCGACTTGATCGTCACCGGCTGGTTGGTGATGTTGAGCGTGCAGCTCGCCTCGCACGGGGCGGGGCAGACACGGCCGGTGAACTCGGGGAAGTTGTTGGTCGAGTGCAGCACTTCGAGCGCGTTCTGCCAGTCCCCCTCGTACACAAGGTGGTTCCAGTCCGGGATGATGTTGTTCACCGGACAGCCGTTGTGACAATAGGGAATGCCGCAGTTCATGCAGCGCGAGGCCTGCAACTGCAGCTTGTCCTCGTCATGCGGGATGACGAACTCGCGGTAGTGCGTCAGCCGTTCCTTGGGATCGGCATAGGTGCGATCCTGACGGTCGACTTCGAGAAAGCCGGTTTCCTTACCCATCTTCAATAACCCTTATTCGGCCGCGACGCTGGCGGCTTCGGAGCGCTCGGCTTCCTGTTGCTTCAGCGCGCGGGCGTAGTCCACCGGCATCACCTTCACGAACTTGGCCAAAGCATTGTCCCAGTCTTCGAGCAGCTCGGTCGCCCGGCTTGAGCCGGTGTGGAGCTTGTGGCGTTCGAGCAGAATGCGCAGCCGCTCGGCATCGTGGTAGAGCGGGTCGCCCATGCCGTAGTCGGTCACGCTGGTCGGCCGCTGGGCGGGGCGCCCGGTGCCTTCCTGCTCGCTCGGAGCGGCGCTGATCGGCTCCAGCTCGACCTGCGCCATGTTGCAGCGCTCGGCGAACTTGCCATCCTCGTCGTAGACATAGGCGATGCCGCCGCTCATGCCTGCGGCGAAGTTGCGCCCGGTCTTGCCGAGCACGCAGACCACGCCGCCGGTCATATATTCGCAGCCATGATCGCCCGTGCCCTCGACCACCGCCACGGCGCCCGAGTTGCGCACCGCGAAACGCTCGCCGCCGACGCCGTTGAAATAGGCCTCGCCCGCGATGGCGCCGAACAGCACGGTGTTGCCGACGATGATGTTCTCTGCGGCCACGCGGCCCGTGCCTTCCGGCTGGCGCACGATCACGCGGCCACCCGACAGGCCCTTGCCGACATAGTCGTTGCCGTCGCCCACCAGATCGAGCGTGACGCCATGGGCAAGCCAGGCGGCGAAGCTCTGTCCGGCGGTGCCGGTGAAGGTGATGCGCAGCTGGTCGACGTCGAGACCCTTGTGGCCATGCGCGCGGGCGATCTCGCCCGAGAGCATCGTGCCGACGGTGCGGTTGACGTTGCAGATCGGGAATTCGAGCGACAGCACCTTGCCCTCGTGGATCGCCGGGGCCGCCGCCTCGATCAGCTTCACGTCGAGCGCCTTTTCAAGGCCGTGATCCTGACCGGTGGTGTGATAAAGGCTCTTGCCCTCTTCCAGTTCCACGGTGTGCAGCAGCTTGGAGAGGTCGACGCCGCTCGCCTTCCAGTGGTTGATCGCACGGTTCATGTCGATCCGGTCGACCCGGCCGACCATCTCGTCGATGGTGCGGAAGCCCATCTCGGCCATGATCTGGCGCAGCTCTTCGGCGACGAAGAAGAAGTAGTTGATGACGTGCTCGGGCTGGCCGACGAAGCGCTTGCGCAGCTCGGGGTTCTGCGTGGCCACGCCCACCGGACAGGTGTTGAGGTGACACTTGCGCATCATGATGCAGCCCGCCGCGATCAGCGGAGCCGTGGCAAAGCCGAACTCGTCGGCCCCCAGCAGCGCGCCGATGGCGACGTCGCGTCCGGTGCGCAGGCCGCCGTCAACCTGCACCGCGACACGGCTACGCAGATCGTTGAGCAGCAGCGTCTGCTGCGTTTCGGCGAGGCCAATCTCCCAGGGGCTGCCCGCATGGGTGAGGCTGGTCAGCGGCGAAGCGCCGGTGCCGCCCTCGTAGCCCGAGATCGTGATGTGGTCGGCGCGCGCCTTCGACACGCCCGCAGCCACGGTGCCCACGCCAACCTCGGAGACGAGCTTCACCGAGATGCGCGCCTTGGGGTTGGTGTTCTTCAGGTCGTGGATCAGCTGGGCCAGATCCTCGATCGAGTAGATGTCGTGGTGCGGCGGCGGCGAGATCAGGCCCACGCCCGGCGTCGAGTGCCGGGTCGCGCCGATGGTCTTGTCCACCTTGTGGCCGGGCAGCTGGCCGCCTTCACCGGGCTTCGCGCCCTGCGCCATCTTGATCTGGATGTCGTCGGCATTGACCAGATATTCGGTGGTCACACCGAAGCGACCGCTAGCGACCTGCTTGATTGCCGAGCGCAGGTTGGTGCCGTCGGCCTGCGGCTTGAAGCGGATCGGATCCTCGCCGCCCTCGCCGGTGTTCGACTTGCCGCCGATTGTGTTCATGGCAGCCGCCAGCGTGGTGTGCGCTTCCCAGCTGATCGAGCCATAGCTCATCGCGCCGGTGGCGAAGCGCTTGACGATTTCTTCCGCCGGTTCGACCTCGGAAATGTCGAGCGGCTGGTCGGCCTTCTTCAGTTCCATCAGGCCGCGGATCGTCAGCAGGCGTTCGGACTGCTCGTTGATCGAGTCGGCGAACTTCTTGTACTCGGCCGGCTGGTTGCCGCGCACCGCGTGCTGGAGGTTGGCGACGTTGGCAGGCGTCCAGGCATGGTCCTCGCCGCGCAGGCGATACTGGTAGATGCCGCCCACATCGAGCATGTTGCGATAGATCGGGTTGTCGCCGAAGGCCGCCGCGTGGCGCTGCACGGTCTCTTCCGCCACCTGCGCAAGGCCGATGCCCTCGATGGTGGTGGCAGTGCCGGTGAAGTACTTGTCGATGAAGGCGGTGTTCAGGCCGACCGCATCGAAGATCTGCGCCCCGCAATAGGACTGATAGGTCGAGATGCCCATCTTGGACATGACCTTCTGGATGCCCTTGCCGATGGCCTTGATGTAGTTCTTCTGCACGTCCTTTTCAGACAGGTGCGGGAACTTCTCGGCGCGCAGGTGCTCCATCGTCTCGAAGGCGAGGTAGGGGTTGATCGCTTCCGCGCCATAGCCCGCCAGCACGCAGAAGTGGTGCACTTCGCGCGCCTCGCCGGTTTCGACCACGAGGCCGGTCTGCATGCGCAGGCCCTGACGTACGAGGTGGTGGTGCACGGCCGCCGTCGCCAGCAGCGCGGGCATCGGGATGCGGTCGGAACTCGCCGCGCGGTCCGACAGGATCAGGATGTTCTTGTCCTGCAACACCGCTTCGGTGGCGGCCCAGCACATCTCCTTGATCGCCATGCGCAGGCCCTTGGCGCCCTTCTTGGCGGCCCAGGTGATGTCGATGGTCTCGGTGCGGAACGCGCCATCGAGGCTCGCCTCGACCGAGCGGATCTTCTCCATATCGGCGTTGGTGAGGATCGGCTGATCGATTTCCAGACGCTTGTGCGTGCCCGCCTCGTGGCCGAGCAGGTTCGGGCGCGGGCCGATCATCGATAGCAGGCTCATCACCAGTTCCTCGCGGATCGGGTCGATCGGCGGGTTGGTCACCTGCGCGAAGTTCTGCTTGAAGTAGTCGTAGAGCAGGCGGCCCTTCTTCGAGAGCACCGCAATCGGCGTGTCGGTGCCCATCGAGCCGATCGGATCGTCGCCGTTGACGGCCATCGGTTCGAGGAAGCGGGTGACGTCTTCCTGCGTGTAGCCGAAGGCCTGCTGGCGATCGAGCAGCGTCTCGTCCGCCGCGCGCACGGCGTCCTGATCGGTCTCGATGGCTTCGAGGTCCTTCAGGTTGTACTGCGCCTTGTGCAGCCACTCGGCATAGGGCTCAGCCCCGGCGAGTTGCGCCTTCAGCTCTTCATCCTCGATGATGCGGCCTTCTTCGAGGTCGATCAGCAGCATGCGGCCCGGTTGCAGCCGCCACTTGCGCACGATGTCTTCCTCGGCGAACGGCAGCACGCCGCTTTCCGAAGCGAGGCAGACGATGTCGTCCTTGGTCAGGCAGTAGCGCGCCGGGCGCAGGCCGTTACGGTCAAGCATACCGGCGATCTGACGACCGTCGGTGAAGGCGAGCGCGGCGGGGCCGTCCCACGGCTCCATCAGCGCGGCGTGATATTCGTAGAAAGCGCGGCGCTCGGGGTCCATGCCCGGATCGCGCGACCAGGCTTCCGGCACCAGCATCATCATCGCGTGGGCGAGCGAATAGCCGCCCAGCAGCAGCAGTTCGAGCGCGTTATCGAGGCAGGCGGTGTCCGACTGGCCGTGCGGCACGATCGGCCACAGCTTGTCGAGGTCGGCGCCGAGCAGGTCCGATTCCATCGTGCGGCGGCGCGCGTTCATCCAGTTGACGTTGCCGCGCACGGTGTTGATCTCGCCATTGTGCGCGATCAGGCGGAACGGCTGGGCCAGCCGCCAGCTCGGGAAGGTGTTGGTCGAGAACCGCTGGTGCACGAGGCCCAGTGCCGAAAGGCAATCGGGATCGCGCAGGTCGTCATAGAACGACTGGACCTGGTTCGCCAGCAGCAGGCCCTTGTAGACCACGGTGCGGCTCGAAAAGCTCGGCATGTAGAGCTTCAGCAGGCCGGGCATGTCGTGCTTTTCGGCCAGATCCTTCAGCGGGTTCTGGGTCTGCTTGCGGATCACGATCAGCTTGCGCTCGAACGCGTCCTGATCGGGGCAGTTCTCGCCGCGCGCGATGAAGCACTGGCGGATCACCGGCATCGAATCGAGCACGGCCTTGCCCAGCCCGTCGAGCGTGGTCGGCACGTCGCGCCAGCCGATCAGCGTCTGGCCTTCCTTGGCCACGAACTTCTCGAACTGGCCGGTGATGAAGTCGCGCGCCTCGGTGTCCGAGGGCAGGAAGCACATGGCCACCGCATAGTCGCCCGCAGGCGGCAGGGTCAGGCCCTCGGCATCGGCCCACTTGCGATAGAGCTTGTCGGGGATCTGGATAAGGATGCCAGCGCCGTCACCCAGCAGCGGGTCCGCACCGACCGCACCGCGGTGGTCGATATTCTCGAGAATCTGCAAGGCCTGCGACACAATCGCATGCGATTTGACGCCTTTGATATGGGCGACGAAGCCCAGACCACAGTTATCATGCTCGTTGCGTGAGTCGTAAAGGCCCTGGTTCTCGGGAAAATCGGGACGCTGGGTCAGCTTGGTCAAGTCAGTCTTCCTGTCTGGACCCGACCTTGGGGCGCGTCCCGCCACCGGTTACATCGGCAACGAAACGCGAATCTCACAGGCACCGGGCCGCACGAAAATGTCGCGAAGCGTCCCCATGGCGACAGGAAGCGAATTTTGCAAGTGCGGCGCGCGCTTGGGCACCACAGCTTTTGTCATGACGGTTAGCTGGCGCGGCCCATGCGCTGGAGGTTGCGCAGGGCTTCGCGCAGCGCGCGGTCGGTCTCGTCGCTGGACAGGCCATCCGCGTCGGTCTGCGAGCGGTTGCCCGGAAACGCGAGCGCTGCTTCGGCTTCATCGGCCTCGGGCTCAGGCTGGAAGTGCTGCTGCTCGGCTGGCGCGGCGCGGGGCCTGACGAAGGGAAGCGCGAAGCTTGCCGAAAGCGCGCTGGCCTCCTGCTCGTCCTCGTCTTCGTTGGCGTGCGCGGCGGTGAAGCTCGCGAGCGAGGCGATGGGGGAGGGGCGGGCCGCTTGCTCCTGCTCGCCGTCGTCGATGACAGCGGGCGCGGCATTCTCGAAAAAGGCCTCGCGGGCCTGCGCGGCCTCATCGGGGGCAACGGTGCCGAAGGCTTCCGAGGTATCGAGCGGAGCGGGATCGGGCAGGCTTGCTTCCGCCGCAGCGGCAGCGGCGGCGGCGCGCTGGTTCTGCTCGATCACCCAGGCGCGGTGCTTCTCGATTGTCGCTTCGAGCTTCTGCACCAGCTGCACCAGACCGAGTTCGGCCAGATCTTCGCGGATCGCGCCGGGCGCGCGGTCGGTCAGCGGCAGCGGGGCGGAGAAGGTCTGCGGTTCGGGCGCGTGCTCGTACTCTGGTTCAGGCGCGGGTTCAGCGGCCTCGACCGGCTGGGCGAACGGAGCGGGTGCGGGCTCTTCCTCGGCGACTGCGTATTCGCTGTCGGCGGCGTAATCGTCCTCGAAGTCATCCTCGTGGATAGGATCGGTCGCCTCGAATTCCGGCGCGAAGTCCGCAGCCGGGGGCGCAAACCGCATCGCGGGATTGGCGAACTCGTCGGCGGCGGTTGGTGTATCGTCTTCCAGTGCCGGCACATCGCCGAGTTCGGTCTCGTCTGGCAGCTCTTCTGCCTCCTGCGCGGCGAGCGCCAGCGCGCGGCGGCGCGCGGTGCCGTTGCCGTCGAAGCCTTCGCTGCCAAGCTCGGCATGGGCATTGACCGGCGGGCGGCGAATCAGATCCGACGGGTTGGTCGAACGGTTGGCGATGGCGATCTGGTTGGCGCGCTTCACCTGCCGCGCCACGAGCAGGCCGATCACGGCCCCGCCCAGTGTCGCCATCAGCGCGATTCCGGCGCGGGCGGTGAGCCCGAGCGGCGGCTGAGCGGCGGAAAGCAGCGAAGGAAGGCCCGTGGCGACCACCAGCTTCTCGATCAGGCCGATGGGGACGATCAGGCTGCCAATGCCGAGCAGTGCGGCGAACCACAGCGCCACGATCACGGCGAAGGCGGGATGCGCGGACAGCGGCGCCTTCGCGCCTGCCCGTGTGTTGCGCGTGCCGTCTGTGCGACCCTGCTCGACTTTTGCCACCAGCCTTGCGTCCTTGCGTTACGCCGAGTCGAATTGCAGCCCGAGAGAATCAGGCAGCAGTAGATATACGGCAATCCAAGGGTTTGCCTAGCAACGCTTGGTAAACGGAAAGATAACGACCCGCATTGGTGAACCAGTCGTGCTTGTCGGCGACGTGCCTGCGGCCCGCATCGCGGATCGTGTCCCAGCGGCTGCGGTTGCCGAGCAGGCCGGCCAGAGCATCGGCGCAGGCTTGCGGATCGTCGGGCGCGAACAGCACGCCGGTCTTGCCGTCTGCGATCAGTTCGCGGTGGCCGCCGATGTCGCTCGCCGCCACCAGCGTGCGCTGGGCCATGGCCTCAAGCGGCTTCAATGGCGTGACGAGATCGGTCAGGCGGCTGCGTTTGCGCGGATAGGCCATCACGTCGCACAGCGCATAGTAACGCTCGACCTCATGGTGCGGTACGCGGCCGATGAAATGGATCGCATGGGCGGCGCTGGAGGCCTCGGCCTGCTTACGCAGCGCCTCCTCCATTTCGCCGCCGCCGACCAGCAGCAGGCGCGCATCGGGCACCCGCTGGAGCAGCATGGGCATGGCAGCGATCAGGTCGTCGAGGCCCTCATAGTCGTAGAAGCTGCCGATGAAGCCGATCACCGGCCCTTCGCCGAGGCCGAGCTGCGCCGCCAGCGCCGCATCGCGCGGCGGCGGCGTGCCGAACAGCGCGAGGTCGACCCCATTGGGCATGACCCCGATCTTCCCGCCATCGTGGCCGCGCGCGATCAGGTCGTCGCGCAGACCCTGGCAGATCGTCATCACCGCATCGGCACGGGCGACCACCCGGTTCTCCAGCGCGCGGGTGATGCGGTAGCGCAGCGAGCCTTCGGTGGTCATCAGGTTGCCCACCGCCGCATCCTCCCAGAAGGCGCGGATCTCGTAGACCACCGGAATGCCGAGCCGCTGCCCGGCGCGGATCGCGGCCATCCCGCACAGCGACGGCGAGTGGGCGTGAAGAATGTCGGGCCGCCAGTCCCTGGCCAGCGCGACGATGGCATCGGCGAGCAGGCCGACCTCGCGCCATTCGCGCAGCCCCGGCGGGCCGCCTGCCGTGCCGCGGGTGCGGTGGAAGGTCAGGCCGTCCTCGGTCTCCACATCGGGGCCGTCCTCGGTATGGCGCAGGCCGGTGATCCCGCGTACCTCCAGCCCGTGGCGTTCCTGCGCCTTGAGGATCGCGCGCGTACGGAAGGTGTAGCCTGAATGGATCGGCAAGGAGTGATCGAGCACGTGCAGGATGCGGGCCGCAGGCCGGGAGAGCGAGGCGTGGATCATGGTGCCCGCCATGGCACGACAAGCTTAACGCCGCGTCAAGGGCTTGGCGCTAAGGCCCTGTGTGAAAGGCCGCCTCACCCGTGATCGACTACTTCGCCATTGCCCTGACGCACGGCCTGATGGCGCTGGCCGTCTGGCGCCTGCTGGCGCGCCCCGATCTCGACGACGACAGTCTCGTGGGCGAGGAAGAGGTCAAGCCCAAGCCTTGGCTTGTCGCACGCGACGAGGATGCCAGAGAGGGTTCTGGAGGCGGCCATGGTTGATCTGGTCCTGCTCGCCTTCATCGGGCTGATGGCCGCGATGGGGCTGAAGCGCCCGTTCGTCTGGGTGCTGCTCTATATCTATATCGATCTGGTGATCCCGCAGAAGATCGGCTGGGGGCTCATTCAGGCGTTGCCGCTGTCGCTGATGATGTTCGTGCTGGCCTTCGGCGGCTGGCTGGCGCTCGACAGCAAGGAGGGGAGCCGTTTCACCTTTCGCCAGGGGTTGATCGTGGCGCTGCTGGCCCTGTGCGCCTTCACCACATTCCGCGCCGTGTTTCAGGACAGCGCCTGGCAGAAATGGGACTGGGTGTGGAAGAACCTGCTGTTCGCCGCCTTCCTGCCGCTGGCCATGCGCACCCGCCTCAGGATCGAGGCCGTGGCGCTGGTGATGGTGCTCTCCATCGGCGCGATCTGCATCTCGGGCGGGATGAAGACGGTGTTCGGCGGCGGCGGCTATGGCACGCTCAAGCTGCTGGTGGTCGAGAACTCGGGCATTTACGAAAGCTCGATCATCTCGATTGCGGCGATTGCGATCATCCCCATCGCGGTGTGGCTGGCGCGGTTCGGCACGGTGTTCCGCCCGCACTGGACGGTGACCGTGTTCGTGGCCTGCCTGTCGCTCGCCTGCCTGCTGATGCCGGTGGGCACCAATGCCCGCACCGGGCTCGTCTGCGCGGCGGTGATGGCGGTGATGATGCTGCGCACGGTGCGCAACCGGTTCGTCTATGCCGGGCTGGCGGGCGCGGCGCTGGTGATGGCGGTGCCGTTCCTGCCGCAGAGCTTTCTCGACCGGATGGGCACGATCACCGACCATCAGGAGGACGAATCGGCCTCGACCCGGATCGCGGTGTGGAACTGGACGCTCGACTACGCGAAGCAGCACCCCTTCGGTGGCGGCTTCGATGCCTACCGCGCCAACAGCTTCACCTATCAGATGCCGCAGGTGACCGGTTCGGGCAACTCGCGCTCGATCACCTATGTCGAGGTGACTGACGAGGGGCGCGCCTATCACTCATCCTATTTCGAGATGCTGGGCGAACAGGGTTGGCTGGGGCTGGGGTTGTGGCTGCTGCTGCACGGGATCGGTTTGCTCCAGATGGAGCTGGTGCGCCGCCGTTTCCGCCCGAAGGATGGCGAGAAACTTGGCTGGCAGTGCGGACTGGCCGACGCGCTGCAACAGGCGCACGTGGTGTTCCTGATCGGCGCGCTGTTCGTGGGCATCGCCTTCCAGCCGTTCGGCTTCCTGATCGTGGGGATGGAGATCGCCTTCGGCAGCTATCTCAAACGACAGGACGGAACGGGGCGCCAGCCGCGCTTCGCCCCGCCCGCAGAACCGCTGGCGCAGGCATGAACTGACGCTCAGTTCACGCCCGGATTGGCGCGCATCCATTCCTCCAGCACCGGAGCGATGCGGGTGCGCCACTTGCTGCCGTTGAAGATGCCATAGTGGCCCACGTCGCGCGCGAGATGATACTTCTTCATCGCCAGCGGCAGGTGCGGCGCAAGATCGAGCGCGGCGCGGGTCTGGCCGATGCCCGAAATATCGTCCTTCTCACCCTCGATCGCCAGCATTGCCGTATCGCGAATGGCGTCAGGGTCGATGGCCTTGCCGCGGTGGACGAATTCGCCCTTGGGCAGGGTGTGTTCCTGGAACACGTGCTCGATGGTCTGGAGGTAGAACTCGGCGGTCATGTCGCAGTGCGACAGGTACTCATCGTAGAACTGCTTGGTCTTGTCGGCGCTTTCCTGATCGCCGACCGTCAGATGTTTGAACATCTCGTAGTGGCTCATCATGTGGCTCATGAGATTCATCGAGATGAAGCCCGCCACCTGCAAAAAGCCCGGATAGACCCGTCGGCCCGCACCCGGATAGCTGAACGGCACGGTGGCGATCACATTGTTCTGGAACCAGCTCAGCGGCTTGTTCATCGCCAGATCGTTGACGCCGGTCGGGCTGGCGCGGGTGTCGATCGGGCCGCCCATCATGGTGAGCGTGGCCGGACGGCATGGGTCCTTCTCGGCTCCCATCACGGCGGTGGCGGCAAAGGCCGGGACCGACGGCTGGCACACGGCCAGCACATGGGTGTTGGGGCCGATGAACCGGAGGAATTCGATCAGGTAGTCGATATAGTCGTCGAGATCGAACAGGCCCGCGCTCAGCGGGACGGTCTTCGCATCGGCCCAGTCGGTAACATAGACCTCCTGATTCTCGACCAGCCGCGCGACCGTGCCGCGCAGCAGCGTGGCGAAGTGCCCGCTCATCGGGGCGACCACCAGCATGGTGGGCGCGTCCTCGGGCAGGCCCTCGCGGCGGAAGCGGATCAGGTTGCCGAACGGCTTTTCGAGCACGGTGGTCTGCGCGACGGGATAGCTCTTGCCGCCCACCTCGGTGCTGTCGATCCCGAAGGCGGGCTTGCCGCGCTCCTCGTAAACATGGGCGAAGACCTTGAGCGCGCTGGCCATGGCCGGGCCCATCCCGAGGTAGCCCATCGGCAGCGCCGGATTGGACAGGATGTTGGCGCCGAATTCGGCCCAGTGGCTGGCGCTGGAAAGCCAGGCTTTCTGCATTTCGTAGGCGGAATAAAGCAAGTGTCTTGACCCTTCTTGCGCGAACTGCGTGCTTCCGGCACCCTGCGCGGTGCTTCCGTTATGCTCCCTATATAGGGAAGATTGTGCAGTGCGGCAAAAAATTAGTTTTCGCGTGAAACCCGGATGATGTGACGCGCCATGCTTCAAAGGGCGCAAAATCTGGTCTAGGGCGCTCGCCTATGGCCAAGTCTCCTGCTTCCGAAACTGACTCCGTAGAACCCAAACCGGCCCGCGATCTCGGCCCGCTCGGCATGATCTTCCGCGCCGCGCGCGCCTATCCGGGGCTGATCGTGGCCGCGGGCGTGGCGCTGGTGGTCACGGCTTCGGCCACGCTGGCAATTCCGGCCGGTTTTCGCGAGATCATCGACCGCGGCTTTTCGGAAGGGAGCGATCCCGGCGAAATCAACCGCTGGTTCCGCTATCTGCTCGGGATGGTGGTGGTCCTTGCCGTCGGCACCGCCTGCCGGTTCTACTTCGTGTCGATTCTGGGCGAGCGGGTGGTGGCCGATATCCGGCTTGCCGTGCAGCAGAACCTGCTCCGCCTGTCGCCGGGTTTCTTCGAGGAGAACAGCCCGAAGGAAATCTCCAGCCGGATGACTGCGGATACCACGCTGATCGAATCGGTAGTCGGCACCACCATCTCGGTGGCCTTGCGCAATCTCATCATGGCCATCGGCGGGCTGGTCTACCTTGTCTGGCTGGCGCCCGGTCTCACGGTGATGCTGCTGCTGGTGGTTCCGGCGGTGATCGTGCCGCTGGTGGTGTTCGGTCGGCGCCTGCGCAAGATCAGCCGTGCGAGCCAGGACCGGGTGGCAGATGTGGCCGCGACCACTTCCGAAGTGCTCGGCGCAATGAAGATCGTGCAGGGCTTCAATCAGGAAGGCCGCGAGCTGGCGCGCTTCGGCAAGTTCGTCGAGGAGACTTTCGTAACGGCCAAGCACCGGATCCTGACCCGTTCGCTGATGACGCTGTGCGGGATCGCTTTCGTGTTCGGTTCGATCGTGCTCCTGATGTGGCGCGGCGCGGTGCAGGTGGCCGAGGGTCTGCTGTCGGGCGGCACCATAGCCGCTTTCGTGCTCACCGGCGTGCTGGTGGCGGGCGCGTTCGGCTCGCTGACCGAGGTCTATGGCGACCTGCTGCGCGGTGCAGGCGCGGCCAGCCGGCTGAAGGAGCTGCTCGAAGAACAGCCCGCCATCAAGGCCCCGGCCCGCCCGCAGGCGATGCCCGAGCCGCCGCGCGGCAGCCTTGCGTTTCAGAACGTCACTTTCTCCTATCCCACCCGCCCGACCGACACCGCGATTCGCGATTTCACCCTGACGGTAGAGCCGGGTGAGACCGTGGCCATTGTCGGCCCCTCGGGCGCGGGCAAGTCGACGATCTTCCAGCTGGCCGAGCGATTCTACGATCCGCAGGCGGGCAGCGTGAAGATGGACGGGGTGCCGCTGACCCAGGCCGACCCGGCCGAGGTCCGCCGCCGCATGGCGCTGGTGCCGCAAGAGGGCATCCTGTTCGCCGCCAGCGCGCGCGACAACCTGCGCTACGGCAACTGGCAGGCGAGCGAAGAGGCGATCTGGGAAGCGGCCCGCACCGCCAATGCGGAAGACTTCCTGCGCGATCTGCCGCAGGGGCTCGACACCTTCCTCGGCGATGGCGGCGCGCGCCTTTCGGGCGGCCAGCGCCAGCGCGTGGCCATCGCCCGCGCGGTGCTGCGCGATGCGCCGATCCTGCTGCTCGACGAGGCGACCTCCGCGCTCGATGCTGAAAGCGAGCAGCTGGTGCAGCAGGCGCTCGAACGGCTGATGCAGAACCGCACCACGCTGGTGATCGCGCACCGCCTCGCCACCGTGCGCGCGGCGGACCGGATCGTGGTGATGGACAAGGGCGAGATCGTCGAACAGGGCGACCACGCCAGCCTCTCGGCCTCGGGCGGGCTCTATGCCCGGCTCGCCTCGCTCCAGTTCGACGCCAAAGCTCCCGCCTGAGGCAGGACTCTTGAGGCACGGGCAAGGCTGGGTTAAGCCGCGCTCGTATCATTCGAAACGAAACGTGGTATTCGCCGCGCGCGGCACCATATTTGCCGCATATCTTTCCAACCGGAGCCGCTCATGATCCGTCGCCTGCTTGCAACCTCCGTTTCCGCCCTTGGCCTTGCTCTCGCAACACCTGCGCTGGCGCAGGATGCCGCCGATGCGCCGCCGGAAATGAACTTCGGCACCTGGGGCGTCGATACGAGCGAGATCGACACGGCGGCCAGGCCCGGCGACGACTTCTTCGCCTATGCCAACGGCAAGTGGGTGCGCGAGACCGAGATCCCCGCCGATCAGAGCCGCTATGGCCTGTTCGCGATGCTGGCCGAGAAGTCGACCTACGACGTGCAGACGCTGATGCGCGACCTCGTCGCCGCGAACCCGGCACCGGGCACGCCCGAGCGGCGCATCGTCGATGCCTACAACGCCTATGTCGATACCGCCGCGATCGAGGCCGCCGGGCTGGCTCCGGCGCAGCCCTATCTCGCGCAGATCGCCGATGCGCCCAGCCTTTCGGCGCTGGTCGCGCTGTTCGAGCAGCCGGGCATTCCGGCGCTGATCAGCGCGAGCGTCGATGTCGATAGCGAGAACCCCGAGCGCTATCTCGTCTCGGTCGGCTTCAGCGGCATGGGCCTGCCCGATCGCGACTACTACCTCGTCGATACGGACGAGAACCTCGCGATCCGCGCCAAGTACATGGATTTCCTGCGCTTCATGCTCGGGCAGGCGGGCTATGCCGATCCGGCTGGTGCGGCCGATGCCGTCTATGCTTTCGAGCACAAGGTGGCCGAGCTGGAGTGGGACCGCCGGATGTTCCGCATCCCCGAGCTGACCTACAACCCGATGGACCGCGCGGCGCTGCTCGCGCTCGATCCCGAATTTCCGATGGCCACGCTGCTGGCGGCGGGCCATTTCGACGGGCAGGACCTGTTTGACGCCGCGCAGCTTCCGCCGACCCCGGAAAGGATCGCCGAATTGGGCCTCACGCCTGAGCAGCAGGCGATGATGGGCGGCGGCCTGCCCGCGATGATGAAGCTGCTGCGCGAGACCCCGCTGGCCACGCTCAAGGCCTATATGGCGGTGCGCTTCCTGTCCTCGAATGCCTCGGTGCTGCCGCAGGCGATCGACGATGCCAACTTCGCCTTTTACGGCACCACGATCTCGGGCCAGCAGGAACAGCGCCCGCGCTGGAAGCGCGCCATCGCGGCGGTCGAGGGGCAGCTCGGCGAGCAGCTCGGCGCGCTTTACGTTCAGCGCGAGTTCCCGCCCGAAGCCAAGGCCGGGATGGAGCATCTCGTCGACAACCTCATCGCCGCCTATCGCGAGAGCATCAGCGAAAACCACTGGATGACGCCTGCTACCACCGAGGAGGCGCTGACCAAGCTGGCCGGCTTCACCCCGATGGTCGGCTATCCCGACGAGTTCGAGGCTTACGACGGGCTCGAAATCAAGGCCGACGATCCGCTCGGCAACCGCATTCGCACCATCGCCTGGAACCAGCAGGACGAGCTTTCCAAGCTCGGCGGCCCGGTCGACAAGAGCGAATGGGGCATGCTGCCGCAGACGGTGAACGCTTACTATTCGCCGAACTTCAACCAGATCGTGTTCCCGGCGGCGATCCTGCAGCAGCCGTTCTTCGGCCTCGATGCCGATCCGGCGGTGAACTATGGCGCCATCGGCGCGGTGATCGGGCACGAGATCGGCCACGGCTTCGACGATCAGGGCTCGCGCTTCGATGCCACCGGCGCGCTGCGCAACTGGTGGCAGGATGCCGACCGCACGGCCTTCGAGGAGCGGACGGGGATGCTGCGCAAGCTGATCGAGCAGTATTGCCCGCTCGACGACGGCACCTTCTGCCTGCGCGGCGATCTCGCCATGGGCGAGACCATCGGCGACGTGGTCGGCCTGCAGATCGCCTATCGCGCCTATCAGCTCTCGCTTGAGGGCAAGGAAGCGCCGGTGATCGACGGGCTGACCGGCGATCAGCGCTTCTTCCTCGGCTTTGCGCAGGTGTGGCGCGGCAAGACCCGCGAGGCGCGCCTGCGCAACATGATGATGGCCGACCCGCATCCGCCCGAGCAGTTCCGCCTCAACAATGCGGTGCGGCAGATGGATGCCTGGTACAAGGCGTTCAACGTCCAGCCGGGCGATGCGCTGTACCTCGCGCCCGAGGATCGTGTCTCGATCTGGTAACGCTCTGGCATGCTGCGTGTGCGAATGCTTGACTTCGCGCACGCGCTGGTGGAGGCATCGCGCTCAATTATGCGCGGTGCCTGCCACCGGGCGAATTCGAGGCCCTGCCGTTCATGACCTTCATCCAGCTGCTGCTGATCGCCGTTGTTCAGGGGACGACGGAATTCCTGCCGATCTCCTCGTCAGGCCACCTGATCCTGATCCCCTTCGTGACCGACTTCCCCGATCAGGGCCCGCAGATCGACGTCGCGGTGCATGTCGGCTCGCTGCTCGCCATCATCGCCTATTTCTTCAAGGACGTGCTGATGCTGGCGCGCGGGGGCTTTGCCACCGTGGGCATCGGCAAGGCCCCGCATGAGCGGCAGCTGTTCTGGTGGATTCTGCTCGGTACGATCCCTGCGGTGCTGTTCGGCCTCGCGATCAAGCTCGGCGTGTTCAACGGGATCGTTTCGAGCCTGTTCGGGGTAACCATCGTCGATGGCGATCTGATGGCCTCGATCCGCTTCACCCATCTGATCGCGGTGAACCTGATCGTCTATGGCATCCTGCTTGGCCTTGCCGACCGGTTCGGACGCGAGACCAAGACCTTCGAGGACATGACCTGGCGTGACGGGCTGCTGGTGGGCATCGCCCAGGCCTTTGCGATCATTCCCGGCACCAGCCGCTCGGGCGTGACCATGACCATGGCGCGCGCGCTGGGCTATGGCCGGTTCGAGGCGGCGCGGTTCTCGTTCCTGCTGTCGATCCCGGCAGTGGCCGGGGCGGGCGTGCTGATCGTGCCCGAACTGTTCAACGCCGGGGCCGAGCTGGTGCATGAGGCGCTGATCGCCGGTGTGCTGACCTTCATTGCCGCCTTCGCGACGATGGCCTTCCTGATGAACTTCCTGAAGAAGGCCTCGATGATGGTCTTCGTGATCTATCGCGTGGCGATGGGCGTCGCGCTGCTGGTCCTGTTCTGAGCCGGAGCTGATTCCGCCGCCGGTCTGTCGCCGGGCGGATCGCGCAGTTCGAGCATCTCGGCGGCATCTTCGAGCGCTCTGGCCTCGTTGCTGCTCGCGGGCGCGGGGCCGCTCATCGGTTCGGGCGCATCGCAGCCGGAGGCCAGCAGCGCACCTGTGGCGACAAGCGCCAGCCGCAGATGCGCTGCCCGGTCCATTACTCGGTCGCGCCCTTGACTTCGGCGGCTGCAGCAGCCGCGGCATCGGCGGCGCTCAGCGCGTCGTCAGCGGCGGCCTGCGCGGCATCGGCGCTGTCTTCGGCGGACTGTGTTGCGGCATCGACCGCATCTTCCACCGAAGCGGTGTCAGGCAGGGCGAGCGAACTGTCGGCCACCGGGTCGGGCACGCCGTCGAGGGCATCATCGGCGGGGACTTCGACCGTGTCGGCCATGGCCTCTTCCGAAGCGTCGGTGGACTTGCCGCAGGCCGACAGCGCCAGCAGCGCGACCGGAGCGAGCAGAGCAATCCGTTTCATGGGGGTTCTCCTTGGGGTTGCTAAACGAATGAGGGGCTGTGTAGCCGTTCGCAGGGCCGGGGCAAAACGGGAATTGCGCCCCTAGGCGCGCGCGCGCGCATCTGGCAGGTGGGGCGGCATGCTTCAAAGCTCCGCAAACCTTGAGCGCGCCCGCACCACCTTGCGCGAAGTGTTCGGTTTCGAATCGTTCCGCATGGTGCAGGAACAGGTGGTGGGCCGCGTGCTCGGCGGCCAGTCCACGCTCGCGGTGATGCCGACCGGCGCGGGCAAGTCGCTCACCTATCAGCTGCCCGCCGTGATGCTGGAGGGGACCTGCGTGGTGATCTCGCCGCTGATCGCGCTGATGCACGATCAGCTGCGCAGCGCGCGGGCGAACGGCATTCGCGCGGCCACCCTCACCAGCGCCGATGCCGACTGGCGCGAGACGCAGGACGCCTTCCGCGCCGGGGCGCTCGACCTGCTCTATGTCGCGCCCGAACGGGCCAGCCAGCCGCAGTTCCGCGACTTTCTCTCTGCCGCCCCGCTCGCGCTGTTCGCGGTCGACGAGGCGCATTGTGTGAGCGAATGGGGCCACGATTTCCGCCCCGACTACCGCCAGCTGCGCCCGCTGATGGACGCGTTCGGCGATGTCCCTCGGCTGGCGCTCACCGCCACGGCGGACCTGCGCACACGCGGCGATATTCTCGGCCAGCTCGGTATCCCTGACGATGGCCTTGTCATCTCCGGCTTCGACCGGCCCAATATTCGCTACACGATCCGCCCGCGCGACAACCTGTCGCGCCAGCTCGAACGGCTGGTGGACGAGCAGCCGGGGCCGGGCATCGTCTATGCCGGCACGCGCAAGAAGGTGGAAGATCTCGCCACCAGCCTCGCCCGCAGCACCGGGCGGCCCGTGCTGCCCTACCATGCGGGCCTGCCCGCCGAGCAGCGCGCCGCCAATCAGGCCGAGTTCGTCGCCAGCGAGGACATGGTGATGGTGGCCACGATCGCCTTCGGCATGGGCATCGACAAGCCCGACGTGCGTTTCGTCGCCCATGCCGGGGTGCCCAAGTCGATCGAGGCCTATTACCAGGAAACGGGCCGCGCGGGGCGCGACGGTGACCCGGCCGAGGCGGTGATGCTGTGGAGCGCGGGCGACTTCGCCACCGCACGGATGCGGATCGGCGAACTCGACGAGGCGCGGCAGATGGGTGAGCGCCAGCGGCTCGATGGCTTGGCCGCACTGGTCGAGGCGGCCACCTGCCGCCGCGCGATCCTGCTGCGCCATTTCGGCGAGACCCCGTCCGAATCTTGCGGCAATTGCGACAACTGCCTCAATCCGCCGCAGGTGCTGGAAGTGACCGAACTGGCGCAGAAGCTGCTCTCGGCCTGCTATCGCACCGGGCAGAGCTTTGGCTTCGGCCATTTGCAGAAGGTGCTGACCGGGGCTTCGGATGCGCGGGTGATCGAGCGCGGGCATGACCGGCTTTCGGTCTATGGTATTGTCGAAGGCGAAGAGGCAGCGCTGTTGCAGCCGGTGAGCCGGGCCTTGCAGGCACGCGGGTGTCTCGTGCCCAACGAGCATGGCGGGCTGGCGCTTGGCGGCGAGGCGCGCGCCCTTTTGAAAGGAGAGGCCGGCCTCTCGATCACCAAGCCGCCTGCGCGCTCGGAGCGCCGCCAGCGCCGCAGCCGCAACGAGGCGGCGAACCCGGTCGGCGATCCGCTGTTCGACGCGCTGCGGGCGCTGCGCCGCGATCTTGCCGCCGAGGCCGGGGTGCCGCCCTATGTGATCTTCCACGATTCGGTGCTGCGCGAGATGGCCGCACGCCGCCCGGCGTCCCGTTCCGAACTGGGCGAAATCGGCGGGGTCGGGGCGAAGAAGCTGGAGGCCTATGGCGCGGCTTTCCTCAAGGTTGTGGCCGAAAACTGACACCGCAATCACCCGCTTGCGCTTCTCCTGAAGGTGATATAAATATGATATCACAATTTCTGAGGAGATGACGATGTCGAACCATGTGACGGGGATGATCCGCAGCCGCGAAGTCGCGGCGGGTACGCGCAGCGGCTACACCATGCTGCTGGTGATGCTGGCCCTGCTCGTGTTCGTGGGGCTGAACGTGGTGACGCGCGGGTTCGGGCTGGGCAGCGTTCTGCTGTTCGTGGCCTGCATCCTGCTGCCGGTGCTCGCAATCGTGCTGATCGCTCTGGGCTTTTACATGGTGCAGCCCAATCAGGGCGCGGTGATCACGCTGTTCGGCGACTATCGCGGGACCGACCGCAAGGAGGGCCTGCGCTGGGTGCTGCCGTGGATGATGCGCAAGAAGGTCAGCGTGCGCGCGCACAACATCCATTCCGAGCGGATCAAGATCAACGATCTGCGGGGCAACCCGATCGACATTGCCTGCAACGTGGTCTGGCGCGTGCGCGACACCGCGCAGGCGGTGTTCGACGTGGACGACTATTACCAGTTCGTCGAAATCCAGATCGAGGCGGCGCTGCGCACGGTCGGCGCGCGCCACCCTTACGACGATATGAGCGATGAGGACGAAACCACGCTGCGCGGCAGCGCCGACGTCATCAACTCCGAGCTGCAGACCGAGCTGAACGAGCGGCTGTCGGCGGCGGGGATCGTGGTCGATGAGGCGGGGCTGACTCACCTCGCCTATGCCAGCGAGATCGCCGGCGCGATGCTGCGCCGTCAGCAGGCCGAGGCGGTGATCGCCGCGCGTGCCAAGCTGGTGATGGGCGCGGTGACGATGGTGCAGATGGCGCTCGACAAGCTCTCGGCTGACGAGATCGTCGAACTCGACGACGAGCGCCGCGCGGCCATGGTCTCGAACCTGATGGTGGTGCTCTGCGGCGAGCGCGAGGTGAACCCGGTCGTCAACGCCGGATCGCTGTACCAGTAAGGCGATGGCGGCCCGCAAAGCCTTTGCCCTGCGACTGGACCCTGCGCTGCACGATTGCCTCGAGCGATTGGCGGCGCAGGAGCTGCGCAGCGTGAACGCCGAGATCGAGGTGCTGCTGCGCGAGGCGCTCGAACGGCGGGGCATTCGTCCCGCCGTGAGCGAACGGCCCCGGCGGGGGCGGCCAGCGAAGGAGGAATGACGGGCACAGGTTTGCCGTGCATCGCCATTTCCTGCGCTTAACTCTTGTGCTCTAAGCTTGTCAGTTGATGACCCAGACTCGACGCCTCCCTTCGCCGCGCGCCCTGATCGCGCCACTCGCTATCCTTGGCGTTGTTGCCCTTGCGGCGCTTCCCGCCGCGACGCTCACCGCGCAGGACCGCGAGGCCGCCTTCACCGTAGTCGCGACCGGGCAGGGCTTCGACCGGCTGCAGGACGCGGTCAACGCCATTGGCGACGGCGAGGGCGCGATTGCCATCGCGCCGGGCCGCTATGCCCAGTGTGCGGTGCAGGAACGCGGGCAGATCTCCTATCTCGCCAGCGAGCCCGGCGCGGCGGTGTTCGACGCGGTGACCTGTGAGGGCAAGGCCGCACTGGTGCTGCGCGGGCGCGGGGCCGAGGTTTCGGGCCTGATCTTCCAGAACATGAAAGTGCCCGACTTCAACGGCGCGGGCATCCGCCTCGAAAAGGGCAACCTTACGGTGGCCGACAGCTGGTTCCGCGACAGTCAGCAGGGCATTCTGACGGCGGGAGATGCTGCATCGCGCATCGTGATCGACCGCTCGACCTTCACCCGCCTCGGCACCTGCGAGGGTGCGGGCGGCTGCGCCCATTCGATCTACACCGGCTCTTATGGCCATGTCCGCATCACCCGCAGCCGGTTCGAGCAGGGCGCGGGCGGCCACTATGTGAAATCGCGCGCGGCCGAGGTGGAGATCGCCTCGTGCAGCTTCGACGATTCGCAAGGTCGCAACACCAATTACATGATCGACCTCCCCGCTGGCGCCAGCGGGCAGATTTCGAACAACTGGTTCGTGCAAGGCCAGTCGAAGGAGAACTATTCCGCCTTCATCGCGGTCGCCGCCGAGCAGCGCGAGCACAGTTCGGCAGGCCTCACCGTGGTCGGCAACGATGCGCGGCTGGCGCCGGGGGTGGATCGCAACACCGTGTTCGTGGCCGACTGGTCGGGCGAGCTGTCGGGCATTGGCGAGAACACGCTGGGCCGGGGGCTCAAGCCGTTCGAGGAGCGCTAAAGCGGGATGGCATAAGCCCTTCCCCTGTGGGGAAGGGTTGGGATGGGGGCACGCCAGCCAGCGTCGAGCCCCCACCCCCAGCCCCTCCCCAAAGGGGAGGGGAGCAAGGTGGATCAGGCCAACCTCATCGGGTCCTAAGTCGCTCGCAAACCTTGTAATTTCGCCTTCGCCTGCCAACATTGAGCGGGTGAAAAGGAGGCGGCAATGGCCGGTGGATGGTCGCGCGATGGCGCGGTGCAGGATCAGATCGACGATACGGTAAGCGACGCGGTCAGCGCGGCACGGGCGCGCATGCCGCGCGGGCCAAGCGCCGAATATTGCGACGAATGCGCCGAACCGATCCCCGAGAAACGGCGCGAGGCCGTGCCCGGTGTGCGCACCTGCGTCGCCTGCCAGTCCGGCCGTGACAGCGCCGTGCGTCACTCGGCGATCAACCGGCGCGGCTCGAAGGACAGCCAGCTCCGCTGACGCATCCTAGCGCAGCAGGTGGCCCGCCTTGTCGCGCTTGGTATCGAGGTAGTGGGCGTTGTGCGGATTGGCCGGGAGCTGGTGCGGCACGCGTTCGGTCACTGTCACCCCGGCGGCCTCCAGCGCTGCCACTTTCTCCGGGTTGTTGGTCATCAGCCGCACCGCGCTGACCCCCATCAGTTCGAGCATCCGCGCCGCGACCGGGAAGTCGCGCGCCTCTTCGGGCAGGCCGAGGCGGCGGTTGGCCTCCAGCGTGTCGTGCCCATCATCCTGCAGGTGATAGGCGCGCAGCTTGTTGATGATGCCGATGCCGCGCCCCTCTTGCCTCAGGTAAAGCACCGCGCCCCAGCCGCCTTGTGCGGCCTCATCGGCCATGGCCACCAGCGCTGCATCGAGTTGCGGGCCGCAGTCGCACTTGAGGCTGGAGAACACGTCGCCGGTCAGGCATTCGGAATGGAGGCGCACCAGCGGCACCTTGCCCGAATCCTGCTCGCCGAGGACCAGCGCGACATGCTCGCGCAGGTCGTCGGCGCTGCGGAAGGCGATGATGCGCGCGTGCTCGCTGGCGTGGATCGGCAACCGTGCGCGGGTGGCAATGGTGAGCGCTTCGGGGTCGGCAAACTCGGCAAGGTCGCCCGCTTCGAGCGCCACCGGCTCGCCGCCATGCTCGGGCGCGACCATGAAGGCGGGCAGGATACCTGCGATTCGCGCGAGTTCGAGCGCCACTTCGGCCTCCTGCCGCCAGGGCAGCGCTTCGGCGAGGAATGGGCCTTTGAGCGGGGTTTGCAGATCGAGCGAAGGGTCGGCCACCGGCAGCGCGGCAGCGAGATCGAGCGGCTCGCCCGCGCGAATCAGCACCGGGTCGCTCCCGCGCGCGGCCTCGCGCTGGTTGGTGAGCCGCAGCGTCTCCGCCCGCGCGGTCGAGATCAGCAGCCGCGCCGCCTTTGCCTGAGGCGCAAGCCCGGTCTCGATCGGCAGCAGCACCGGCGCACCGGCGATAGCGATCGGCCAGCCGTGGCGTAGGGCGTCAACCGCCTGCGCCGCGCGGCGGGAAGGCGAGGCTCCGCTCAGAGCGCGAACTCCGTAATGATCGGCACATGGTCGCTCGGCTTTTCCCATTCGCGGGTGTGCTCGGCGATGGTGTGCTTCACGCTTTTGGCGGCAAGGTCGGGCGAGGCCCACATGTGATCGAGCCGCCGCCCGCGATCCTTGCCCTGCCAATAGGTGCGGTAGGACCACCAGGTGTAGTTCCTCTCGGGCGCGGGAATGTGCTTGCGGCCAAGGTCGACCCAGCCGTGGGCGGCCTGCAATTGGCCCAGCGTCTCCACCTCGATGGGTGTGTGGCTGACCACCTTCAGCAGCGCCTTGTGGTCGTAGACGTCGCAATCGAGCGGGGCGATGTTGAAATCGCCCACCAGCAGCGTGGGCCGCTCGATCCCTTCGGACCAGCGGGTCATCCGGGCGAGGAAGTCGAGCTTCTGGCCGAACTTGGGGTTCTTCTCGCGGTCGGGCTCGTCGCCGCCGGCGGGGATATAGACGTTTTCGAGGATCAGGCCTTCGCCCGGCCCGAGCAGCTCCACCCCGACATGGCGTGCCTCGCCGTTGTCCTGCCAGTCGTGGCGGGCATAGTCGCGCAAGGGGATGCGGCTGACCGTCGCCACGCCGTGATAGCCCTTCTGCCCGGTCAGCGCGATGTGCTCGTAGCCGAGGTCGATAAAGGCCTGGCGCGGGAACAGGTGCTCCATGCACTTGATCTCCTGCAGGCAGAGCACGTCGGGCGCGTTCTCGGTAAGGAAGCGGGCCACCTGCGGCATGCGCAGGCGCACCGAGTTGATGTTCCAGCTGGCGACGGAAAGGGTAGGGGCAGACATGACCAAGGGCTTTAGGTCGGCATTGGCCGGGCCACAAGCCGGAGGCCGGATCTGGCCGGACGATGGACAAGAAAAACCCCCGTCCCGGGGGCGGTGAGACGGGGGTTCATTCTTGCGTTCGTCACGCAGACAAGCAGGCCGGAAATCGAATGGCGGGTCAACAGGGGGGGAGAAACCCGCCGATCAGCCGTGCTTGCCTTGACAGATATAGGTTCGCCAGCCTGTCGCGCCAATGAACGGAACGCGCATTCTGTCGCTTCTATACAACTGCTGGACCCTGAGGCGCCCGTTACGGGCGACGGGTGCGCGGGCGCGGATCGCGATAGGAGAAGGCGGAATTGTTCACCGTCATGCCATAGCGCTGGTTGGAGAGACGCACGGTGGTGCGGGTGTTCTGCGCATCGAGCGCGACCCAGCTTGTCAGTTGCAGCCCGCCGGGGGCTGAGCCGTTGCGCACGAACACCAGCGTCATGGTGCCATATTCGGGGCGGCCGGGGTCGCTCACCTCGATGCTGATGACGTTGCTGTTGGTGGTCGGCAGCAGCTTGCCATAGCGGCGCACATCGCGATTCGGGTCGAGCAGCGCGCCCAGCGGCGAATTGCTGATCGGCCAGGCCTCGACCTGCTGCACATCGTAGTCGATCAGCCGCAGCGCGCGGCCATCGGAGACGACCAGCATGTTGGCCCCGTCGGAATATTCGAAGCGGATGCGGCCCGGATTCTTGAGCGTGAGTTCGCCGCGCAGGGTCTGGCCGTTGCGGCCCGTCTGTGTGAAATCGGCCTTCATCGTGGTGATGCCGCGCAGCGCGGAGACCGCGCGGTCGAGATCGTCCTGTCGCGACTGGGCGCTGGCAGGAACCGCAGTGAGCACGGCGGAGGCGGGAAGCGCACAGGCAAAAGCCGCCGCAAATGCGGCGGCCAGAGGCTTGCGTCGGGATTTGATCAAGATGTTCATGCGGTGTTTCCTAGTGTGCCCGCATTGAACTGTCACTGAACTGCTGGGGTTCCCCAGCATTAAGGTTCAGCGGCCAGCTTACTTGATCTTGCCTTCCTTGTACTCGACGTGCTTCTTCGCCACGGGGTCGTACTTGCGGAAGGTGAACTTCTCGGTGTGGTTGCGCGGGTTCTTCTTGGTCACGTAGAAGTGGCCGGTCCCGGCGGTGGAGTTCAGGCGGATCTTGATGGTTGCAGGCTTCGCCATGGTCTTGCTCTCAAAGGTTTGATGGGGCCAAGGCGGCCCGAAAACAAAGAGGCGACGCCAGCGCGCCGCCCGTTGACCGCCGCCCATGGTGGAGAATCGCGCCTGAGTCAAGCGTGGCGTCACGCATTGGCGTGCCTTACCAGTCGATCTTGCCGCGCAATTCCTTCTTCGCGCCATGCGCCTTTTTCGACTTCAGGCGCTGCATCTTGCCCACCCGGTTGACCCGGCTCCTGGCGCGCTTCTTGGGTTCCTTGAGCGCTTCCTCGATCATCGCCGCGAGTCGTTCGCGCGCCTCGCGGCGGTTGGCCTCCTGCGTGCGGTGGGTGCGCACGTCGAGAATGATATCGCCGCTCGCGCTCATCCGGCTGCCCGCCAGCGCCTTGAGTCGGTGGAACACGGCCGGGGTGAGCCCGAGCGCATAGATATTGACGCGCAGCTGCACCGCCGTCGCCACCTTGTTGACGTTCTGGCCACCGGGGCCGGAGGCGGCGATGAAGCTTTCCTGCGCCTGCGCCATGGCCCGATCGATGATCGCGCCCATGGTGTCAGGCCCCTAGCGCCGCGAAGTCGGCGGGAAGCGGGGCTTCGGCGGTGATCGGCGTCTTGCCTTCGCGCTGGACCGTCAGGGCGCTGGCATGGAGCATCGTGCGCGGGGCGCGCGCGTCCTTATGGCCATAGACCGGATCGCCCAGCAGTGCCGCACCAAGCCCCAGCTGCGCGTGGACGCGGATCTGGTGGGTGCGCCCGGTCTCGGGGCGGAACTCGACCAGTGTGAGGCCGCCGTCGAGCGCCTTCAGCTTGCGCCAGTGGGTGACGGCGGGCTTGCCCTTCTTGGCGGCGATCATGCGCCACCCCTTCTCGGCGCTGCTGATCTTGGAGAGCGACAGCGCGATGGTGCCCTCTTCCTCGTCCAGCGTGCGCGCGACAATGCCGAGATAGACCTTGTCG
This sequence comes from Aurantiacibacter xanthus, assembly GCF_003584015.1. Taxonomy (GTDB): domain Bacteria; phylum Pseudomonadota; class Alphaproteobacteria; order Sphingomonadales; family Sphingomonadaceae; genus Alteraurantiacibacter; species Alteraurantiacibacter xanthus. Next base: position 110,927 of record NZ_QXFM01000112.1, read on the forward strand.
ACCAGCCGCTGTTCGAAGGCGGCGGCGAAGCGCACGTGCGCCTTGGCATTGCGCGCCAGCAGCAGGCAGCCCGAGGTGTCGGTGTCGAGCCGGTGGACCGGGCTCGGCTCGCGCTGGAAGCCGAGGCGCAGGGTCGACAGCTCTTTGACCAGCGCGTGGCCACCCTTGCGCGGAATGTCGATGGGCAGGCCGGCGGGCTTGTCGATGACGAGCGCCTCGCCGTCTTCGTAGAGAATGGGGATGTTCATATCCGATGCCCCTTACACCGCTCATGCCGAGCTTGTCGAAGCATCGTTCTTATTCGCGAAGAAAGGACAGGGCTTCGACAGGCTCAGCACGGGCGGAGGAGGTTAGGCCAGCGCCGCTTCAATCCGCCGCAGGGCTTCGCTCAGCACCGCTTCGCTGGCGGCAAAGCTGATGCGGAACCCGTTGCTCCCCCCAAACGCGCTGGCCGAGACCACTGCCACGCCGTGTTCCAGCAGGTGCAGCGCCAGCTCGTTGTCGTCGCCGCCGAAGCGCTCCATCAGCGGGCTCGCGTCGATGAAGCAGTAGAACGCGCCAAGGGGCACCGGGGTCGAGAGGCCGGGAATGGCATTGATCGCGGCAACCACCAGATCGCGCCGCTGACGGAAGGTTTCGCGCCAGTCCGCCAGAAAGTCCTGCGGCCCTTCCAGAGCAGCGACCGCGGCGGCCTGACTGGTCGCAGCGGGGTTGCCCGAGGAATTGCTTTGCAGCTTGCCCATTGCGTCGATCAGCCACTTCGGGCCGGTCGCAAGGCCGATGCGGAAGCCGGTCATTGCGTGGCTTTTGGAGACGCCCGAGATGGTGCAGATCCGCTCGGCCAGATCGGGGCACAGGTTGGCAAGTGTCGCGTGGGGTTCACCGGTGTAGTTGAGCGGGGCGTAGATATCGTCGCTCAGCACCATCACCTGCGGGTGGCGGCGCAGCACCTCGGCGATCCCGAGCAACATCTCGGCGGGATAGACCGCGCCGGTGGGGTTGCCCGGACTACCAAGGATCACCCAGTTCGTGCGCGGGGTAATCAGCGCTTCGAGCTGGGCGGGGCGGAAGCAGAAATTGTCCTTGGCATAGGTCATCAGCGGCACCACGGTGCCCCCGGCAAAGCGCACCATCTGCGGATAGCTGACCCACCAGGGCGCGGGCACGATCACCTCGTCGCCTGCCGAAACGGTGGCGCAGATCGCCTCGAACAGCGCCTGCTTGCCCCCGGCGCTGACGATCACCTGCGCCGGATCCGTCGCAATGCCGAGGTCGCGTTCGAAATGCAGCGCGGCGGCCTGGCGCAGGCGGGCGGTGCCCATCACGGCGGTGTAGCGGGTGTCGCCCGCATCGAGCGAAGCCTTGGCCGCTGCGATCACATGGGCGGGGGTGTCGAAGTCGGGCTCGCCCACCGAGAGCGAGATGATGTCCCGGCCCTCGGCGCGCAGTTCCATCGCGCGGTCGGTCATGGCGGTGGTGGGTGAGGCTTCGATCCGCGAAAGCGCGGCGCTGAGCGAGGGCTTGGTCATGCGTGAAGTTGTGCTTTCATCAGCCCGCGCACCGAATTGCCGAGCAGGAATCCATCCGCGAGGTCGTCGAGCGTCAGTTCGGCCTCCTTGGCGCGGCCCTGCTCGATCAGCGCGCGGCGCAGGACACCGGGCAACAGACCGAGGTGCAGCGGCGGGGTGAGCAACCGGCCATTGCGTTCGACAAAGATGTTGGAGAAGCAGCCTTCGGTGACCAGCCCATCGTCACGCACGAACAGCGCCTCGTGCGCCCCGGCGGTGGCGGCGACCCGGCGCGCTTCCTCGTAGAAGCCGCGGTCGGTGGTCTTGTGGCGCAGACGCCAGTCGCCGGTCACCACGGGCAGCGGCAGCGCCACGCACAGTTGCGGATCGGCTGGGGCGGTGGTGCTCAGCGCCTGCGCCTCGAACGCGAGCGCTCCGCCGCGCGAGAGCAACATACGCAGCTTGGCCGGAGTATCGAGGTCGAAGCACAGCGCCTGAATGCGGTTGCGCGCCTCGTGGCGGTCGAACGCGAAGCCGAGCGCCCTGGCGCTGGCTCCGATCCGCTCGATATGCAGGTCGAGATATTCGATACCGTTTTCGGGGTCGAAGTGCATCGATTCGAGCAGATCGTGCCCGCCCGCCGGGCCGCGCACGAAGGCGCCCTTCACGAGGCATTCGCGCCATTCGGACATGGCCTCGCTATCGGCGACGATGGCGCCGCCCACACCGAGCACGGCCTTGTGGCGCTGGTTTTCGCCGGGGGTCAGCCGCACGGTGCGGATGGCGACGTTGAAGGCGGCATCGCCATCGGGCCCGATGCGCCCGATTGCGCCGCAGTAAGGCCCGCGCGCGTCGCGTTCGACGGCGTCAATCAGCTCCATCGCGCGGATCTTCGGCGCGCCGGTGATCGAGCCGCAGGGATAGACGGCGTTAAGCAGGTCGATGGCGCTCTTGCCCGGCAGCAGCTGCGCATGCACGGTGGAGACCATGGTGTGGACGGTCGGATAGCTCTCGATTTCGAACGGATGGTCGACCGCGACGCTGCCCGCCTGCGACACCCGGCTGATATCGTTGCGCATCAGGTCAAGGATCATCAGGTTCTCGGCCTTGTCCTTCACCGAAGCGGCGAGTTCGGCGGCGAGCGCTGCGTCTTCCTCGGGGGTTGCGCCGCGCGGGCGGGTGCCCTTCATCGGCTTCAGCTTCACCGCTCCGCTCTTCAGCGTAAAGAACAGCTCGGGGCTGAACGAGAGCAGCCAGTCAGACCCGTCGAACACCACGCCGCCATAGCCCGCCGCCGCGGTGGGCCGGATCGCGGCATAGAGCGCCAGCGGATCGCCCTGCGCCGGGCCAGCGAGCGGCATGGTGAGATTGGCCTGATAGATGTCGCCCGCGCGGATCGCTTCCTGCAAACGCTCGAAGGTGGCGCAATAGGCGCCGGGTGAGACCTGCGGTTCGAGCGGCCCGATGGAGGCGCTGCCCTCGGCCCGCGCGGCCAGCCAGCCCTCGACCTCGCCCGCCGGGATCACTTCAGGATCGCCGAACAGCCCGAACCACACCAGCGGCCCGGCTGCACCCGCGCGCGCCGGAGCCAGCGGGGCAAGCTTGCCTTCGAGCGCGAGGCCTGCCTCATAGGCAAGGTATCCGACCAGATGCCCGCCCTGTTCCTTGCGCGCCTTGTCCGCCGCGGCGAGCGTGCTCGCCACCTCATCGGGCCGCCGCGCCACGAACACCTCGCGCGGGGCGGTGAAGAGCTGGGCATCGCTCGCGCCCGTGCTGCGGGCATCGTCAAGCAGGACAAAGGGTTGGCTGCGGTCCATCGCGCCTTCATCTAGCGTGTTCGCGGTGTAAGTCTATCGCTTGACCGCAAGGGGCACCCCCGCCAGTTTCCGCGCCGACATATCCAACAGGATCGGGACCAACATGGCAGACATCTTCATCGGCAAGGATCTGACGGGCGGCAGGCAGGCGCTCAACCTTGCGCGGGCCAACCGCCACGGGCTGATCGCGGGCGCCACCGGCACCGGCAAGACCGTGACCTTGCAGGGCCTTGCCGAGAGCTTCTCCGCCGTGGGTGTGCCGGTGTTCCTCGCCGACGTGAAGGGCGACCTTTCGGGCATCGCAATGCCCGGCTCGCCCCAGTTCAAGAATGCCGACAAGCTGGAGGCGCGGGCAAAGGAACTGGGCATGGACGACTATGCCTATTCGGATAACCCGGTGGTGTTTTGGGATCTCTACGGCGAGCAGGGCCACCCGATCCGCACCACCATCACCGAGATGGGGCCGTTGCTGCTCGCCCGCCTGCTCGACCTGAACGAGACGCAGGAAGGCGTGCTGCAAATCGTGTTCCGCTATGCCGACGAGAACGGGCTGTTGCTGCTCGACTTCAAGGATCTGCGCGCGATGCTCGCCTGGGCATACGACAACGCGGCCACGCTTTCGGGCACCTATGGCAACGTGACGAAGCAGTCGGTCGGCGCGATCCAGCGCCAGCTCCTGAGCTTCGAGGCGCAGGGGGCGGACCATTTCTTCGGCGAACCAGCGCTCGAAATCGACGATTTCCTCACCCTCGATGACAAGGGGCGCGGCACCATCAACGTGCTCGCCGCCGACAAGCTGATGAGCAGCCCCAAGCTCTACGCCACGTTCCTGCTGTGGCTGCTGGCCGAGCTGTTCGAAACGCTGCCCGAGGTGGGCGACCCGGAAAAGCCGAAACTGGTGTTCTTCTTCGACGAGGCGCACCTGCTGTTCGACGATGCGCCCAAGGCCTTGCAGGACACCATCGAGCGGGTGGTGCGCCTGATTCGCTCAAAGGGCGTGGGCGTCTATTTCGTGACGCAGAACCCGATCGATATTCCCGAAGAGATCGCGGGGCAGCTGGGCAACCGGGTGCAGCACGCGCTGCGGGCCTTCACCCCGAAGGACAAGCGCGCGATCAAGGCGGCGGCGGAAACCTTTCGGATCAACCCCGATCTCGACGTCGAGACCGCGATCACCGAACTGCGCACCGGCGAGGCGCTGGTCTCGACGCTCGACGAGGACGGCGCGCCCACGATTGTCCAGCGCACGCTGATCAAGCCGCCGCGTTCGCGGCTGGGCCCGGTGAGCGTGAAGGAGCGTGCGATCATCCAGTCGATCAGCCCGCATCAGGGTGTCTACGACGAACGGATCGACCGCGAGAGTGCCGAGGAAGTGCTGGCGGCCAAGGCGGTCGATGCTGCGGAAACCGCCGAGGAGGTGGAGGAGAAGGGCCGCGCGGAGGTGGGAAAGCGCCCACGCAAGACGACCTCGATCTGGGGCAAGGCGGCCAAGGCGGCGATGGGCGCGGCGGCTGGTTCTGCCGCGTCGGTGGCGGCGGCGGCGATCACCGGCAAGAAGAGCCGGGCGAAGCCGGGAACGACGGCGGTGACCTCGGGGCTGGGCTCGCTCGCCACCGATCTTGCCGGGCCGATTGCAGGCCGCTTCGTGCGCAACCTGATCGGCGGGCTGATGCGCTAACCACGCTGCGGCTTAGGGACACTCGCCGATGCGACGCGCTTCGAGCATATAGGCGAAGTCAATTCGCGGCTCGCTTTCCCAGCCGGTTCCACCGCTGGCGAACTCCTGCCAGCCGAGCATGGCCGAAATCTGGCCAGCATCGTGATAGACGGCTCTTGTGAAAAGAACCTTGGTGGGTTCGCCGTTGCGGACCTGCGGAGCGACCCTGTAGCCAAAACCAAGCCCGCCATTTTTGAGCCGACGCATGCCCGACACGGCAAAGGCGCTGCCTGCGATGGCGCTTTCGCGTCGCGCGTGCTCCGTCGAAAGCAGGCTCAGCACGTCGGTTGCGAAGGTGTCCCAGTTCTTGCACGAGTCGATCGTCTGAAGTTCGTAGGCATCGAATTTTGGTTCGTACAACCGGTCGGGCTCGCCCACGTCGCGCATCAGTTTGACCTTCACCTCCCAATTGCCGGGAACAGGGTCGGGGAACTGCTCAAGCTGCCGGTCGATCTCGTCGAGGCTGGGCGGGTTGTCGGCAACGGTTTGGGATGCGACCGACCCGCCACGACCGGGGGCAGTGCCTGTGGCGCTGAGGTATAGCGCCCTTCCACCAGCGATCACGGCAAAGGCGCCGAGGCCGACAAGAACCCAGCGCTTGCGGCGGGAAGCGGGCGGCGGGGAGGACTTTGTCTCTGGCTGTGTATCGGCATGGGGGTGCTGCGTATTGGCAGAGCTGTCGCGCGGCGCGCCACAATTGCCGCAGAAGCGCGTCTGCGGATCGAGTTTCTCACCGCATTGCGTACAGTAGTTTCCCGCCACAGATATACCCCCTCTGTCTCAGCCTCGTGTACGCCGCCCTTGCCGACGCTACCCAAACGATCCTGTCAGAGGGTAATCGACGCGTCGACGGATGCCAAACAGCGGGTGAGGTAAAAGGTCAGCCCTTCTGCGGCAGCCGCAGCTCGGCGGCGAGGCCGACGATCCGGCCATCTTCCACCCGGTTCGTCAGCGACAAGGAGCCGCCATGCTGTTCGGCAATGGCGCGTGCCAGCGTCAGGCCGAGGCCCGCGCCGCCGGTGCTGCGGTTGCGCGAGGCCTCGCCGCGCGCGAAGGGTTCGAACATTGCGGCAATCTCGCCTTCGGGAATGCCGGGGCCGTTGTCGCTCACGCAGATCGCGGCGTAGCCCTCCTCGCGGGCCAGCGAGACCTCCGCCGCGCCGCCATAGCGCAGCGCATTGTCGATCAGGTTGCGCAGCGCCCGGCGCAGCCAGGTCGCGCGCAGCGGCAGGGCGATGCGGATGGTGTCGCCCAGTTCGACCGGTTCGCCCAGATCCTCGTACTCTTCGACCACAGAAGAGACGAGCGCGGCAAGGTCGGTCCGTTCGAGCGGGTCTTTCGCGTGGCCGACGCGGGCGAGCGACAGGATATCGTCCAGCGAGTGGGTGATGTCCTCGATGGTGGCGGCCATCTTCGCGCGCTCGGCCTCATCGTCGACGCTCTCGATCCGCACCCGCAGCGCGGCGAGCGGGGTCTTCAGGTCGTGGCCGATGGCGCCGAGCATCACGTCTTTCTCGTCGAGCAGGGCGGCGATGCGCGCTTCCATCTCGTTATGCGCCATGATCAGCGCGCGGGTATCTTCCGGCCCCGAGGGTTCGAGCGGGGCGAGCCCCTCCGCGCGTCCGGCAAAGCGGCTCATCCGCTCGGTCAGCGCGGCGAGCGGGCGGGTGATCCGGCGCAGCAGGAAAGCAAGCCCGCCCACCAGCGCGATATAGAGCACCAGCGTTTGCAGGATCAGCCCGCCCAGCGCGCGGGTGTTGTGCTCGGGCCGGGGCACGCGCGCGACCAGCCATTCGTTTTCGCCCGCGCGCTTGAGCCCGGCGATCAGCGCGTCGTCGTCAAGCGACCAGCGGCCTTCTGGCCCGGCCACCGGCCCGGCGCGACCGCTCATCACATAGTCGTCGTCGGTCACCTTGCGCGCGAAGACCACCAGCTTGTCGATGGCGATATCCTGCGCCACCAGCACATCCTTCAGTGCGGCCTCGCGCTCGGGATCGTGCAGCTCGCCGTTCTGCAAGGGCGATTCGAGCGTGCGTTCCATGCGGATCTTGCGCCGCCCCGGATGCCCGCCGCGACCATTCCGGCCCTCGCGGAATTCGAACCGCGGGTCGGACACCAGCTGGAAGGCGAGCGAACTGATCAGCGCGGCCTCGCGGCGCTGGTGGTCGGCGCGGTAGATCAGCACGGCGGACAGCGTCTGCGCCGCCAGCAGCGCCAGCGCCACCGCCAGCAGCATCTGCCCCAACAGGCTGCGCGGCAGGAACCGGTGCATGGCGGGCATGGAAGCGCTCAGTCCTCGACCCTGGCGGGGGCGACCCGCTCGACATCGCAGGCAAGCCGGTAGCCGCCGCCCCACACGGTCTGGATCAGCCTGGGATCGCGGCTGTCGGCCTCCATCTTGCGCCGGAGCCGCGAAACCTGATTGTCGACCGCGCGATCGAACAGGTGCGCCTCGCGGCCCTGCACCATGTCGAGCAGCCGGTCGCGGTCGAGCACCTGACGCGGATGGTCGAGAAAGGCCGAAAGCAGGCGGAACTCGGCGGAGGAGATCGGCACCACGGTGCCCTCGGGATCGGTCAGGCGGCGCTTGAGCGGATCGAGCAGCCAGCCCTCGAAGGCATAGAGCGCCTCGCTGGCGGGAGCGGCCCCGCCCGAGCGCGCGGCCCGGCGCAGCACCGAGCGGATGCGCGCGACCAGCTCGCGCGGCTCGAAGGGTTTGACCACATAGTCGTCCGCCCCGATTTCGAGGCCGACGATACGGTCGGTCGCCTCGCCGCGCGCGGTGAGGAAGATGACCGGCAGATCCTTGCTCTCGGTGAGGTGGCGGCACAGCGAAATGCCGTCCTCGCCCGGCATCATGATGTCGAGCAGGACGAGGTCGGGGGTGGTGACGAGCAGCGCCGCGCGGGCCTTGGCCGCGTCGCTCGCCTGCTCGACCAGGAACCCCTGGCGCGACAGATAGTCGGCCAGGGGCTCTCTCAGGCTGGCTTCATCATCGACCAGCAGCAGCCGGGTCGGCTGGTCGCTCATCGCGGGGCGGGGGGCTGCGGACGATCCATGCCGCGCCGTTCGGGGCGGGCCGCGCGGCGCTCTTCCGCCGTGATCGTGCCGTCTTTGTTGGCGTCGACCGCATCGAAACGGGCGAGCGCGGAGGCCACGAA